>NZ_CABVHQ010000039.1 GCF_902497895.1 Pseudomonas fluorescens
CGAACGAAAGGGGCAAGAGCCCTTGGTTACTTGGGGCTTTTCCAAGTGACCCGCCGTAAGGGCGGAACCCTGAGTCGCCGTGACCGCAGCAACGGATATGTACCCAATCAACAAAATACAAGCCGACCGGCTCTTGATCCACCGCCCCCTCGCTACGCCTGTGTGTGTGTGCCTGAAACCCGAGCTTAAGTGAACAGCATTGCGACTCAATGGCCGGGCTTTGGTAGTTATCGCCTGTCGTCAGATAACGGTGACTGTTCATCTGCCGCCGGCAGGTCCCTGTCAGCGGGGTCTATCCAGTCTTCGGGGCGCTCCTTCGATACGTCGTCCGGGCGGCCCAGCGGATCGTATTTGCCGGGACGTACAGGATCCAACGGCGGCCTGTCTGTGCCCGACTCTGGTTTCGCAGGAACAGAGCCTGGCATTTTCTTGTCTTCGAAACTCGAATCGGTAGACATACGCACCTCACTATTAAGGTCCAGCAATTCTGGGCCGTACAGGTTTGAAGTCGGGACTGAGGACGAGGTGCGATTGAGTTGACGAGTGGCAGAGGTAACCCCCCTCTGATCCAGGATCTTTTGAGTTGCTGCAAGGCATTAGGGCATGCGGACGAAACGAAGCACTATCAGGAGGGATACGAAGAAAAAGTAATCGACTCCCGGTGGTGGGCGCCGAGCTGGCGTTTTGAGTGGAGTATTGCAAAAGTTTTGCAAATCGCAGGCAACAAAAAAGGGCCCACCTTTCGGTGAGCCCTTCCAGACCGCCCAGCAGAGCGGATTTTGTTTGGTAGGCGCGATTGGACTCGAACCAACGACCCCCACCATGTCAAGGTGGTGCTCTAACCAACTGAGCTACGTGCCTGCTGTGTGGCGGCATTCTACGGAATTGCGGAGGGGTGTCAACACCTTTTTTGCGGCTAAGCCTATGAATATGCGAATTTTTTAATTTAAGCGCGACAAACAAGATTTTTCCCTGGCTGGCAGCCGTTTTTCAACTCAGGTAGGATCGATGCACTCGTAAAATATATTAAACAGAGGCCGCAGGATGGCGAACACCCCCTACCCCGATTCCTATTACGCCGCATCGGCCAACGCGGTAACGCCGCGTCCATTGCTGCAGGATGACGTAGAGACTGACGTCTGTGTGATCGGTGCCGGTTATACCGGCCTCTCCAGTGCGCTGTTCCTGCTGGAGAGTGGTTTTCGGGTAACAGTCCTGGAAGCGGCCAAGGTCGGCTTCGGCGCCTCGGGTCGTAATGGCGGCCAGATCGTCAACAGCTACAGCCGCGATATCGATGTGATCGAGCGCAGCGTCGGGCCCAGGCAGGCGCAACTGATCGGGCAGATGGCGTTCGAGGGTGGCAGGATCATTCGTGAGCGTGTGGCCAAGTATCAGATTCAGTGCGATTTGAAGGACGGGGGTGTGTTCGCCGCGATCACCGCCAAGCAGATGGGCCACCTGGAGGCGCAGAAGCGTCTCTGGGAGCGTTATGGCCATACCCAGCTGGAAATGCTCGATCAACGCCGCATACGCGAAGTGGTGGCCTGTGATCAGTACATCGGTGGCATGCTCGATATGAGTGGCGGGCACATGCACCCGCTCAATCTCGCTCTTGGCGAAGCCGCTGCGGTGGAGTCGTTGGGCGGGACTATTTATGAGCAGTCGCCGGCCGTTCGCATCGAGCGCGGGGCCAATCCGGTGGTGCATACGCCCCAGGGCAAGGTCCGGGCCAAATTTGTCATCGTTGCCGGTAACGCCTACCTGGGCCATCTGGTTCCGGAGCTGGCGGCCAAGTCGATGCCATGCGGCACTCAGGTCATCACTACCGAGCCCCTTGGCGATGAATTGGCGAAAAGCCTGCTGCCTCAGGACTATTGCGTCGAAGACTGTAATTACCTGCTCGACTATTACCGGCTCTCGGGTGACAAGCGCCTGATTTTCGGCGGTGGCGTGGTCTATGGCGCGCGGGATCCGGCGAATATCGAAGCGATCATTCGACCGAAGATGCTCAAGGCCTTCCCGCAGCTCAAGGATGTGAAGATCGGTTACGCCTGGACCGGCAATTTCCTGCTGACCCTGTCGCGTCTGCCACAGGTCGGACGCCTGGGCGACAACATCTACTACTCCCAAGGCTGTAGCGGCCATGGCGTGACGTACACGCATCTGGCAGGCAAGGTCCTGGCCGAAGCCCTGCGCGGCCAGGCAGAGCGTTTTGACGCCTTTGCCGACCTGCCGCACTACCCCTTCCCTGGCGGACAATTGCTGCGCACGCCATTCGCTGCATTAGGCGCCTGGTATTACGGCCTGCGGGACAAGTACGGCTTCTGATTCCCCGTAGGAACTGGCGCAGGGTGCGATCTTTTTCGCGGGTACCACCATCGCAAAGATCAAAAGATCGCAGCCTGCGGCAGCTCCTACGCCGACCGCGCATGCCTGCAAGGGTATCTTTTGGGGGGTATGGAACAGGAGGCAAGGGAAAGCCGAATTCCAGATACAAAAAACCCCGGTCTTTCGACCAGGGTCTTTGCTATCAATCAGAAGAAGCCAGTGGCTTTCTTCGTAGCTTCAAGGCGTTCAGTGGGCCTTGAGGCAGATATGGCGCAGCGGACGGGACTCGAACCCGCGACCCCCGGCGTGACAGGCCGGTATTCTAACCGACTGAACTACCGCTGCGTATCGCTTGGACTTGCGTCCATTTGAACCTTTGAAATCGTCTGACTGGAAAGCTTCGAGGCTTTTCAATCTCAAACCGGGTAAACCCGATCTGGAAAATATGGCGCAGCGGACGGGACTCGAACCCGCGACCCCCGGCGTGACAGGCCGGTATTCTAACCGACTGAACTACCGCTGCGCGTCGGTGGAGGCTTTTGACAGCTTCCGTCTTGCTTTCGCAAAACTCTCAAGAAGTGGTGGGTGATGACGGGATCGAACCGCCGACCCTCTGCTTGTAAGGCAGATGCTCTCCCAGCTGAGCTAATCACCCTTTGCTTCGTTGAGGCCGCGAAATTTACGCAGATATCGAAGCTAAGTCAATAGCCTGCTTGAAGTTTTTCTGAAAAAGACAAAATCGGTCATCTTTTCGGGACAGCCTTTCTTTCGAACCGCCCCATCGCACTAACCGCATCGCGAGCAAGCTGCGCTCCTACAGGTAGACCATCTTCTTGGTCATGCCGCCATCGACCACAAACTCCTGGCCGGTGACGAAACCTGCATTCTTCGACAGCAGCCAGGCCACCATCGCCGCCACGTCTTCCACGGTCCCTACCCTGCCCGCCGGGTGCTGAGCATGATCAGCGTCCGTCAGCGGCTCGGCACGCCGCACAGACGGGTCTCGGGCATCGATCCAGCCGGGACTGACCGCATTGACCCGGATCTCCGGGCCAAGGCTGATCGCCAGGGCATGGGTCAGCGCCAGCAATCCACCCTTGCTCGCCGCATAGGCCTCTGAATCAGGCTCTGACTGTCCGGCCCGGGTCGAGGCCAGATTGACGATGACCCCGGCGTGAGCACGCAGGTAAGGCGCGCAGTGCTTGGCCAGCAACATCGGCCCGCTGAGGTTTACCGCCAGAACGCGATTCCAGTAAGCCAGATCAAGGCATTCCAGGGTGATGTTGTGCGGATCGGCCACCGCCGCGTTGCACACCAACGCATCCAGGCGCCCGAACTGCCCGAGCACCTCGGCAACGCCCACGGCGACCTGCCGCTCGTCCGCCACGTCCATGCTGATGAACCAGGCGCTTTCGCCGAGGACCTTGGCGACCTTCGAACCACGCACCCGATCCAGGTCCGTCAGCACCACCTGCCAGCCTTCGCTGATCAGCCAGGCCGCAATCCCCAGACCAATGCCACGCGCCGCGCCGGTGACCAGCGCGACACGCCCATGGGTGCTACCCGCCGCCATGGACATCTCGATCACAAGGCAGCCAGCCCACGCGCCAGATCGGCCTGCAAGTCGCCGACATCTTCCAGACCGACCGCAACCCGGATCAGGCTGTCGCGAATCCCCGCTGCCTCACGCTCTTGCGGCGCTAGACGGCCGTGAGAGGTGGTGCTCGGGTGGGTGATGGTGGTTTTGCTGTCACCCAGGTTGGCCGTAATCGAAATCAGCCGGGTCGCATCGATAAAGCGCCAGGCGCCGTCTTTGCCGCCCTTGACCTCGAAACTCACCACCGCACCGAAGCCGCGCTGCTGACGCAGGGCCAGTTCGTGCTGCGGATGGCTCTTGAGGCCGGCGTAATGCACTTTCTCGATGCCCTCCTGCTGCTCCAGCCACTCGGCCAGGATCTGCGCATTGGCGCAATGAGCACGCATGCGCAGGCTCAAGGTTTCCAGGCCCTTGAGGAAGATCCAGGCGTTGAACGGACTCAGGCTCGGCCCGGCGGTGCGCAGGAAACCCACCACTTCTTTCATCTGTTCGCTGCGACCGGCGACCACGCCGCCCATGCAACGGCCCTGGCCATCGATGAACTTGGTGGCCGAATGCACCACGATGTCGGCACCCAGTTTCAACGGCTGCTGCAACGCCGGCGTGCAGAAGCAGTTGTCGACCACCAGCAGCGCGCCCTTGGCGTGGGCAATCTCGGACAAGGCCGCGATATCCACCAGCTCCGCCAGGGGGTTGGACGGTGATTCAACGAACAGCAATTTGGTATTGGCCTTGATCGCCGCATCCCAGCCGGACAACTGCGCCAGGGGCACGTAATCGACTTCGATACCAAAACGCTTGAAATACTTGTCGAACAGGCTGATGGTCGAGCCGAACACACTGCGCGACACCAGCACATGATCGCCGGCACTGCACAGGCTCATCACCACCGCAAGGATCGCGGCCATGCCAGTGGCAGTGGCTACAGCCTGTTCGGCACCTTCCAGCGCAGCGATGCGTTCTTCGAACGCCCGCACTGTCGGGTTGGTGTAACGGGAATAGACGTTGCCCGGCACTTCACCGGCGAACCGCGCAGCCGCATCGGCGGCCGTGCGGAACACGTAACTGGAGGTGAAGAACATCGGATCACCGTGCTCGCCTTCCGGCGTTCGGTGCTGACCGGCGCGCACGGCCAGGGTATCGAAAGCTACGCCATCGAGGTCGCTGTCCAGCCGACCGGCATCCCAATCCTGACTCATGCTGCCTACTCCTTAGTCTTGATATCTAAATCAGTTGTTGTACAGGTCGATAATCGCGCTGACAGCCTGGGTCTTGACCTTGGAGGCATCGTTGCGCGCCTGCTCGATCTTGTTCAGGTAAGCCTCGTCGATGTCGCCGGTCACGTACTTGCCGTCGAATACCGCACAGTCGAAGTTCTCGATCTTGACCTTGCCGCCGCCGACCGCTTCGATCAGGTCCGACAGGTCCTGGTAGACCAGCCAGTCCGCGCCGATCAGATCCGCGACGTCCTGGGTGCTGCGATTGTGCGCGATCAGTTCGTGGGCGCTTGGCATGTCGATACCATAAACGTTCGGGTAGCGAACCGCCGGAGCCGCCGAGCAGAAGTAGACATTCTTCGCACCCGCTTCACGGGCCATCTGAATGATCTGCTTGCAGGTGGTGCCGCGAACGATGGAGTCGTCCACCAGCATCACGTTCTTGCCGCGGAATTCGAGTTCAATGGCGTTGAGCTTCTGGCGTACGGATTTTTTCCGTGCGGCCTGGCCCGGCATGATGAAGGTCCGGCCGATGTAGCGGTTCTTCACGAAACCTTCGCGGAACTTCACGCCCAGGTGGTTGGCCAACTCCAGTGCCGAGGTGCGGCTGGTGTCCGGAATCGGGATGACCACGTCGATGTCATGATCCGGACGCTCGCGCAGGATCTTGTCGGCGAGCTTCTCGCCCATGCGCAGGCGAGCCTTGTACACCGAAACCCCGTCGATGATCGAATCCGGGCGCGCCAGATAGACGTGCTCGAAGATGCACGGGCTGAGTTTCGGGTTGGTCGCGCACTGACGGGTGTGCAGCTTGCCGTCTTCGGTGATGTAGACCGCTTCGCCCGGCGCCAGGTCGCGGATCAGGGTGAAGCCGAGCACGTCCAGGGACACGCTTTCCGAAGCGATCATGTACTCGACGCCTTCGTCGGTATGACGCTGGCCGAAGACGATCGGACGGATGCCGTTCGGATCACGGAAACCGACGATGCCATAACCGGTGATCATCGCGACTACCGCGTAACCACCGACGCAACGGTTGTGCACGTCGGTGACCGCGGCGAACACGTCTTCTTCGGTCGGCTGCAACTTGCCGCGCTGGGCCAGTTCGTGAGCGAACACGTTGAGCAGGACTTCCGAATCGGAGTTGGTGTTGACGTGGCGCAGGTCAGATTCGTAAATCTCCTTGGCCAGCTGTTCAACGTTGGTCAGGTTGCCGTTGTGCGCCAGGGTGATGCCATACGGCGAGTTGACGTAAAACGGTTGAGCTTCAGCCGAAGTCGAGCTGCCCGCGGTCGGGTAACGCACATGGCCAATGCCCATGTGGCCGACCAGGCGCTGCATATGCCGTTGATGGAATACATCACGGACCAGGCCGTTGTCCTTGCGCAGGAATAACCGGCCGTCATGGCTGGTCACGATACCGGCAGCGTCCTGGCCGCGGTGCTGGAGGACGGTTAGCGCGTCATACAGCGCCTGATTGACGTTCGACTTACCGACGATACCGACGATGCCACACATGCGACGCAACCCCTACTTAATGGATCTGAACTGAACACTACTCACTGAGGCGTTTTGGCCGTCGGCAAGAGGTGCTCCTTGAACGGTATCTCAGCGGGTACGCTGATACCACTGGCAAGCCACTGACTGCTCCACCCGAGAATCAGGTTTTTGGACCAGTCTGCAACCAATAGAAATTTTGGCACGAGCTGTGACTGTTGCCACCACCCGTCCTGCTGTACCGGCCCCAGGCTCAACAGCCCGACCGCCACGACCACCAGCAACGCGCCACGCGCTGCGCCGAAGGCCGTGCCGAGAAACCGGTCGGTCCCGGACAGGCCGGTGACGCGAACCAGTTCGCCGATAAGATAATTGATCATTGCGCCTACCAGTAAGGTGGCGACAAACATGATGGCGCAGCCCGCGATCACGCGAGCCGAAGGTGTTTCGATGTATCCGGTGAGGTACTGTGACAATGAGCCACCAAATAGCCAGGCTACGACTCCTGCGATGATCCAGGTGAGCAACGACAGTGCTTCTTTGACGAAGCCGCGGCTCAAACTGATCAAAGCGGAGATGGCGATGATTGCAACGATCGCCCAGTCAACCCAGGTAAATGGCACAGTGCAGCCTACGGACAGATAAGGCGGCGTATTTTAGCAGAAGCGCATGCCTGTCGGTAAGCGGCGATTGTCAGTGCATTTCAAATCGGCTCGATAGCCTTGGGCGACAACACGACCTGCGCAGCAGCTGGCGCAGCCTGCGTTCGGCTGCGCAGCAGTCGTGAATTCGGCTTTCTCGGTTTATCTGAATGACCGAGATGCCTGGTTTTACGACTGCTGCGCAGCCGAACGCAGCCTTCGGCAGCTGCTACGAGTAACGTGGCGCCCCTGATCCATCAGCCGCGTTCTGGCTGGAAACGCACCACAAAACCCTTGAGGTTCTTCTGACGACCGAGCAAGTCCCGCAGGCGATCGGCTTCAGCGCGCTCGATCAGCGGCCCGACGAATACCCGATTCTTGCCGTTGGCGGTACGAATATAGGCGTTATAGCCCTGGCTGCGCAGGCTCTTCTGCAGACTCTCGGCACTTTCCCGGCTGGACAGGCTGGCCAACTGCACCGACCAACTGACCGACAGACCATTGGCATCGACCCGGCTCTGGCTCACATCCGGCTTGGTCGGCGGGACAGACGGCTTGGGAGCCGCAGGCGGCGCGACAGGCTTGCTGGTGGTGACCGGCGGCGCAGGAGCGACCGGTACAGCCGGCGCAATCGGCATCGACGGTTGTTCCTGAGCAATTTCCTCATCGCTCGGTACCGGCTCCTGCGGCAGGCTTTGCGGCTCGGGCACGATAACCGGCTCGACCTGAACCTGCGGCATGGCAGGCGCTTGAGGTGCGGCCGGGGCTTGAACGGTTATCTGGCGCTGCTCATCCTCACGGGAGAACAGCATCGGCAGAAAAATCACTGCCAATGCCACCAGAACCAGAGCTCCGACCATCCGCTGCTTGTAAGCGTTATCCAGCAAAGCCATTTGCAGCCTCCTCCGTGGAGTGCCGGGCCAGCCATTGGAGAGCCTCGGCGACACAATAAAATGATCCGAACAACAGAATCTCATCCTCGACTGTCGCTTGCGCACACTGCCCTTCCAGCGCGGCAGTGACACTCTCATAGGACGTCACCGACGCACCAAGGTTCTGCAAGGCCGCCTGCAGATCCGCGACCGGACGACTGCGCGCAGTATCCAGCGCAGCGACTGCCCACTGCTGAACACAAGCACTCAATGCGCCGAGAACTCCGTCAAGATCCTTGTCCGCCAGCAAACCGAACACCGCCAGACGCCTGCCGACCAACGGCCGACGCGCCAGACGATGGGCCAGATACTCGGCGGCATGCGGGTTGTGACCCACATCCAGCAGCAAGTGTAGGCGTTTGCCGTGCCAGTCGATCTGCCGTCGATCCAGACGCCCGACGACTCGAGTCTGTTTCAGCGCCTCGGCAATCTGCTCCGCCTGCCAGGGCAAACCGAGCAGCAGATACGCCTGCAACGCCAGCGCCGCGTTTTCCATGGGCAGATCGAGCAATGGCAAATCATGTAGCTCAACCGCCTGGCCCTGCGCATCAAGGCCGCGCCATTGCCAGTTGTGCTCGGTGATACCCAGGTCGAAATCGCGACCGCGCAGGAAAAACCGGCAACCCAACTCGCGGGCCTTGTCCAGCAGGGGTTGAGGAGGATTCAGATCGCCGCACAGCGCTGGCGCGCCCTGGCGGAAAATGCCGGCCTTTTCGAAGGCCACCGACTCACGGCTATCGCCGAGGTAGTCTGTGTGATCGACACCGATGCTGGTGACCAGCGCGAGGTCGGAATCCACCAGGTTGACTGCATCAAGGCGCCCACCCAGGCCGACTTCCAGCACCACCGCATCCAGACCGGCACGCTGGAACAGCCAGAACGCCGCCAGAGTGCCCATCTCGAAATACGTCAGGGAGATTTCGCCACGCCCGGCCTCGACCGCGACGAAGGCCTGGCACAGCTCGACATCAGTGGCTTCGACGCCGTTGATCTGAACCCGCTCGTTGTAGCGCAGCAGGTGCGGCGAGCTGTAGACGCCGACCTTGAGTCCCTGGGCTCGCAGCAAGGACGCCACGAACGCACAGGTAGAACCTTTGCCGTTGGTACCCGTAACCGTGATCACCCGAGGCGCCGGCTTGCCCAGGCCCATCCGCGAAGCGACCTCTTGCGAGCGCTCAAGGCCCATGTCGATGGCCGACGAATGCAATTGTTCAAGGTAGGCGAGCCAGTCGCCCAGGGTACGTTCGGTCATATGTTTGCAGGCACCGGTGGAACCACGATCGGCTCGATGGCCGCGGCCACGAACACCGGAGTCGGCACACCCATCAATTGCGCCAGCAGGTTACCCAGGCGCGGACGCAGCTCCTGACGGGCGATGATCAT
This sequence comes from Pseudomonas fluorescens, assembly GCF_902497895.1. GTDB lineage: Bacteria > Pseudomonadota > Gammaproteobacteria > Pseudomonadales > Pseudomonadaceae > Aquipseudomonas > Aquipseudomonas fluorescens_BP. Next base: position 9,596 of record NZ_CABVHQ010000039.1, read on the forward strand.
GTCGATGGCGCCGTGTTCCAACAGGAACTCGCTGCGCTGGAAGCCTTCCGGCAGTTTTTCACGGACGGTCTGCTCGATGACGCGTGGGCCGGCGAAACCGATCAGGGCTTTAGGCTCGCCGACGATCACATCACCGAGCATCGCCAGACTGGCGGAGACACCACCGTAGACCGGGTCGGTCAGCACCGAGATGAACGGAATGCCTTCTTCACGCAGACGCGCCAGAACCGCCGAGGTCTTGGCCATTTGCATCAGGGAAATCAGCGCTTCCTGCATCCGGGCACCGCCGGACGCGGCAAAGCAGATCATCGGGCAGCGGTGTTCCAGGGCGTAGTTGGCGGCGCGTACAAAACGCTCGCCAACGATGGCACCCATCGAGCCGCCCATGAAAGAGAACTCGAAGGCCGCAACCACTACCGGCATCCCCAGCAGGGTGCCGCTCATGGAGATCAGCGCGTCCTTCTCACCGGTCTGCTTCTGGGCCGCGGTCAGGCGGTCCTTGTACTTCTTGCCGTCGCGGAATTTCAAGCGATCGACCGGCTCCAGGTCGGCACCCAGCTCGGCACGGCCTTCAGCGTCGAGGAAGATGTCGATGCGGGCGCGGGCGCCGATGCGCATGTGGTGGTTGCACTTGGGGCAAACGTCCAGGGTCTTTTCCAGCTCCGGACGATAAAGCACAGCCTCGCAGGACGGGCATTTGTGCCATAGACCTTCAGGCACCGAGCTTTTCTTCACCTCGGAACGCATGATCGAAGGGATCAGTTTGTCTACCAACCAGTTGCTCATGCTTTCTTTCTCCAGTACCGGCGGCCCGAACGCTGTACGTTCGAAGCCCCGAGTATGCCCTTGAGCTAAATTCATGTGTGCGGCGATGATTCGTTCGCTACCGCGGTCAGCCGAGGCTTGACCTGCCCGTGGCGAATCGTTCCTCAGCCCTCTAGACAACTCGCTCCAGAGCGGTTGCCACTTCGATTTCGGCCTGCCCGGTAACGGTGCCGGACTGTTTTTTGTACGACTGTGCCAGCCTGTTTTGTACAGTGGTGTTGGACGGCGGCAGACTGCCAGCCGTCACATCGGCTACGTACTACTGCGTACAGCCTGCATGAATGCGCGAATCTTCCCGTGATCCTTGATCCCCTTGCTCTGCTCCACCCCGCCGCTGACGTCCACCGCATAGGGATGGACCCGGGCGATGGCCTCAGCCACGTTGCTCGCCGTCAATCCGCCTGCCAGGATAATCGGCTTGCTCAAGCCCTGCGGCACCAGCGACCAGTCGAAGGCTTCGCCCGTACCACCGGGAATGCCTTCGACATAGGTATCGAGCAAAATCCCGCTGGCCCCCGTGTAAGCCTTGCAACCGGCCGCGATGTCATCGCCGGCCTTGACCCGCAGCGCCTTGATGTAGGGCCGGTGGTAGCCTTCGCAATCGGCCGGTGTTTCGTCGCCGTGAAACTGCAGCAGATCCAGCGGCACCGCATCGAGGATTTCACCAAGCTCGCAACGACTGGCATTGACGAACAGGCCGACTGTGGTCACGAATGGCGGCAATGCGGCGATGATCGCCCGCGCCTGCTGCACATTCACCGCTCGCGGGCTTTTGGCATAAAACACCAGACCAATGGCATCCGCCCCGGCTTCGACTGCTGCCAGCGCATCTTCTATGCGGGTAATCCCGCAAATCTTGCTGCGAACGGCTGCCATATCGTTGGAACCTCAGGACTTATCCGAGAAAGTCCCGGATGGTAACAAATGCTTTTCCGGGCGTCAGCCGTCAAGTTCCGAGAAACCGGTAAGGAAATGTGGACCGATGAAGCGCTCGGGCAATTCAAATTCGTCGTGGTACTCGACCTGTACCAGATACAGCCCGTAGGGATGTGCCGTGACCCCTCCAGTTCGCCGCACGCGGCTTTCCAGCACTTCCCTGGCCCACTCCACCGGGCGCTCACCGGCACCGATGGTCATCAGCACCCCGGCGATGTTGCGCACCATATGATGCAGGAAGGAGCCCGCGCGGATATCCAGCACGATCATCTTGCCGTGCTGGGTCACCCGCAGATGGTGGAGCTTCTTGACCGGCGACTTGGCCTGGCACTGACCGGCGCGAAAGGCACTGAAATCGTGAGTCCCGACCAGATGCGCGGCGGCTGCGGCCATGCGCTGTACGTCCAGCGGACGATGGTTCCAGGTAATTTCCTGATTCAAATGCGCCGGACGAATCTGGTCGTTGTAGATCACATAACGGTAGCGCCGGGCAATCGCCTTGAAGCGCGCATGGAAATCCGCCGGCATGACCTTGGCCCAGCTCACGCTGATGTCATGGGGCAGATTGATATTGGCACCCATGGTCCAGGCTTTCATCGAGCGTTCGGCCCGGGTATCGAAGTGCACCACTTGCCCGCAGGCATGCACGCCAGCGTCGGTGCGCCCGGCGCACATTAGCGATACCGGTGAATCGGCGACTTTGGACAAGGCATTTTCAAGGGTTTCCTGCACCGTCAAGACACCGGAAGCCTGCCGCTGCCAGCCGCAGTAACGCGAACCCTTGTATTCAACACCCAGAGCGATCCTGAAAAAGCCTGCGGCCGCCCTTTCGGCGGCCGCGTTATCTATATTTGCCAAGGAGTTACAGCCTGCTGATGTACGCAAAGGCGCCCATTATACGGCCGCAGACCCCGGACGCCATACATATCAGGCCCATGCAAAACCCGTAGGAGCTGCCGCAGGCTGCGATCTTTTGGCGGCGCACGCCATTCTTGTGGGCTCGCCCCAATGCCGTAGCAGCTGCCGAAGCCTGCGTCCGGCTGCGCAGCAGTCGTAAAATCAGGCACTGCGGTATTCCAGACAAACCGTGCAAGCAGGATTTACGACTGCTGCGCAGCCGGACGCAGCCTTCGGCAGCTGCTACGGGGGCATTGGCGCTCGCCCGAAGGTGGCGTCCCAGGCGACTGGAAACAACAACGGCAGCCTCAATGGCTGCCGTTGTTGTTAAAGCAATTACACTTTATCCAGCCAAACGCTTCAACAATTGTTTGGCTTCGCTCTTCTGACCGTCATCGCCCTCGCTGAGGACCTCACTGAGAATATCCCGCGCACCATCGCTGTCGCCCATGTCGATGTAAGCCTGGGCCAGGTCCAGCTTGGTAGCCACTTCATCGGTACCGGAGAGGAAATCGAACTCCAGCTCGTCGGAGGCGGCCGCGGCCGCTGCATCCTCGGCGGTGAAGCGTGGCTCGGCAAACGGCTGCGCGATAGGCGGTTGTTCAAGGCTTTGCGACAGGCGCTCCAGCTCGGCGTTGACGTCACCCGGTTCGGTGGCGAGCGCGTCCGGCTCGGCCGGGGCATCGATTTCATCGGCCAGGAACAAATCGAAATCATCCAGCAGATCGAAATCTTCGATGGGTGTCTCGCTCACCGTCGGCGCCGCAGCTACCGCTGGCGCTTTCACCTCATCCTCAAGACTCAGCAGGAACTCGTCATCGGCCAGAGTCTCGGCCGGCATGTCGCCACCAAGGTCAAGATCGAATTCCGACAAGTCTTCCGGACTTTCCTTCGCTTCGGTCTGCTGCTGCAAAACCGCTTCGAAGCTCAAATCGTCGTCCAACGGAAAGGCATCAAGTTCTGCCTCTGGTTCTGGTTCTGGTACTGGTTCTCGCTCTGGCGCTGGTTCCGGCACTGGCGCAACCACCGCCGGAGAAGCCGATTCCAGATCATCCAGACTCAGATCAAAGTCGCTATCAAGCTCATCCGCCGCAGCAACAGCAGTCGGCGCCGGCACCTCTGGCTCATCCAGGCTCAGATCAAAGTCGCTATCAAGCTCCTCCGCCGCAGCAACAGCAGTCGGTACCGGCACCTCGGGCTCATCCAGGCTCAGATCAAAGTCGCTACCGAGTTCGTCCGCCGCTGCAACAGCAGTCGGCGCCGGCACCTCTGGCTCATCCAGGCTCAGATCAAAGTCGCTATCAAGCTCCTCCGCCGCAGCAACAGCAGTCGGTACCGGCACCTCGGGCTCATCCAGGCTCAGATCAAAGTCGCTACCGAGTTCGTCCGCCGCTGCAACAGCGGCCGGCGCTGGCGCCTCTGGCTCATCCAGCAACAGATCCTTGACGTATTGCGCGTCCAGCTCGGCAGCCACCGCCGCCGCGGCGATACCGCTGGCGGCCGCCACTGCAACCATCGCCGGGAAGCGGCTTTTCAGCTGTTCGACTTCAGCGTAATTCTTGCCGTTGGCCACCAATTGACGCTCTTGAGCGACAAAGGCATCGCGATCGCCCTGCTCACCATAGACTTCCATCAGCTTCAAGCGCAGGTCACTGCGTTGCGGCTCCTCCTTGATGGCTTTTTGCAGCAGGTCGGCAGCCTGATTCAGGGCACCGCGCTGGATATGCGATTGCGCCTGGGCCAGAACGTCATCGGAGCGCTCGGCTGCCCGAGCCACCAAAGGTGCGGCAATCGGTGGCACAACGACCACTGGAGCGATAAGAGTTGGAGTTGGAGCTGGAGCTGGAGCTGGAGCTGGAGCTGGAGCTGGAGCTGGAGCTGGAGTGAGCTTGACGCTTGGCGGTGGAACTTCAATGCCTTCGAAGCTGTTTGGCGGCAGATCCAGGTCCAGAGCACCAGAAAACTCCGGTTCGTCGGCCAGGGCCCGCGCCATGCGCAGATGCTTTTCGGCTTCCTGCTGGGCTTTGCGACGACGGGCCAGCAACAGCAACAAAAACAGAACCACAATGGCACCGCCACCCACCAGTCCCATCAGCAACGGACTGGTCAGCAGTTCATTGAATTTGGCTTCTTCTGCAGGTTCTGCAGGCGGCGACGCTTCTTGAACCGGTGCCTCGGCAGGTACGGCGGCCGGCGTGGCAGCATCGGCTGTCGCATCGGCCGGTGGTGTCGCGCCAGCCTGGGCCGCTTGAGGATCAGCGGCCAACTCAGCCGACATCGGCGCTGAAGGCTGAGCAGCGCCCGGACCTTCGGCCTGCAACTTGGCCAACTGATTATTCTTCAGCTCGATCAGGCGCTGGAGCTTGTCCATCTGACTTTGCAGTTCGGTCATGCGGCTTTTCAGCTCGGTGTTGCCACGCCGGGTCGTATCGAGGCTTTCCGAGGCGACCGCGAGTTTGTCGTTCAGCGCCTGGCTGTCGCCCGCGGCGCCTTTGCCGGCTTTACCGGATTCGGCGGAAACCAGGCTCAATTTATCTCTGGCCGGCTGTGAGGAAGTGGCATCGCCACCTCCTCGCTTGGTGGCGTCCAGTTGCCGCGGTTTTGCGACCAGACGACGACCCTGACGCCAGGCGGTATTCTGTGCGGCCACTTCGGTAATGGCCTGGGGTTGCGGTAGGCTGGCGCTCTGAGCAGCATCCGGCAGACGCAGCACCTGGCCGGTTTTCAGGCGGTTGATATTGCCGTCGATAAAGGCATCGGGGTTCATTGCCTGAATCGCCAGCATGGTCTGCTGGATCGAGGCGCCGTTACGGACCTTCGAGGCGATCTCCCACAGGGTGTCGCGAGCAGCGGTGGTGTGCTGCGCCGAATTGCCAGCCGCGGCTTGAGCCGGCGCTGGCTGAGCGGCGGCTTCAGCGGTTTGCGGGGAGAACTTCGAGGGATCGAGCAGCACACTGTAATCGCGCAGCAAGCGGCCATTGGGCCACATCACCTGCACCAGGAATTTGACCATCGGTTCGGTCAACGGCTTGCTCGATGTCACGCGCAGCACGCTTTTGCCACTGGCATTGAGCTCGGTGGTAAAGGTCAGGTCATTGAGAAACGCCTGACGATCGACGCCGGCCTTGGCGAACTCTTCTGGCGAGGCCAGGCTCGGCACCACTTCAGCGGCGCGGAGGTCCTTGACATCGAGCAGTTCGATTTCTGCCATCAACGGCTGGTTCGGAGTCGACTTCAGGGTCAATTCCCCGAGCCCAAGCGCCTGCGCCACACCGGAGGACAGCGCCGAGGCGGCCGCGATTGCCAGCACCAGTTTGCGAACTTGAACCATAGCCTCTTCCTTTGTTTAAACACTCCTCGGCCAGCGAGAAGGTCTAGTAGCCGCCGCCCTGAGGCGTTGCGCAGAGCATTGAAGACAACCTGCACGAGATTATTTCATTTTATGCCCGTGGAATCCGCAAAGGCGGCTCCAGACCCGGCATAGCACCCAGATAGAATCTTTCTGTAAATTGTTGCCAAGTATCTTTTACAGGAGGTCTTTTATCAACAACTCAGCCAACTGCACAGCGTTTAGCGCTGCGCCTTTGCGTACGTTATCTGACGTCAGCCACAGATTTAGTTCCGCCGGGTCGTCGACGCTGGTCCGAACCCGGCCGACATAGACCGCATCCTGCCCCACCGCATCGCCGACTGCCGTCGGGTAATCACCGGCTTCGACCAGCTCGATGCCAGGCGCCGCCTCCAGTGCCGCATTGACCTTTGCCAGGTCGATAGCCTTCGCTGCCTGCAAGGTCACACTAAAGCTATCGCCGAAAAACACCGGGGCTTGAATGCAAGTTACAGAAATTTTCAACAAAGGCTCTGCCAGGACCTCGCGCAGCTCCTTGACCAGGCGTTTTTCCAGCAAGGTGTGGCCTTGGGCATCCGGCGTGCCGACCTGTGCCAGCAGGTTGAAAGCCATCTGCCGATCAAAGAATCGTGGCTCCAGGGGGCGGACGTTGAGCAGTTCGGCGGTTTGCCGGGCCAGTTCTTTAACGGCTTCGCGACCTTGAGAGGAGACTGCCAGGCTGGCCGTCAGGTTGATCCGCTGAATGTCGAGCAAACCGCGCAACGGTGCCAGTACCACTGCCAGCACGGTGGCAGATGCGCTTGGGCTACTCAGCTGGACGGGCTTTTTCAATCCGGCCAGCACTTGACCATTGGCTTCCGGAACGACTTGCGGTGCTTGCGCGGCAGGCAGGGCGCCGGACAAATCGATCAGCGCACAACCGGCCGCCGTGGCGCGAGGCGCAAAGCTCAGGGTAACCGCGGGGCCGGCAGCAAAAAATACCAGCTGAACCTTGCTGAAGTCGAATTCGTCGACTTCCCGCACCCGTACGTTCTTGCCGCGGAACGGCACCGAATGCCCGGCCGACTCGCTGCTGGCCAGCAGGTACAGATTGGCGACAGGGAAATCGCGCTCTTCGAGAATCTGGACGAGTGTTTCGCCGACAGTACCGGTGGCGCCGATCACGGCGATATCAAAGGACTGGCTCATGTTGCTACCTCAGGCGAAACGGGGGAGCGGCACTTTACCGGGTGGTCGGCAGTTCGGCAATTTAGAGCAAAAGATCGCAGCCCCCGTAGCAGCTGGCGGAGCCTGCGTTCGGGCCGGGGTCGCGCTCGACCGCAGTCCTCGTGAATCCGAACACCTTGATCTTCCTGAAAAACCGCGCCCTGAGGTTTTACGACCGCTGCGCGGCCGAACGCAGGCTTCGCCAGCTGCTACGAAAAGCTCATCACCTTCACAAAGAAAAAACCCGCACCTCTTTCAAGGCACGGGTTCCTTCATTACTTCAATAAATCAACGCTCGAGCAGAATCCGCAACATGCGCCGCAGCGGTTCGGCCGCGCCCCACAGCAGTTGGTCGCCGACGGTGAAGGCTCCGAGGAACTGCGAACCCATATTCAGTTTGCGCAGACGGCCCACCGGGATATTCAGGGTACCGGTGACCTTGGTCGGGCTCAGCTCCTGCATGCTGATTTCACGCTGGTTCGGCACCAGCTTGACCCAGGGGTTGTGCTGGCTGATCAGCCCTTCGATATCGGCAATCGGCACGTCTTTGTTCAGTTTGATGGTCAGCGCCTGGCTGTGGCAGCGCATGGCGCCGATCCGCACGCAGATGCCATCGACCGGTATCGGGCTCTTGAAGCGACCGAGGATCTTGTTGGTCTCGGCCTGGGCCTTCCACTCTTCACGGCTCTGACCGTTCGGCAGTTCCTTGTCGATCCACGGGATCAGGCTGCCGGCCAGTGGCACGCCGAAGTTCTCGGTCGGATAGGCTTCGCTGCGCATGGCTTCGGCGACTTTGCGGTCGATGTCGAGGATGGCGCTGGCCGGGTTGGCCAGTTCATCGGCGACAGCGGCATGGGTCGCGCCCATCTGCTTGATCAGTTCACGCATGTTCTGCGCGCCGGCACCGGAGGCCGCCTGATAGGTCATGGCGCTCATCCACTCCACCAGACCGGCTTCGAACAGGCCACCCAGGCCCATCAGCATCAGGCTGACAGTGCAGTTACCGCCGATGTAGTTCTTGGTCCCGGCGTCGAGTTGCTGGTCGATGACCTTGCGGTTCACCGGATCGAGCACGATCACCGCGTCATCCTGCATGCGCAGGCTGGAAGCGGCATCGATCCAGTAACCCTGCCAGCCGGCTTCGCGCAGTTTCGGAAAGACTTCGCTGGTGTAGTCGCCACCCTGGCAGGTCAGAATCACGTCGAGGGTTTTCAGCTCTTCAATGCTGTAAGCATCCTTGAGCGGAGCAATATCCTTGCCCACGGACGGGCCTTGGCCACCCACATTGGACGTGGTGAAAAACACCGGCTCGATAAGATCGAAATCCTGCTCTTCCAGCATCCGCTGCATGAGCACGGAACCGACCATACCGCGCCAACCGATCAGACCTACACGTTTCATCGCAACTGCACCTTTTACAAAAAGTGGGCGCGCTTGCCACCATCAGCGGCAAGCGGGGCCCAAGAGATTACAGATTCCGCAGCGCGGCGACTACTGCATCGCCCATTTCCTGCGTACCGACTTTGGTACAACCCACCGACCAGATGTCGCCAGTGCGCAAGCCCTGGTCCAAAACCAGACTGACGGCCTTCTCGATCGCATCGGCCGCATCCTGCAGATTGAAGCTGTAACGCAGCATCATCGACACCGACAAAATGGTCGCCAACGGGTTGGCAATGCCCTGCCCGGCGATGTCCGGCGCCGAACCGTGGCACGGCTCGTACATGCCTTTGTTGTTGGTATCCAGCGACGCCGACGGCAGCATGCCGATGGAACCGGTGAGCATCGATGCCTGGTCGGACAGAATGTCGCCAAACAGGTTGTCGGTGACGATCACGTCGAATTGCTTGGGTGCACGCACCAGTTGCATGGCGGCGTTGTCGACGTACATGTGGCTCAGTTCGACTTCAGGGTAATCCTTGGCCACTTGCTCGACGATTTCACGCCACAGTTGGCTGGAGGCCAGTACATTGGCCTTGTCCACCGAGCACAGCTTCTTGCCGCGCACCATGGCCATGTCGAAACCGACACGGGCGATACGCCGGATCTCGCTTTCGCTGTACGGCAGGGTGTCGAAAGCCTGACGCTCGCCGTTTTCCAGGGTGCGGGTACCGCGTGGCGCGCCGAAATAGATACCGCCGGTCAGTTCGCGGACGATCAGGATATCCAGGCCAGCAACGATTTCCGGCTTCAGGCTCGAGGCCTCGGCCAGTTGCGGGTAAAGGATTGCCGGACGCAGGTTGCCGAACAGGCCCAGTTGCGCACGAATCTTCAGCAAGCCGCGTTCAGGACGGATGTCGCGTTCGATGGCGTCCCATTTCGGACCGCCGACTGCGCCAAGCAGTACAGCGTCGGCCGCGCGGGCACGAGCCAGGGTTTCGTCGGCCAGGGGCACGCCATGCTTGTCGATGGCCGCGCCGCCGATCACATCAAAGCTCAGTTCGAAGCCCAGCGAGTACTTGTCGTTGGCCAGCTCCAGCACCTTGACCGCTTCGGCCATGATTTCCGGGCCGATACCGTCACCAGGGAGAATCAGAATCTGCTTGCTCATGCTTTCCTCATTTCATCTGTCGGCATGCCCTCGGGCGCACCTGGAAAAATTCTATTGCTCGGCGCTTATCGTTCAGCCATCAGCACCAGCACATCCGTACTGAACGAACCATCGGCCTCAATCTCAAAATACTCGCGCACTTCATTGCCCATGGCCTGCTGCAACTCGAGGATCGCGGCGCGCATGACCTGCGGCGTGCGCATCCGCTCGACCCAGGAGTTGTACTCCAGGCGCAGGCGCTGGCGCGTGGTGCTGCGGGTATGCAACCCCGCTTCGCTGACCTGACGCAACCACTCACCGGCGGAATAATCGCGCACATGGCTGGTGTCGCGCAGCACTTCGACGCTCTGCAGGTAAGTGTCGAACAACGGACTGCCCGGCGACAAGACATCAACGAATGCCGCCACCCCACCCGGCTTGAGTACCCGCCGCACTTCCCGCAGGGCCAGGCCGAGATCGCTCCAATGGTGCGCCGAATAACGGCTGAAGACGAAATCGAACTCACCATCGGCGAACGGCAAGCGTTCGGCGGCGCCCAACTGGGTGGAAACGTTGCTCAGCCCCCGGTCAACCGCCGCAGCGGCGACCACATCCAGCATCTGCCGGGACAGGTCGTAGGCCACCACCTCTTTGACCAGCGACGCCACCTGGAAACTCACATGACCGGCGCCACAGCCCAAATCCAGTACCTTCGCATCCCCACGACCCGCCACCTCGGCCTGTAGCAGCGCAAATTCGGTGCCTTGAGCGTGCACGGCGCTACTCAGATAGGCCGCGGCCTGTTCACCGAATTGCTTTTGGACTACCTGGCTGTGGGCATTGCTGGTCATGCCGATTTCCTTATGCGTTGTGAAGATCAAAAGATCGCAGCCTGCGGCAGCTCCTACAGGTGTACGCAATCCAAATGTAGGAGCTGGCGAAGCCTGCGATCTTTTCAGCGATCACACCAAAACATCACGCGTCGCGAAACAACCAAGGCTGGCTCGCCCGGTGCTTGGCTTCGAACGTGGCAATCGCTTCATGGTCCTGCAGGGTCAGGCCGATATCGTCCAGACCGTTAAGCAGGCAATGCTTGCGGAATGCGTCGATTTCGAAGCTCAAGACCTTGCCATCCGGACGGGTCACCGTCTGGGCTTGCAGGTCGACCTGTAACTGATAGCCAGGAGTCGCTTCGACTTGCTGGAACAGCTCATCGACTTCGGCATCGCTCAAGATGATCGGCAGCAAGCCGTTCTTGAAGCTGTTGTTGAAGAAGATGTCGGCATAGCTCGGCGCGATGATGCTGCGAAAACCGTACTCTTCCAAAGCCCATGGCGCATGTTCGCGGCTCGAGCCGCAACCGAAGTTTTCCCGGGCGAGCAACACGCTGGCACCTTGATACCGCTCGGCGTTGAGCACGAAATCCTTGTTCAACGGGCGTTTCGAGTTGTCTTGGTACGGCTGGCCGACATCCAGGTAACGCCACTCATCGAACAGGTTCGGGCCGAAGCCGGTGCGCTTGATCGACTTCAAGAACTGCTTGGGAATGATCTGATCGGTGTCGACGTTGGCGCGATCCAGAGGCGCGACAAGACCAGTGTGCTGGGTAAAGGCTCTCATGTTTACTGCGCTCCCTGGGTCAATTCACGGACGTCGATGAAACGACCGTTGACGGCCGCCGCGGCAGCCATGGCCGGGCTGACCAGGTGAGTACGACCACCGGCGCCCTGACGGCCTTCAAAGTTACGGTTGGAAGTCGACGCGCAATGCTCGCCCGATTCCAAACGGTCCGGGTTCATCGCCAGGCACATCGAGCAACCTGGTTCACGCCATTCGAAACCGGCTTCCAGGAAGATCTTGTCCAGGCCTTCCAATTCGGCCTGAGCCTTCACCAGGCCCGAGCCCGGCACCACGATCGCCTGCTTGATGGTCGAAGCGACTTTGCGGCCCTTGGCAATCACCGCCGCGGCGCGCAGGTCTTCGATCCGCGAGTTGGTGCAGGAACCGATGAAGACCCGGTCCAGTTGAATGTCGGTGATCGCCTGATTGGCGGTCAAACCCATGTACTTCAAGGCGCGTTCGATGGAGCCGCGCTTGACCAGATCCATTTCCTTCGCTGGATCCGGAACGTTCTGATCAACAGCAAGCACCATCTCGGGCGAGGTGCCCCAGCTGACTTGCGGCTTGATCTGAGTGGCGTCGAGCTCGACGATGGTGTCGAACTTCGCATCCGCGTCGGTCACCAGATCTTTCCAGGCTTCGACCGCCAGGTCCCATTCCGCGCCTTTCGGAGCAAACGGGCGGCCTTTGACGTAGGCCACAGTCTTTTCATCGGCGGCGACCAGACCCACTCGTGCACCGGCTTCAATGGCCATGTTGCAGATGGTCATGCGGCCTTCGACCGACAAATCACGAATCGCGCTGCCGGCGAACTCGATGGCGTGGCCATTGCCGCCGGCGGTGCCGATCTTGCCGATGATCGCGAGGACGATGTCCTTGGCGGTCACGCCGAACGGCAATTGCCCTTCGACGGAAACCAGCATGTTCTTCATTTTTTTCGCGACCAGGCACTGAGTGGCGAGCACATGCTCGACCTCGGAGGTGCCGATCCCGTGAGCCAGAGCGCCGAACGCGCCGTGGGTCGAGGTGTGAGAGTCACCGCAGACCACGGTCATGCCCGGCAAGGTAGCGCCCTGCTCCGGACCGATGACGTGGACGATGCCCTGACGAATGTCGTTCATCTTGAATTCGACAATGCCGTATTCATCACAGTTATCGTCGAGGGTCTGGACCTGCAAACGCGAGACCTGGTCGACAATGGCTTCGATCCCGCCTTTACGCTCCGGGGTGGTCGGTACGTTGTGGTCCGGAGTCGCGATATTGGCATCGATGCGCCAAGGCTTGCGCCCAGCCAGACGCAGGCCTTCGAAGGCTTGCGGCGAAGTCACTTCATGGATGATGTGACGATCGATATAGATCAGCGCCGAGCCATCGTCGCGCTGCTTGACCAAATGCGAATCCCAGAGCTTGTCGTAGAGCGTTTTGCCGGCCATCAGACGGTCCTCATCAGCTTGTTTCTATGCCCTGGGCTTGAAGCAACTCAATGACCCCTTGGCTTGTGAGGTCGATCCTAGGGCGTTACATTAAATAACTCAAATTCATATTTTTCATGCTTTGGATAACTATCTGGAATGCGACCATGGACCTGGCCAACCTTAACGCTTTTATCGCGATCGCCGAGACCGGCAGTTTCTCCGGAGCCGGCGAGCGCCTGCACCTGACGCAGCCAGCGATCAGCAAACGCATTGCCGGGCTGGAACAGCAGCTCAAGGTGCGCCTGTTCGACCGGCTTGGCCGTGAAGTCGGCCTGACTGAAGCCGGGCGCGCATTGCTGCCGCGGGCCTACCAGATCCTCAACGTACTGGACGATACCCGTCGGGCACTGACCAATCTATCCGGCGAAGTGAGCGGGCGCCTGACTCTGGCCACCAGCCATCACATCGGCCTGCACCGCTTGCCACCTCTCTTGCGAGCCTTTACCCGGCGCTATCCCGAGGTAGCGCTGGATATCCAGTTTCTCGATTCGGAAGTGGCCTACGAAGAAATCCTCCATGGCCGCGCCGAGCTGGCGGTCATCACCCTTGCACCGGAGCCGCACACACTGGTGCGGGCGACGCCGGTCTGGGACGATCCGCTGGACTTCGTCGCCGCACCCGAACACCCGTTGGTCAACCATGGCGCGGTCAGCCTGGCCGACATCGCCCTGCATCCAGCGGTGTTCCCCGGCGGCAACACCTTTACTCACCATATTGTCCAGCGCCTGTTCGAAGGCCAGGGGCTGACACCGAATATCGCCATGAGCACCAATTATCTGGAAACCATCAAGATGATGGTCTCGATCGGCCTGGCCTGGAGCGTTTTGCCACGCACCATGCTCGATGATCAGGTGGCGCGCATCCCTTTACCGGGCATACAGCTCACTCGCCAGCTAGGCTATATCCTGCACACCGAACGGACGCTGTCGAATGCTGCACGGGCTTTCATGGCCTTGCTGGATGCACAAGTCGATTTGCCAGGGAGCCAGACATAACAACCGGGCATAAGTTGTGCTGACCCGCTATGGTTTGTCGTGCTAAATGCCCTATTCAGTTCAAGGCCTGCTGCCAATGCACAAACCCGCTGACCGTGTACCGCGTATGCCGCGTATCAAGGCAATCGACCCAAAAACCTCGGAGCAAAGCTGGGAAAGCGCTCCACAGTTGCTCGCTGCGCTGAACGGTGCACACTTGGGTGCCTGGTATTGGGACATCGAGCGCGGGCAAATCAGTTGGTCTCGTGGCACCCAGGCGTTGTTTGGCTTCGACCCACGGCAGCCGCTGCCGGCCGATCTGGAGTATCTGGACCTGCTGCCCGTCGAAGATCGGGCCAAAGCCACGCGCGCCTTCAATGCCGTGCTCGCCGGCGCGCCACTGGAGCAGGCGATGCATCACCGGATCCGCTGGCCGGACGGCAGTCTGCACTGGCTGGAGATCAACGGCAGTCTGTTGCCAGACAAGAACGGTAAACCACGAATGATCGGCGTGATCCGTGAGATCACCCATCAACGCCAGCGCGAACAAGCCCTGAGCAGTTCGGAAAAGCGCTTCGCCACATTGTTTCATCTGTGCCCGAACATGGTCCTGCTGACCCGTCAGGAAGACGGCCTGATCAGCGAAGCCAACCAGTATTTTGAAAGCCTGTTTGGCTGGCCGGTGCAGGATGCGATCGGCCGCACAACCCTGGAACTGGGGCTCTGGGTCCATCCGGAGCAACGTGCACAACTGATCAAGGCCACCAAGGCCAAGGGCGACCTGGTCAACATGGAGGTGCAGTTTCGGGCCAGCAGCGGGCAGATCCATGACGGCATTCTCAGCGCGCAAAAGGTCGAACTGGAAGGCCAGCCTTATCTGCTCAGTACCTTCCTCGACACCAGCGAACGAAAAAACGCCGAGCTAGCCCTGAAAGACAGCCAGGAACGCCTCGACCTGGCACTGGATTCCGCCCAGCTCGGCACCTGGGACTGGCACATTCCCAGCGGCATGCTCTATGGCTCGGCACGGGCGGCGCAGCTGCATGGCCTGGACCCAAAACCTTTCCACGAACCGTTCGATGCGTTTTTCGACGGGGTGCCCGGCGAAGAGCGCGACACCATGCGCGACGCCTACCGCAGCCTGCGCGAGGGACCGGCCGGCAGCTATCAATTGACCTATCGCGTGCAACTGGAAGACGGCAGCTCACGTTTTCTGGAAAGCCGTGCCCGACTCTACCGCGACGAAGACGGCAACCCGTTACGGATGGCCGGCACCTTGCTGGACATCACCGACCAGGTTGAGCGCGAGCAACGCCTGGTCACCTCGGAAGAGAAGTTCGCCAGCCTGTTCCAGGTCAGCCCGGACCCGATCTGCGTGACGCGCCAGGATACCGGCCAGTTCATCGAGATCAATTCCAGCTTTACCCAGACCTTTGGCTGGACCGCCACCGACGTCATGGACCGCAGCGCCGACCAGATCGGGCTCTGGGACGATTCGGCGAAACGCCAGCAGCGTATCGAACAAGTCATCCGCGAGCAGGCGCTGAATAATGTCGCGGTGATTGTTCATCACAAAGACGGGCAATCCTTGACCTGCGTGATCTCAAGTCGCCAGATCAGTGTCGGCGATCAGCCGTGCATCGTCACCACCCTGCGTGACATCACTCAGCAGCAACGCTCCGAAGCCGCGCTCAAGGCCAGCGAAGAGAAGTTCGCCAAGGCATTCCATTCCAGCCCCGACGCCATCACCATCTCCGAGCGCGACACCGGGCGTTACCTGGAGGTCAATGACGGTTTCTGTCGGCTGACCGGCTACCGCGCGGATGAAGTCATCGGGCGCACGGTGTATCAGGTCGGCATCTGGGCCGGAGAGAAACAGCGTTCAGCCTTGCTCGCCGAACTGCAGATAAAAGGCCGGGTCCATCACCAGGAAATGCTCGGCCGCAACAAGCGCGGCGAGATCCTCACGGTCGAAGTCTCGGTCGAACCCATCACCCTGAATGAAATCCACTGCCTGCTGCTGACGGCGCGAGACGTCAGCCTGCTGAAGAATGCCGAGGCGCAGATCCGCCACCTGGCCTACCACGACCCGCTGACCAATCTGCCCAACCGTGCACTGCTGATGGATCGCCTGAGCCAGCAGATCGCCCTGCTCAAACGGCATAACCTGCGTGGCGCGCTGCTGTTCCTCGATCTCGATCACTTCAAGCACATCAACGATTCCCTCGGCCATCCGGTGGGCGATACGGTGCTGAAAATCATCACGGCCCGCCTCGAGGCCAGTGTGCGCATGGAAGACACCGTCGCACGCCTGGGCGGCGACGAATTCGTGGTCCTGCTCAGCGGCCTCGAAGGCACCCGCAGCGAAGTCAGCGAACAAGTCCGGGAACTGGCCGATACCTTGCGCGAACTGCTGTCCGAACCGATGTTTCTCGACGGTCAACGCCTGCAGGTCACGCCGAGCATTGGCATCGCCTTGATTCCCGATCACGGCTCGACCCCGGCCGACCTGCTCAAGCGGGCGGACATCGCGCTCTACCGCGCCAAGGATTCAGGGCGCAATACCACGCAAATGTTCCACAACACCATGCAAAAGGCCGCCAGCGAGCGCCTGCGCATGGAAACCGACCTGCGCCTGGCCCTCTCGCGAGGCGAGTTCAGCGTGCACTTCCAGCCACAGGTCGATGCCCGCAACAACCGCATCGTCGGCGCCGAAGCCCTGGTTCGCTGGAATCACCCCGAACTGGGCGCGCAAGCCCCCGCCGAGTTCATCAAGGTGCTGGAAGACAGTGGGCTGATTCTGGAGGTCGGCACCTGGATTCTCGATGAAGCCTGCAAAGCCTTCCGCCAACTGATCGACGAAGGCCGAATCGATCCGCTCGACTTCAGTCTTTGCGTGAACATCAGCCCGCGACAATTTCGCCAGAATGACTTCGTCGAACGCATCGAACGCAGCCTGAGCAACCAGCAACTGCCCTGCTCACTGCTGAAGCTGGAGATCACCGAAGGCATCGTGATCCAGAACCTGGATGACACCGTCAACAAAATGCGCCGTTTGCAGAAGCTCGGCGTGAGCTTCGCCATGGACGATTTCGGCACCGGTTACTCCTCACTGACCTACCTCAAGCGCCTGCCCGTGGATGCGCTGAAAATCGACAAATCGTTCGTCCACGACGCCACCAGCGATCCGAACGACGCCGAAATCATCCGCGCGATCGTCGCCATGGCCCTCAGCCTCGAACTGACGGTGATTGCCGAAGGCGTGGAATCCCCTGAACAGCTTGGGTTTTTGCAGGGGCTGGGCTGCCATTTGTATCAGGGCTACCTGCATAGCCCGCCGCTGCCGCTGGATGAGTTCAAGAAGCGGCTCAAATAGGAGGAAGCGGGATCACTCGCACCTCCTGATCGGCAGAAGCCTGAGTCCAGAACAAACCTACACCAGACAAAGAAACGTCTGATTTATCTCCCGTATCGCCTTACCTAGCGTGTTCGTCCCTGCAGATAAAACAAGGACATAGACCGCATGAGGCGCTATCACATCACCGTCGGGGCCAAAACCACCGTCGACGGCACCGTGCGCACCGGTTGGGAGTACAGCACGATCAATGGCCTGGCCATGGCCCGCGAAGGCGATGAAGTCTATTGCCCGGAATGCGACAGTACCGGGGAGATTGCCTGCGACGGCCCGCACCTGGTGGACCTGCTGGATGGACGCCACGCCGCCCTGGACGGCGACCTCTGCAGGTGCAAGTGCGACCCGCCGCCGCGCCTGATTGCCAACCAGACCCTCAGGTGTCAGGAGATCGAGGGTGGTGGCGCCGTGCCGCGCCCCCGAGCCGCCGCTCAACCCGCCGCTACGACCTCAACCCATCGATCGGTAGCCGAGTCGCGCTCTTCCGGTTTCACGCCGGCACCGAGCCATCGCACACCAACTTTCAGCGAACTGCCGGGACGGATCTGCGAGAACCTCTGGCGCGGGTACCAGCAACGAGCCGAAGCCATTGTGGCGCCGAGCGGCACGCTGATCGCCGACCCCAAGGCGCGTAATCGCGCGATCAATGCCGCCTATGCCGGGTTATGGCTTGAGGATCAGCGTTTCCAGTGGGCGGGCCTCGCAGCTTTCGCGTCCAAACAGGTCGGTTGCGGCCTGCTGCACGCCGCCGATTCGATCGATAAAGTGCAGGCTGAATATGAGGCGGGACAGCGCTTGAGGAATAGCGCCAGGAAAGGGTTCTTTGGCTTGTTCAGCCGCAGTGAGCGTGACAGGCAGGCGAAACTGCGGGAGTTCGAGCAGACACAGCGCGATTACGAGCAAGCCTACCGCAACAACCCGTTGCCGAGCATCGACCTCGGGCGCGACGATGAATCGCTGTCGTATGCGCAGCAGCTGTACCAGTATGTGTACGAGATGCTGGCCATGGGCAATACCACGCTGTTTCTGGATGTGTTTCCGCTACATGCTTTTTACCAAGAACGTGGGTTGCAGGCGCTCAAAACCTGCTTGCCTTCACGCAAAAACATTTATGGGCATGACCAGCACCCGCTGCTGTGGCCGGTCGGCCAGAAGAAGCTAAGGTTCGGTAATAACTACGAGGAAATTTTGCAAGCCTTCGAAGCCATTGAGGCTGGCAACATCGCCGAAAGTGTTGAGCATCTGGCTTGGCACGAGCAGCGGAATATCCTGCAACCGGCGATGTACAGCGACCGGGGACTGGAATGGTTGCTACGCAGCAACCATGTCTCCTATGTCATTGGCTTCCCGTCCGGCGCCGCTGAAGCCATCGAACTGACACTGGCCAGCCAGTGCCGCCGCGTCGATGATGAACGTACAATTGGCTTCGGCAACAACGCCATGGCCGACCTGTCCGATATCCATCAGCGCATGCCCTTCGTGCTCAAGGCCGCGGCGCGGTTTGATGTGCTACTGCATGACAGCAATCGCTATCAGATCGAACAGGCGATTCAGGATATCGCCACAGGTCGGGGCGTGCGATGAGCCTGCTGCAACGCGTGGGCTGGCGACGGGGCGGGATTGGGCTGGCCTTTGTCGCACTCCTGGTGTTGGCGGCGGTACGCCTTGGCGCCAGTGAGCCAGAAATCGCGCTGGTGATTGGTGAGCCCTGGGAAGCCATGCGCCAGCGCTCCAGTGCAGCCATTGATCCAGCCATAGCGGGACATTTTTGGGGGAGATTACCGAGGTCGGATGCTCGCCTTCGTTTCATAGACCCTCAATACGGGTTCGTGACCCCACTGGCTCGCTTCTTCACGGTGAGTTTCAATAGTGATGAGTTAGTCAACAGTGTCCGAATGTCCCCGCAGATTGAGCCGCTGTTGCTCGACGATACGCTCAAGATCGTGCTGGATCTGCAGGAGCAATGGCGTAAAGGGGGTTGGATACCAATCCGGGTCAAGGACGATCCACCGTTCGCCGACACGCCGCAATGGCGTATCCGATTGCGCGACGTGAATAAAGGCGGAACGTCTTATTGGCAAGCGGGCAACCAGTATCAAGCGATGCTAGTGGTCGGGCGTTTCGAGGATGACAAGCGCCCCGACGAGGAGCGCTACCTCATCACGCTGGCGCTAGCCAGGCCATGGGTTGAGCCTTGACCCTTCGCATTGATGAAAGGCGCACCATTGGCTTCGGCAACAACCCCGTGGCCGACCTGTCCGATATCCTTCAGCGCATGCCCTTCGTGCGAAATATTCACCATGCATTTTCAAGTTGGCGTTATGGCTTGTTTGCAGTGCTGCAGCGTTCAATGCAGCAGGCCGCATCTGGGCCTGCGCCAATGGCACAAGGTGCATTACTCCTCATGAATAACGTCGCCACAGCTTTAACCCCACTTCATCTCGAATGTCGGAGCAGGCGTGGATGAGGCGGGCAACATCCTCCTCGGTCAGTCCCGAGTTCATTGAGAGCCGCATCAGCGAGCGGTTGAGACCGGTAGCCGGGGCGCAGAAGACCGAGCCAAAAATGCCTCGTGATTGCAGTGCATTTCGCAGCAGCAGGGTCAGCCGTTCAGGACCGGGTTCCAGGGCGATGATCTGCTCGGTTCCAGCACGGACGTCATATCCCAGTTGCGTCAGTGTGGTTCTGACCTGATGGGTAATGGCGTGTAGCCGCGCTCGACGTCCATTGGCCTGTTGTAGAAAATCAGCTGCCCGGTCGAACCAGGCCAGTTCATGGTCAAGCAGGCTGGAGCTGAAAATGGCCGGATAGGACTCCATGGCAAAATAGTCCTTGAACCCACGGGGGCACGTGATCAAACCGGCGCGCCCGGCGAATGCTTTTGCCAGGCTGATGGTTTGGAAATGAACCTTGGAAAACAGCTGATGCTGGGCGACCAGTCCTGCTCCCTGTGGCCCGTGTGTCCCCAGCGAATGAGATTCGTCGACCACCAGGGCGCAGTCGTAGCGTTGTGCAATGTCGGTAAAGTCAGCCAATGGGCAGAGGCTGCCATTGGTGCTGTAGACCGCATCGACCGCTATGACGCCTCGCCCGTGTTTCTTGATTTGCCGTTCCGCGTGGGTGGCATCGTTGTGGGCGAAAGCGACAGCACGCGCGCCGGCCGCATGCGCTCCCTGCCAGAGGGACATGTGCGCATTGATATCCAGATAGACCGGGATGTGCTGACTGGCGATGGCTTGCAGCAGGCCCACATTGGCAGCCCAGCCTGATTGGCAAAGAATGCTGTCTTGAGCACCCGTGAACTGCGCCAGCCGCGCCTCTAGCCGGGCGGTAGGCGTGTCCCCGTGGAGGAAGGCTGCGGACATCAAGAGTTGGTGTTCGGATTGAAGCACCGCCTGGGCTTGAGCTTCGATCAACGAGCGCTCTGCTTGCAGGCAAAGGTAGTCGTTACTCGACAGGTGCAAGGCATCCGGGTCGGGTGTCAAGCCGTGCAGAGGATGCTGTCCAGCCCATCGTTGCTGGATGCGACCAAGGATATGGCCTTCGATTCGTAATTGAATAAAGTCAGGCAGTGGCGCCATGGACGCCTCCCTCCATAGAGCAATCGATTCGTCCTGAACGCCAGGAACGTGAGCTCACTACACGCCCGGTCTCGCTTTATGGCTACTGTAAGAATTGACAGTATTTTTAGAATTCAGACCAACGGCTGTCAGACAAAGTGGAGGCTGATCCATTTCAAAAATGCCCTTCGCAAGGACATTCGGGACGCACGCTCCATGTCAGCGGAGGTTGCAGATACGGTAGGTGGCTGTCGCCGTTGCCAGGACCTCGCCGGCTTCATTGATCAGCCGACCCGAGGTAAAGCAAATCGCGCCCTTTGCATGATCGACCCGGCCCCATCCGATAATTCGACCTGGCGATGCGGGGCTGACGAAACTGGTTTTCGATTCGATCGTCACGGCGATTTGGTTGACCGGCAAGTTTGCGTATATGGCAGGTCCCATGCAGTCGTCCAGCATGGCCGAGAGCATTCCGCCCTGAATATTGCCCATTGGATTGGTTAACGAAACCGCGGCGTCAAACTCGATATGCGCTTCGCATTGCTCTTCATCGTAATCGACGAATTTCCACCCCAGCAAGATGGCGGCATTCGGCAACGGAAGTTTACCAGTGACTACTTTCCAGAATAACGCGTCGCGATTCATGGTTGGCTACCTTCGACTGTGGGGTATTGGGGGGCTTGCGCCGGGGCTATATGTACCGACCTGAGAGCACTGCAAACGTGAATCCAAGCAATGACAGAATCACTAGCAAAACAGCGCTTCGGACAGGTGTCGGTGCATTGGTTTTCTTTCGCACATAGGTGGCCACCGCTACGGGAGGGGAAAGGGCAATCAGGCAGAACAATTGAAATACGATCAGCTGGACAAACTCCCCATCAGCGGAGAACAACCAGTACAGGAGGAAAAATCCTGCCAGCGCCAATGCCAACCAGGCCGCCCCGGTGACCTTGATCAGCGCCAGGAGTAGCACCTGAGTACGTGGTTCGACTTCGCTCCAACGACGGCCCATGGCGATGCCGTGGTAGGGCATGAAGTCAGACCGCTTCAAGTAAGCGATCGAGAAAGCTAAAACGATCAGAAAAGCCAGCGAGTAGCTGACGAGCGCAAACCAGGCAAACAGGTTCATGGCAAGGTCTCCAATCAGTGTGCCAGGGGACACGATTGACTATCGCGCAACACCTGTCTGGAAGACTGCGTCCTGCCTGAGGTCAATGGGTGTTAACAAAACACGTTGACTGGTTTTCATGCCGTTCACCTCGTTCGAAAGCCTGTCTGGCCCGAGCACGATCTAACCTAGTTTGTGATTTGACGCTTGTCTACTGTCAGAAATAACAGGTGTGCACCCTCGAACTCGCTCCACAGGCCATGTTTTTTTGCACAACGGATCCCTGACCCGTATTAGACTTTCGTATAGTGTTGTCGTTTACGTAAACGTAATAGTGTCTGCAGCGCCATAACCAATAAAAACAATCAAGGTTAGAGGGCTCCACATGTCACCAGAGATCGTGTTGGAAACGCGTGGCTTGACCAAGGAATTTCGCGGTTTCACCGCGGTGGACTCGGTCGATCTACGTGTGCAGAAGGGGCACATCCACGCACTGATCGGACCCAACGGGGCCGGCAAAACTACCGTTTTCAATCTCCTCACCAAGTTCCTCCCGCCCACTCGTGGAGAGATCCTCTACCTGGGCCAGCCGATCACCCGTTTCAAACCCAATGAAATTGCCCGTCTGGGCCTGGTGCGGTCATTTCAGATATCCGCGGTGTTCGGCCACATGAGTGTGGTGGAGAACGTTCGGGTGGCGCTGCAGCGCAAGCTGGGTAACTCCTTTCACTTCTGGAAGTCCGAGCGCAGCCTCGATGCCCTTAATGAGCAGGCTCTGCAGATGCTGGAGGAAGTCGGTCTGCTCGACTATGCCGACACCCTGACCATTGAATTGCCCTATGGCCGCAAGCGCGCCCTGGAATTGGCCACCACCCTGGCACTCGATCCCACGGTGCTGTTGCTCGACGAACCGACCCAGGGCATGGGCCGCGAGGACGTGAACATGGTCATTGGCCTGGTGCGCCGTGCCGCTATAGGGCGCACGGTGCTGATGGTCGAGCACAACCTCGGGGTGGTCAGCGAACTGTGCGACCGGATTACCGTGCTGGCCCGTGGTGCGATTCTCGCCGAAGGCGACTATGCCAGCGTTTCCGCCAATCCGCTGGTGCGCGAGGCCTACCTGGGCAGTGAAGCCACCTGCCTCGAGGGGGCTCACCCATGAGCAGTCTGCACAACCCGGATTTCGAGCAGCTGCGGGTCGGCGACCTGCATGCCTTCTATGGCGAATCACACATTCTGCATGGCATCGACCTGCAGGTGCGGCGCGGTGAACTGGTCACCCTGCTTGGACGCAACGGCTCGGGGCGTTCCACCACCCTGCGGGCGATCATGAATATGGTAGGCCGGCGCACCGGCTCGATCGTGGTCAACGGCAACGAGACCATCGGTCTGGCCGCGCACCTGATCCCGCGTCTGGGCGTCGGTTATTGCCCGGAAGAGCGCGGTATTTTCGCCAGCCTCAATGTCGAGGAAAACCTCCTGCTGCCACCGATGGTGCGCAGTGACGGCATGAGCCTCGACGAAATCTACGAGATGTTCCCCAATCTTTACGAGCGGCGTTTCAGCCAGGGCACCCGACTGTCCGGCGGCGAGCAGCAAATGCTGGCCATGGCGCGGATCCTGCGCACGGGCGCCAATCTGTTGCTGCTGGACGAGATCACCGAAGGCCTGGCCCCGGTGATCGTGCAGAAGCTGGCCGAGGTGCTGATCAAGCTCAAGAAGAAGGGCCTGACCATTGTGTTGGTGGAGCAGAATTTCCGCTTCGCCGCACCTCTGGCTGACCGCCATTACTTGATGGACCACGGTCAGATCGTGGAGGAAATCAGCGCCGCTGAACTGGAGTCGAAACAAGAGCTCCTGCAGAACTGTCTCGGCGTCTGAGACCCGTTTTACCCCTGGCTACATCTATGTCGGCGCGGCTCCAGGGCTGCCGGCACGGGGTTGCTTTGCCCGGAACAACAACAATAACTGTGGAAAGTGGGTGAACTAGATGAAGGTTTTTCAGAAGACTGCACGCGCCATTCTCGTCTCCAGCCTGATCGCCAGCGCCGCCCAGGCGCAGGTCAGCGACGACGAGGTGCGAATCGGCTACCTGGCCGATATGTCCGGGACTTACCGCGACCTCTCCGGCCCCGGTGGCCTGGAAGCATTAAATATGGCCGTCGAGGACTTCGGCGGTCAGGTCAACGGCAAGAAGATCGTGGTGTTCAGTGCCGATGACCTGAACAAGCCGGATGTCGGCGCCAACACCGTGCGCCAGTGGGTCGATGAGCGCAATGTCGACATGGTCACCGGCATGGTGGCGTCCTCGGTGGTACTGGCGGCGAGCAAGGTGGTGGAGCAGGCCGGCAAACTGGCGCTGATTTCCGGCGCGGCGGCTTCCAGCCTGACCAACGAATTCTGCTCGCCCAATCACATCCACTGGACCTACGACTCTTTCGCGCTGGCCAACGGCACCGCCAAGGCCGTGCTCGCTTCCGGGGGCAAGAACTGGTTCATCCTGACGGCCGACTATGCCTTCGGTCATGCGATGGAATCCGACATCACCAAGGTCGTCGAGGCCGATGGCGGCAAGGTGGTCGGCAAGGTTCGCCATCCGTTCCCGAGCAGCGATTTTTCTTCCTACATCTTGCAGGCCCAAGGCTCCGGCGCTGATGTGATCGCCTTTGCCAACGCCGGTTCCGATACCGTCAATTCGCTGATGACCGCCAGTCAGTTCGGCATTGCCCAGTCCGGTCAAAAGCTGGCCGGCATGGTGGTGTTCCTCAACGACATCCATGCCATGGGCCTGGATGTGACCCAGGGGCTGATGCTGACCACCGGCTGGTACTGGGACATGAACGACGACAGCCGCGCCTGGGCGCAGCGCTACTTCAAGCGCACCGGCAAGATGCCGGGCATGGTGCCGGCGGGTATCTACTCGGCGACCATGAACTACCTGAGCGCGGTCAAGGCCAGCGGTAGCGACGATGCGCAGGCGGTGCGCGCGCAGATGGTGGCGACCCCGGTCAACGACATGTTCGC
The DNA here is from genome assembly GCF_902497895.1 of Pseudomonas fluorescens. GTDB lineage: Bacteria > Pseudomonadota > Gammaproteobacteria > Pseudomonadales > Pseudomonadaceae > Aquipseudomonas > Aquipseudomonas fluorescens_BP. Next base: position 34,512 of record NZ_CABVHQ010000039.1, read on the forward strand.
CAGGAACGGCACGATCCGCGCCGATGGCCGCATGGTCCACGACATGTACCTGGTCCAGGTCAAGACCCCGGCCGAATCGAAGGGGGAGTGGGACCTGTACAAGATCGTGCGGACCATTCCGGGGGAAGAAGCCTACCGTCCGCTGGCCGAAAGCAAGTGCAAGCTGCTGACGAAAAGCTGATCGGCATGTGACTCCAGCTACTTACCCGGCTGCCGGCAGCCGGGTGTCACGGACTTTCAGCGGGTGGTAAATCATGACTATCGTATTCGGTATTCCCCTGAGCGTACTGTTCGGCCAGGTGCTCCTGGGGCTGATCAACGGGGCTTTCTATGCCTTGCTCAGCCTGGGCCTGGCGATCATCTTCGGGCTGCTGCGGATCATCAACTTTGCCCATGGCGCCCAGTACATGCTCGGTGCCTTCACCGCAGTAATGGGGCTCAACTACCTGGGCGTGAACTATTGGGTCGCGTTGGTGCTGGCGCCGCTGTTGGTCGGCGTCCTCGGCATGCTCATCGAGCGTGGCCTGTTGCGGCGGATAGCCGGTGAGGATCACCTCTACGGCCTGCTGCTGACCTTTGGCCTGGCGCTGATCGTCGAGGGCTCCTTCGTCAAGCTGTTCGGCGTCTCCGGGTCCTCCTACCCGATGCCGGAGCTGCTCAAGGGCGGCTACAACCTCGGTTTCATGTTCCTGCCGACCTACCGCGCCTGGGTGGTGGTGGCCGCGCTGGTGGTGTGTGTGGCCACCTGGTTCATGATCGAGCGCACTCGTCTGGGTTCCTACCTGCGGGCCGGTACCGAGAATCCGAAGCTGATGCAGGCGTTCGGCATCAACGTGCCGCTGCTGATCACCCTGACCTATGGCTATGGCGCAGCCCTGGCGGCGTTCGCCGGTGTACTGGCCGCGCCGATCTACTCGGTCACGCCGACCATGGGCGCCAACCTGCTGATCGTGGTGTTCGCCGTGGTGGTGATCGGCGGCATGGGCTCAATCATGGGCGCCATCATCACTGGCCTGGCCATGGGCCTGATCGAGGGGGTGACCAAGGTTTTTTATCCTGAGGCGGCCAACACCGTGGTGTTCCTGGTCATGGTGCTGGTGTTGCTGGTTCGTCCCGCGGGACTGTTCGGAAAGGAGGCGTAAACATGACGAGTCTGGAAATCAAGCAGGGCGCTCGCGTCCCGCAACCGCAGGTGGTCCAGGAGCGGCGTCAGGCCGCCATACGGCGCAAGCGTTGGTTCTATCTGGCACTGTTTGCCATAGCGCTGGCCGCGCCGCTGGCGGTGTACCCGGTGTTCCTGATGAAGCTTTTGTGCTTCGCGTTGTTCGCCTGCGCCTTCAACCTGTTGCTCGGCTACGCCGGTCTGCTGTCCTTCGGTCATGCCGCCTTCCTCGCCAGCGGGGGTTATGTCACCGGTTACCTGCTTAGCCACTACAGCGGCCTGGGGACCGAATTGGGCATTCTCGCCGGGACCCTGGCATCCGCCGCGCTCGGGCTGCTGTTCGGCCTGCTGGCGATCCGGCGCCAGGGCATCTACTTCGCCATGATTACCCTGGCGTTGGCGCAGCTGGTGTTCTTCATCTATGTGCAGGCGCCATTCACTGGGGGCGAAAACGGTCTGCACGGCGTGCCCCGTGGCCGACTGCTTGGCCTGTTCGACCTGAACAACAACCTGACGATGTACTACTTCGTCCTCGCGGTGTTCGTGTTCGGCTATGCCGTCATCCAGCGCACCATCCACTCGCCCTACGGGCAGGTGCTCAAGGCGATCCGCGAGAACGAGCCGCGAGCGATTTCCCTCGGTTACAACGTCGATGCGCACAAGCTGCTGGCCTTCGTCATCTCCGCCGCGCTGACCGGCCTGGCCGGCTCGACCAAGACGGTGGTGTTCCAGCTGGCGTCGTTGACCGACGCCCATTGGCACATGTCCGGCGAGGTGATCCTGATGACCCTGCTCGGCGGAGTGGGCACCGTGCTCGGCCCGTTCGTCGGCGCCACAGTGGTAGTCACCCTGCAGAGCTACCTGTCCAACGGACCGCTGGGGGAGTGGGTGCACGTGATCCTCGGCATGATCTTCGTCATCTGCGTGCTGCTGTTCCGGGTCGGCATAGTCGGCTGGGTACTCAAGCTGGCCCGGCGCAATTTCTAGGGCTTGCCCACCCTGTAGGAGCGAGCTTGCTCGCGATGGTCGTTAACGATAACGCGGGTTTTCTGAATGCACGCGACGCCCTTGGGTCCATCGCGAGCAAGCTCGCTCCTACAAGGACGTTAACGATAACGCATGTGTTCTGTATAAACGCGCTGCCCTGTAGGAGCGAGCTTGCTCGCGATGGTCGTTAACGATAACGCGGGTTTTCTGAATGCACGCGGCGCCCTTGGGTCCATCGCGAGCAAGCTCGCTCCTACCTTGACCGAAGAAAATCCAGTTATCCAATAAGAAGAGAGATTTATGCACGTCATTCGTTCTGCCTGTGTTTTTCTGCTGCCCGGCCTCGCCGGCGCTATTGGGGTCTGTTCTCCCGCTTCGGCTGAGTTCCTTGCTGACAGCAAGGCCAGTCTGGACATGCGCAATTTCTATATGAACCGCGACTTCCGCCAGCCAGCGGCCCCACAAAACAAGGGCGAGGAGTGGGCACAAGGATTCCTGCTGCGCTACGAGTCCGGTTACACCGAAGGACCGGTGGGCGTCGGGGTCGATGCTCTTGGTCTGCTCGGCATCAAGCTGGATTCGAGCCCGGATCGCGCGGGCGCCACCGGCCTGCTGCCGCGTAGCGCCGAGTCGAGGAGGGCACCCGATGAAAACAGCGAGCTTGGCCTGACCGCCAAGCTACGGGTCTCCAAGTCCACCCTCAAGGCGGGGACGCTGATTCCCAAGCTGCCGGTATTGCAACCCAACGATTCGCGCCTGCTGCCACAGACCTTCCAGGGTGGCTGGCTGAACTCGACGGACCTCGCGGGCCTGACCTTCGACGCCGGTCGCCTCACTCAGGTGAACCAGCGCGACTCGACCAACCGCGAAGACATGACGCTGATGAAAGGCCCCAGGCGCAACATCGTGACCGGGGCAAAGTCCACCACCGACAAGTTCGACTTTGTCGGTGGCAACTATATGTGGAGCAAGGCGCTGAGCACGGGCTACCACTATGCGCAACTGGACGATCTGTACAAGCAGCATTACCTGACGCTGGTGCATGTGTTGCCGGTTACCGAGGGGCAGGCGCTGAAATCCGATCTGCGTTGGGCCCGTTCGACCGATGACGGCAGCAGCAACGTCGACAACAAAATGCTCGGCGCCATGTTCACCTACTCACTGGGCGCGCATGCTTTCGGTCTCGGCTACCAGAAAATGCACGGCGATACCGGTTTCGCCAACGTTCACGGCACCGACCCGTACCTGGTCAACTTGCTGCAGATCAACGACTTCGGCAATCAGGACGAGCGTTCCCTGCAAGCCCGTTACGATTTCAACTTTGCCGGCCTCGGCATTCCCGGCCTGACCTTCATGACCCGCTATGTAAAAGGCGATCAGGTCGACCTGGGGGCAGCTTCCGGAACCGGCAAGGAGTGGGAGCGCAACACCGACATCGGCTACGTGATCCAGAGTGGCGCGCTGAAAAACGTCGGCATCAAATGGCGCAACGCGACCTATCGCTCGAGCTTTGCCAGTGAAATCGACGAAAACCGCCTGATCGTCAGCTACAGTTTGCCGATCTGGTAGGGCTGTCCTGGGTACAAATCAGAAAGCAAGATCAAAAGATCGCAGCCTGCGGCAGCTCCTACGCCGACCGCGTACATCCGCAATTTTGCGGGTGTACAAAAATCCCCCTGTAGGAGCTGCCGCAGGCTGCGATCTTTTGAGGGGCACACAAAGATGACGTCCCATTGAACGTCTATGCTGGGCTTACCCCCCATACCTGTGCAGCGACCTGCAAGGAGGCAATCAATGGTGCCCACGCCCATCTCTGAGAAGGCATTTTCCCGTGGTCTGCTCGATGTCTTGATTCGTGCCGGGCTGATTGTCGTTCTGGTGCTGTTCTGTTTCGAGATCTTCCGTCCGTTCCGCGATCTGTTGTTGTGGTCGCTGATCCTGGCGATCACCCTCTACCCACTGCAAGGCCGGCTCAAGGGCATGCTGGGCTACAAGGACGGACTCATCGCGACGCTGATCGTGCTGATCTCCATCGGTATTCTCATGGTGCCGATCTACCTGTTGGGCACCTCGATTGCCGACTCGGTCGAGCATGTCATTGGCGTGGTCAAGAGCAACAATTTCCAGATTGCTCCGCCGGCCGATTCAGTCGCCGATTGGCCGCTGGTGGGCAAGCGGCTGCATGGCCTCTGGCTGCAGGCTGCCACCGACCTTCCGGGGCTGACCGAGAAGTACATACCGCAGATCAGAGGTATCAGCCTGACCTTGTTGGGCAAGCTCGCCGGGGTCGGCATGGGTTTCCTGGTTTTCATCTGCTCCCTGATCATCGCCGGGATCTTCATGGCCTATGGCGAGGGTGGCAGCCGCAGTGCGGTGCAGATCGCTTCGCGCATCAGCGGTCCGGCCAGGGGGCCGCAAATCGCCGGGCTGTGCACCGCGACCATCCGTGCGGTCGCGCTGGGGGTGGTCGGCATCGCTTTCATCCAGATGCTGCTGGTTGGCGTCGGTTTCGTGCTCAAGGGCATCCCCGGTGCCGGATTGCTGGCCCTGGCGGTGTTGCTGCTGGGCATTATGCAGTTACCGGCAACGCTGATTACCATTCCGGTGATCGTCTACGTGTTTGCCACCGAGGGTGCCAGTACGGCGACCATAGTGTTCGCCATCTATGTGTTCGTTGCCGGCCTGGTGGATAACGTACTCAAGCCTCTGCTGTTGGGGCGCGGGGTCGATGTGCCGATGCCGGTGATACTGATCGGGGCCCTGGGGGGCATGGTCACCGGTGGCATCATTGGTTTGTTCATCGGCCCGGTGGTGCTTGCGGTCGGCTATCAGCTGTTCTGGCAGTGGGTGCAGGACCAGCCGCAAGCCAGCGCGCCTGATGACCAGCCGAAGATCTGACGGGCCCCATGTCTCCTCCATTTCACCCGGGCCGGCTACTCCTGATGGGGGTGCTCCTGATGGAGGGACTGGGCCTCGGCGGCTGCGTGCGCCTGGGGCCGGACTTCCAGGCGCCAGGCGAGGCATGGATCGAACACTGGAACAGTCCGGCGCTCGAGCAGGCCAGCCAGCAGCGCCCACAACCCGATAGCCGCCAATGGTGGCAGGTGTTTGCCGATCCGGTACTCGACCGTCTGATTGCCGAAAGCGATGCCCATAACTCCAGCCTGAAAATTGCCGGCCTGCGGGTGATGGAAGCCCGTGCCCAGTTGGGTATTGCCCAAAGCGGACGGTATCCGCAACTGCAGCAGGCCAGCGCCGACAGCCTGTACTTCGACCGCAATCAGTCCGGTGGACGCAACCCCCAGGACAGCCATTTCTGGCAACACAGCGCCGGCTTTGACATCGGCTGGGAGCTGGACTTCTGGGGGCGCTTCAGTCGTGCCATCGAGTCATCCGATGCCGCCTACTTTGCCGCCCAGGCCAACTACGAGGACGTGCTGGTATTGCTGCGGGCCCAGGTCGCCGACACGTACTTTGTGCTGCGTACCACTGAAGCGCGTTTGCGTGTCGCCCGCGAAAACGCCGGGCAGCAAAAACGCAGCTTCGAGATCACCGAAAAACTGTTCAACAGCGGGCAGACGGCCGAGCTCGACCTGCAACAGGCCAAGACCCAGTACCTGGGCACCCTGAGCACTATCCCGGATTTCGAAGACCAGGTACTGCGTACCCGTAATGCCCTGGCGGTGCTGATCGGCCGCCCGCCCGGTCCGCTGGCGCAACTCGCCGAGCAAGAGGGGCTGATCCCGCTGGTCGACCGCGCGGTGCTGCAGGACGTACCGGCCAATCTGCTGCTGCGTCGGCCGGATGTGCGCGCCGCGGAACTGAATGTCGCGGCTCAGTCTGCGCTCATCGGCGTGGCCGAAAGCGATTTCTACCCGTCGCTGACCCTGCTCGGCAGCATCGTCTGGTCCACCACCTCACTGAGTGGCGCGTCCAATACCCTCGACCTGGTCGGCGGTCCCAGCCTGCGCTGGAATCTGTTCGATCACGGACAGATCAGCAATAACGTACGGGTGCAGGATGCCCGCTTGCAGCAGTTGATCGAGGTCTACCGCGACCAGGTGCGCCAGGCGGCGCGCGAGGCCGACGATGCCGCCAGCGGCCTGATCAAATCCCTGGAGCGCGAGCGCATCCTGCGCGAGGCGGCAGTGTCCGCCCAGCGTTCGCTGGTCCTGGCCAGCGCCCAGTACCGCGAAGGTTACTCGGACTTCCAGCGGGTGCTGGATGCTCAGCGCGCGCTGCTCCAGCAACAGGACAACTACCTGCTCAGCCGCAGCAATGCCGTGAGCAATCTGATCGCCCTGTACAAGGCACTCGGGGGTGGTTGGTACAGCGCCCGGCCAAGAGTGGATCAAACAACCCGCGAGCAGATGCACAAACGCAGCGACTGGGGCGACCTGCTGGATGAGCCCGCAGCCAGCCCCGACCCGACGCCAGGCGAGGTAAAAAGCCATGACTGAAACCGCGCAGCCCAGCCCCGAGGCGCCTGTCCCCGAGGCCCGACAACCTGCAGCCGATCCGGTGCGCAAGGGCACGAAATGGGTGGTAGTGCTGATCGGCCTGAGCCTGCTCTGGTACCTGCTGGCCGACCGCTTCACGCCCTATACCCAACAGGCTCGGGTGCAGGCCTTTGTCATTCCGGTGGCGGCGGAGGTGGCAGGAAGGGTGACCCGAGTGAATGTGCGCAACAATCAGGACGTCAAGGCTGGAGAACTGCTGTTCGAGGTGGATCAGCAGTCGTACCAGATTGCCGTCGATCGCGCGCGCGCCGACCTCGAGTCGACCCGCCGCCAGATCGGTGCCAGCACCGCCGGTATTGTCTCGGCGCAAGCCTCCTTGCGGGCCGCCCAGGCCAATGAACTCAAGGCGCGCCAGGACAATCAGCGCCTTGAGGGCTTGTATCGCGAAGACCGCGGAACCATCTCCGTGCGCCTGCTTGAAGTGTCTCGGGCCAACCTCGAACAGGCCGTCAGTCAGGTCGCCGCCGCCCGTGCCGAAGTTCAACGTGCACGTGAGCAAGAGGGGGGTAGCGAGGAAGACAACGCCCTGCTGCGCAGCGCCACCACCACCCTGGAAAAAGCCCGGCTGGACCTGGCCAACACTCAGATACGGGCCCGCTCTGCGGGGTTGATCACCGATCTGCGCACCGATGTCGGACTGTTTGCCGCTGCCGGAAGTCCGGTGATGACCCTGATCGCCATCCACGATGTGTGGCTCAGTGCGGAAATGACCGAGAACAACCTGGGCCTGGTCAAGCCTGATACCCCGGTGGCGATTGTGCTGGATGCGCTGCCCGGGGAGATATTCGAGGGGCGTGTGCGCAGTGTCGGCTACGGTGTCAGCGTGGGGCAGGCGCCGGCGCCCGGAACCTTGCCCAGCGTGCAGAACAGTCGCGACTGGCTGCGCCCGGCACAACGCTTTCCGGTGATTATCGAGTTTACTCCAGAGGCATTGGCCACGCTGCGTGACAGTCGCGGTATCCGCGCCGGGGGGCAAGCCGAAGTCATGGCCTTCCCGACTCAAGGCAATCCGTTGAACCCCCTTGGCCGCCTGTTTCTCTGGCTGATGAGTTGGCTGTCCTATGCCTACTGAACGCGCCCCCCGGGTTCAGCGGGCGTTGCGCCTGGCCACAGGCACTGCGCTGTGCCTGGCCCTAAGCTTCGGTCTTGGATTGCCGATTCCCTTTATCGCGCCGGTGCTTGGCCTGCTGCTGCTGGCCACGCTCAATCGGCCGCTGCCATTCAAGGCCGGATTGATGCTCGCACTGGCCGCGATCCTGACCACCGGCGTCGGCCTGCTGTTGATCCCCATCCTGCGTTATTACCCCTTCAGCGGGGTGCTGTTGATCGGCGCAAGTCTGTTCCTGGCCTTCGGTTTTGGTCTGCGCGGTGGTAGCAACTTGATCGTGACCTTTCTGGTGATCGGCATGACCATGATCTCCTCGGCAGGCATCGCCGATTTCAGCCTGGCGGCCATGGTCGTCGGGGCACTGGTCAAGGGATTGCTCCTCGCCGTCACAATGCTGGCTCTCAGTCATTGGTTATTTCCGGAACCGGCCAATGCGCCGTCGCCACCCGCGGCCCCGGCCCTGCCGGCGGAAGAGGTCGGCAGGGTGGCGCTGCGGGCAACCCTGATCGTGCTACCGACGTTCCTGCTGGCGCTGATCGATCCGGCCAGCTATCTGCCGATCATCTTGAAGGCCGTCAGTCTGGGTCAGCAGAGTTCCACGACCACCACCCGCAACGCCGCTCGCGAGTTGCTCGGCTCGACCCTGCTCGGTGGCCTGCTGGCGATGCTGTTCTGGTGCGCCCTCAGCCTGTTTGTGCATCTGTGGATGTTCTTTCTGTGGATGCTGCTGTTCGGTCTGCTGCTGGCGCGCAAGCTCTATGCCTTGAGCCCGACCCGGCAAAGCCCGGGGTTCTGGCTCAACAGCATGATCACCCTGATTATCCTGCTCGGTCAGTCGGTGCAGGACAGCGTGGCCGGCAAGGACGTCTACACGGCCTTCGCGGTGCGCATGGGCCTGTTCATTCTCGTCACCCTATATGCCTGCTTGATGGTCCATCTGCTCGACCAACGCCAAGCCGTGCCGCAGCCCGTCCGCTGAGGCGGTTTTGTGTGTTCACAACATTGAAATACGGCGTACGTAGCAGCTGCCGAGCACGCGAGGCTGCGTTCGAGGACGCAGTCCTCGCAGATCCTGTGCTCGCGGTTTACCTGAAAAAGCCTGTTGCCTGATTTTACGACCGCTTCGCGGCCGAACGCAGCCTCGCAGGCTCGGCAGCTGCTACGGGCGTAGTCCTTCACCGTATTTATGCCCCAAGTGGCAGGAACGGCCGTTGCTGGTCGTCGTTCTGAAAGCGGGTAAGATGACGCATTGTACTGTCGAGGCATCGCCGACATGGATCGCATAGAGCCCGAGCTGGTCCTCAAGACCACTCCACCCCGAAGCCAGAAAATGGCGCAGTTGCGCGAGCGCCTGCGCATCGACGCCCCGGAGCTGGTGGACAAGGTGGCGATTGCCGTCCATGGTCCGGCGGGGTTCGGCAAGACTTACCTGCTGGCCCAATGGCGCCGGGAGTTCCTGTCCCGTGGGGCGGTGGTTGGCTGGTTGACTCTGGACAGCCATGATGATGGCGTGCGCTTTGCCCAGGGGCTGGCTGCAGCCATGGCCATCGGCAGTGGTCGGCAGTCCTTCGCTCTGGAGCGCATGCCCGGTCATGGTCGCGACGAGCTGGAGGGGCTGACGGACTGGCTGGCGGAGGTGGCCGATCTGGGCAGCGAAACCGTGTTGATTCTCGACGAAGCCGACAGCTTGCCGGCGGCGACTGTTCGTCATTCGCTGACCTACCTGTTGCACAACGCTCCGGCCAACCTGCGCATCATCATGGCCTCGCGCCGACGCTTGAACCTGCATGTGGCCGACCTGCTGGCAAGTGGGTTGTACGTCACGATAGCGGCCACGGCCTTGCGTTTTCGCGTCGAAGAAACCGTGGCGATACTCACTAGCCGCTTTGCCGCGCGTATCGACCCGGATCTTTGCGTGCGCCTGCACGAAATCACCGAAGGCTGGCCGCTGGGGCTGCAACTGGCGATTTGCGCAATAGAGAAGAGCCCTAACCTGTTAGCGGCTATCGAGGAACTATCGGCCTGCTCGGGTGATATCCAGCGGTATTTCGTCGATAGCCTGGTTGCCCGGTTGTCTGTCGAGCAGGTCGAATTTCTCACCTTCATCGCCCTGTTGGAGATGGTTCATCCCTCGCTTTGCGTAGCCCTGACAGGCAACGAGCGGGCAGCTGAACTGCTGCATGAGCTGTGCATCTCGACGCCGATCTTCGTCGAAAGCGTCGACAGCGACTGGGTACGTATCCATCCGTTGGCCAGGGAGTTCCTGCTCGGGCGTTTTGCCGAACTGCCCCTGGCGCAGCGGCAGGCGTTTCATGAGCGGGCGGCGAGCTGGCTTGAAGCGCAGTCGTTCTTCGAAGAGGCGGCGCGGCAATACCTGTTGGCCGGGCGCGCCACCCAGGCCTACGAGATGATCGAACAATGCCTGTACGAGATCATGCTGCGTGGCCAGTACAGTCGGGTGTTGGAGTGGATCGGTGAGCTCCCACCTGAAGAAGTGCAAGCGCGCCCGCGCATGTGTCTGGCAGCGGCCTGGTCTCTGGCGCAGAGCGAGCGGCATGTCGAGGCGGCCAGTTTGATCGCCGGCATCCAGCAAGATCCATCCGCGGATGAAGCCACTCGCTGCGAAGCGGCAGCGATAGCCACCGCCGCGGCCTATTTTGCCGACCGGCCGGACGAGTCGCAGACGCTGATCACCCCCTGGGTGGACGCACCGCCTTCCGGCTCGATCAAACTGCAAGCCATCATTGCTAACCAGTTTGCCGGGCTGATGCTGATCCAGGGGCAACCGGAAAAAGCCCGACGCATCTTCCAGCGAGCGCCACACTACGCCTGGAGCCCGGGCCTTGACGCGATTCGTGGGTTTGGCGAGTGGGTGGTGGGCATGAGCTACCTGAGCGAGGGGCGTATGTTGCCGGCAGAAACCGCGCTACGTGACAGCCTGTTGCGGGCTGAACAGGACATCGGTCGGCGCAGTCAGGTGGCGGTGATGCTGGCCAGCGGTCTGGCCACGGTGCTGCTCGAACGTGGCCAGATCCAGGAAGCCACGACGGTGCTGGCCAACCGATTGGATGTGGTTGAACGGTTGGCTTCGCCGGAGGCGATCGTCATGGGGTTTCTCACCGCCGCACGCCTGGCCATGCTCCAGGGCCAGACGCACCGAGGCTATGACCTGCTGCAGGCACTCCATGCCCTCGGTGAGGAGCGTGGCATTGCGCGTTTCTGCATGGTCGCCCTGGGTGAGCAGATTCGCCTGAATGCTTTGCTTGGCCGGGCCGATACCTGCCAGGCGCTGTGGCGTCGCCTGGATGAGGGGACTCCCGAGGTTGCCCGTGAACAGCGTGGTTTGCTCGGGCCGGAATTGAGCATGGTGGCCGGGCTGGCGAACGCCTATGTCGCTCTGGTGCAGCGCGACTGGCCGAGAATGTTGGACGTCCTGGCCAGGGTTGGCGAGATAGCCGAGCGCTTGCGACGTGGCCGCGAAATCGTTCAGGTCAAGTTGCTCAAGGCATTGGCGCTCAGGGAGTTGGGTGGAGACGGACTTCCCTGCCTTCTGGAGGCTATCAGCCTGGCCGAGGAATACGGTCTGCAGCGAGTCGTGCAAGACACCCATCCGGATCTGCTCAAGTGGGCGCAAACCCTTGAGCGTGAAAATGCCCCAGCGGTTACGCCGGCCCCGCACCAGCCACCGCCGGTTCCGCGGCCGGAACCGACCTCGAACGTTTCTCCCAGCAGCCTGTTGACGCCCAAAGAGCGTGAAGTGTTGCAGCTGCTGGCACGCAACCTGTCGAACAAACAGATCGCCCTGGCGCTGAATGTCGGCGAAGAAACCGTGAAGTGGCACTTGAAAAACCTCTTCGGAAAATTCCAGGCCGGCACCCGCCGGCATGTCGTCGATCGCGCCTACATGCTGGGTATCCTCCACCCGGCCGGTTAAGGCCGGATCCGCAGCTGATCCAGGCAATCCTTGCACTACCCCCCACCCCGAATTCACTCCCCCCCTGACGATGGGGGTGGCTGCCGTTCAGCGACGCCATAGTCTGAGTCCCAAGCCGAGTAAGCGCTCCTGACCGGATTCTGCGGTCCTGGGTAGTGATGCTCGACAAGACAATCAACAAGACTTGCCGACGTGTGCCGGCTATTCAGGAGCAGGGGCTATGAGTGAAAGAGTGCTGATTGCGGGGGTGGGTATGGCCCCGTTCGTCCCGCTGAGCGCTCGCGACAGTGTCGCTGCGCTGGCAGGCCGGGCGATCCGCTCGGCGCTGGACGATGCGCGCATCGACTTCGACCTGGTCGACCAGGTGTTCGCCTCTTGCGTACAGGGCGAGGCCGGTAGCGCAGAGCAGGTTTTGGCGCAGATCGGCCTGACAGGTATTCCGGTCTTTACGACCAGCGACGGCTGTGCTTCGCCCAGCGCCGCGTTTCAGCTGGCCCGCAACAGTGTGCTTTCAGGCGAGGCTGAATGCGCCCTGGCGCTGGGCTTCGAATGCATGCCGGCGAGTATTTCCAACCGGGCCTTCTTCGGCCTGGACGAATGCCCGGACGCTGAGTGGGACAGCCTGGCACGGGACAACGACCCACTGGCATTTCTCGCCCGCCGTCAGCACCCGGCCGCGCTGTTCGCTGCCCAGACCAGCTGGTTGTTGACCCGCATGGCCATTGACGAAAGCAGCTTCGAGCGGGTGATCAACCAGGCTCGGGCGCAGGCCAGGCTCAATCCTTACGCGGTCCTGCAGCGTTGTTCAGACCGCGATGGCTGGCTCGCCCCCTACCTCTGTCCGCCCGCCCGCGGCGCAGCGGCGGTGCTGCTCTGTACTCCGGCGTTCCTCGCGCGTTACGGCGCTCGCGGCGGTGTCGCGGTGCTGGCCAGCGTACGCGGCAGCGATACCACCTCCGAGCAGTCCGGCTGTGTGCTCGATGTGCTGGGGCGGGCCGCGACTCGGCGGGTTGCCCAGCAGGCCTACGAAATGGCCGGAGTAGGGGCCGAGGACATCGAAGTGGTCGAGCTGCACGACCAGAGCGTCGGCGACTTCATGGTGTACAGCGCTGCATTGGGATTCTGCCAGGAAGACCGGATCGACAGCTTCGTGCGGCACACCTGCCGATCATGGGGCGGACAGGTTGCCGTCTGCCCCTCGGGAGGCTTGCTGGGCCGTGGGCATGCCCCCGGCGCCACAGGGCTGGCGCAGATCTGCGAGCTGGTCTGGCAACTGCGCGGTGAGGCCCAGGCCAGGCAGGTCAGCGGCGCCCGGACAGCACTCCAGCACAGCGCGGCCCTTGGCCGTTCGGTATCCGTAACCATTCTGCAGCGCACCTAAGGAGAGAACGCTGCGGACTCAAGCATGACTTTTCGTGAACCCTAGAGAAGGTGAGCAAGTTAGATGAACAACAACAATAAGATCTGCCATGCAAACTTGCGTAGAGGGCTACTGGCTTCGGCGATTCTGGCGGGGCTGGGGATCACTCCGGTGCAGGCCCTCGAGATCGATACCGGCAACGAGGATCTGTCGGTGCGTTTCGACAACACCTTGAAGCTCAACTATGCCCAGCGGGTGGAAAGCGCCAACTCCAAGCTGGCCAACGCCTGGAACAACAACGACGGCAACCGCAACTTCTCTTCGGGCAGTGCGGTGTCCCAGCGTGTCGATCTGCTCTCCGAACTGGATGTGGTGTTCAAGCAGAAGGCGGGCTTTCGCGTCAGTGCCAACAGCTGGTACGACCATGCCTACGACAACGTCGGCAGCGCCAATCCGGCGACCAACCAGCTCAACCACGGCGTGCCTGACTCGCGGCACATCAGCGGTTACGCCGAGCGTTATTACAACGGTCCCAGCGCCGAAATTCTCGATGCCTTTGTGTTTGGCAGCACGGAAATCGGCGAGGAGTCGCTGCTCAGCGCCAAGCTCGGTAGCCATACCCAGTACTGGGGCGAAAGCATTCTGGCCTTTGCCCATGGCAACAGCTACGGCCAGTCCGGCCTGGATATTTCCAAGGCGCTGGCGGTGCCGGGCACCGAAGCCAAAGAGCTGTTCATTCCGCGCAACCAGCTGTCCACCAGCCTGACGCTCAACCCGGAACTGACCCTGGGCGCGCAGTATTTCCTCGACTGGGATCCCTCGCGCTTGCCGGAGTCCGGCACCTACCTGGGGTTCAACGACGGCATCCAGAATGGCGGGCATAACCTGTCGCTGATCGGTGGTCTCAATCCGTTCTTCGGTGCGCCGGGTCCGATCGGTGCCAACCAGTTCCTGCGGCTTTCCAACGGCCACACCTTTACCCCGGACGACCGCGGCGACTTCGGCCTGATGGCCAAGTGGAGCCCGGAATGGCTCGACGGGACCCTGGGCTTCTACTACCGCAATACCTCCGACATCTTGCCCAACCTGGCGCTGCAACCGACCGCGGTGGGCCCGGCGCAACTGATCTCCGGCAACATCGGCAGCTACAACCAGTTCTATGTCGACGACATCGATATCTACGGCATCAGCCTGTCCAAGAGCATCGCCGGGGTCAGCGTCGGTTTTGATCTGAACTACCGCGAGAACATGCCTCTGGCCAGTATCGCGGGAACCGTCAGCCCGGCGGCGGCCGCTGCCGGCTTGCCCGGATTTATCAGCCGCTTCGATGGTGAAAACGCTGTGGCCCGCGGCAACACCGTGCATGCGGTGCTCAACGGCCTGACCACCTTCGGCGATACGCCCATCTGGGATTCCTCCTCGTTGCTGGTCGAACTCGCCTACAGCCGCTGGCTGGATGTGACCGACAACAAGCAGCTGTTCAAGGGCGAGGACTGGTACCGCGGGGTCGATAAGGTCACCAAGGACAACTACGTCCTGGGCGTGAACTTCAACCCGACCTGGTTCCAGGTGTTCCCCGGCGTCGATATGTATATGCCGATGTCTTACAACGTCGGCCTCCAGGGCAACTCCGCGGTACAGCTGGGCGGCAACGAAGACTCCGGCAGCTACTCGGTGGGTGTCGGTTTCGATGTCCACAATCAGTACCGTTTCGACCTGAAGTACGTGGACAACTTCGGTCCGTTCGACACCTGCGACAGCGCAGGTACTACACCCGCAGGGGGCACACAGGGAGCGGGTGCCGCACCGGGAGCCAACGGCATGTACAACTGCGCGCCCGGCCAGACCACGGCATTTGCCGGGACTCAGCCGCAGCTCAAGGATCGCGGCATGGTTACTGCCACCTTCAAAACCACCTTCGGATCGAAGCGTTGCCTGATAACAGGAGAGACCCCATGAAATTCGTCCAAACCTTACTGGCCAGCACCCTTGCCCTGGCCGTCACCGGTGCTGCCCAGGCGGCCGTATCCCCCGACCAGGCTGCGAAGCTCGGTACCAGCCTGACCGGCGTCGGCGCCGAGAAGGCCGGCAACGCCGACGGCAGCATCCCGGCCTACAGCGGCGGGCTGACCACGCCGCCAGCCAGCTACCAGAAGGGCAGCTCGTTTCGCCCCGACCCTTTCGAGGGCGAAAAGCCGGCGGTGGTGATTACCGGCAAGAATGCCGCCCAGTACAGCGGCAAACTGACGGCCTCGACCCAGGAACTGCTCAAGCGTTTCCCGTCGTTTCGTATCGACGTGTTCCCGACCCACCGCACCGTGGCCGTACCGCAAAGACTCTTGGATAACACAGCCAAGAATGCCGTGGGCACCAAGTCGGTCGAGGGCGGCGTAGCCCTGGAGAATGCGCTGCCAGGCGTGCCGTTCCCGATCCCCAACGATGGCAATGAAGCCATGTGGAACCACCTGTTGCGCTATCAGGGACACGCGCTTAACACCAAGTACGACTCCTGGAACGTCGACTCTTCCGGCAGGGCGATCCTGGCGACGACCGGCAACGCTTACCTTGAGTACCCGCTGTATGACCCGGCCCGTACCACGCCGGCAAAGGAAAGCGATGTTTTCTTCAGGACCAAGCTCTATTACCAGGCCCCGGCCCGCCGCGCCGGCGAGGCGATCCTGCTGGTGGATGCGGTCAACCCGCTGAAACAGGAGCGTCGTGGCTGGCAATACCTGCCGGGACAACGCCGCGTGAAGCTGGCACCGGACATCGCCTATGACACGCCAAACCCTGGCTCTGCCGGTAGCTCCACCTACGATGATGGGTGGGTGTTCAACGGCGCGCTGGATCGTTACGACTTCAAACTGGTGGGCAAGAAGGAGATGTACGTTCCCTACAACACCTACAAGCTGAACTACCACAAGACGGCGGCCGACATCACCACGCCGAACCACGTCAATCCCGATCTGATGCGTTGGGAACTGCACCGGGTCTGGGTCGTCGAGGCGAAGCTGAAACCGGGCAAGCGCCACATCTACAGCAAACGCACCTTCTACATCGACGAGGACAGCTGGATCGCCCTGGCGTCCGACGAGTATGACGCCAGTGGTCAGCTCTACCGTGGGGCCTTCGCGCACATGGCTTACAGCTATGACGTACAGGCGCCGAACTCGGACAACCACCTGTTCTACGATTTTGTCACCGGTAGCTACAACATCACCGGCGTGTATGGCCCTTACGGCGGCATCAAGTACATCGAGCCGCTCTCCAAGGCCCAGTGGGCACCGGAGTCGCTGGCCGGCGCGGGTATTCGCTAACCGATCGCTCTAGTGGCAGTTTTCCATCGGGGGGAGTCGATGCCTCCCGGTGGTTTTTTTATCCGGGAACCAGCTATGAATATCTCAAAGTGGATAGCGTTTGCCGCACTGGCCGCGGCGCTGGCGTTGCCGTTCACCCGACACGTGGTGGCGGCGGATTTTACCGATACCCTGGACCGCCCGGCGATCCAGAGTGAAAAGGCTGTGCAAGGCATGTTCACGGGGCTGGCCAGTGCTGGGAAACGTCTGGTCGCGGTCGGTCAGCGCGGGCATATTTTTTATTCGGATGATGCCGGTCAGCAGTGGCGCCAGGCCCAGGTACCGGTCAGCTCCGACCTGGTGGCCGTGCATTTCCCAAGTCCTTCCCAGGGCTGGGCTGTCGGCCATGATGGCGTGGTCCTGCACAGCAGTGATGCGGGCCAGACCTGGAGCCGCCAGTTCGATGGGCGTGAGGTGGGGCCGAGCATGCTCGCGCATTACCAGCGACTGGCCGCCGATCAGCCAGAAGATGAAGCGCTGGCCGCACGGGTCAGCGAGGCTCAGCGGATGACGGAGGAGGGTGCGGACAAACCCTTCCTGGATGTCTGGTTCGAGAACGACCGCGTTGGCTACATCGTTGGGGCGTTCAACCTGATATTCCGCACCGACGACGGTGGTCGCCATTGGACCCCCTGGCTCGATCGTACCGATAACCCCAGTGCGCTGAATCTGTATGCACTGCGTCCGGTTGGCAATGAATTGTTCATCGTCGGCGAACAAGGCCTGGTGCTCAAGCTCGATCCGGCCGCAGGACGCTTCAACGCCACCCCGACACCCTACAACGGCAGCTTCTTCGGCATCACCGGCAAGCCCGGCGCCGTCCTGGTGTTTGGCCTGCGCGGCAATGTGTATCGCAGCATCGATGCCGGTGCCAGCTGGAGCAAGGTCGAACTGGGCCTGCCTTTGAGCATCACCGCCAGTACGGTCACCGCTGATGGACGAATCGTCCTGCTCAGCCAGGCCGGCCATGTGCTGGTCAGCGTCGACGACGGCGCGAGCTTCCAGCTCCAGCCACAAAACGCTCTGGCACCGGTTGCCGGAGCACTGGTAGCCGGTTCCGGTTCGCTGGTGCTCGCAGGCACTGGTGGCCTGCGCCAGCTGCCCCTCGAATAAGCCCACTCCCGTACAACAAAAGAGACAAGAAACGTTATGGGTAATTACGAACTCGATACGATGCCGGTGGTCCGCGAGATCAAGGGCTTTGATGCACGCTCCGGCAACCTGCTGGAACGGCTGATCTTCAACAATCGGTTGCTGGTGGTGCTGGTCTGCCTGACTGTGACGATCCTGCTGAGCTATTTCGCGGCCACCCGGCTGACGCTTAACGCCAGCTTCGAGAAGATGCTGCCGCAGAGCCAGCCATTCATCCAGAACTACCTGGAAAATCGACAGTCCCTGCGTGGGCTGGGCAATGCGGTGCGGGTGGTGGTGGAGAACAGTGAAGGCGATATCTACGACCCGCAGTACCTCGAGGTGCTCAAACAGGTCAACGACACACTGTTCATTACCCCGGGCGTGGACCGGGCCTGGATGAAGTCGCTGTGGACCCCGGCGGTGCGCTGGACCGAGGTCACCGAGGAGGGCTTTCGCGGTGGACCGGTGATGCCGGATGCCTATGACGGCTCGGCCAAGGGCGTCGAGCAACTGCGGCAGAACATAGCCCGTTCGGGCATCGTTGGCAGCCTGATCGGCAACAACTTCAAGTCGAGCATGATCTTCGTGCCGTTGCTGGAGAAAGACCCGGTCACCGGCGAGGCCATCGATTACCACGCTTTTTCGCGCATGCTTGAAGAGCAGCTGCGCAATAAGTACGAGTTCGCAGGTTCCACCAAAGCCCATGGCCAGGGCGAGGAGGGCAAGGGACCGATCAAGATCCGGGTGATCGGCTTTGCCAAGCTGGTGGGCGACCTGCTCGACGGCCTGGTGCAGGTGATGATGTTCTTCGGCGCTGCCGCGTTGATCGCCACCGCCATCATCTTCTTCTTCACTCGTTGCGTGCGCAGCACGACGCTGGTGATCCTCTGTTCAGTGATCGCGGTGGCCTGGCAGCTCGGCTTGGTCGCGCTGTTCGGCTATGCACTCGATCCGTTCTCGATCCTCGTGCCATTCCTGGTGTTCGCCATCGGCGTGTCCCACGGCGCGCAGAAGATGAACGGGATCATGCAGGACGTCGGGCGCGGCACCCATCAGCTGGTCGCCGCGCGCTACACCTTTCGCCGGTTGTTCCTCGCCGGCCTCACCGCGTTGCTGGCCGATGCCGTGGGTTTTGCGGTGCTGATGCTGATCGACATTCCGGTGATCCAGGACCTGGCGGTCACCGCCAGCATCGGCGTGGCGGTGCTGATCTTCACCAACCTGGTGCTGCTGCCGGTGCTGCTGTCTTACTGGGGCGTGAGCCGCAAGGCGGCCGCCCGCACCCTGCGCCAGGAAGACCAGGAACTGCACGGCCAGGGCCTGGGCAGTCTGTGGACGTTTCTTGACCGTTTCACCGAGCGCCGCTGGGCCACCGGGGCGGTGCTGGTGGCGGGCCTGCTGGCGGTGGGCGGCTTCATGGTCAGTACCCAGTTGAAGATCGGCGACCTCGACCCGGGTGCGCCCGAGCTGCGTGCGGACTCGCGCTATAACCGCGACAACGCCTACATCACCGCCAATTACTCGCTGTCCAGCGACCAGTTCGCGGTGATGATCAAGACCGCCAGCGAAGGCTGCCTGAAATACGAAACCCTGGTCGAGGCCGATCGTCTCGGTTGGTTGCTGCAACAGCAGCCGGGGGTGCAGACCACCGTGTCGCTGGTCAATGCGGTACGGCAGATCACCGCGGGTTCCTATGAAGGCAACCCGAAAATGCTGACCATCGCCCGCAATCAGGACGTGCTGAACTACGGTGCGCAGCAGGCTTCGGTGAACAATCCCGAGCTGTTCAACAACGACTGCTCGATGATGCCGGTGGTCGCCTATCTGGCGGATCACAAGGCCGAGACCCTCGACCGGGTGGTGCGAGTGGCCGAGACCTTCGCCCGCGAACACAGCACCGAAGAGCGCCAGTTCATGCTCGCGGCCGGCAGCGCCGGGATCGAGGCGGCGACCAACATCGTCGTGCGCGAAGCCAACCGCACCATGCTGTTCTATGTGTATGGCGCGGTGATCCTGCTGTGCTTCATTACCTTCCGCAGTTGGCGCGCGGTGGTGGTGGCCGTGGTGCCCTTGATGCTGACCTCGATCCTCTGTGAGGCGTTGATGGTCTGGCTGGGCATGGGCGTGAAGGTTGCCACGCTGCCGGTGATCGCCCTGGGCGTGGGCATCGGCGTCGACTACGCGCTGTACCTGCTCAGCGTCCAGCTGGCCCAGCAACGTGCCGGCCTGTCGCTGACCGAGGCCTACAGGAACTCGGTAGCGTTCACCGGCAAGGTGGTGGCCCTGGTGGGGATCACCCTGGCGGCTGGGGTCATTACCTGGGCCTGGTCGCCAATCAAGTTCCAGGCCGACATGGGCATCCTGCTGACCTTCATGTTCATCTGGAACATGGTCGGGGCACTGGTGCTGATCCCGGCGCTGTCGCATTTCCTGCTCAGGAAAGCCCACTGATCTGAAGCATAAAGCCCTGCGACTGGATGCAGCGCGGGGCAAACTCTGATGTCCGTCCGTTAAATACTCTGTACCTCCAAAAGATCGCAGCCTGCGGCAGCTCCTACACCGACCGCGTATTCCTACAAAATGTAGGTGAGCGCAAATTCTGTAGGAGCTGCCGCAGGCTGCGATCCTGGCTATCTCAAACTCGCCGAAAGCCTCTGGTTTGTGCCCTCGCCAGATTCAGCACTGTCCTGCGTAGCAGCTGCCGAAGGCCGCGTCCGGCTCGTGTAGCAGCTGCCGAGCCTGCGAGGCTGCGTTCGGCTCGTGTAGCAGCTGTCGAGCTTGCGAGGCTGCGT
>NZ_CABVHQ010000040.1 GCF_902497895.1 Pseudomonas fluorescens
GCCGAACGCAGCCTCGCAGGCTCGGCAGCTGCTACGCGCAGCCGGACGCAGGCTTCGCCAGCTGCTACGCGCAGCCGAACGCAGCCTCGCAGGCTCGGCAGCTGCTACGCGCAGCCGGACGCAGGCTTCGCCAGCTGCTACGGTTTCGCGTAACGTCTTGACTGGCGGCCAGTTCAGGCGTGCAACCGCACCCAAACCGTCACCAACACCGTCGCCGCCATCAACCACGCCACGGCGGCAACCGCCAGCGACAACTCCAGGCGCAGGCGATCGACCATCACGTACAAGGTCGCCAGATAAACGAAGTAGGGAATGATCGACCACATGCCAAACACGATGGTGGTCTTCAGGTCGTCCAGCGAGCGGCCCTTGCCGACGATGTAGTGGGCGATCAGCGCAAAGGTCGGAAACAGCGGTACCAGCCCGGCAATGTAATAGTTTCTGGTTTTCGCCAGGGCGGCCAGGATGACCACCACGGCGGCGCCCAATGCAGCTTTCAACAATAAATCCACAGGCTTCTCGCAGGCACAGGGTTAGTGGTTCAAGCCGTATTTCTTGACCTTGTCGAACAGTGTGGTCTTGGCCATGCCCAGTTCCAGGCTGGCCTGGGTCAGGTTGCCGCCACTGCGCTGCAAGGCATCGTTGAGCACGTTGCGCTCGAAAGCCTCCACCGCTTCGGCAAACCCCAAACCCTGGCTGGCATTGCTGCCGGATTTTTTGAAGGCGGGCAGGCCGAGGGCAAAACGTTCGGCGACGTTGCGCAATTCACGCACGTTGCCCGGCCAGTCGTGGCTCATCAGGTTCGACAGGGTCTGGTTGTCCAGTTCCGGTGCGGTGCGGTCAAAGCGCAGGGATGATTGCTGCAGGAAATGCTCGAACAATTGCAGGATGTCTTCACGCCGTTCGCGCAACGGCGGCAGTTCCAGGGTCACCACATTCAGGCGGTAATAGAGGTCGCTGCGGAACTGGCTGGCTTTGCTCAACTCGTCCAGATCGGACTTGGTCGCGGCAATCACCCGGCAGTCGACGGCCACACTCTGGTTCGATCCGAGGCGTTCCAGGGTTCTTTCCTGCAGGACCCGCAACAGCTTGATCTGCAGATTCAGTGGCATGCTTTCCACTTCATCGAGGAACAGCGTACCGCCGTGGGCGTGTTCGATTTTGCCGATCCGCCGTTTGCCGGCACCGGTGAAGGCGTTGGCTTCATGGCCGAAGATTTCGCTTTCGAACAGGTTCTCCGGCAGGCCGCCACAGTTCAGCGCGACGAATTGCGCGGACTGGCGCCGGCTGAAATCATGCAGGCAGCGTGCGACCAGTTCCTTGCCGGTACCGGTCTCGCCTTCGATCAATACGTTGGCCGAGGTGTCGGCGACGTTGGCGATCAGCTCGCGCAGGTTGTGCATGGCCGGCGAGCGCCCGATGATCCGGCCTTCCAGGGAATCGCGTTCGGCCAGCTGCCGACGCAGCGACCAGACCTCAAGGGCCAGGCTGCGTTGCTCCAGGGCACGCCGGGCCACGTCCACCAGGCGTTCGGGAGAGAAGGGTTTCTCCATGAAGTCGTAGGCGCCTTTTTGCATGGCGTCGACAGCCATGGAGATATCGCCATGACCGGTAATCAATACCACCGGCAAGCTGCGATCGCGGGCCTTGAGGCGAGTCAGCAGTTCCAGGCCATCGATGCCCGGCAGGCGAATGTCGCTGATGACGATCCCGGCGAAGTTGTCGCCGACTTGCGCCAGGGCTTCCTCGGCGCTGCCGACACCAATGCTGGGGATATCTTCCAGTGTCAGGGCTTGCTGGCAGCCTAGCAGGACATGGGGATCGTCTTCGACGATCAGCACGGTGAGGTCGGTATTCATAACGGCTCGACTTGAGTAGGGCTTACCAACGGTAAACTGAGGACGAAGGCGGTACCACCGCTGGCCGGGTGTTCGACGCCCAGATTACCGCCGGTGGCCGCGGCCAGGCTTGCCGACAGCGTCAGGCCGAGGCCCAACCCTTGTTCGCCGGGTTTGGTGGTGAAGAAGGGTTCGAACAGATGCTTGCGCGTTTCGGCGTCGATGCCGTGGCCGTTATCGCGCACCCGCAGGCGATATTTGCCGTCGACGGTTTCGCCCTCCAGCCACAACTCGGGCAATGGTTGCGCCTGCATGGCATCCAGAGCGTTGCCGATCAGGTTTACCAGAATCTGCTCCAGCCGGGTCTGATCGATCTGCACTTGCGCGTCGCTGAAATCGCGGTGCAGTTGCGGCTCGCTGCTTTCCAGACGGCTGCCGAGCAGCTGCAAGGCGGCGTCGACGGCCTTGCCGAGGCTGGCCTGACCCTGGTCATCGCCGCGGCGGGCGAAGGAGCGCAAGCTGGCGGTGATGCGGCCCATGCGGTCGATCAGTTCGTTGATGGTCTTGAGGTTGGCACTGGCGGTGTCCAGCGCGCCGCGCTCGAGGAAGCGCACGGTATTGCCCGACAGCGTGCGCAGGGCCGCCAGCGGCTGGTTCAATTCATGGGCGATGCTGGTGGACATCTGGCCGATGGCCGCCAGCTTGCCGGCCTGCACCAGTTCATCCTGGGCGCGGCGCAAGGTTTCTTCGGCTTGCCGGCGTTCGCGGATCTGCCCCTTGAGCCGTTCGTTGCTGGCGCGCAGGTCGGCGGTGCGGTCGGCGATCTTGCGTTCCAGCTGGTTGTTGGCTTCCTGCAGGGCCTCACGGGCGGCGAGGCGGGTGGCGATGACCTTGCGCCGTTCGTTCCAGGCAATCAGCAAAAACGCCACCAGGGCAAACGCCACGGCCACCAGGATGCCCTGATTGATGGCTTCGCGCCGCAGGTCCTGCAAGGGCGTCAGCAGGGTGAAGTTCCATGGCGTATCGCTCAGCGGCCGGGTCTGCGACAGGTAGCTGATGGCCTGTTCATCCGACTCCAGTTCGGTGTTGGCCGGAAAGGTCAGCTTCTCCACGCCTTCGGCCAGGTGTTCGCGGGCCAGCGGTTGCAGTTCGTTGAGCGGGAACCAGTAATATTGCAGGCTGCGCGCCAGGCGCTCCTTGGTTTCATCGCTGAGCGGAAGGACTGCCTTGAGACGTCGGGCCGGGTCGCTGGAGAGGATGATAATGCCGTTCTCGTCACTGACGAAGGCCTCCAGACGCGCCCGTTGCCAGCGTTCTTCCATGGCTTCGAGGCGCACTTTGACCACCGCGACGCCGATGATCTTGCCTTGTTCTTCCAGGCCATGGGCCAGGTAGTAACCGGGTTCGCCGCTGGTGCTGCCGATCCCGTAGAAACGCCCGGGCTGGCCGCGCACGGCGTTCTGGAAATAGGCGCGAAAGGACAGGTCTTCACCCAGGTAACTGTCGAAGTCACGCCAGTTACTGGTGGCCATGACCCGGCCGGTGGTATCCATAACGTAGATGGCCCGACTGCGGCTGCGCCGGTTCAGGCCTTCGAGGTAATCATTGACTGTCTGCCGATGTTCCGCAGACGGGTCGGCCAGCAGCTTCGAGACACTGGATTCGAGCTCCAGCAGGCTGGGCAGGTAGGTGTATTTACTGATCTCGCTTTCGACGGCACGGGCGTGCAGTTCCAGCTGGCGCTCGCCGTTCTCGCTGAGGGTGCGGATCCCGAAGTGTTCGCTGGTCCAGAAGCCGAGGTAACCCAGACCGATCATCAACGCGATGATCAGTGGCGGCAGGAACAGCTGGCGAATCAGGCGGGGTTTCACGGCAAGTGATGGCGGCGCGGCGCGATAGAGAGTGGGGTCGCATTTCATCACAGATGCCTTGGGTCAACCAGAACTACAAGCCGCGAGGATCCCGTGTAGGAGCTGCCGCAGGCTGCGATCTTTTGATTTGTTCAGCAGGCAAATCGTTGCCTGGACTGGCGCCAACATCAAAAGATCGCAGCCTGCGGCAGCTCCTACAGGGGCGGCCGTGTAGCTTTTAGTGCTGCAGAATCTTCTCGAGGAAGTGCTGGGCACGTTCGGAGCGGGCGTTGATGTCACCGAAGAACTCTTCTTTCTTGCAGTCTTCGATGATCTTGCCCTGGTCCATGAAGATCACACGGTCCGCCACTTTGCGGGCAAAGCCCATTTCGTGGGTCACGCACATCATGGTCATGCCTTCGTGAGCCAGCTGCACCATCACGTCGAGTACTTCGTTGACCATCTCCGGGTCCAGCGCCGAGGTCGGTTCGTCGAACAGCATGACGATCGGGTCCATCGCCAGCGCGCGGGCAATCGCCACACGCTGTTGCTGACCGCCGGAGAGTTGCCCGGGATGCTTTTTGGCATGGGCCGAGAGGCCGACGCGTTCGAGCAGTTGCAGGGCCTTTTTGTTGGCTTCTTCCTTGCTCCGACCCAGCACCTTGATCTGTGCGATGGTCAGGTTATCCATGATGCTCAAGTGCGGAAACAGTTCGAAATGCTGGAACACCATGCCGACCCGTGAACGCAGTTTCGGCAGGTCGGTTTTCGGGTCGGCGATGGAGGTGCCATCGACCACCACGTCGCCTTTCTGGAACGGTTCCAGGGCGTTGACGCACTTGATCAAGGTGGATTTGCCGGAGCCGGACGGCCCGCACACCACAATCACTTCGCCTTTTTTGACCTCGGTGCTGCAATCAGTCAGTACCTGGAAGTCGCCATACCACTTGTTGACATTCTTGATAGAGATCATACGGCAAACCTTTTTTGCAGACGCTTGACCAGCTGCGAGGCGGCAAAGCTGATTATAAAATACACCAGACCTGCGAAGACCAGGAACTCATTGGAGCGGCCGATGATGTCGCCACTGGCGCGCGAAGCATTGAGGAAATCCACCAGACCGACCGCGTAGACCAGCGAGGTGTCCTGGAACAGGATGATGCTCTGTTGCAGCAGCAAAGGGGTCATCTTGCGGAACGCTTGTGGCAGGATGATCAGTCGCATCATCTGGCCATACGTCATACCCACGGCTTGGGCAGCAGCCATCTGGCCCTTGGGGATCGACTGCACGCCGGCCCGGACGATTTCGCAGAAGTACGCCGCTTCGAACATCATGAAGGCCACGATGCACGAGGCGAACGCCCCGATCGGAGTGTCTTCGCCGGTGATCCAGCGCAGCACGAACGGCACCGCCAGGTAGAACCAGGTGATGACCAGCAGCAGCGGGATCGAGCGGAAGTAGTTAACGTAGGCGCCGGCAATGTTCGACAGCCATTTGTTGTGGGACAGGCGCATCAGCGCCAGGATCGTGCCGAGGATGATCCCGCCGGTGACGCCCAGGGCCATCAGCTTGAGGGTCATTACCATGCCGTTCCACAGGCCCGGTGTAGCCTGGACGATTCCACTGAAATCGAAGTCCATTATTTACCCCCCAGGGCAATCAGGCCGGGTACCGCGACTTTCTTCTCGACCATGCGCATCAGCAGCATCAGGCCCATGTTCAGCGTGAAGTAGATCAGGGTTGCCAGGGTGAAGGCTTCGAACAGGTTGGCGGAGAACTCGGCGGTCTGTTTGGTCTGCGCGAGCAGCTCCATCAGGCCGATCAGCGAGGCCACGGAGGAGTTCTTGAAGACGTTGAGAAATTCCGAGGTGAGCGGCGGAATGATGATCCGGTAGGCCTGGGGCAGCAGCACATTCCAGTAGACCTGTGGCAGCTTGAAGCCCATGGCGCGGGCGGCTGATTCCTGGCCGCGAGGCAGCGCCTGGATACCGGTACGCACTTGTTCGCAAACACGCGCGGCAGTGAACAGACCCAGGCACACGACGACGCTGAGGAAGGCTGAAGTGGTAGGGTTCAGGTCCTGCTTGTACCAATCCTGCAGGTTTTGCGGCAGCAGATCGGGCACCAGAAAGTACCAGATGAATAGCTGCACCAGCAGCGGTACGTTCCGGAAGAGTTCCACATAGCAGGTCGCGATGCCCGACACGACGCGATTCGGCACGGTGCGCATGACGCCCAGAATCGAACCCAGTAGCAGGGCGATGATCCAGGCCGAGATGGCGATGGCAATGGTCCAGCCCAAACCGGTGAGGTACCAGTCGAAATAAATCTCGCTGCCCACGCCGGTGGACTTGAAGAACACGCCCCAGTCCCAGTTGTAATTCATTAGGGGTCTCCCCTCTGATCAATCGATGTACAAGTGCCCGCCAGGGGAAATCCATTCCCGCCCGACCTTTACGGTCAGGCACACACGAGCGGCTCGACAATCACCGGTTCGAGTGTTTCCAAAAATGCCAGCAGGGAGTGACAACCCCCTGAAAGGGCAGTGGCCCTCTCAGGAGATAAGGTTAGTCAGAAATCAGGATTTCTTTTCGTCAGCCGCTTTATCGGTCGGATTGGCGATCAGAGCCTTGAGCTCTTCGCTCATCGGGAACATCAGGTTCAGGTTCTTAGGCGGGATTGGCTGCATGAACCACTTTTCGTAGATCTTGTTGATTTCGCCGGACTTGTAGGTCGCAACGATGGCGTCGTCGACGGCTTTCTTGAATGGCTCGTCGCCCTTGCGGACCATGCAGCCGTAGACTTCAAAGGACTGTGGAGTACCGGTCACGACCCAGTCGGTGGGCTTCTTGGCCTTGGCCATTTCACCGGCCAGCAAGGCATCGTCCATCATGAAAGCCACTGCGCGGCCGGTTTCGAGCATCTGGAAGGATTCGCCGTGGTCCTTGGCCGAGATGACGTTCATGCCCATCTGTTTGTCGGCGTTCATCGACTTGAGGATGCGCTCGGACGTGGTGCCGGCGGTGGTCACGACGTTCTTGCCTTTGAGGTCAGGGAAGTCTTTGTAGGGCGAATCTTTTTTCGTCAGCAGTTTGGTACCGATTTCGAAGATGCCGACGGAGAAGGCAACTTGCTGCTGACGCTCGACGTTGTTGGTGGTGGAGCCGCACTCGACGTCCACGGTGCCGTTCTGCACCAGCGGGATACGGGTTTGCGAGGTGACCAGGTTGTAGTTGACCTTGAGGTCCGGCATGCCCAGGTCTTTCTTGATGGCTTCGACGATTTTCAGCTGGATATCGTGGGAGTAGCCAACCGGTTTGCCGGAAGCGTCCGCGATGTAGGAAAACGGAATGGAAGCGTCACGATGCCCGAGGGTGATGGTGCCGGACTCTTTGATCTTCTTCAGTGTGCCGGTGAGCTCGGCCGCGAAAACTGGAGTACTGATCAGAGCAACAGCGATAGCTGCGCCCAGAAGCTGGGGAACGATGCGCATCAAATTTTCCTCGACATTGTTTTTATATGGAGCCAGTTCGTTGGCCCTTCTGTAACTGCAAATGCCTTGAGGCTCCTGATGGGGTGGCGCATCAGGCATTCGTCCAAGAGTGTAGAGCATGAGTCGTGCCAGGCCAGGCGTATTTGGTCAAAGTGCTGATTTATAAGAAAATTAAATATTTATGGCGAAGAAAAGGGTGCTCGATAATCCGGTTAACCGAATCGACCGGCAAGTCGCGTTCGGAAAACCGAATGCATTCCTAAGGGCACTGAGCCCCTTGTGGGAGCGAGCTTGCTCCGGGCGGCGTTCCGACGATAGCGGTGTGTCCGGCAACATCAATGTTGAATTTGATGGCCTCATCGCGAGCAAGCTCGCTCCCACAATGGATTTATGCTGTGCATCCGAATGCAAAAAGCCCCTGTATCTCGAGATTCAGGGGCTTCGCTTTAACCGGATTCCCGATCAGGCCGCTTCAATCTTCCTGCGGTTCTGTACAACCTTGGCCAGATACTGCTGCAGTTTTTCCTGCTCCGCCGGGGTAGTGAACAACCCCAGCTTGCTGCGGCGCCAAAGAATGTCGTGAGCACTCATGGCCCATTCTTCGCTGCACAGGTAATCGACTTCGCGGGTGTAGAGTCCGCCACCGATGTGTTCGCCCAGATCGCTCAGGCTCCGCACGCCTTCCAGCAGGCGCCAGGTGCGGCTGCCATAAGTGGTGGCCCAACGGCTGGCGATTTCAATGGGTACCCAATCGAACTTGTCGCGGATCAGCGAGCTCAATGCCTGCGGGGTGGTCATGTCTTCGCCGCCGGGCAGAGTCGATTGCGCGGTCCAGCTCGGCTTGATGTCTTTAAAGAATGGCGCCAGTTGCGCCAGGGCCGATTCGGCCAGTTTGCGATAAGTCGTCAGCTTGCCACCGAACACCGACAACAATGGCGCTTCTGCCGCACTGCCGGACAAGGCCAGGGTGTAGTCGCGAGTCACGGCCGAAGGGTTGTCGGATTCGTCGTTGCACAGTGGGCGAACGCCGGAATAGCTGTGCAGGATGTCCTCGCGGTTCAGTCGCTTCTTGAAGTGCGCGTTGACCACCTTGAGCAGGTAATCGGTTTCGCCTTCGGTGATCGTCACTTTGGCCGGGTCGCCGGTGTATTCGCGATCGGTAGTACCAATCAGGGTGAAATGGTTCAGGTACGGAATAGCGAACACGATGCGCTGGTCTTCGTTCTGCAGAATGAAGGCGTTCGGCGCGTCGTAGAGTTTCGGCACGATCAGGTGGCTGCCCTGGATCAGGCGGATGCCGTACGGCGATTCCAGCTTCAGGTCATCGCGGATGAACTTGGCGACCCAGGGGCCGGCCGCATTCACCAGGGCTTTGGCGCGGATCGAGAACAGACTGCCGTCGGTGCGTTCCAGGTTCAGCTGCCACATGCCTTTGCTGCGCCGGGCGCTGACACAGCGGGTCTGGGTGTGAACGTGAGCACCTTTTTCGCGGGCGGCCATGGCGTTCAGGACCACCAGGCGGGCGTCATCGACCCAGCAATCGGAATATTCGAAGCCTTTGCTGATTTCTGCCTTGAGCGGGCTGTCGGCACCGAATTTCACGCTCTTGGAACCGGCGAGTTTTTCCCGCTTGCCCAGGTGGTCATAAAGGAACAGGCCGGCACGGATCATCCAGGCCGGACGCAGGTGCGGACGGTGCGGCAGCACGAAACGCATCGGTTTGACGATGTGCGGGGCTTTGGCCAGCAGCACTTCGCGTTCGGCCAGCGCTTCGCGCACCAGGCGGAACTCGTAATGTTCGAGATAGCGCAGGCCGCCGTGAATCAACTTGCTGCTGGCCGACGAGGTGTGGCTGGCCAGGTCGTCCTTCTCACAAAGGAATACCGACAGGCCGCGACCGGCGGCATCAGCTGCTATCCCTACACCGTTAATCCCACCACCGATGACGGCGATATCGTAGACCTCGGCGATAGGGGGCGTAGGCAAGGTAGAAGTGGGCATCGGCTGGCCTCGGGTTCTTTATAATATTTGAATTCGAACATTAATGTTCATTTTCGAAAATGGTAGCGCATAAACAAGAACACGGCCAGTCATCTTCGATTGAAAATACTGATCGAAGACGGCCGAAAGGAATATTTTCGAACATTTTAGCGGGTGGGGGGCGGACGCACGGTCTATGTGGCAAGGGCTCTCGGTTAAGCTTTTACTCGGTCCGTAGCAGTTGCCGAAGGCTGCGTTCGACTGCGAAGCAGGCGAAAATCCTGCTTGAACGGTTTGTCGGGAATACCGCAGCGCCTGATTTTACGACCGCTTCGCGGCCGAACGCAGCCTTCGGCAGCTGCTACGGGGGCTCGCCGCAGCAAGCTCCCTCGCCACAAGGGAGCCTTGCTCAGCTTATAGAGGGCTAAACCACTTCCAGCCGAATCTTGTGCTGACTCAGCAGCTGCGCCAGCGCTGGCACTGGCGGTTGATCTGTGACCAGGCAATCGATCAGGCTGATCGGTCCCAGCCGAACCATGGCGTTGCGCCCGAACTTACTGGAGTCGGCCGCCAGTATGACTTGTCGGGCGTTGGCGATGATCGCCTGGGAGACCCGCACTTCCTGATAGTCGAAATCCAGCAGGCTGCCGTCTTCATCAATGCCGCTGATGCCGACCAGGGCGAAGTCGACCTTGAACTGGTTGATGAAGTCCACACTGGCCTGGCCGACGACGCCACCGTCGCGGCGCACATTGCCGCCGGCCAGCAGAACTTCGAAATCATCCTTGGCGCTGAGGATCGAGGCGACGTGCAGGTTGTTGGTGATCACCTTGAGCTGGGTGTGATTGAGCAGTGCCCGGGCGATGGATTCGGTGGTGGTGCCGATATTGATGAACAGCGAGGCATGATCGGGGATCTGCGCGGCGATGGCTTCGGCGATGCGTTGTTTCTCATCGCGCATTTGATCGGCTCGCATGGCGTAGGCGGTGTTTTCTACGCTCGAATCGTAAGCTGCGCCGCCGTGATAGCGACGCAACAGGTTTACTTCCGCCAATTGATTGATATCGCGGCGGATGGTTTGCGGTGTAACGACGAACAGCGTAGCCATTTCCTCGATGCTGACATAGCCGCGTTCGCGGACCAGTTCGAGGATTTGCTGCTGACGGGGAGGCAGATTCATGGGGCTTCCTTGGGGCTGCCGTGCAAAATGCGCCCATGATGCCGCAGGAATCCACTCCCGGCCAGTTACATACGGATACGAGTCCTTGCTCTAGCTTATTTGGCCTCTTCGTGGGGTTCCCAATCCCGGGTGCGGCTCACGGCTTTCAGCCAGCCGGCGTAGAGCTTTTCCTTCTCGGCTTCGGCCAGTTGCGGCTCAAACTCGCGCTCGATCACTGCCTTGCCGCGCAGCTCATCCAGGCTGCCCCAGAAACCACAGGCCAGGCCCGCCAGATAGGCTGCGCCGAGGGCAGTGGTTTCGCGCATTTTCGGGCGCTCGACGTGAGTGCCGAGAATGTCCGCCTGGAACTGCATCAGGAAGTTGTTTGCCACTGCACCGCCGTCCACGCGCAACGCTTTGAGGCGTTCGCCGGAGTCCTGTTGCATGGCGTCGAGCACGTCGCGGGTCTGGTAGGCAATCGACTCCAGGGCCGCGCGAATGATGTGATCCACGCGTACGCCACGGGTCAGGCCGAACAGCGCACCGCGGGCATAGGGGTCCCAGTAGGGAGCGCCCAGGCCGGTGAAGGCCGGGACCAGGTACACGCCATTGCTGTCTTTGACCTTGCCGGCAAAGTATTCGGTGTCGTGAGCGTCGTTGATGATTTTCAACTCGTCCCGCAGCCACTGAACGGTGGAGCCGCCGTTGAATACTGCGCCTTCGAGCGCATAAGCGACTTCGCCCCGTGGACCGCAAGCAATGGTGGTGAGCATGCCGTGATTGGATTTCACCGCTTTGTCGCCGGTGTTCATCAACAAGAAGCAGCCGGTGCCGTAGGTGTTTTTCGCCTGACCGGGTTCGACGCACATTTGGCCGAACAGCGCAGCCTGTTGGTCGCCGGCAATGCCCGCGATGGCGATGCCGCTTTTGGTATGGCCGTAGATTTGCGAAGAGGACTTCACTTCAGGAAGCATCTCGCGCGGGATATTCAGCACTTCCAGCATCTTCGCATCCCACTCCAGGGTGTGGATGTTGAAGAGCATGGTGCGCGAGGCATTGGTGTAGTCAGTGACGTGGGTCTTGCCGCCGGTAAATTTCCAGATCAGCCAGCTGTCGACGGTGCCGAACAGCAGTTCGCCGTTGCGCGCGCGTTCGCGGCTGCCTTCGACGTTGTCGAGAATCCACTTGAGCTTGGTGCCGGAGAAGTAAGGGTCAGTCACCAGGCCAGTGGTTTCGCTGATGTACTGCTCATGACCGTCGCGTTTGAGCTGCTGGCAGATCTCGGTGCTGCGCCGGCACTGCCAGACGATCGCGTTGTAGATCGGCCGGCCGGTGGTTTTGTCCCAGACCACGGTGGTTTCACGCTGGTTGGTGATGCCGATGGCGGCCACCTGGTCGTGATGCAGGCCGGCTTGAGCCAGGGCCTCGACCATCACCGCGCTCTGGGTCGCGAAGATTTCCATCGGGTCATGTTCGACCCAGCCAGGCTGCGGGTAATGCTGGACGAATTCGCGCTGAGCGGTACAGACCACGTTGGCGTCGCGGTCGAAGATGATCGCCCGGGAGCTGGTCGTACCCTGATCGAGGGCAATGATGTAGTTCTTGTTCTGAATGTCGGTCATGTCGATTGCCTTGGACTAAATAGGGTTGAAATTCAGCGAACGTGAACGCCGCAGGAGGGCAGTGGCGTTCACGCAGCCTGTATCAAGATGCCCGGACCTTGCCTTTGACGAGGTGTTCGACATCCGTTGCAGCAGGTGTGGCGCTGGGTAAATGACGGGCAATCAGCCCGCGATAGGCAGCAGCGCCGAGGCAGGCACCTATGATCGGTGCA
Organism: Pseudomonas fluorescens; assembly: GCF_902497895.1. Classification (GTDB taxonomy): domain Bacteria; phylum Pseudomonadota; class Gammaproteobacteria; order Pseudomonadales; family Pseudomonadaceae; genus Aquipseudomonas; species Aquipseudomonas fluorescens_BP. The sequence goes on from NZ_CABVHQ010000040.1 coordinate 12,156, forward strand.
AAAATCGGAATCAGGAAGTACGGGATATCGCGCCCGCCGGTGAAGGATATTTCACCCCAGCCGGCGACGAAGGTCATCAGTTTAGGACCGAAATCCCGCGCCGGGTTCATCGCAAAACCGGTCAATGGACCCATCGCGCTACCAATAACGGCAATCAGCAGGCCGATCAGCAAGGGCGCCAGCGGGCCACGTGGCAGGCCGTTATTGTCATCGGTCAGGGACATGATCACGCCCATCAGGATCGCGGTGATGATCACCTCAACCAGGAACGCCTGGCCGGTGGAGAGGGCGGGGTGCGGGTAGGTGGAAAACACCGACGCCAGTTCGAGGCTGGCCTGGGTGCCTCGGATCATGTGATGGGTTTGTTCGTAATCGAAGAACAGGTTGCTGTAAAGCGTGTAAACCAACAACGCCGAGCAAAAGGCTCCGGCGACTTGGGCGAGGATGTAGAACGGCAGTTTGCGCTTATCGAAATCGGTAAAAACGCACAGTGCAATGCTGACAGCCGGATTGAGATGGGCGCCGGAAATGCCTGCGGTCAGGTAGATCGCCATGCTCACGCCGATCCCCCAGATGATGCTGATTTCCCATAAGCCAAAGCTGGCACCCGCGACCTTGAGCGCGGCGACGCAGCCGGTACCAAAGAAGATCAATAAGGCAGTACCCAGGAACTCGGCCATGCATTGGCTCGAGAGCGAAGGTTGTTGTAAAGCAGTCGTCATTGAAAACCTCGTTTTTTGTTGTTGTCTGGCGCGTCCGAAAATGATTGGAGCGCGATTTTCTCCAAGATCCTTGTCTCGGCTTACTGCTGGGTACGACTCTGGAACGGGTTGCATATTCACATTCGAAAAAATATAGACAAGAAACGCTGCTGTCAAAGGTCGAAAGTGAACTATCTGTCATATTTTAACTATTAGTCTTGTGAATGATCGCGTTGCGGGCATGACGAAACGTCTGCGATGTCCGGCGTTATGGCCAACGGATTCAACCGATGGCGTGCGTAATGCCTGCGTAATAGAGCCTTTTTCCTGTTGATGGCCTAGAATCCTGCATCAGCGTTTTTCTCCATTGGTCACGTCCGGAGCTGCCATGACACCTGCATTGGATTTGTTGAAAAAAGTTCGGGCTGAACATCGAGTGCACAGTTACGAACATGATCCGAAGGCAGCTTCCTACGGGCTGGAGGCCGCGGAAAAGCTCGGGCTCGATCCGGCCCAAGTGTTCAAGACCCTCTTGGCCGCCAGCGAAAAGGGCGAATTGTTGGTGGCGGTTGTGCCGGTCGTCGGAAGTCTGGATTTGAAGGCGCTGGCCATTGCTGCGGGCGTCAAGAAAGTCGAAATGGCCGACCCGGCTGCCGCGCAACGGGCGACCGGTTACCTGCTGGGTGGGATCAGTCCGCTGGGGCAGAAGAAGCGTTTACGGACTTTTATCGATAACAGTGCGCAACCCTTCATCTGTATTTTTGTCAGCGCCGGGCGTCGAGGTCTTGAGGTCGAGTTGTCGCCTGCGGTGCTCGCCGAGCATACCCAGGCCAGATTTGCCGATATTGGTCGGGCCTGATTGCCTGGGCTGGCGCTGTATGGCGCAAATGATCTAGCCCCGGTCCGTATCCGGGTGCGTACTCGCTGTCGCATATTCAAGGAGAGGTATAGTCATGCAACTTGAGTTTCATCAGGTCGACGCGTTCAGCGAGCGGCCATTCAGTGGCAACCCGGCAATGGTCTATCGGCTCGATGCATGGCTCGCCGATGAACTGATGCAGAAAATCGCTGCCGAGCACAATCTGGCCGAAACCGCTTTTCTGGTGCGCGAAGGCCAGGGCTGGCATATCCGCTGGTTCACACCCACCACTGAGGTGCCACTCTGTGGGCATGCCACGCTGGCCAGCGCCCATGTCTTGTTCGAGGTGTATCGAGAGCCGGTCGAGCGACTGGACTTCATCAGCAAGTCCGGCCCGTTGAGCGTCAGCAAGGAAGGCGCTCGGCTTTGGCTGGATTTCCCGGCGTTGCTGCCTCGCGAGGTGGGCGTGACCCTGGACGTGGAGCGGGCGCTGGGTCTGGAAGTGGTGGATGTATTAGGTTCCAACGAGTTGTTCGTGGTCCTGGAGTCGGAGCAGGCAGTGCTTGATTGCAAGCCGGACATGGCCGCTTTGGCGAAGCTGCCTTGGCCGGGTGCGATCGTTACGGCACGAGGCAGCCAGCATGATTTTGTCTCGCGCTATTTCGCCCCGGCGATCGGGATCAATGAAGACCCAGTGACCGGCTCGACCCATTGCAGCCTGATCCCCTACTGGTCGCGACGCTTGGGCAAGACGAGCCTGACGGCGTACCAGTGTTCGGCGCGGGGCGGGGAGTTGTTCTGCCGGCTGGAAGGGAATCGGGTGAAAATCGGCGGGAATGCGACGCTGGTGGCTAGCGGGAAGTTGATGTTGGGCTGACGTGAGATTGTGGAAACCTTGAAAAGATCGCAGCCTGCGGCAGCTCCTACGCCGATCGAGTACATCCGCAAATTTTCGGGTGTACGCAAATCCTGTAGGAGCTGCCGCAGGCTGCGATCTTTTGGCATCGGCTCAACTGGCGGCGCTGTACCGCCGAACCCCGGAATCCGCAGGTGGTATCTGCGCTGCGATGCTGCCGGACGCCTGGAACAACACCAGATGCTCCGCCGCCACGCGAATGCCGACATCGACACCCACCAGATGATCGGCATGGCTCGGGAAGATCGACTCCAGCAGGCTGCCGGTTGGCAACTGCAGGCGATACAAGGTCGAAGCGCCGAGGAAGGTCTTGCCAATGATCCGCGCTTTCAGCTCGCTGTCCGGCGCATAGACGATATCGTCCGGACGCAGCAGCACGTCGACAGCGCAGCCAATCGGCCAGGTGTAGGCGCGATTGCCGCGCAGTACACCCAGTTCGGTCTGTACCGATTCAGGGCTCTGCAACTGGCCGCGAATGAAATAACCCTGGCCGATAAAGCTCGCGACAAAGGGCGTGAACGGCTCGTGGTAGAGGTTGTAGGGGGTGTCCCACTGCTCCAGTCGACCTTCCTTGAACACGCCGACATGATCGCTGACGGCGAAGGCTTCTTCCTGGTCATGGGTCACCAGGATTGCGCTGGTACCACGCAGCTTGAGAATGTCCCGCACCTCATGGCTGAGCTTGCGGCGCAGTTCGCCATCGAGGTTGGAGAAGGGTTCGTCGAGCAACAGCAATTGCGGTTCTGGCGCCAGGGCCCGAGCCAGTGCGACACGCTGCTGCTGGCCGCCCGATAACTCGTGAGGAAAGCGCTTGCCGAGGGTTTTCAGGTTGACCAGCTCGAGCAACTCGTCGGTCACGCGGTCCTTTTGCGGATGCTTGCGGATCCCGAAGGCGATGTTCTCGGCCACGCTCAGGTGCGGAAACAGCGCGTAGTCCTGGAACACCATGCCGATCCGCCGCTTCTCGGGCGCCAGGGTGAAGCCGGCACTGGAGATGACTTCGCCGGCCAGGGTGATTTCCCCTTCATGCACCGGCTCGAAACCGGCAATCGCTCGCAGGGTGGTGGTCTTGCCGCAACCGGACGAGCCTAGGAGGCAACCGATATCCCCAGCGTTGAGGTGCAGATTGAGGTTCTGTACGACCCGCTGGTTGTGGTATCCGCACGCCAGGTTGCGCAGGTTGAGCAGTAATGTCTGGCTCATGCGTGGTGGTACGCCGGCTCGACCAGGAACTCAAGCAGGGCCTTTTGCGCATGAAGACGGTTTTCCGCCTGGTCCCAGGCGACAGAGCGCGGGTCGTCGAGCAAGTCGAGGCTGATTTCTTCGCCGCGGTGGGCGGGCAGGCAGTGCATGAACAGCACGTCCGGCGCGGCGATGTCGAGCAGGGCGCGGGTCACCTGGAAAGGGGTGAACATGGCCAGGCGCTTGGCGGTTTCTTCTTCCTGGCCCATGGAGGTCCAGACATCGGTGCTGACCAGGTGCGCGCCGAGCACGGCGTCGCGCGGATCGCGGACGATGGTCACGCGATCGCCGGCCTTGGCCACGAACTCTGCATTCGGCTCGAAACCTTGCGGGCAGGCGATGCGCAGTTGGAAGTCGAACTGAATGGCCGCTTCTATATAACTGTTGCACATGTTGTTGCCGTCGCCGATCCAGGCCACGGTCTTGCCCTGGATCGAGCCACGATGTTCGAGGAAGGTCTGCATGTCGGCCAGCAACTGGCACGGATGCAGGTCATCGGACAGGCCATTGATCACTGGCACCCGGGAGTTGGCGGCGAATTCGGTCAGGGTACTGTGGGCAAAGGTACGGATCATCACGGCATCGAGCATGCTCGACATGACGATAGCGCAATCGCCGATCGGCTCGCCACGGCCTAGCTGGGTATCGCGGGGCGAGAGGAAGATCGCCTGGCCACCCAGCTGGATCATGCCGGCTTCGAACGAGATCCGGGTGCGGGTCGAGGACTTCTCGAAAATCATCCCGAGGACGCGGTTTTTCAAAGGCTCGAACAGTACGCCGCGATTACGCAGGTCCTTCAGCTCGATGCCACGACGAATCACGCTGACCAGCTCTTCGGGCGTGCAATCCATCAGGGAGAGAAAGTGCCTTGCGCTCATCATTAACTACCTTTTTGCAACAGACCGCAGATACTCAAAGCCTTGTTTAATTGAAAAACGGGCGAGACCTGCGGCGAAAGCCGCACGGGGCGACGAAATAGGGGAAGGCGCGATCTTGACATTAAATGTCGCGTCTTTCCAATAGGGCTACGGTTCTTAGGGGAGTTCAGAGGGGCTACGAGGAGGTCGCGGTAGCGCTTTTGAAGCCTGTTTCCTGACAGTAGCCTGTCATTTGTACACTGCCCTCGCGCGCCTTGGCAATCGAACGGCGCGCAGAAAGCAGCCAGACGGTCGTTTTCGACTCGTCAGCCGAGGCGTTTGCGAGCAGGATCTACCAGGCCGACCTGGCATAAACATTTCTTAATCTCAGGTGTTGGGCTATAAAGGTCCTACGAGTGAAACAGGGAGTTTCTGCAATGGAAGCAAAAGAACAGCAATTGATGGAACTACTGGGTCTCACGGCACGCTCCCTGACCCACCTCACCGCCTCCATGACCTCGATGTCCTTCGAGTTGCTGCGCAGTGAAGATCGCGTGACTCAGGCCGCGGGTCGACGCATGATCGATCGCATGGCGACCATCAGTGCCGGGCTCGACGAGCACTGGCGACTGATCGGCGAACTCACCGGGGTCCATGTGGCCCACGAGCAGATCGAAACCATTCAGGAAATCCAGTTGCAGCGCACGCCCGGGCCGTCACTGAGCTGAACCCTGGCGGGCCGACATTGGTTGGCCTGATGCCCTTCGATTCACAAGACGAACGTCGCTGGCGCAGTGGCCGGTCTGGCACCATAGTTTTGTTCCCGCAGCCTTGCTGGCTGCCCCGAATAAAATAGAGACTGGCCATGACCAAGACTCTCCACCACCGTGCCTGCCATCTGTGTGAAGCCATCTGCGGCTTGACCATCGAAACCACTGCGGTCGACGGCGCTGGCGTGCAGATCACCTCGATCAAGGGTGACCCGCAGGACAGTTTCAGCCGCGGTCATATCTGTCCCAAGGCGGTAGCGCTGCAGGATATCCAGAACGATCCGGACCGCCTGCGCCAGCCCATGCTCAGGGTGGGCAGCGAGTGGCAGCCGATCGAATGGGATGCCGCGTTTGCCCTGGTCGCCGAGCGCCTGGGGATGATTCAGGAGCGTCATGGGCAGAACGCCGTGGCGGTCTATCAGGGCAATCCCAGTGTGCATAACTATGGGTTGATGACCCACAGCAATTACTTTCTCGGCCTGCTGAAAACCCGCAACCGCTTTTCCGCTACGTCAGTCGACCAGCTGCCTCATCACCTGAGCAGTTACCTGATGTATGGCCACGGCTTTTTACTGCCGATTCCGGACATCGATCACACCGACTTCATGCTGATCCTGGGAGGTAACCCGCTGGCCTCCAATGGCAGCATCATGACCGTGCCGGATGTGGAGAAACGCTTGAAGGCGATCCAGGCGCGGGGCGGCAAGGTGGTGGTAGTTGATCCCCGGCGCAGCGAAACGGCAGCGATTGCCGATCAGCATGTGTTTGTCCGCCCGGGCGGGGATGCGGCGCTGTTGTTCGGGTTGCTCAATACCTTGTTCGCTGAAGGCCTGACTCGCGAAAGCCATTTGCCGGTGGATGGCGTTGATGAGGTGCGTCTGGCGATCGCAGCTTTCAGCGCCGAGGCGATGAGTCCGCTCTGCGCCGTGCCGGCCAAGCAGATCCGCCAATTGGCGCGGGATTTCGCAGCAGCGGACAAAGCCGTCTGCTATGGCCGGATGGGGGTTTCCACCCAGTCGTTCGGCACCTTGTGTCATTGGTTGGTGCAGCTGATCAATCTGCTGACGGGCAATCTCGACCGGGTGGGCGGTGCCTTGTGCACGGAACCGGCGGTGGACCTGGTGGCTTCCACCTCGGGCGGGCATTTCAATCGCTGGCAAAGCCGGGTCTCGGGGCGTCCGGAGTATGGCGGTGAGTTACCGGTGTCGGCCCTTGCCGAAGAAATGCTGACCGAAGGGGAAGGGCAGGTACGCGCACTGATTACCGTGGCCGGCAACCCGGTGCTATCAACGCCTAATGGCCGGCAACTGGAGCAGGCGCTGGACGGGTTGGAGTTCATGCTCAGCATTGATCTGTATATCAATGAAACCACCCGTTATGCCGACCTGATCCTGCCGTCGACCTCGGCGCTGGAGAACGATCACTACGACACCACCTTCAATATGTTCGCCGTACGTAACGTCACTCGCTTCAACCGGGCAATTCTGGCCAAACCTGAAGGCGCGTTGCACGACTGGGAGATATTTGTCGGCCTCGCACAGGCCTTTGCCGCGAAGACCGGCAAAGAACTCAAGCCGACCATTGCCCCGGCGCAAATGATCGATCACGGGCTGCGTGCTGGCTTGTATGGCGATGCTTCGGCGCACAAGCTGTCGGTCGCGACTTTGTTTGACTATCCCCACGGGATTGATCTGGGGCCACTCAAGGCGAATCTCGGGCCGCGTTTGAAGACCGCCAATCAACACATCCAGGCGGCACCAGCGGCAATTCTGGCGGATCTGGCGCGGTTTGCCGCGTTGCAGGCACCCCGTGCTGACGAGTTGTTGATGATCGGCCGTCGCCATGTACGCAGCAATAACTCCTGGATGCATAACTATCACCGCCTGGTGAAAGGCAAGCCGCGCCATCAGTTACTGATGCACCCGGATGATCTGGCCAGCCGCGGTCTCAGCGATGGACAGCGGGTGCGTGTCAGCTCACGGGTCGGCGCCATCGAAGTCGAAGTGCTGGCCAGTGTCGAGATGATGCCGGGAGTGGTCAGCTTGCCCCATGGCTGGGGGCATGCGCGACCAGGCGTACAGATGGGAATCGCCAGCGGCCAGCCGGGTGCCAGTGCCAATGACCTGACGGATGAGTTGCAACTCGATGAGCTGTCGGGCAATGCGGCCTTGAACGGGGTACCGGTCAAGGTGGCGGCAGCCTGATCGCTATGGGGTAAAATGTGCGGTAGTGCATCTCTATCGGGGAGACCGAGCATGGCGCCTGGCTTTCCGTTACAATGCGCCACCGTGCCGACAACTGAGTCGGAAAGTTCAGCCGAGGTGCTCCATGGATATCATCGAAACTATTAAAGAGCAGATTGCCAACAACACCATTCTGCTTTACATGAAAGGCTCGCCGAATGCTCCACAATGTGGCTTCTCCGCGAAAGCCGCTCAGGCCGTCATGGGCTGTGGTGAGAAGTTCGCTTACGTGGACATCCTGCAGAACCCGGAAATCCGTGCAAACCTGCCCAAGTACGCCAATTGGCCAACCTTCCCGCAACTGTGGGTCGGTGGTGAGTTGGTCGGCGGTAGCGATATCATGACCGAAATGGCCGCTGACGGTTCATTGCAGGCCACGATCAAAGCTGCTGTCGAAAAAGCCGCAGCGAACAAGACCGAAGCCTGATTCGCATTATTGCCGCAGCTTCTTTGTGTAGGAGCTGCCGCAGGCTGCGATCTTTTGATCTTGACGATGTAAAAAAAGCCCCGCCTCTCGAAAGAAGGCGGGGCTTTTTGTTGTATCGAGATCAGGGCGCCAGTTTATTCGCCCATCTGCGATTGCAGATAGTTCTCAAGACCGACCTTATCGATCAAGCCCAGTTGGGTTTCCAGCCAGTCGATATGTTCTTCTTCGGATTCGAGAATATCTTCGAGCAGATCACGGCTGCCGAAATCGCCAGTCGTTTCGCAATGCGCGATGGCTACCTTCAGATCGGCGTGGCCAGTCTTCTCGATGCGCAGGTCGCACTCAAGCATTTCCTTGGTGTGTTCACCGATCTGCAGCTTGCCGAGGTCTTGTACGTTCGGCAGGCCTTCGAGAAACAGGATGCGCTTGATCAGCTTGTCGGCATGCTTCATTTCGTCGATGGATTCGTGATATTCGTGCTTGCCAAGCTTGGCCAGGCCCCAATCTTCATACATGCGCGCATGCAGGAAGTATTGATTGATCGCGACCAGCTCATTGGCAAGGATCTTGTTGAGATGCTGGATGACTGTAACGTCGCCTTTCATGATGGGAATCCTGCCCTATATTTCGCGGTATATGAATATAGTTTGAGCCGAGCAACTACCTGTGTCAAACCTAAGTTATTGAATAATATATGAAAATTAATCGGAATAAGAACGTTTTTGTTCCGCATCGCGGTGCTAAGCGATTGATTTCCGGACATAAAAAAACCGGACACTAAGTCCGGTTCTTTAAAATTCATTATTTAAGCGGCGGAAAATTCTACAGCGTAGGGAATCGCCGCCTGGCTGCTTTGCAGTTCGGTCAGGGTTTCGCGTACCACTTGCTTGGCAAGGCAGGCACATTTACCGCATTGGCTGGCAACGCCGGTGGCTTGGCGCACGTCACGGTAGCTGCAGCAACCTTCAAAGATCGCATCGCGTATTTGCCCGTCGGTGACGCCTGTGCAGAGGCATACATACATAAGTGAGAACCGTCGCTGGTTGTGGCTTATTTGCGATGGATCTTAATGTTAACGAGAATTATTGTCAAAGTGGTTTCGGCACACCTGGCCTCTCAGGGGCAGGTGACTGACGAATGGTTTTCCCTTCAAACTGTAGGGGAAACGCAGTACGGCCTTTTTAACCGCCTCGAAAAAACCGTTAAGGACAGGTCAAAAACGCGGTGTATGATGGTCGGCCCTTGCGAAGCGGGTTCGTGTCACAGGGCTGTCGCCTGAGGGTGGCAGGCTGGCGCGAACCCAGTTCTTCACGTTATTACACCAGGAGATATCCAATGAGCGTACTCGTAGGCAAACAAGCCCCTGACTTCACCGTACCGGCCGTACTCGGCAATGGCGAGATCGTTGACAGCTTCACCCTGTCCTCGGCCATCAAAGGCAAATACGGCCTGGTGTTCTTCTACCCACTGGACTTCACTTTCGTTTGCCCATCCGAGCTGATCGCTCTGGACAACCGCATGGCTGACTTCAAGGCGCGTAACGTTGAAGTGGTCGCGGTGTCGATCGACTCGCACTTCACCCACAACGCCTGGCGCAACACCCCGGTGAACAATGGTGGTATCGGCCAGGTTCAATACACCATGGCTGCTGACATGAAGCACGAAATTGCCAAGGCCTACGACGTTGAGTCCGAAGGCGGCGTGGCCTTCCGTGGCGCGTTCCTGATCGACGACAAAGGCGTTGTCCGCTCGCAGATCATCAACGACCTGCCGCTGGGCCGTAACATGGAAGAGCTGATCCGTCTGGTCGACGCTCTGCAATTCCACGAAGAGCACGGCGAAGTTTGCCCTGCCAACTGGAAAAAAGGCGACAAAGGCATGACCGCTTCGACCGAAGGCGTCGCAGCTTACCTGACCGAAAACGCTGGCAAGCTGTAAGCCACGCGTCAGGCAATAAAAAAACCGGCCACTGAGGCCGGTTTTTTTATGGGTACGATTTCTTCAGGCAACGGACGGCATTATTTTTTATGGCACGATTTCTTCAGGCGACTTGATCAGTCGTGAAAGTCTTCCCAGCCACCCATTTGTTTCCAGCGATTGACGATGCCGCAGAACAGCTCGGCCGTCTTCTCGGTGTCGTAGCGCGCCGAGTGGGCCTCACGGCCGTCGAAATCGATATCGGCAGTCTGGCAGGCCTTGGCCAGCACGGTTTGACCGTAAGCCAGGCCAGCCAGGGTGGCGGTGTCGAAGCTGGAGAACGGGTGAAACGGGTTGCGTTTCATGTCCAGGCGCGCGACAGCGGCGTTGAGGAAGCCCAGGTCGAAGCTGCTGTTATGCCCCACCAGAATCGCGCGTTTACAGCCGTTGGCCTTCAGGGCCTTGCGTACGCCACGGAAGATATCGGTCAGGGCCGTTTCTTCGCTGACCGCCATGCGCAGCGGATGATCGAGCTTGATCCCGGTGAACTCCAGGGCCGCGGCTTCGATGTTCGCGCCTTCGAAAGGCTCGACCCGGAAGAAATAGGTGTGTTCAGGGTACACAAAGCCTTTTTCGTCCATGCCGATGGTGACGGCGGCAATTTCCAGCAAGGCATCGGTGGCACAGTTGAAACCACCGGTTTCAACATCGACGACTACCGGCAGGTAACCACGAAACCGGGCTGCCATCGGATGGCGCGAACCGCCACCACCATTTTGGCCGTCTTGTTCGTCGTCGAAATGGTCTTCACTCACGAGTGTTTCTCCAGCAGACGCCAGCGCAGTTTTTCACCGGCGCGCAGCGGGATGACAGACAGCTCGCCGAAGGGCAGGCTGGTAGGGGCGGTCCACTCTTCGCGAACCAGGGTAATGTGCTCGGTATTTGCCGGCAGGCCATAGAAGCGCGGGCCGTGCAGACTGGCGAAGCCTTCGAGCTTATCCAGCGCATTGCGCTGTTCGAAGGCTTCGGCATACATCTCGATCGCTGCGTAAGCGGTGTAGCAACCGGCACAACCACAAGCCGCTTCTTTGGCGTGTTGGGCGTGCGGGGCCGAATCGGTACCGAGGAAAAACTTCTCGCTGCCGCTGGTGGCGGCGTCGAGCAGCGCTTCCTGGTGGATATTGCGTTTGAGAATCGGCAAGCAATAGAAGTGCGGGCGAATCCCGCCAACCAGCATGTGGTTGCGGTTGTACAGCAGGTGGTGGGCAGTGATGGTCGCGCCAACGTTGGCCGGGGCCTCATTGACGAACTGCACGGCTTCACGGGTGGTGATGTGTTCGAACACTACCTTGAGGGTCGGGAAGTGTTCCACGACCCGACGCAGGTGTTCGTCGATGAACAGCTTTTCCCGGTCAAAGACATCGACATCGCCACGGGTGACTTCCCCGTGGATCAGCAAGGGCAAGCCGACTTCGGCCATGGCCGCCAGTGCCGCAAAGATCTTGTCGATGCTGGTGACACCGGAGTCCGAGTTGGTGGTCGCGCCGGCCGGATAGAGCTTGGCGGCATGCACGAAACCACTGGCCTTGGCCTCGTGAATCTCTGCAGCGGTAGTGCGATCGGTCAGGTAGAGCACCATCAGCGGTTCGAAATGGCTGCCGGCCGGACGTGCAGCGAGGATGCGCTGACGGTAGGCATCGGCTTCAGCGGCATTACGCACCGGTGGTACCAGGTTGGGCATGATGATGGCGCGGCCAAAGGTGCGCGCAACATCGGCGACAGTATTGGGTAGCACAGCACCATCGCGAAGATGTATATGCCAGTCGTCGGGACGCAGCAGGGTCAGGCGGTCGGACATTGGGAATTCCAGGCGGGTCAAACTGAGGGGAATGCTACCGGAAAAGACTCTCTCAGGCACTCGCTATCAAGTTTTGCAGCAAGCTTCCGATATCCCGTAGGTGTGCAGTAAACAAGTGATATGCCGTAAAGGTGTGTGTCGGTCTTTTGTGTAGAAGCCAATGGAGCCCTCCGTGCGCCAGCGTTATTTAGCCTTGCTCAGTGTGTTTGCCAGCCTGCCCGCGATGGCTCTGACTTACCAGACACGTCTGGAGAGCATCGAGTGGACGGTCGAAGGCGACAAGTTCGAGTGCCGCCTGAGCCAGCCGATCACCGACTTCGGCTCGGGTGAGTTCGTGCGACGCGCCGGTGAGCAGGCGACTTTTCGACTGAAGGCTTATAACAACTCCCTTGGCGGCGGTTCGGCCACCCTGTTGGCAGCGGCTGCGCCCTGGCAGCCGGGGCGTGGTGATATTAACCTGGGGGCCGTGCAAGTCGGCAGCGGTGATGTGCTGTTCAACAGTTCCCAGGCTCAGGCCGGCCGACTATTCAGTGGTTTGCTGGACGGTCGCAGCCCGCTGATACGTCATTATTCCCGTGATGGTGGCGTCTCTGAGGTCCGTTTGCTACCGGTCAAGTTCAGCAAGGCCTATGGCGACTATCAAGCGTGCACCGCCAAGCTGTTACCGATGAACTTCGAGCAAGTGAAGCAGGCCCAGGTCGGGTTTCCTGGCGGCGGGATCGAGCTGGATGCGCCGGCCAAGGCCAGGCTGCAGAACGTGCTGGAATTCCTCAAGGCTGATCCGACGGTCAATCACATTCAGCTCGACGGCCACTCGGACAACGGCGGCAACCGCCTGACCAATCGTGATCTGTCACGACGCAGAGCTTTGGCAGTCATGGATTTCTTCAAGGCCAACGGCGTCCCCGAAGCACAGATCACCCTGCGTTTCCATGGCGAGCGCTACCCTTTGGCACCCAATACCAACTCCGCCAATCGGGCGAAGAACCGCCGGGTCAATGTTCATCTGGAGCGTGTGGCGCCCAGCGAGAAGCCGGCACCGCAGGTCAGTTCCGCGAGCAATACCGCGGCGACGTCCTGAAACGGCTGTAGTGGTCGCACACTCGACATAATCTGTCGCTTCGTCGTCATAAGCTGTCGCGCCTCTGTAAATTATCCTGTTTGAACGGTAGACTTGACGGCTTTCCGAAAACCCCGTGGAGTGATGGCATGGCGGACATAAACAAAGTCGTTCTGGCATATTCCGGCGGCCTGGACACTTCGGTGATCCTCAAGTGGCTGCAGGATACGTATAACTGTGAAGTGGTGACCTTCACCGCTGACCTGGGTCAGGGCGAAGAAGTCGAACCTGCACGCGCCAAGGCACAAGCCATGGGCGTCAAAGAGATCTACATCGACGATCTGCGCGAAGAGTTCGTCCGCGATTTTGTGTTTCCGATGTTCCGCGCCAACACCGTTTACGAAGGTGAGTACCTGCTGGGTACCTCCATCGCTCGTCCGTTGATCGCCAAGCGTTTGATCGAAATCGCCAACGAAACCGGCGCCGATGCCATTTCCCATGGCGCAACCGGTAAAGGCAACGACCAGGTCCGTTTTGAACTGGGCGCTTATGCCTTGAAGCCAGGAGTGAAAGTGATTGCTCCGTGGCGCGAATGGGATCTGCTGTCCCGTGAAAAGCTGATGGATTACGCTGAAAAGCACAACATCCCGATCGAGCGCCACGGCAAGAAGAAGTCCCCGTACTCGATGGACGCCAACCTGCTGCACATCTCTTATGAAGGCGGCGTGCTGGAAGATACCTGGACCGAGCACGAAGAAGACATGTGGCGCTGGACCAAGTCGCCGGAAGATGCACCGAACGTCGCAACCTATCTTGAGCTGACCTATCGCAATGGCGATATCGTTGCTCTGGACGGCGTTGAAATGACTCCGGCCACGGTCCTGGCGACGCTGAACCGCATTGGCGGTGAGAACGGCATCGGTCGACTGGATATCGTCGAGAACCGTTACGTCGGCATGAAGTCTCGCGGCTGCTACGAGACCCCTGGCGGCACCATCATGCTGCGGGCTCACCGTGCGATCGAGTCGATCACTCTGGATCGCGAAGTGGCTCACCTCAAAGACGAGTTGATGCCTAAATACGCGAGCCTGATCTACACCGGCTACTGGTGGAGCCCTGAGCGTCTGATGCTGCAACAGATGATCGATGCTTCCCAGGCACACGTGAATGGTGTGGTTCGTCTGAAACTGTACAAAGGCAATATCATTGTCACCGGCCGCAAGTCCGATGAATCTTTGTTCGACGCAAACATTGCGACTTTTGAAGAAGATGGCGGCGCTTATAATCAAGCGGATGCGGCTGGCTTCATCAAACTCAATGCGTTGCGCATGCGTATTGCCGCAAACAAAGGTCGGAAATTGTTCTGATCGGTTGAGCGCGACTCAAAAAATGGCCCCGCATAAAAGCAGGGCCATTTTTTTTTGCATGTTCGGTCTGGATGCCTGATCGAGGTTGATGAAAGGCGTTTTTATGAGGCGCTGGTCAGTGTCAGGGTCAGTGTGCCCAGATTGTAGATCATATAAGATCGATTTGACTTTGCAGAATTCAGTTTGTCGAGTGTGCTCTGGTTTATCAGCTTGAGCGACTTCTGGTTGGCCAGAAAAATAATAAGATCGTTAGCGTCTGGCGGGTTGTTGAATGCCTGAGCCACTTCGCTGACTAAAAGCTCAAACCCTTTCCTTGTTTCGATTCGCCGGGTGTCGATGATATGCAATCCGTGCAGTATGTGATGCAGTTGGAAACTTTGTTGCATGCCTGGCTTTGCCAGCAGATTAATGAAAGCCGGTGGCGCTTGTGCGTTATCTGATGAAGCGTGGCGCATCGTAAAGCTCTGCGGCTGGCATGGATTCAGGTCTTTCTCCAGGGTGGCGCTGTCATTGTCTTGCTCAATGGGTTCAGGAGAGGGAGGTGAAAGTCTGGCTCCTTTTTGACGAACGGCTTCGTTGATGAGCTGCAGGAAGTGCTTTCCTTTAGCAAAGTCTGCAGGCGAATACAGCGCTTTGTAATTGAAGTTTAAAGTCATAAAGAAAAAAACTACCAGGCTGAACGGGAAACTGATCAGGAACCAGACATAAATATCCCGATCACCGTCATCAAGAAACGGCAGCGATACGGCTGCCGAGGCTTCTGTTAAGGCCGCGAAGAGGGCGATGATGGTCATTGGGTTAGTCATTTTAAGGGGTATATTCATTGGTTTTTACCTTGGCGTAGTGCGTTTTGCATCCTTAATTGTTGGTGAGTGGGGCAGCATTTTTATTGAGTTTGTGCAGGGGTGGAACACGAGTTGCAAGTTGTTATTGGTGAGTGGAGAAGTTAGTAAGTGTTGTGGATGCTTTTAATGATTCTAGCCTCAAATAAAAAATGTCGGGGTTTTTAGGTCGGATAACGGAGGTGGACGTCTGGCAGGGTGAGAACGTTCAGTGCGCTCTGCAGTAGTGATTTTCTGGGTGAGGTATGTAACCTCTGCTTTCAATTTCAGCGATCTGGCTCAAATGTAACTCTTCGATTCTCCACGCTAAAGCATTTCAGGTGTAAGTTGCGGTAAATAATTATTTTGTAAAAAACAACCGGTAATCTGGGGTGCAAGAATCAGGATGTCTTTGACTGAGGTCGCAAGGACGCTGAGCAGGGGAAGCTGGCAAGTCGATTAAGCTTGAAGACACAGCCTTTTATAGTGTTTTTTTGTAGGCATATTCCGCGTTTTTTGTAGGGAAGGTCTCTGGGTGCTGATGAGCGGGGGGGGGACGATGCCAAGGGGGAAATGACTAGGCTATTGTGCTGACTCTAAAAATTCGAACAGCGAAAATTGGACTGCCCATGAATAAAGTGCTGATCGTGGATGATCATCCCGTCATCCGTCTTGCTGTACGTATGCTGATGGAGCGTCATGGCTATGAAGTCATCGCGGAGACGGGGAATGGCGTGGATGCGTTGCAGCTGGCCCGCGAGCATATGCCGGATATTATAATTCTGGATATCGGGATTCCAAAACTGGATGGCCTGGAAGTCATCGCGCGCCTCACTTCAAACCCCATGCCTTTGAAGGTACTGGTGCTGACGTCGCAGGCGCCCGGGCATTTTTCCATGCGTTGTATGCAGGCCGGTGCTGCGGGCTATGTGTGCAAGCAACAAGACCTCACCGAGTTGTTGAGTGCGATCAAGGCGGTACTCTCCGGTTACAGTTATTTCCCCAATCAGGCGTTGCATACCGTGCGATCGAATTTGGGTAATGCCAGTGAAGCAGACATGGTGGATCGTCTGTCTGGCCGGGAAATGATGGTGTTACAGCAACTTGCACGAGGAAAGACCAACAAGGAAATCGCTGATGGAATGTTTCTCAGCAACAAAACCGTGAGTACTTACAAGACTCGATTGCTGTTGAAGCTCAATGCTCGCTCATTGGTTGACCTGATCGAGCTTGCGCAACGCAATGGGTTGGTTTGAATTCAAATACCCGGAAGGGTAAAAATGTTGCGGCGCGGGCGACAGCACTTTCCGCTCTGCTCAAAACCGGTTTTGTCCGTGTCTCCCTGAGCACTCGCAAAAGAAGCGCTCGCTGGTTGTCCTCCTGACGCTGTCTGCTTGATGTGCCGGTCACTGTTTCATCGGTCTACAAGATGCCTGTGGCGAAACAAATGACGGTTGGTCAAGGTGCGGGATGCCAACAAAAAAGCCTCCGTTTCGGGAGGCTTTCAGCTATTAAAGGTCAAAGTCGTAATCGGCCAGTTGTTTTTGCAGGCGCCGCTCTTCCAGAAGATTGTCAATGGTGCGGCGTTTGCTCAGGTTGGTCTTCGCTACCTCCACCACAGGCTCGGCGTCATCTGCTTCAACGGCGGTGAAGTCGTCTTCTACGTCCAGTTGCTCTTTGCCAGTGCTCATAAGGTTAACTCCAGGCTTTGACTGCCATTGGCGCTCCTTATATCGATAAACCGGTGGCGGGTAAAAAAGATTTTTTCAATCGACTTATTAATAAAGTTAATAGTCCCTCAATCGTCGGAGGTCTTGTGCTTGTATTCGCACAGGTCTTCGATCCGACAGCTGCCGCAGCGTGGCTTGCGGGCCAGGCATACATAGCGGCCGTGGAGGATGAGCCAGTGGTGGGAGTCGAGCAGGTACTCCTTGGGCACGAACTTCATCAGTTTTTTTTCCACCTCCACGACATTTTTCCCCGGCGCCAGGCCCGTACGGTTGCTGACCCGGAAAATATGGGTGTCGACCGCCATGGTGAGCTGGCGAAAGGCCGTGTTGAGTACCACGTTTGCGGTTTTTCTACCGACGCCGGGAAGCGCCTCCAGTTCTTCCCGTGTTTGCGGGACCTGGCTGCCATGCCGTTCCACCAGCAGCCGGCAGGTTTCGATCACGTTTTTAGCCTTGCTGTTGAACAGGCCGATCGTCTTGATGTATTCCGACAAGCCTTCAACACCCAGGGCATGGATCGCTTCTGGAGTATTGGCGACCGGGAACAGTTTCGCCGTGGCCTTATTGACGCCGACGTCGGTGGACTGGGCCGAGAGGATCACGGCTATCAGCAGTTCAAACGGCGAGGAATAGGCCAGCTCGGTTTTCGGTTTCGGATTGTCTTCGTGAAGCCGACGGAATATTTCCAGACGTTTTGCGGCATTCATGGGTAAAGCGTTTCCTTGAAGGCGGTCAGTGTGGTTTGGATAAGGCCTGTTTTGCCGCAATCAGCAACCCCAGCAGGATAAACCCGCCCGGCGCGAGCGTGAGCAGGCGCGGCCCTGTGTCCTGGGCCCATAGCCAGAGCTGCCAGTGAGTGTCGGCGGATCCGGCCAGCCATTCCAGGTGGCTGCCCAGGGATCCCGTACCGAGGACCTCGCGCAAGGTGCCCAGTGCAAGCAACAGCGCACCGAACAGGCCAGACAGTCGTAGGCGGTCAGACATTGGGCTGTGTTCGAAAAAGCCACCGAGTTCGAGCAGTACGCATTGGAGCGCGATCAGCCCCAGGTAGACTTCCAGGCTTTGATGCAGTTGCAAAGACCAGGCCTGCAACGCCAGCCCGGCACAGCTGACGAGAGTGGTGGCCAGCAGGATACTCGCCGCCAGACGCACATTCGGGTTGAGCCAGCGGCGAATCGCTTTCATGGCCATGCCATGGATCGTGATGATCAGAACGAACATCAGCCACAAGCCGATGGCCTTGACCAGAGTGTCGCTGACGCCAATCAGTGGCGCGAGCATCAGCGAATTGCGCAGTGTCGAGGTCTCAGTCATGTGCAGGCTTTCCTGTGAGTTGCGCCTGATGCTCGTCGAAATAACGCAGCGCATCATGAATAGCGCTTATCACCGACCTTGAGGTAATAGTGGCGCCGGCCATTTGATCGAACTGGCCATTATCCTTTTTCAGGGCCCAGCCCGAGTCGCCTGGCTCATCACGGGATTTCCCGACAAAACCCTGTAGCCAAGGGTTAGGGGTCACGGCGATGTTTCCTCCCAGGCCTGGGGTTTCTGTGTGCTTGAGGGCTTTCACACCCAACAGCTTGCCGTTGGCCCCGATCCCGATCAACAGCTCGACGGGGCCGGCGTAGCCCACTGTCTGGCTGCGCAGAATGACCGCGCTGGGTTCAGCGGATCGAGTCGCCAGATAGCCGCCCAGTAGCGTGCTGGCGCCAAGCTGCACCTTGTGGGTCGACAGCGGCTGATCCAGTGGCTGATTGTCGTAGCTGCCTGGGGGCAGCATTTGCAGCAGGTTACGATTTTCTATCGCCCGTCGTTCTGCCGCGATGTGCGGCGCCGCAGTCTGTTGCACGAGAAAGATCGCGGTCCCCCCCAGACCGGCCAGCACTATCAGCATCAGCACTCCGACATTTCGGTTCATGGCACAGATGGCTCTGGTTGCGTGGCGAACAGGCGCTCCAGGGCGGGCACGGTGAGGTTCATCAACAGCACTGCGAACGCAATGCCGTCTGGATAACCTCCCCAGGTACGAATGAGGTAGGTCAGCAGACCCACGCCCGCTCCGAACAGCAATCTGGCCTTTGGATTTTTGGCGCCCGAGACCGGCTCGGTGACGATGAAGAACGCCCCGAGCATGCTCGCGCCCGTCAGCAGGTGGAACAGGGGCGAGCCGTGGGAGTCGGAGCCCGAGCCGTTCCAGCAGAGCAGGCTGATGATAAACAGGCTGGCCAGCATACCGACCGGTGCATGCCAGCTGAATACCCGCCGTTGCAGCAAAACTGCGCCACCTGCAAGGAACGCCAGATTGACCCACTCGACGCCCTTGCCACCCCAGTGGCCGAACGCGGCATTGCCGGCGAACAGTTCATCCATGGTCAGGCTTTTATTGATCCGCAAGCTGTCCAGGGCCGTAGCCCTGGCCCAGGCATCGGCAGACTGGGTACTGAAGCCGAAAATCTGCTGCAAGCCACCCAGCAGGTCCATGCCATGGGATGCCGGCCAATGAGTCATCTGCTGTGGAAACGACACCAGCACCAGTGCATAGCCCAGCATCGCCGGATTGAACGGGTTTTTGCCGACTCCGCCATACAGATGTTTGCCGAAAAACAGCGCGAATGCGGTTGCACTCAGGGTCAACCACCAAGGGCAATAGGGCGGTAACGCGACAGCCAGCAATGTTGCGCTGACCAGGGCGCTCCCATCGCTCAGCGAGGGTTTCAGCGGGCGCTTGCGCAACCTGAGAACGGTGGCTTCGACGGCGAGGGCCGTGGAGCCGGCCAGCAGCAGGTTGATCAACACGCCCCAGCCGTACAACCAGAGTAAAACGAAGATGCCTGGCAGGGTTGCCAGCAGCACCAGTTTCATTGCCTGCTGAAGGCGCTCGTCGACCGTTTCAAGAGGCGACATAGGCAGCTACCTGTCGCTCGGCTTCAGCCAGGGCGTTGCCCAGAGCGGCAATTTGTTCGCTGGAGGCATTGCTGCTCTGGGCTTTTTTCAGTTCGGCGCGGCGCATGGCCAGTTGGATTTTCGCCCGTTTGAGCTCGGTATCCCTGGCCGGAGCCGGAGCCGACTGTGGCGCGGGTGCAGTATTGCTTTCAAGCTGTGCCAAGGCTTGCTCCGCGAGCTCGAACTGGTGTTGCAGAGTGATCAGCTGTGATTGCTGCTCGAAGGTCGGTGGATGCCCGAAGGCTTTCAGCGACTTGTTCAGTTGTGCGCGGCTCATCGCCAGATCGATCCTGGCTTTTTTCAAGGCGGCATCGGCAGCAGCGGTTTTCTGTGCCTGGACTCTCTCAATGGCAGCCTGAACCGGATTTAAAACGGGGGCTTCGTTGTGTTGCGTCGGGCGCTGTATCCGCGCCAGGCGCTCGGCCTGTTTTTGCTGTTCTTCGCGCTGCAGACGCGCATTGCGTTGCTCGAAACGCTGTCGGGCGTGATTGCGTTTTTCAGTGCGAGCGCGTTGTTCCTCAAGGCTGAACGCCAGCCCACCGACAATCGGCAGCACGCAGGCCTTCGGCAACGGATGCATTTCAATGCAGTCCACCGGGCAGGGCGCGACGCACAGGTCGCAACCGGTGCATTCGTCGATGATCACCGTATGCATCAATTTGGCCGCGCCGATAATCGCATCCACCGGGCAGGCCTGGATGCATTTGGTGCAACCGATGCATTCCGCTTCACGAATAAAGGCGATTTGCGCTGGCGCCTGACCGCGTTCCGCGTCCAGTTCCAGCACCGGTATTTTCAGCAGTTCGGCCAGGGCCGAAATGGTCTCCTTGCCGCCTGGAGGGCACTTGTTGATCGCCTCGCCGTTGGCAATGCCTTCAGCGTAGGGTTTACATCCGGGGTGGCCGCATTTACCGCATTGGGTCTGCGGCAGCAGGGCGTCGATGCGTTGAATCAGACTCATGTTTTGATCAGTCCGCTGAAACCGAGAAATGCCACTGCCATCAGCCCGGCGCTGATCAGTTCGATCGGCAAGCCGCGAAAGGGCAGGGGGATATCATTGTTGGATGTGCGTTGACGCAAATCGCTGAACAGGCTCAATACCAGCCAGAAACCCAGGCCCGCGCCGAGACTCAGCGCGGTCGTATACCGCAGTCCCTTGTCGTCCTGGGTGCTGAGCAGGGCCAGGCCGAGAACGCCGGCGTTGCCCAGCAGCAGGGGCCACAGGCCGCTGAACGAGAGCTGTGGAAGCCAGCGCGCAAGCAGGCTCAGGATCGGCTTGATCAACACAGCGCTGATGGGCAGAAAGATGAACAAACCAAGCGAGGTCAGCGCCAAGGGTGTCAGCAGGTAGTAGTAGAGCCCATAGCTCAGTACACAACTGATCAACATCAGACAGGTTGTGGCGATACCCAGTGCATGCACTTGCCGACGCTCGGCCCCGGTTTCGCCGGTGGCCTGCAGCAGTGGATCGACGCCCAGCGGCCAGTGCAATACGAAATTATTGATCAGTGCAGCGCTGAGAAGCGTGAGAATCAGGTCGGTCATGATCGTGCCGGGTTGTGCGAGCAGGTCTGTCTGCCTACAGATTAGGCATTATCCGGCAAGGACGGAGGGTGGGCCAGATATGAAAATCCCACCGCCACGAAACACCTGGCGGTGGGATTGTCAGCGCCGGGTCGCTTACTTGATCCGCTGACCTGGCTTGGCGCCGCTGTCCGGGCTCAGCAGGTAGATTTCTGCACCGCCGGGACCTGCCGCCATCACCATGCCTTCGGAGATCCCGAAGCGCATTTTGCGTGGCTTGAGGTTGGCGATCATCATGGTCAGACGACCTTCCAGCTCGACCGGGTTCGGGTAGGCGCTCTTGATGCCGGAGAATACGTTGCGCTGCTCGTCACCGATATCCAGGGTCAGGCGCAGCAGTTTGTCGGCACCTTCCACGGCTTCGGCCTTGAGGATCAAGGCGACGCGCAAGTCGACGGCGGCAAACGCATCGAACTCGATCTCTGGTGACAGCGGATCCTTGGCCAGCTCGCCGTTGCCGGCTGGCGCAGCATCGCCGGTGTCGGTCTGGCTGGCGGTCAGGTCTTCTTTGGATGCGTCGGTCATGGCTTGCACTTTTACCGGGTCGATCCGGGTCATCAAGGGTTTGAACTCGTTCAGCTGATGGTTGCTGAGCAGGGTCTGGTGGTCATTCCAGGTCAATGGCTCGACGTTCAGGAACGCCTCGGCATCAGCGGCCAGCAACGGCAGCACCGGCTTGAGGAAGATCACCAGTTGGCGGAACAGGTTGATGCCCAGGGCGCAGATGGCCTGGACTTCTTCCTGCTTGCCTTCCTGCTTGTTCAGCGACCACGGCGCCTTGTCGGCGATCCAGGCGTTGGCGCGGTCGGCCAGGCCCATGATTTCGCGCATGGCGCGGGCAAAGTCGCGGGCCTCGTAGGCTTCGGCGATGCTCGGCGCGGCCACGAGGAAGGCTTCGGTCAGCTCCGGCGCGGCGTTGCCGGCCACCAGCACGCCAGCGTTGCCTTTATGAATGAAACCGGCGCAACGGCTGGCGATGTTGACGACTTTGCCGACCAGGTCCGAGTTGACCTTCTGCACGAAGTCTTCAAGGTTCAGGTCGAGGTCGTCGACGCCTCGCGCAAGCTTGGCGGCATAGTAGTAGCGCAGGTATTCCGGCGACAGGTGATCGAGGTAGGTCCGGGCCTTGATGAAGGTGCCGCGGGACTTGGACATCTTCTGCCCGTTGACCGTCAGGTAGCCGTGCACGTTGATGCCGGTTGGCTTGCGGTAGCCCGCACCTTCGAGCATCGCCGGCCAGAACAGGGCGTGGAAGTTGATGATGTCCTTGCCGATGAAGTGGTACAGCTCGGCGCTGGAATCCTTGGCCCAGAACGCATCGAAGTCCAGCTCCGGACGACGGGCGCAGAGGTTCTTGAAGCTGGCCATGTAGCCGATCGGCGCATCCAGCCACACGTAGAAATACTTGCCCGGCTCATCGGGAATCTCGAAACCGAAGTACGGCGCATCGCGGGAGATGTCCCACTGCTGCAGGCCGGCGTCCAGCCATTCGGCGATCTTGTTCGCCACGGCCTCTTGCAGGGTGCCGCTGCGGGTCCAGCTCTGCAGCATTTCCTGGAAGTCCGGCAGCTTGAAGAAGAAGTGCTGCGAATCTTTCAGGACCGGCGTGGCGCCGGAAATCGCCGACTTCGGATCTTTCAGGTCGGTTGGCGCGTAGGTCGCACCGCATTTCTCGCAGTTGTCGCCGTACTGGTCTTCGGTGCCGCATTTCGGGCAGGTGCCCTTGATGAAGCGGTCGGCCAGGAACATTTTCTTTTCCGGGTCGAAATACTGCGTGATCGAGCGCGTGGCGATGTGCCCGGCGTCGCGCAGCTTCAGGTAGATCAAGCTCGACAGCTCGCGGTTTTCTTCGGCGTGGGTCGAGTGGAAATTATCGAAGTCCACCAGGAACTCGGCAAAGTCGGCGCTGTGTTCAGCCTGGACGTTGGCGATCAGTTGTTCCGGGGTGATGCCTTCCTTTTCCGCGCGCAACATGATCGCCGAACCGTGAGCGTCGTCCGCGCAGACATAAATGCATTGATTGCCGCGATGCTTCTGGAAGCGCACCCACATATCGGTCTGGATGTACTCAAGCATATGGCCAAGGTGGATGGAACCATTGGCATAGGGCAGGGCGCTGGTGACGAGGATCTTGCGTGGCTCGGACATGGGGCTCGGCTACTTGATGAAACGGAGGTCGAGCACTATAAAGCGTGGGCGCATATTTTTCACCCCGTGGAATGTTTTCCGGCACCCCGTAGCAGCTGGCGAAGCCTGCGTCCGGCCGCGAAGCGGTGGTAAAACCTGAATCCCGGTTACTTCAGGAAAACCGAGATCAACGGATTTACGGCTGCTTCGCAGCCGAACGCAGCCTTCGGCAGCTGCTACGGGTTTAGTGGTCGCGTATATGACCTATGTCACATCCTGAAAGCATGCCGTCCAACCATCAGAACAGGTAGGATACCCCCTGATTTTCTAAAGCCTTGCTATCGGAGTTGCCCATGAGCGCCGTCAATCGCGCAGCGGTGGAAGCCGTCCTTCGCCAATACACCGACCCTTATCTGAACCAGGATCCGGTCAGCGCCGGTTGTGTCCGCGCCATCGATATCCAGGGTGATCGCGTCAGCGTTGCGCTGGAACTGGGTTACGCCGCCGGGCTATTCAAGAGCGGCTGGGCGCAGATGCTGCAAATGGCCATCGAAGGTCTGGACGGGGTGACGACGGCCAGGGTCGAGATCACCAGCGTGATCGCCGCGCACAAGGCTCAGGCACAGATTCCGGGGCTGGCCAATGTTAAAAACGTGGTGGCAGTGGCTTCCGGCAAGGGTGGCGTGGGTAAATCCACCACCGCCGCCAACCTGGCGCTGGCGCTGGCTCGTGAAGGCGCCAAAGTCGGGATTCTCGACGCGGATATCTACGGTCCGAGTCAGGGCATCATGTTCGGTATCCCGGAAGGCACCCGCCCGAAAATCAAGGACCAGAAATGGTTCGTGCCGATCGAGTCCCACGGCGTCGAGGTCATGTCCATGGCCTTCCTGACCGACGACAACACGCCGATGGTCTGGCGCGGCCCGATGGTCTCGGGCGCGCTGTTGCAGCTTGTCACACAGACGGCCTGGGGCGATCTGGATTATCTGGTGATCGACATGCCGCCCGGCACCGGTGACATTCAGCTGACCCTGGCGCAGAAGGTCCCGGTGGCCGGCGCGGTGATTGTCACCACGCCGCAGGACCTGGCATTGCTGGATGCGCGCAAAGGCGTGGAAATGTTCCGCAAGGTCAACATTCCGGTGCTCGGTGTCGTGGAAAACATGGCTGTACACATCTGCTCGAATTGCGGGCACGCCGAGCATCTGTTTGGCGAAGGCGGTGGCGAGAAGCTGGCGACCCAATACGGAGTCGAACTCCTGGCCTCGCTGCCGCTGTCGATAGTCATTCGCGAGCAGGCTGACGGTGGCAAGCCGACAGTTATCGCCGAACCTGACAGCCAGATCGCTATGGTCTACCAAGAGCTGGCCCGGCACGTTGGCGCACGGATTGTGTTGCAGGAGGCTGCAGCGCCGGCGATGCCGAATATCACCATCAGCGACGATTGATTCGCGGCGCCCCCTAAAAGATCGCAGCCTGCGGCAGCTCCTACACTGGATCGGCATACATCCTGTAGGAGCTGCCGCAGGCTGCGATCTTTTGATCTTGCTTTAAATGCGCTTTAAATGCGTAACCCGCCATCCAGCTCCAGAATCCGGCCGGTGTAGTAGTCGTTCTCGAAGATGTAAGCCGCCGAGTGGGCGATTTCCTCAGCCTTGCCCATGCGCTTGAGCGGAATGCCCGAGGTCATTTTCTCCAGTGCTTCAGGCTTCATACTCAGCGTCATCTCGGTTTCGATAAAGCCCGGCGCGATGCCCGCCACGCGAATCCCGTAGCGCGCCAGTTCCCTGGCCCAGGTCACGGTGGCTGCGGCGACCCCGGCCTTGGCTGCGGAGTAGTTGGTCTGGCCCACGTTACCGGCGCGGGAAATCGACGAGATATTGATGATTGCGCCGTGATTGTTCAGCTCAATCATCTTCGCTGCCACTTCGCGGGTGCAGAGGAACACGCCGGTCAGGTTGACGTCGATCACTGCCTGCCATTGGGCCAGGCTCATTTTGCTCATTTCACCGTCCTTGACCTTGATCAGCAGACCATCGCGCAGGATTCCGGCATTGTTGATCAAACCGTGGATCGCGCCGAAATCTTCGGCGACCTGAGCAACCATGTAAGTCACTTGTTCTTCGTTGGCGACGTTGCACAGATAGGCGCGAGCTTCGACGCCGCTGGCCTGGCAGGCTGTCACGGCCAGATCGAGCCTTTCCTGGTTCAGGTCGACCAGCGCCAGCTTCGCACCCCTGGCGGCGAAATACTCCGCCATGGAGCGGCCTAAACCCTGGCAACCACCGGTGATAATGATTACTTTGTCAGTAAGTTCCATTCGCATGCCCCCGATAGCAGATCAAAGTGGTTCCCTTTTATATAGCCTCTCCTGCGTGCCTGATATGGCTTGGCTGCATATGAGAACTGCCTCGATGGCGTCACTGGAGACTTTCACCAGCTGCCAGTCCGTTTTTCGACGGATACTATATAAGGAGTCATAAATTGAGCGTTGAAGTCGCTAAGAATGCCCGAGAATTGTTACTCAAGGAATACCGTGGCGTGTTGTCGACGCATTCCAGGGCGATGCCCGGTTTTCCTTTTGGCTCAGTGGTTCCTTATTGCCTGGACCAGCAGGGTCGGCCGCTGATCCTGATCAGCCGGATCGCCCAGCACACCCATAATTTGCTCAAGGATGCCAAATGCTCACTGCTGGTAGGCGAGCGTGAGGCTGATGATGTGCAAGCCGTCGGGCGTCTGACCTATCTGGCCGAAGCTGAACAGCTCAGTGATCCCGAGGCGATCGAAGCCGCCGCCGAGCGTTATTACCGCTACTTCCCTGAGTCGCAGAGCTATCACAAGGCCCATGACTTTGACTTTTGGGTGCTCAAGCCAGTCCGTCATCGCTACATCGGTGGTTTCGGCAAGATTCACTGGATCGATCAAGTCACTTTGGCCAATCCGTTTGCCGGCAAGGCGGAAGCGAGCATGGTCGAACACATGAACAACGACCACGCCAAGGCCATTGCCCACTACGTCGAATTGGCCGGGTTACCGACAACCGTACCGGCGCAGTTGGCCGGAATCGACACCGAGGGCATGCACTTGCGTATTGGACAGGGGGTGTATTGGCTGCCGTTCCAGGATCCTTGTAATACGCCGACACAAGTGCGCCAAGCCTTGGTTTTTCTGGCTCACGCCCAGCATTGGCCAAAAAATGAAGCCGCTGACGCTTGAATTCACGAAACGGCGACGTCATCTAATGTGAAC
The DNA here is from genome assembly GCF_902497895.1 of Pseudomonas fluorescens. Taxonomy (GTDB): domain Bacteria; phylum Pseudomonadota; class Gammaproteobacteria; order Pseudomonadales; family Pseudomonadaceae; genus Aquipseudomonas; species Aquipseudomonas fluorescens_BP. The sequence goes on from NZ_CABVHQ010000040.1 coordinate 38,827, forward strand.
TTGGAAGGCATTCTTCCGTTGAGGATCCATTTGATGCGCGCTTTTTTGTTGCTCTTTCTGCTGTTTCCGGTGCTAGAGCTGTTTGTGTTTGTCAAAGTCAGCTCGGCCATCGGCTTTTTCCCGGCCTTGCTGGTGATTATTCTTGGCTCGATGCTCGGTGTGCTGGTATTGCGTGTCGCCGGCCTGGCCACGGCGCTGCGGGCACGTGAAAGCCTGAACCGCGGCGAGTTGCCAGCCCAGCAAATGCTTGAAGGCCTGATGATGGCCCTGGGTGGCGGTCTGTTGATCCTGCCGGGTTTCATCAGTGACGTGTTTGGTTTGATCATGTTGCTGCCGATCACTCGTCGGCTGCTGGCCAACAAAATCCGTCGACGTGCCGAGGAGCAGGCGATTCGTCAGCGTGCTTTTGCCGAGGATATGCAGGCTCGTGGCGGGCCGACCCCGCAACAGCCCCTGGGGCGCCAGCCGAACGTGATCGAGGGTGAGTTCGAGCATCGCGACCCGTAACCCGTTTTGTTGGTCGACATGGCACCTGCGGGTGCCATGTGGGTTTTTCAGGCCCGGGTCCCAGGTAAAAAAATTCGCTCATCAGCCCTTGTAATAAGCTTATGCGCCCTTATGTAACGGTCACCGCAAGGTTTTGGTGGCGACACCAGACAGACTTCCGCGGTTCGCTTTGCGAGCCGCAACCGGCAACGCCGGATTTGCTAACCCGCCGGGAATACACCGGCCGATGAAAACCACAATTAGGAGAGATCGACAATGAAGCTTCGTCCTCTGCATGACCGCGTCGTAATCCGTCGCAGCGAAGAAGAAAAGAAAACCGCTGGCGGTATCGTTCTGCCCGGTTCGGCTGCTGAAAAAGCCAACAGCGGTGAAATCCTCGCTGTAGGTACTGGCAAAGTGCTGGACAGCGGTGAAGTGCGTGCACTGGCCGTGAAAGTGGGTGACAAGGTTGTGTTCGGCCCTTACTCCGGCAGCAACACTGTGAAAGTAGACGGCGAAGACCTGCTGGTAATGAGCGAGAACGAAATCCTCGCTGTTATCGAAGGCTGATTCCCGCTCAATTTCCCGCTACTACAAAGTATTTAAGGAATATCGATCATGGCTGCTAAAGAAGTTAAATTCGGCGACTCCGCCCGCAAGAAAATGCTCGCCGGTGTCAACGTCCTGGCAGACGCAGTAAAAGCGACCCTGGGCCCTAAAGGCCGTAACGTGATCATCGAGAAGAGCTTCGGCGCTCCGACCATCACCAAGGACGGCGTGTCCGTTGCCAAAGAAATCGAGCTGAAAGATCGCTTCGAAAACATGGGCGCGCAGCTGGTCAAAGACGTTGCCTCCCGTGCCAACGATGACGCAGGCGACGGCACCACCACCGCTACCGTTCTGGCTCAATCGATCGTCAACGAAGGCCTGAAAGCCGTCGCTGCCGGCATGAACCCGATGGACCTGAAGCGCGGTATCGACAAAGCGACCATCGCGATCGTCAAAGAGTTGAAAGCCCTGTCCAAGCCTTGCGCTGACACCAAGGCCATCGCTCAGGTCGGCACCATCTCTGCCAACTCCGACAACTCCATCGGCGACATCATTGCCGAAGCCATGGAAAAAGTCGGTAAAGAAGGCGTGATCACCGTTGAAGAAGGCTCGGGCCTGGAAAACGAACTGTCGGTTGTTGAAGGCATGCAGTTCGACCGTGGCTACCTGTCCCCGTACTTCGTCAACAAGCCAGAGACCATGACTGCCGAGCTAGACGGTCCGCTGATCCTGCTGGTCGACAAGAAAATCTCGAACATCCGTGAACTGCTGCCAGTACTGGAAGCCGTTGCCAAAGCAGGTCGTCCACTGCTGATCGTGAGCGAAGACGTTGAAGGCGAAGCCCTGGCGACTCTGGTTGTGAACAACATGCGCGGTATCGTCAAAGTGGTTGCCGTCAAGGCTCCAGGCTTTGGTGACCGTCGCAAGGCCATGCTGCAGGACATCGCTGTCCTGACCGGCGGTACCGTTATCTCCGAAGAGATCGGTCTGAGCCTGGAAAGCGCTACCCTGGAACACCTGGGTAATGCCAAGCGCGTAGCCGTGACCAAGGAAAACACCACCGTCATCGACGGCGCTGGCGTTGAGGCTGATATCCAGGCTCGCGTTCTGCAGATCCGTCAGCAAGTGGCTGATACTTCGTCCGACTACGACCGTGAAAAACTGCAAGAGCGTCTGGCCAAGCTGTCCGGCGGCGTTGCAGTGATCAAGGTTGGCGCTGGTTCCGAAGTTGAAATGAAAGAGAAGAAAGCCCGCGTTGAAGACGCCCTGCACGCTACCCGTGCAGCCGTTGAAGAAGGCGTGGTACCTGGCGGTGGCGTAGCGCTGATTCGCGCTCTGCAAGCCATCAGCGAACTGAAAGGCGACAACGCTGATCAGAACGTCGGTATTGCTGTACTGCGTCGCGCTATCGAATCGCCACTGCGTCAGATCGTTGCCAACTCCGGCGACGAGCCAAGCGTAGTGGTCGACAAGGTCAAGCAAGGTTCGGGTAACTTCGGTTACAACGCAGCCAGCGGCGAATACGGCGACATGATCGAAATGGGTATCCTGGATCCTACCAAAGTGACTCGCTCTGCTCTGCAGGCCGCGGCGTCCATTGGTGGCCTGATGTTGACCACCGAAGCCATGATCGCTGATGCTCCAGACGACAAACCAGCTGGCGGCGGCATGCCAGACATGGGCGGTATGGGTGGCATGGGCGGCATGATGTAAGCCAGCCTTACCCTGTACTGAAAAACCCCGTCGGCATTAAGCCGGCGGGGTTTTTTTATGTCCGGGATTTGTGCGGCCCCGAAAAGATCGCAGCCTGCGGCAGCTCCTACAAGGACGGTGTACGCGATTGGCGTAGGAGCTGCCGCAGGCTGCGATCTTTTGATCTTGAATCGATCAGGCGCCGACAGGCTCCGCTCGAGCCACTCGCTCAGCCTTCGCCGCCGGCCGATACAGGACGTAGTAATACGAGCCCAGGCATATCAACCAACAGAAAATCGCTGTCCAGACGTTGTGGGAAAAGAAGTGCGCGCCCTGCATCATTCGGCCAATGGAAAACACCGTGCCCAGGCTGAATGCGAAAATAAGCGCGTTGCGCGCCATTCGCGGACGACGGTCACGCAATACAAAGAACAGCGCAAACAACGTAAACCCCGTAGCCGCATGGCCTCCGGGCCAGCAACGACCCGGTTTGTCGGTCTGCGGGCGTGGGCTGAGCAACTCGCTGTAGGTTTCCTTGCCACCGAACTCCTTCAGACTCCAGGGGCATTGCACGGCCGTCACGGCCTTGAGCGGGGTGATGAAAGACGTCGCCAGGACCAGCGATAGCACCAGGCAGCCCAGCTCACGTTCGAGCGGTTTGAGTCGCGGCAGGAAAAAACTGCCGATGAATCCGAATATCGCCAACACCGAGAAACCGATGACCACCTGCTTGGCCCGGTCATGCAGGATGTCTTCCAGTAAGTAACTGTGTTTGCCGATGAAACCGCCTGTGACTGGGTTATAAAACAGCTTCGCAAGGTCCATGTCCAAAGATGTCAATTCCAGCAAGAGCAAGATGATCCCCGCAATGGCGGGTACACCCAGACATACCCGGAAATCGAGCGGGCGCGAGGCTGGACGGACAACAGATGAGGCCATGGAAAATCCTTCTTGGATAAACGTGCTCGGCAAGCGGCTGCGCGCGGAGTCTGGACCGGGCCCTGTCGTCAGGTTGTGAATCGACAGTGAAAAACTCGTTAAGCCCTTTCAATGACTTACCGCCAGCCCCTGGCGCTGGAGACGCCCCTAGCCGTGAGCCACACTTGGCCTTAAGCTGCGCGAGCCAAGACGGCTGTTACTGTGTACGGAGGAGTGCCCATGCGAATTCTATTGGTTGAAGACAACCGCGATATTCTCGCCAATCTGGCCGATTACCTGGGGCTTAAAGGCTATACCGTGGATTGCGCGCAGGACGGACTGTCAGGCTTGCACCTGGCGGCGACCGAGCATTATGACTTGATCGTGCTCGATATCATGCTGCCCGGCATCGACGGTTACACCCTGTGCAAACGACTGCGCGAGGATGCCCGGCGCGACACCCCGGTGATTATGCTCACCGCCCGCGATCAACTGGATGACCGTCTGCAGGGCTTCAAGTCCGGTGCCGATGATTATCTGGTCAAGCCTTTTGCCCTGTCCGAGCTGGCCGCGCGGATCGAGGCGGTCATGCGTCGTACTCAGGGTGGCGGTCGCCGCGCGCTGCAAGTCGGCGATCTGAGCTATGACCTCGACACCCTTGAAGTGACCCGCGAAGGGCGTCTGCTCAAGCTCAATCCGGTGGGCCTCAAGCTGCTGGCGGTGCTGATGCAGAAGAGCCCGCACGTGCTGCGTCGCGAGATACTCGAGGAGGCCCTGTGGGGCGATGACTGCCCGGACAGCGACAGCCTGCGCAGCCATGTTCACCAGTTGCGGCAGGTGATCGACAAGCCCTTCGCCAAACCGTTGCTGCAGACCGTGCATGGCGTCGGCTATCGCTTGGCCGAAGGTCGTGATGGAGTTTAGACAGAGCCTTGCCCAACGGATCATCATCGCCTTTGCGTTGATGAGCGCATTGGTTGCCGGGGCATTCGCCATGGGCATTGTGGCGACCGTGCATCTGGTGGAAGAGAAGCTGATTTCCGCGGGGCTGGGCGGGGATCTGCAGCGTCTGTTGCTGATGGACAGCGTCGCCGACTGGAGTCACCGCCCGGAGCCGGACCAACTGTTCTACTTCAGCGGTGGCCCCGGCGACTTTGACGTGCCCAAGGATCTACGCCATCTGGATACGGGATTTCACGAGGTGTTTCGCGACCAGCTGTCGTATCACGCCATGGTCGAGATAGTCGATGGTCGACGTTATGTGTTGTTGCAGGACCAGAGCGATTTCGAAGAGCGTGAACGGGTACTGTTCGCCGTGGTGCTGGTGGGCTTTGTGCTGAGCCTGGCGCTGGCGGTGTTCCTCGGTTGGGTTCTGGCACGCAAGGTCATGGCACCGGTGGTACGGCTGGCCCGCCAGGTCCGGCATCGCGATCAGTTGCTCGGCCTGGCACCGCCTTTGGCGCCGGATTACGCCGCGGATGAGGTGGGTGAGCTGGCGGTAGCCTTCGACGCCACCCTGGGGCGGTTACGCCAGGCATTGAACCGTGAACAGTTGTTTACCAGTGACGTCAGTCACGAACTGCGTACGCCCTTGATGGTGGTGGCCAGCTCTTGCGAACTGCTTCTGGAAAACCCCGGCATCGACCCACGTGGGCGGGCCCAGGTCGAACGGATTGCCCGTGCCTGTGAAGAAATGCGCGAGCTGGTGCAGACCTTTCTGATGTTGGCCCGCGCTCAACATGAAGATGCCAGCATCTCGCCGCAGCTGACCTTGAGCCAGGTGTCCGAAGACCTGATAGCGCTGTGGCGCGAACCCATCGAAGCCAAGGGGCTCGAGCTGATCCATGAGCGGGGCAACCCGCTCGATACCCGCTACAACGCGACATTCCTGCATGCAGTCATGAGCAATCTGTTGCGTAACGCATTGCATTACACAGAACGTGGTTTCATTCGCCTGACGCTGGAGCCGAGCGGCTTTGTGGTCGAGGACAGCGGGGTGGGAATTCCAGAAGAAAAACGCGAAGCGATGTTCGAGCCGTTCGTGCGTGGCAACGAGAAGCGGGGCGAGGGGCTGGGCCTTGGCTTGTCACTGGTGCAGCGGATCTGTGAAAACCAGGGCTGGTGCGTCAGCCTCAGCACCATGCAACCCAATGGTTGTCGATTCCATGTTCAGCTCCATCCGTTGAAGACCTGACACCTTCCCGGGCCCGGTTCCTCCTGGCCGGCAATGACCCCTGCCATAACCAGCAGCGGCCTCGAGCCACTGCTGGTTGTTTAATACATCAAAATTGACGGGACGAAGTTTTCACAACCAGATGACCTGACGGCGACATGCCGAGGCCTAAGGTGAGCCATCAGTTACAGGAGACCCTGATGATGGCGACCCCGATCAAACTTGAATTTTCCGACAAATACACCGAACAGCACGCCCGCGAGTCTTTGCTCAAGCACCAGGACGGCATGTACGCCAAGCCTGTTTTCGTGGGAGTGAAAGGGGGAGGTGAGACGGCCCGGGTCGAGGTTGTCTTGCTGGATCTGGAGAAATCCCGACGGCGCCTGAGCAGCACCCTTGCCGCTCTCCACGACATGAAAAAATTGCGTCGCCATTCGTCGTCGGGCCCGATGGACTGGCAGAAACTCAGCTACTTTTATAGCACGGCGTTTGGCAGCGCTATCAAGGGTTTAGAGTAATGAAACTAGAAATTGCTCGAGGTTTGTTCTTGATTGGAGCCTTGGCAGTTACTTCTTGGGCGGTGGCTGCTTGGGAACAGCCCCGCACACAAGTCCTCAGCGCAATGCACAGCGACGCGCATTGCCCCTTGCCACGGGCGGCCAAGGCATCCGTGGTAACAAAACCCGACCAGGATTTTCTGCTGTTCATGTTCGGTCTTTCTCAGGGAATGAGGCCACAGAGTTGAAAAAAATGAAGCCCAAATAAAAGGCCTCGCATTGCGAGGCCTTTTTAGTATGCATGACTTTTTGCGAGCGTACCCGGATCCCACTGTAGGAGCTGCCGAAGGCTGCGATCTTTTGATCTTGATTTAACGATGGACGTTAATGATAACGCGTGTTTTCTGAATAAACGCGCCACCCGTAGGAGCTGCCGAAGGCTGCGATCTTTTGATCTTGATTCAGGCCTCAACGTTTATCCGGCTTGGCCAGCAGCGTGTAAACGCAAGGCAATACAAACAAGGTGAATAGCGTGCCGATCGACATCCCGGTGGCGATCACCGTACCGATATCGAACCGGCTGACCGCGCCCGCGCCAGTGGCGATGATCAACGGCACCATGCCGAACACCATCGCCGCGGTGGTCATCAACACCGGGCGCAAGCGAATCGCCGCGGCTTCTTCCACGGCTTCCCGAGCTGTCAGCCCCTTGTCCTTGCGCAGCTGGTTGGCAAACTCGACGATCAGAATGCCGTGCTTGCTGATCAGCCCGATCAAGGTCACCAGTCCGACCTGGGTATAGATATTCATGCTCGACCAGCCCAGGAACAGCGGGATCAGCGCACCACAGATCGACAGCGGGACGGTCACCAGGATCACCAGCGGGTCGCGGAAGCTTTCGAATTGCGCCGCCAGCACCAGGAAGATAATGGCCAGGGCCAGGCCAAAGGTCACCCACAACGCGCTGCCTTCCTGGACGAATTGCCTCGAAGCGCCGCCATAATCGAAGGCATAGCCCGGTCCGGCTTCCTCTTGGCCGAGCTGGCGCACGGTCTCGATCGCCTCACCCATGCTGACGAGCGGCACACCCGAGATTGTCGCCGAGTTGAGCTGCTGGAATTGATTCAACTGCCGCGGTCGAGCGCGCTCGGAAACGCTGATCAGGGTGGACAGTGGCAGTGCTTCGCCCGCAGTGTTTTTCACATAGTAGTTGTTCAGCCAGTCTGGATTGTCGCGATAGGCTCGTTCTACCTGGGCGATCACCTTGTAGCTGCGGCCTTCGATGGTGAAACGGTTGATTTCCGCCTCCCCGAGCAATGTCGCCAGAGTGCCCCCCAGGTCCTGCATCGAAACCCCCATCTGCGCGGCTTTGGCGCGGTCGATATCGACCACTACCTCAGGCTTGTCAAAGGCCAGGTCGATGTCGAGAAAGGCGAACTTGCCTGATTCCAGGGCGCGTTTTTTCACTCGATCGGCGATTTGCAGCAGCGACTCGTAGTCGTTCGGGGTGTTGATGATGAACGAGAACGGCATGCCCTCACCGGTACCCGGCAAGGATGGCAGGTTGAAGCCGAAGATCTGCAGCCCGGTGATGGCGCCCAACTTGGCTTGAACTTCGGGAAGAATTTCCATCTGGGTCCGGCTGCGCTCGCTCCACGGCTTGAGCAGGAAACCGCCGATCCCCGATTGCACGCCGTTGAAGCCGTTGATCTGGAACGATGAGTAGTACTCGGGGAACTCCTTGAAGAGGGTGATGAATTCGTCGGTGTAGGTGTTGAGGTAGTCGAGGTTGGTCGGCTGTGGTGAGTTGGCCATAATGAAGACGATGCCCTGATCTTCGTCAGGTGCCAGTTCCGACTTGGTGAATTTCAACAGTACCGGGATCAGGCACAGGACGATCACGGCGAACACCAGCACCACCGGCCGGGTGTTGAGGGTGCCATGCAGCAGGCTCTGATAGCGGCGCTTCAAGCCCTCGAAAATCAGATCGAGGCGGTGGGCCAGGCCGGTCGGGTTTTCATCGTGACGCAAGAGCAGGGCGCACATCATTGGCGACAGGGTCAGGGCGACGATCCCGGAGATCACTACCGCGCCGGCCAGGGTCAGCGCAAACTCCTTGAACAGGGCCCCGGTCAGGCCTTCGAGAAAACCGATGGGTGCGTAGACCGCAGCCAGGGTGATGGTCATCGAGACCACCGGCATGGCAATTTCCCGAGCACCCTCGAGGGCGGCATCGAGGGGGGTCTTGCCTTCTTCGATGTGTCGGTGGATGTTCTCCACCACCACGATCGCGTCGTCCACCACCAGCCCGATGGCGAGCACCATCGCCAGCAGGGTCAGCAGGTTGATCGAGTAACCCATCAGTTGCATGAAAAACATCACGCCGATCATCGACAGCGGGATGGTGATCACCGGGATCAGCACCGAGCGCAGCGCGCCGAGGAACAGGAACACCACGACAATCACGATCAGCACCGCTTCAAACAGGGTTTTCACCACCTCATTGATCGATGCCTGAATGAACAGCGTCGCGTCGTAGGCGATCTCCCCTTTCAAGTTCGGTGGCAACTGGGCTTCCAGCTCCGGCATGATCTTGCGCACTTCCTTGATCACGTCCAGCGGGTTGGCGGCAGGGGTGGCCTTGATGCCGATATACACCGACGGCGTGCCCCCAAAAGAGCTGACGGTGTCGTAGTTCTCGGCGCCCATTTCCACTCGCGCCACATCGCTGAGCAGCACCCGACTGTCGCCCTCGGTTTTCAGCGGGATCGCGGCGAAGGCCTCGGCGGACTTGAGCTCGGTGTTGGCGTTGATGCTGGTGACCACGTACTCGCCTTTCACCTCGCCGGCGGCGGAGAGGAAGTTGAAACGACGTACCGCATCGGTCACATCACTGGCGCTGAGGCCGTAGCCGGCGAGCTTGACCGGGTCCAGCCACAGGCGCATGGCGAACACCTGGTTGCCGAGAATCTGCGCTTCGGCCATGCCCGGCAAGGTCGCCAGTTTCGGCTGGATCACCCGTGACAGGTAGTCGGTGATCTGCGGGTTGCTCAGGTCGTTGCTGAAGAAACTGATGTACATCAGCGCCGAGGCGTCCGCCGCTTCCTTGCTCAACACCGGGTCTTCGGCATCCTGAGGCAGCTGGTTCTTGACCTCGTTGGCCTTGGCCAGCAGTTCGGTGAACAGCCGGTCACTGTTGGCGCCGATCCGCGCATAGATCGAAATCACCGAGAAGTTCTGCCGGCTGACCGAGGTCATGTAGTCGATGCCTTCGGCACTCGCCAGGCTCTGCTGCATCGGTTGGGTGATGTAACCCTGGATGGTTTCGGCATTGGCCCCGGGGTAGGCGGTGGTCACGGTGATCAGGGCGTTTTCCATCTGCGGATACTGGCGCAGCGGCAGCTTGCTCCAGGCCTGGAAGCCCAGCAGCACGATCAACAGGCTGATCACGCTGGCGAGCACTGGGCGGCGGATGAACGGATCGGTGAAAGCCATGGGGATTCCTTGCTCAGTCGGCGCGTGGCTGGCTGTTCTGCTCGACTGGCAAATTCTTGTCGGCGCTGATGGCAATGGGGGCGTCGTTGGTCAGTTTGATCTGACCGGCGCTGACCACCTGTTCGCCGTTCTTCAAGCCTTTGGTGATCAGCACCAGCCCGTCGCGCCGCTCGCCAGTCTCGATAAAACGTCGCTCGGCGATCAGTACCGGTTGCCCGTTGGCGTCCTTCTCGACGCTGCCATCGGCGGCTTTTTTCTGCGCCACCACAAATAGCGAGTTGCCATAGAGGGTGTAGGTGATCGCGCTTTCCGGTACCACGATCTGCGGCTGAGGATCCGGCAGCAGGACTTGCAGGCTGGCGAACATGCCGGGCAGCAACTTGCCGTCCGGGTTGGCCAGGGTCGCGCGCACCAGCACGTTGCGGGTGCTCTCTTCGACTTTCGGGTTGATCGCGCTGATGGTCCCGGGAAAGTTCTGCGTCGGATAGGCCGATACAGCGACTTGAACCGGCTGCCCCAGGGTGATTTTCGGTACCGCCTGCTCCGGCACGAAGAAGTCGACGTAGAGGCTGCTCAGGTCCTGCAAGGTGGCGATCACCGTGCCGCTGGCAAGGTAGTCGCCAACATCCACCTGGCGGATGCCGATGGTGCCGCTGAAGGGCGCGACGATGTGTTTCTTGGCCAGTATGGCCTTGAGCTGGTTGACTGTGGCTTTGTTCTTGTGCAGCAGTGCCGTGAGCCGGTCGAATTCGCCTTTGGAAATGGCCTGGCTGCCCACCAGCTGACTGCCGCGGCCGTAGTCGAGTTGCGAGAGGCCAAGGTCGGCCTGGGCGGTTTCCAGCAGGGCGCTTTCCACCGCGCTGTCGAGTTGCAGGAGCGGCTGGCCGGTCTTGACCTTCTGCCCCGACTGGAACTGCACTTCCTTGACCGTCCCGGCAGTCTCCAGGCTCAGATCGACCCCTTGCAGCGCCTTGAGTGTGCCGACAGTGGGCAGACGGCCTTGCCACGGGCGTTCAGTGGCAGTGGCCACGGCCACGCTCACCGGCGGTTGTGGCGCAGAGAACACCTGGACCTGCTGATAGATGGAGAAGGCTTTATAGCCGGCCAGCATCAGTACGATAAGCAGGACAACACCCAACATGATCAGCATGCGGCGGCGCAGCATATTCCGGTTCCTTGGAAAAAAAGCTGAAACAGACAAGATGAGACAGGAGGGACATTACGCCAGGCGTGCAGGTGATTCTATATGCTCGTCTGAGGATTGTGCATAGGACCCTAAAAGATCACAGCCTTCGGCAGCTCCTACGGAATGGGGCCTGACGCGGTATCGAGGCGCGCCTCGGTCGGCGTAGGAGCTGCCGAAGGCTGCGATCTTGTCGGCCTCGTTGACGCCAAAAATCTTAGATCAGATGCAGATGGTTGTCCCAGAGCCCTGCAGGTAGCTCAAGGGGTTTTGCAACCAGCGGAGCCTGACGACAATCATAGAATCGGCAACGCCCCTGACCCGAGGTGACGACAAAACCATCGGCCACGGCACCGACCCCGGCGCAGTCAGGCAAAGGCGCATCGAGGCGCAGTTGAGCAGTGTCCAGGTCCCAGATAAAGAAGCGATTGCCCCGCGGTGCGGTGAGTGCCACCAGGCGCAACTCGCTGTGCACGGCGACGCTGGCGGTGTAGTGCCCCATGGCCTGCAACTGCTGTTCGGCAACCGGGAAGGCGACAAAGGGCTGGCCGGGTCGCTTGATCGCCAGCAGCTCGGAAGATTCGTGGGCATCGCCCATGAACTGCTGACCGGCGACAATGGTGCCGTCGCTGGCAATGCCCAGATGACGCACGCTGTTCATCGACTGGGCGAGGGTTTCCTTGCTCAGCAAGCTGCCGTCGCGCTGCATCAGTACCAGGCTTGGCTGCATGGCATTGAGGTTCATCTCCACCCGGCTTTCGGCCTCGGTACGGATTCCGCCGTTGGCCACTACCAGAGTTTCACCGTCAGGCATCCATGACACCTGATGCGGACCGATGCCATGGGTGGAAATCTCACCGCTGTGCACCAGCCGCTCACCTTCGAAGCGGTACACGCCGAGCAGGCCGCGACCCGGATCGGTGGTGTCGTTTTCGGTGGCGTAGAGCCAGTCACCGCTCTTGTGTATCACCGCGTGACCATAGAAATGCCGGTTTGGCTGTGAGACCACTGTCTGCAGCAGCGTGCCGTCGCGCAGGTCGATCAGGTAACTCTCGGTCCCGGGGCGCCGGGCGACGAACAGGGCGATCGGCAGCGTCGGATGATTGATGATGTCGTGGCAGCGTTGGCCGACCCGGGTGGCGAACACCTGGGAGCCATCCAGCCGATAACCGACGGCATAATGTTGGCCGTCGCCATCGTTGCGCGCCGAGAGCAGCAACGGGCTTTGGTCCTTTTGCCGGAACAGCGTCCAGCCGCCCAGCGTCACCGCACCCAGCAACAAACTGCCCAAAGTCAAAGCCTGACGTCGCAGCATGGAGCTAACCCTCATCAGTCGCCGTCGTTGGCGTTGAAGCCCAGTTGGATGCCCAGCGCCTTGGCCAGTTCGCCTTCGTGCAGGCGATGGACCACGTTGAGGCTGTCGTAAAGATCATTGAGTTGCTGGCGACCGGCATCGTCGCCGAGCATTTCAGTCAATGAGCGCTGGCTGCTGGCGAACAGTTTCAGCGCGGCGGCATAGGCCGCATCGATCTTCTCGGCCAACGGCTTCTGCTCGGCAGGCAACAGGCCACGCAGGCCTTTGTTGTCGACTCCGACCCACACGGTTTTGGCGGCGGAAAGGCTGGCTTCCAGGCTGAGCAGCGAAGACTGGCTGCGCCATGCATCGGCCTGGAATGGCTGTGGAATGCCCTTACTCTGGCGGCCCATCGGGGTGCCGAGTTTTTTCTTCAGGGTGTCCAGCGCGGTGACTTGCACTCGCAGCAGATCGGCGATGGCTTCATGTGAATCGGCGTAGCGCTGGTTCGGGAATTTGCTCATCTGCGCGAGCATGCCGTCATTGGTGTTCCAGCGCGACAGGATTTCTTCGGCGAGGATCTTCTGGCGCTCGCCAATGGCCGTCAACAGGGGGCAATAGCGGGCTTTCTGCGCGCTGTCGGCCATATCGACCTTGCTGTCGAACAGGATGTATTCGTAGGCCGACAGGCCTTGCACCACAACGCTGGATTTGGCCAGGGCGGCGGCGTCGATCTGCGGCTGAGCGCTGACCAGTTGCTCGACCTGACGGCCGACCAGGTTCTTCTTGTCCGGCCAGAACTGTACCTGCCACGCCCGGTTACCCTCGGCCAATGGACCGATCAGCAGTGGTTGCAATTCGGCCCAGGCTTTTTGCGCGTGGTGGAAATCGGCCTTCGCAGTTTCCAGGTCTGACTTGCCTTCACAGAACGCCAGTGCGCTGATCGCCAATTGGCGGTCGGCATCGACCCAGCGGCTGTAGGTCGGCAGGATCACTTGCTTGGCGATGGCCGCCGAGGTGACGGCCTGGGGATCCTGAGGCGAGCAGGCACCCAGGGCGAGCGCGGCAAGGCTGGTGAACAACAGTTTGGGGCGGAACATGTCGGGCTCCATTTTTTTTGGTGGAAAGCTTTGGGTGGAAAGCTTTGCTGAAAGCTTTGCTGAAAGCTTGGAGAAAGCGTTATAGAGAATTCAGGAATGCCAGCAACGCGGCGCGCTGCTCGGCATTGAAGGACAAAACCTGCTGCTGGGCCGCCTGGGCTTCGCCGCCGTGCCAGAGCACCGCTTCGAGCAGGTTGCGGGCCCGGCCGTCATGCAGAAATTGGGCATGGCCGCTGACGGTTTGCGTCAGGCCGATGCCCCACAACGGCGGCGTGCGCCAGTCGCGGCCACTGGCCTGGAATTCCGTGCGATTGTCTGCCAGGCCGTCACCCATGTCGTGCAGCAGCAGGTCGCTGTAAGGGCGAATCACCTGATTGGCCAGTTCAGGCTCTGCGGCATTTGCCGAGGTGGTGAATTTCGGGGTGTGGCAGGACTGGCAGCCGGCTTGATAGAACAGGCTTTTACCCGCCAGCACCTGCGGCGAACTCACGTCGCGGCGGGCCGGGACGGCAAGGTTGCGGCTGTAGAACAGCACCAGACGCAGGATGTTGTCACTGACCTCCGGCTCACCGTCCGGGCCATTGCCATTGGGCGCCTGCAGGCAGCCAGTCTGGGTCTGGGTGCAGTCATCGACGTGTCGCAGGCTGGTGGTCAGGCCCATATCACCGGAAAACGCGTGGACGTTTTGCTGATTGAGCGTGGGCTGCCCGGCTTTCCAGCCGAAGCGCCCGAGCACGGTTTTCTGTTGCGCGTCATCCCAGACCTGGTTCGGTCGCCCGGCGATGCCGTTGTTGTCGTCATCCTGCGGGTCGGCGTTGCGCAGAATGTCGGCATCGGAGATGGCTTCGAGCAGACCCAGGCCAATCATCGGCGGGGCGACCCGGGCGGAGAAGCGAGTGTCCGGGTGCATGGGCCCGTAACCGAGCTGGCTGATTTGCAATTTCGGCTTGCGCAGTTCGACTTCAGTGCCGTCCTTGAAGCGAACCGGCACCGGCTCGTAGTTGACCCGGACTTTGCCTTCCGGCATGACGCCGGGAACCGACATATCCTGCAGTTGCCCACCGTAGATCGGCTCCGGAACTACACCGAGCTGCTCGATGACTTTGGCATAGGCCGGGGCGTTGGGGATCGACAGGCGGACCAGCATCGACACCGAGTTGCTTGCATCGGGGGCCGGCGGGTGACCGCGGCCGTCCTTGATGTGGCAGTTCTGGCAGCCATTGGTATTGAACAGCGGGCCGAGTCCGTCGCGCGCGGTAGTGGTCGCTGGGGCAATCACCCAGGGGTTGCGAAAGAAGCTGTTGCCGACACTGAAATCCAGTCGCCGGGTTGGCGACAGGTTGGCCGAGGGCAGGGAGAAGGCATTCTGATCGGTCTTCTTCACCGTCGCACTGCCAGCGGAGCGGGCTTCACCCGGTTCGGCCTTGGTGAAATGCGGGACGTCATCGCAGGCACTCAGGCCCAGGGCCAGCAACAGAGTGGACAAGCGAAGCGGCAGCGAGAGCATCAGACATCCTGCAAGACGAGCAAAACAAGGGCGCAAAGTCTAACAGGGCGGGTGAATTTGAATAAGAGGAATTAGCGTTTCGTTTGATGTGGGGCAAGGATTTGGGGGGCAGAGCAGGATTTGTGGTGGCTGTTAGATCCACCCCTCACCCTAACCCTCTCCCCAGGGGGGCGAGGGGACTGACCGAGGTGTTTTGTAGAGGTACTGCGACCTGAAACCTCTGCGCTGAATCCATAATCGACTCGGTCTCACAGGTCGCAGCAGCTCGGCAGACATTGGAGATCAGTTCCCTCGCCCCTCTGGGCACAGGTATCTACACAACTTTGAAATACGGCGTAGGGCTGAATCCGTAGCAGCTGCCGAGCCTGCGAGGCTGCGTTCGAGGACGCAGTCGTCGCAAATCCTGTGCCCGCGGTTTACCTGAAAAAGCGTGTTGCCTGATTTTACGAC
>NZ_CABVHQ010000041.1 GCF_902497895.1 Pseudomonas fluorescens
GGGCATAGGATTTGCGACGACTGCGTCCTCGAACGCAGCCTCGCAGGCGCGGCAGCTGCTACGGATTCAGCCCTACGCCGTATTTCAAAGTTGTGTAGATACTTATGCCCAAGGGGGAGAGGGGGAAAGGGAGCCGATCTTCATGCGTCTCAAGGCCCGAGTTCGACTCGAACTTTCAGGTCGCAGCAGCTCGGCCACACACCTCGATCAGTCCCCTCTCCCCCTCGGGGAGAGGGTTAGGGTGAGGGGTCGATTCAACGCCGGACACAACCTCATAGGCACCCGTTGAACAGGGACACCGCTATGCCCACTGCCCTCTACCGATTTTTTTTAACTGTCTTGCTGCTATTGCCCCTTGCAGCACACGCCGGCGACGCCGAAGACTTCGTCGCGGCCAATCCCGTGCAGCAAGCCAAATTACTGGAAACCTGGGCCGCGCAACCCGATCCGGCCCGAGTCGAGCTGATCAACGCCCTGCAACAAGGTGCGCTGACCGTCGATGGCCTAGCCAGAACCCTGCGCCTGAACAACCGCCTGCGGGGTCTGATCGATACCACGCTGGCCTGTCATCAACTGCTCGCCGCTGACGTCAAAGTGCGTCTGGCCGCTGCGCAGCAACTGCAAAAAAGCGCCAAACCGGCGCAGCTGAAATTCCTCGACCAACAACTCGCCGGTGAACAGGATGAAGGCGTTCACGCCGCCATGAGCCTGGCCTTGGCCAACCTGCAGTTGGTGGACAGCGATCCGGCGGTGCGCCTGGCAGCCGTGCGACTGCTCGGTGAAACCGGTGATCCGCTGGCCCGCACGCGCCTCGAAGGGTTACTGGAACCCGGCGTCGAAACCGACGCGAATGTTCGCACTGCGGCCGAAACCAGCCTGGCCCAGGTCAAACGCAAACTGCTGGTCGGCGAGATGCTCGGCCAGGCTTTCAGCGGCATGTCGCTGGGCTCGATTCTGCTGCTGGCGGCGCTGGGTCTGGCAATTACCTTCGGCTTGCTTGGCGTGATCAACATGGCCCACGGCGAGATGCTGATGCTCGGTGCCTACGCAACCTATGTAGTGCAGTTGCTGTTCCAGCGCTTCGCCCCGCAAGCCATCGAGTTCTATCCGCTGGTGGCGCTGCCGGTGGCGTTTTTTGTCACCGCCGGGATCGGCATGGCGCTGGAGCGCACGGTGATTCGCCACCTCTACGGCCGTCCCTTGGAAACCCTGCTGGCGACCTGGGGCATCAGCCTGATGCTGATCCAGTGGGTGCGCCTGCTGTTCGGTGCGCAGAACGTCGAGGTCGCCAACCCGGCCTGGTTGTCGGGCGGGATTCAAGTGCTGCCCAATCTGGTGCTGCCGTACAACCGCATCGTGATCATCGCCTTTGCCCTGTTTGTGGTGGTGCTGACCTGGTTGTTGCTGAACAAGACCCGTCTCGGCCTGAACGTGCGCGCCGTGACCCAGAACCGCAACATGGCCGCCTGCTGCGGGGTGCCCACCGGGCGGGTGGACATGCTCGCCTTCGGCCTTGGCTCGGGTATCGCCGGGCTCGGTGGCGTGGCCTTGAGTCAGGTCGGCAACGTCGGCCCGGACCTGGGCCAAAGCTACATCATCGACTCGTTCCTGGTGGTGGTGCTCGGCGGTGTCGGCCAGTTGGCCGGTAGCGTGCTGGCGGCCTTCGGCCTGGGTATCGCCAACAAAATCCTCGAACCCCAGATCGGTGCCGTGCTCGGCAAGATCCTGATCCTCGCGCTGATCATTCTGTTTATCCAGAAACGCCCGCAAGGACTCTTCGCATTGAAAGGACGGGTGATCGACTGATGAACCAGCCACTGATGCTCACGGCTACGCAAAAGGCCGGAACCCAAGTCACCCTGATCGTCGGCAGTGTGCTGCTCGCGCTGCTGCTGGCCTTGCCGCTGCTGTCGCTGTTGGCGGCGGACCATCCGCTGCATGTCTCGGCCTACACCCTGACCCTGGTGGGCAAGATTCTCTGCTACGCGATTGTCGCGCTGGCACTGGATCTGGTCTGGGGTTACGCCGGTTTGTTGTCCCTTGGCCACGGGCTGTTCTTCGCCCTCGGCGGTTATGCGATGGGTATGTACCTGATGCGCCAGGCCGCGGGCGATGGGTTGCCGGCATTCATGACCTTTCTGTCGTGGACCGAATTACCCTGGTACTGGACCGGCACCAGCCACTTTCTCTGGGCGATGTGCCTGGTGGTGCTGGCGCCAGGTCTGCTCGCGCTGGTGTTCGGCTTCTTCGCCTTCCGTTCGCGGATCAAGGGCGTGTACTTTTCGATCATGACTCAGGCCCTGACCTTCGCCGGGATGCTGTTGTTCTTTCGCAACGAAACCGGGTTTGGTGGCAACAATGGTTTCACCAATTTTCGCAGCATTCTCGGTTTCGGCATCACCGAACCAGGCACCCGGGCGGTACTGTTTGTCGCCACGGTGCTGTTGCTGGTGGCCAGCCTGTTCATCGGCTGGCGCCTGGCGCAAAGCAAGTTCGGCCGGGTACTGACGGCCCTGCGTGACGCGGAAAACCGTCTGATGTTCTGCGGCTACGACCCGCGTGGGTTCAAGCTGTTCGTCTGGGTGCTGAGTGCCGTGTTGTGTGGTCTGGCAGGTGCGCTGTATGTGCCGCAGGTGGGGATCATCAACCCCAGCGAAATGTCCCCGACCAACTCCATCGAAGCCGCCGTATGGGTCGCCCTCGGCGGTCGCGGCACGCTGATCGGGCCACTGCTGGGTGCGGGTGTGGTCAACGGTATGAAGAGCTGGTTCACCGTGGCTTTCCCCGAGTACTGGCTGTTCTTCCTCGGCGCATTGTTTATCGTCGTGACCCTGTACCTGCCTAAAGGCGTGATCGGTCTGCTGAAGAAAAGGGGCGAACCATGAGAATCACACCAACGGCCGAATTCATGCTGGAGCCGATCCTCGAACCCAACAAAGACCAGGGCAGCAGCCGCGATGCCATCGGTCTGGGGCAACGTGTCGGCAAGGGTCTGGACACCCGTCACGGGACCATCCTGACCCTGGAAGACATCAGCGTCAGCTTCGATGGTTTCAAGGCGCTGAACGACTTGAACCTGTACATCGGCGTCGGCGAATTGCGCTGCATCATTGGCCCCAACGGCGCCGGCAAAACCACGTTGATGGACGTGATCACCGGCAAGACCCGGCCCAGCCATGGCAAGGCCTGGTTCGGCGAGACCCTGGATTTGACGCAAATGAGCGAGGTGCAGATCGCCCAGTCCGGGATCGGTCGCAAGTTTCAGAAACCCACGGTGTTTGAAGCCTTGAGCGTATTCGAGAACCTTGAACTGGCGCAGAAAACCGACAAGTCGGTATGGGCCAGCCTGCGGGCTCGACTCAGTGGCGAACAGAAAGATCGCATCGGCGAAGTACTCGAAACCATTCGCCTGACCCCCTCGGTCAATCGCCCGGCGGGTTTGCTGTCTCACGGTCAGAAGCAGTTTCTGGAGATCGGCATGCTATTGATGCAAGACCCGCAACTGCTGCTGCTCGATGAACCGGTGGCGGGCATGACCGACGCCGAAACCGAATTCACCGCCGAGCTGTTCAAGCGCCTGGCCGGCAGGCATTCGCTGATGGTGGTGGAACACGACATGGGCTTCGTCGGCTCGATTGCCGATCATGTCACGGTGTTGCATCAAGGGAGTGTGTTGGCCGAGGGGTCGCTGGAGCAGGTGCAGGAAAACGAACGGGTGATCGAGGTGTATTTAGGCCGGTAGCCGACCCCTCCCTGCCGGACCTGTGTGTGTGTGTAGGAGCTGTCGAGCGGAGCGAGGCTGCGATCTTTTGATCTATGTATATCGCACCTCAGGAGGATCAAAAGATCGCAGCCTCGCTCCGCTCGACAGCTCCTACACAGCTCCTACGAGAGCGGGTCAGCGTGAACCATAAGGAATTCGAACATGCTACAAGTCGACAAGCTGCATCAATACTACGGCGGTAGCCACATCCTGCGGGGCCTGTCGTTCGACGTGAAGGTCGGCGAGGTCACCTGCCTGCTCGGGCGTAACGGCGTCGGCAAGACCACGCTGCTCAAATGCCTGATGGGCCTGCTGCCCGCCAAAGAAGGCGCAGTGAACTGGGAAGGCAAGGCCATCACCGGCTACAAACCGCACCAGCGAGTGCATGCCGGAATCGCTTATGTGCCCCAAGGCCGGGAAATCTTCGGTCGGCTGACAGTGGAAGAGAACCTGTTGATGGGCTTGTCGCGCTTCCCGGGTTCCGCAGCCAAAGAGGTTCCGGCCTTTATCTACGAGTTGTTCCCGGTACTGCAGCAAATGAAGCAACGCCGTGGCGGCGATCTGTCCGGCGGTCAGCAACAACAACTGGCCATCGGCCGTGCCCTGGCCAGCCGCCCTCGCCTGCTGATTCTCGATGAACCCACCGAAGGCATTCAACCCTCGGTGATCAAGGAGATCGGTGCGGTGATCAAGCAGCTTGCAGCACGCGGTGACATGGCGATTCTGCTGGTGGAGCAGTTTTACGATTTCGCTGCCGAACTGGCCGATCAGTACCTGGTGATGTCCCGGGGCGAGATCGTCCAGCAAGGCCGTGGCGAAAACATGCAAGCCGAAGGTGTACGCGGATTGGTTACGATCTAACCTGTAGTGTCCTGACAATAACTGGAAATCATGAATCTTCCTGCCCATACCGCACTGTTCACCCCCAGCTGGCACGCCGAGCTGGAACTCGGCTACGCCCGCTTCGGCGATAGCACGCGTCCGGTCCAGCGCCGGCACAAGGGTCCGCTGCGCGTGCAGAAGCATTTGTATGCCGAAGGCCCGCAAGTCTGCCAGCACATCATCGTTCACCCGCCCGGCGGAATTGCCGGCGGCGATCGACTGGACATCAGCGCCCATGTCGGCACCGATGCCTGGGCGCAGTTGACCAGCCCCGGTGCGGCCAAGTGGTATCGCGCCGCCGGCCCGGCCTACCAGAAGCTGGACTTGCACGTTGCAGCCGGTGCGACTCTGGAATGGCTGCCGCAGGAAACCATCATCTTCAGCGCCGCCCAGGCCGAACTCGGCACGACAATCGAACTGAAAGGCGACGCCCGGCTGTTCTATTGGGATCTGGTGGCCTTGGGTCGTCCGGCCAGCGGTGAGCGCTTTGATCTGGGGCATTTCCAGGCGCAACTGGATATCCGCCGCGATGGGCAGTTGCTCTGGCACGAACGCCAGCGCATCGTCGGTAACGACGGTTTACTCGACTCGCCGATCGGCCTCGATGGCCAGCCGGTGTTTGCAACCTTGCTGGTAACCGGTGAAATTGATAGCGAGTTGCTGGAAGTCTGCCGCTCGTTGCCCAATCCGGTGCGCGGTGACCTGACCCAACTGCCTGGACTGCTGGTCGCCCGTTGCCTGGCCAGTGAAGCCTTGCAAGCGCGAGGTTGGTTGATCGATTTGTGGCGGTTGCTCAGGCCGGTATTGCTCGGCCGCGAGGCCGTCCCCCCAAGAATATGGAGTACCTGAACACCGCCCTCCCCCTGTAGGAGCTGCCGCAGGCTGCGATCTTTTGATCTTTGGATGGCGCGCCTCGGGAAGATCAAAAGATCGCAGCCTGCGGCAGCTCCTACGGGGTGTAAGACATAAGATTTTAATCTGCCAACAATGGATTCCAAACGATGGACCTGACCCCACGCGAAAAAGACAAAATGCTGATCTTCACCGCCGGTCTCGTGGCCGAGCGGCGGCTGGCCCGCGGTGTGAAACTCAACTACCCGGAAGCCATGGCCTACATCTCCGCCGCCCTGCTCGAAGGCGCCCGTGACGGCCGCACCGTGGCCGAGCTGATGCACTACGGCACCACCCTGCTCAGCCGCGAGCAGGTGATGGAGGGCATCCCGGAAATGATCCCGGAAATCCAGGTCGAAGCGACCTTCCCCGACGGCACCAAACTGGTCACCGTCCACCAACCCATCGCCTGAGACCGCACCATGACTTACCGCATTCGTGACGCGCAGCATGCAGACCTGCCGGCGATCCTCGACATTTACAACGATGCCGTACTCAACACCACCGCGATCTGGAACGAACAAGCCGTCGACCTCAACAACCGTCAGGCCTGGTTCAGCGCCCGGCAATCCCAGGGTTATCCGATTCTGGTCATTGTCGACGGCGACAACAGCGTACTGGGCTACGCTTCGTTTGGTGACTGGCGGCCCTTCGAGGGTTTCCGGCATACCGTCGAACACTCGGTTTACGTGCGCAGCGACCAACGGGGCAATGGCCTCGGTCCACGGCTGATGGAAGCGCTGATCGAGCGCGCCAGAGGCTGCGGCAAACACGTGATGGTCGCGGCCATCGAGAGCGGAAATGCCGTCTCGATTCGCCTGCACCAACGAGCCGGCTTCACCATCACCGGTCAGATGCCCCAAGTGGGCACCAAGTTCGGCCGCTGGCTCGACCTGACCTTTATGCAGCTGACCCTCAACCCAGGCGCGGAGCCGCCAGTCGCCGATCAGGAGTAATACCCGATGAACGCCGCTCAACTGCGTCGAGTCCATGCTGAAAGCTTTGCGCACTACCGCCAGGGTTTGATCGATCTGCTGCTCGACGCCGTGGGTTATGGCGCCAGTGTCGGCTTCATGGCCGATCTGGATGCCACTCAGGCCCGTGCTTATTTCGATGAGGTGCAGGCCAGTCTTGAGCAAGGCAGCGTGTTGCTATGGGTGGTGGTCAAGGACGAACAGGTACAGGCCAGCGTGCAACTTGCACTCTGCCAGAAAACCAACGGGCGTAATCGCGCCGAAGTCCAGAAGCTGCTGGTGCGTGAACACGCACGTCGGCGTGGTCTGGGCCAGCAGTTGTTGAGTGCCCTGGAGCTTGGCGCTCGCCAGCACAAACGCGGCATGCTCTACCTCGACACCGAAGCCGGTTCGACTGCCGAAGCCTTCTATCGCGCTCAGGGCTACACCCGAGCCGGTGAAATCCCCGACTACGCCTGCGACCCGAGCGGCCAGTACCGCCCGACCGCCCTCTACTACAAAATCCTCGGAGCCGTTGAATGATCCCTGGTGAATATCAGATCCAGCCCGGCGAAATCGAACTCAACGCCGGACGCCGCACCTTGAACCTGAGTGTTGCCAACAGCGGCGACCGGCCGATCCAGGTCGGCTCGCACTATCACTTTTTCGAAGCCAATGACGCCCTGACCTTCGACCGTGCCGCCAGCCGCGGGATGCGCCTGAACATCCCGGCCGGCACTGCCGTGCGCTTCGAACCGGGGCAGACGCGGGACATCGAGCTGGTAGACCTGGCCGGACTGCGCCGGGTGTTCGGGTTTGCCGGCAGGATCATGGGTGATCTGGATTGAAATTTTCGGTGCCCCCAAAAAGATCGCAGCCTGCGGCAGCTCCTACGCCGACCGCAGGCACCCGCAATCTCATGTGAACACCCCCAAGGCACCCGAAATCCCATGCGAACGCCCTAACGCACCCGAAATCTCGCGATCGTACGCATCCCCCCGTAGGAGCTGCCGAGCGCAGCGAGGCTGCGAATGTAGGAGCTGCCGAAGGCTGCGATAGCGAGCGACGCGAGCGGTCTCAAACCCACTTGAATCCCAAGGCAACCCCATGAAAATCTCAAGACAAGCCTACGCCGACATGTTCGGCCCCACCGTCGGTGACAAGGTCCGCCTGGCCGACACCGAACTGTGGATCGAGGTGGAAAAAGACTTCACCACCTATGGCGAAGAAGTGAAATTCGGCGGAGGCAAAGTGATCCGCGACGGCATGGGCCAGAGCCAGTTGCTCGCCGCCCAGGTGGTCGACACCCTGATCACCAACGCGCTGATTATCGACCACTGGGGCATCGTCAAAGCCGACGTCGGCCTCAAGGACGGCCGCATCGCCGCCATCGGCAAGGCCGGCAATCCGGACATCCAGCCCGACGTGACCATCGCCGTCGGCGCCAGCACTGAAGTGATTGCCGGCGAAGGCATGATCCTTACCGCCGGCGGTATCGACACCCACATCCACTTCATCTGCCCACAGCAGATCGAAGAAGCGCTGATGAGCGGCGTCACCACCATGATCGGCGGCGGCACGGGACCGGCCACCGGCACCAACGCCACTACCTGCACCTCTGGCCCGTGGCATCTGGCGCGCATGCTGCAAGCCGCCGACGCCTTCCCGATGAACATCGGTTTCACCGGCAAGGGCAACGCCAGCCTGCCGCAGCCGCTGATCGAACAGGTCAAGGCCGGGGCCATCGGTCTCAAGCTGCATGAAGACTGGGGCACCACACCGGCGGCCATCGACAACTGCCTGAGCGTCGCCGACCAATACGACGTGCAAGTGGCGATCCACACTGACACCCTGAACGAATCCGGCTTCGTCGAAACCACCCTCGCCGCGTTCAAGGGCCGGACCATCCACACCTACCACACCGAAGGCGCGGGCGGCGGTCATGCCCCGGACATCATCAAGGCCTGCGGCTTCCCCAACGTACTGCCAAGCTCGACCAACCCGACCCGACCGTTCACCCGCAACACCATCGACGAACACCTGGACATGCTGATGGTCTGCCATCACCTCGATCCGAGCATCGCCGAGGATGTGGCCTTCGCCGAAAGCCGCATCCGCCGCGAGACGATTGCCGCCGAAGACATCCTGCACGACCTCGGCGCATTTTCGATGATCAGCTCCGACAGCCAGGCCATGGGCCGGGTCGGAGAAGTCATCACCTGCACCTGGCAAACCGCCGACAAGATGAAAAAGCAGCGCGGCCCGCTACCCGGCGACGGTGAAGGCAACGACAACTTCCGCGCCAAACGCTACATCGCCAAGTACACCATCAACCCGGCGATCACCCACGGCATCAGCCATGAAGTGGGCTCGATCGAAGTGGGTAAATGGGCCGACCTGGTGCTCTGGCGCCCGGCGTTCTTCGGCGTCAAACCGACCCTGATCCTCAAAGGCGGAGCGATTGCCGCCAGCCTGATGGGCGATGCCAACGCCTCGATTCCAACCCCGCAACCCGTGCACTACCGACCGATGTTCGCAAGTTTCGGCGGCTCGCTGCACGCCACCAGCCTGACCTTCATCAGCCAGGCGGCGCAGGACGCCGGTCTTCCCGAAGCCCTGGGTTTGAAGAAGAAAATCGCCGTGGTCAAAGGCTGTCGCGAGGTGCAGAAAACCGACCTGATCCACAACGATTATCTGCCGAACATCGAGGTCGATTCGCAGACTTATCAGGTCAAGGCCGACGGCGTGTTGCTCTGGTGTGAGCCGGCTGAAGTGCTGCCGATGGCGCAGCGCTATTTCCTGTTCTGACACAGAAAAACCCCGAATGCTGCACTAACTGCATTCGGGGTTCGATTCATCCATCGCGCATCGTCACGCGTCGGTATCGACATCTTCCAGATTGAGTATTTCCTGCGGGGTCAGCAGATCAATGAGCTTTCGCTCTGCAGTCCTGATCTCGGCAGCCAATGCTCCGAATTTGCTGTTGTATTCAGCACTGGTCATTGTTCCCTTCGTTATCTCAAGCTGCTCCATGCGCTCATAGATCGGCTCATAAGCCAAATCGAACCTGGAACGGTATTTTTCTTTCAGGTATTCACCCCAGAAGTCACGACGAGCGATTGACTCAATCTCTGCCTTCGAATCTCTCAGACTGTTGACATGTTCCTCTGCTGCCCGCAGCTTGGCTCGAGACACGTATTCCAGACCGGCATATTCAGACTTTGTGGGCTGCCCGGGCAAGTCAAGCCTGTCCCTGAGGTTCACCCGATAAGTCAGCCGTACTTCGATTTGATCCATCAACAACAGTTGACGACCCTTTTCCTTCACGGATATGTCGGAACGGACAATCACTTCGATGCGTTCTTTTATGTCTTTCAGCGCGAACGCTTCAACCTCATCCAGACGGAAAAGACCTTTGGCCAACTCGAGCAATTCGAGACCTGCGCCATTGTCGCCGGCAAGCGCCAAGGCTTTATGAATCTGTACCTTGATTTCCAGTTGACTGAACACCAACGCGGCACGGTCACTACAAGTCTCTGGTTCACCCGCCGCTTTGAACAGCTCGTTACGCAGTACTTCATTTTCTTCAGCTGCATCCAGCACCGCCCAAACCCGTGCCTGGAGATCCGGGTAGGCCTTCTTGTACTCAGCCGTTTCACTCAGTTTTTCCAATAACCTGAAAAACTCCTCGCTTTCACTGACCGCTCTACCAGCTTCTCCGGATGCTTCTCTATCGAGGGCTTCTTTATCGAGAAGCTCCCACTGCGCCTTTCTTGCACCGAGTTCCGCCTGGGGAGTATCTCGTAGCCATCGATCAACTCGCTGCGCCGAAGGCGCTAAAGTGCCCCCTTGAGCACCCCGTTCATCAGGACCATCAGGTGGTACCGGCATCAACCCGGCCTGATCGTCATCCAGGTAGATACGTGCCAGGATGTCCGCATACTGCTGCAGGCCTTGATCAGAAAGAGGATTGCCGTTCAACTCGGTGATTTTCAACACCTTGTTGATGTTTGCCGCCTGTTCCGGCGGCGGATTCACCGCCCACTCAGGAAACGAGACGAGCTGGTTATCACGCAAATCGACCATCTCCAGACCTGCCTGGTCACGGAGCCCGACTGGCCACTCAGTGATGCCGGTCGCCTGCAATCGGACCTCGACCAATGCCGTCATCTGACTGAAGTCCGGGAGACGCGTCAGCGGATTGTGGCTTAGCTGCAAAATAGCGAGTTGATTCATTTTGGCCAGAGCGGCGGTGGCTTCGTCCGTTAGCGTGATGTTGTTCCTGGAAACATCCAGATGCAGCAGGGAATCTATCTCAGCGGCTTGTGTCGGGAAATCACGCAGCCCATTGTTTCGCAGCTTCAACTCCACGATAGACGGAAATGAATCGAGGAACTCATTGGGCATCGCCACAAGCCCCCGGTTACTCAAGTCCAAAAACCGCACATGAGGGAAATACCCTGTCAGAGCTGGAAGCTCTCCGACTGTGCGACCTCGAAGATTGAGTTCATAACCCATTTCAGAACCATTCTCCGCGTATTGCATTGTCCCTAGGCGTTTCTGCCAGCAACGTTCGAGCAATTGCGCGACGACTTTCTTTTCATACGGCTCGACAGGCACACCACTTCCATCCGGCAGAGTGCGCGTAGAAGGTGTCGATTCCCATTGCCGCAACTCGTTGCGCAAGCCTTGAAGCTCAGCCTCGAGATTGACCAGATACAACTCACGCCGGGCCCCTGTCTGCTCCAGAAACCTGTCAATTTGTGCATCGGTATAATCGGGGAAAAGTCTGAGTACCCTGTGCTGATCCGCTAGCAGTCGCTGGCTCACGCCTGCCCCACGCCCACTCAGTGGATAGCCCGGACGACCATTGACCCAGTGCCTGGGTGCCTTGAACCAGGGTTTGATTGGCTGCATCTTCAACACCGAGCGCAGCTCATTGCGCGAGAGTGCATGCTGCCTGATCAAGGTTTTCAGTTCCGGCCCATGCCCCACGTGAGGCAGACCCAAAGCGTCGCGATGTGTATCGGGCAAGGCATGCTGAAGGGTGGCGTAGAGGTCGTCGGCGCCGTGCAAGTGACCATCTTTCTCATCACGCGCCTCATACGATCCTTTTTCATTTCGCACCAGAACCTTGCGACTTGCAGCATCCTCAGGCCCGACACTTGCCCGTAATTTTCCACTGAACGAACCTTCTCGAACTTCAACTCGCAAATCGTTCGACCAGCCAGGCAGCTTCTTGAGCGTATTGAGCACGAGGTTCTCTGTGTCCGGGCTGATCAGCGCTTCCAGATAAAGCCCCTCATATGCATGCGCCAGACGCACTTCGCGCTGAATCCAGCGCAACGCCTCTGCCAGCCCCAGCGGTATGGGCTTGGTCTGCAGCTTGTCGGCGAAGTCCCATTTGGCCATTTGTTGTCGTTGCGCACTGCTGGCGTCGGCCAGCAGCTCTTCGACAACGTTCGTGGGCACATTGGAAAAGCGCGCTTTAAGCAGATTGACCCGAGGATCGTTGCTCACGCTCTTGGCGTTGTAGACGTTATTGAACAGCGAGGCTTTACGGCTTTCGGCAACCGTGGCGATCTTCCTGCGCAGTTTCGCGATGCGTTCATCCAGAGAACCACGCGGGGTTCCAGGCTTTTGCTCCAGTATCGTATTGGTTTCGTTCTCATCCAGGGCTTCCAGGAGCGTTTTCAGCAACTCCCCGCTGCGCAACTGCGCATCGTGTATCTGCACGGTACGGATCTCGCCCTGAGCACTCCTTGGGGTGACGTATTGCCAGGTCGTCTTGGCCTGTGCATCGATAATCCGTATCGAAACCGTGTCCGGCCACTTGCCATAACGCGTCATGACAAGCAGCTGATCGATTGAATGATCCTTGGCAGACACCGCTGAGCTGTCGCTTTTCATGTCGGCGATAAAATCCTCGACCTGCTTATAAGCGTCAAACCGTTTGATCGTATCGGCCAGCATCGGCGCAGGGGGTTCATGCTCGACATGCATTCTGCGCAAGACGTCCTCATCGGTGGCGCTGACACTGCGAATCTGTTCCAGCTCCGCGTCGCTGAACTCACTGACGGAGTGACCCAGGCGCCGCATCAGCTCCGGCCCCTCCCAGGTCTGAGGCTGTTCCAATTCATGACTCCAGGCACCGGTGCCGTTAGTGTTCAGTTCAGGTGTGTACGCATCCTCGCGCGCAGGATGTTGAATTCTGTACTTGCCGTTAGCCGGCTCTTTTTTCACCGCATAGTACTTATCTTCCAGCGGCAAAATGTCCTGACCATCGTATTGATGCAGGCCCAGATCGTCTGGCTTCGTACCCAGTGTCGGTATTTTCTGCTCGTAGCCTTCCAGCGAGGGCTTCCATAAAAGACTCTTCCCGTCAGGCATCTTGACGGGTTTCAAAGCATCGACGACCCCTGGGGCATTGATCGCGGGTATCACTTTTGCACCCGCTGCAATAAAAGCGACATTCAACGCCACACTCGAAAAGTGTTCCCACATCTCTTTGAATTCGCCTTGCTCGGCGGCCTCGATTCCCTCGAACACCTCGGACATCATCTGGGCGGCGCCCACCGCCAACATGATTTCGCCAAGCCCGGGCACCACAAAGGCGGCAAGGTTGAACACACTCTGGACCGCGCTGATGTAACTCTCCATCTTCTTGAGGCGGGCTTTCTTGTCTTCATCGCCGGTAGGTACCGCCACCGCCCGGGCATCATTGATGATTTTGTTGATTCTTTCTTCGCGTAGGTACTTCCAGAGATTGCCCTGAACAAGGGTTTCCCCTACCGACAGGCGCACGCGTCGCTGATTCGGGATCGGCGCGTAATCCTTGGCCTGTGAATAGGCTTCAGATGGATCGAGTTTTTCACTCAATGACCGGAAAAAAGTCCCCTGGTGGCGCTGTGGAACAAAACGGCTAAAAAAAAGCCGATAGGCGGACGTATGCAAGCGGGCCTTCAGATCGGCTTCGAAATCCTCAGACGATGCGTACTCTTTGAGAGGCTGAGCCGGATCGCCCGGGATATAGACGACCAAACGTTCGACACGGTCGCTGCCCAGGCGATCGGGACCGATCAGCAGGATCCCGCTCAGTTCAACGTCCAGCATCTTCAGACCGGCATAGCACACCGCTCGTTCATCCAGGGTAATACCAGGCTTGTCACCCACTACCTGCAGCAGCATCTGGTAGGCATCGGCGCTAATGCCTGAGTTCGCCCCGTCCGATGTCGACTCCAGATGCTGCATATAGGCGACCTGTGCCGATACAGCCAGCATGTGCTTTTGGTTGCTGCTCAGCGTTGTTTCCACTACCGCACGCTCCCAAGCGTCATCTTGCTGGAGAACGGCACTGATATGCTCCTGATATTGACGCCCCAGGTCCAGGCTGCGACATAGCTCGGCAAATGCCTCGGGCGCGATCGATACGGCCAGTTTCATGACCTCATCCTTGGTCGCGATGATCTCGCCGCCGTAAGAACTCCATCGGGTGATGATTTGACAATCGTCACAGCTGCTTTTCCGAGCTTCATCGGGTTCGAAGTTACCCAGCGCGGCTTCCAGTAGGGTGATGCCTTTATAGAAATCGTTCAGAGAAGAATCTGTTTCTTTATCCAACTCCAGTACCCGATCAAAGCCGTGCCTCCCCCCTCCCCCAGCACGGTACTTACGGGCAAAAAAGACTTGTCTGACATTAAGTTGCAGTTTGAATTTATCCTGAATGGCCTGGGTCAGTAATGGCTCGGCAAATTCAAGGATATCCTGAATACCGCTCAATATTTTTTCGACTTCATTGAGCGACTTTCGATAAGCCGCATGGCTTTCTTTTGAGGAAACTTTCAATACAGAAGATGCTTTTTTATACCACTCGGGAAGAACCAGCTGATGAGCACTGAGCTCTTCCTGTCTTTTATCGGAAGCGCCCAAATACCACTGGGGGATTTTTTCTTTCAAGAATTGATAATGAACCCCATTGTTCTCGGCCGACAAAGAGGGCGAACCTTCCATAGCTTTAACAGCTCCATGATCTGACATTTACAACTACCTCAGCACGTATAGAAGCGCTCAGTTTACTCATCCTCACCTAAAACAAAAAACCCAATAAACTCATCTAACATGCAGAAAACAACCCTAACACTTCAAATAAACAGTCGTTAAAAATAACTAAATACCACCTCGTCAGCACATCGAGGCCGGCACCTTCGTCGGTGCGTGCCGGAGGGGAACGACAAAGGCGCCAGGATGCGCCACACTTCCTGACTATCACTGCCCCAACAAGGTCACCGGCCATGCGCCTATCCGAATTCATCGTGCAACACGTGGATCGCATCGTCGATGAGTGGGAGCAGTTCGCCAAAGCCATCGCACCTGACGTCGACTCAATGAGCCGGGCGATGCTGCGCGACCATGCCAGGTCGATCCTGCTGGCCGCGTCACGGGACATGAAGACCGCGCAAACCGCCAGCGAACAGGCTGCGAAAGCCAAGGGCGAAGGGCCGGAGAAAACCCCGAGCCTGGATCAGGCCGCGGCCAGCCACGGCGAGCTCAGGCATACCGCCGGGTTTGATCTGGTGCAGATGACCGCCGAATTTCGGCATTTACGCGCCTGTGTGATTCGGCTGTGGGTCAGCAGCCTGGAGTCGCCCGATCTGGCTTATTTCCAGGACATGATCCGTTTCAATGAAGCCATCGACGAAGCCCTGGCCGAGTCCACCGCCGCTTACGCCGAGCAGGTCAACCGTTCGCGGGACATCTTCCTGGCCATCCTCGGCCATGACCTGCGCGCGCCCTTGCAGGCCGTGAGCATGTCCGCCGAGATGCTGGTGCGCAAAGCCAAACTGGATACCGATGCGCTGAACTACGTTTCACTCATCAAGAACGGTGCCCGCCATATGGCCGTGATGGTTAACGATTTGCTGGAGTTCGTGCGCAGCCGGCTGGGCAACAGCCTGCCCATCGAACCGACACTCATGGACCTGGCCAGTGCCGCGCAGGCCGCCATCGATGAAGCCTGCGCCGGGCAGCCCGACTGCACGGCAACCTTGAATGTCCAGGGAGACACCCAAGGGGAATGGGACCGTGGCCGGCTTGATCAGTTGCTGCAAAACCTGATCGGCAACGCACTGCAGCATGGCGCCAATAAACGCCCGGTGACCTTGAGCATCACCGGCGGCGAAGAACAGGTCAGCCTGACCATGCACAACTATGGCGAGCCGATTCCCGAAGACGCCCAGGTCACCATCTTCGACCCGTTGGTACGCAGCGCCAGCGAGGAAATCGCCGGCCGCTCCACCAGCCTCGGCCTGGGGCTTTTCATTGCCCGGGAAGTGGTGATTGCCCATCAGGGCACGATCGAAGTCAGCTCGAATGAGGCAGATGGCACCACCTTTACGGTGGTTTTGCCCAAATGTGCACAGCCTGCGCAGCCTCTGTAGGACGGTTGGTTTTTTCCTGATCAAACCGGCGCTTTGCGCCTCCCCTTCGCACCTGAAACCCATCGTTACTAGCAGATCTGCTAGTACCCAGCGCTATGCAGAACGAGTAAAACTGGGGGCCTTGATTAAAGTCGACGAGCTCAACAAGGACGGCCTCTTCATGACCCACTCAATGGTTGATGAGCACAACAACTCGCGCCAACAACGCACCATCCTGCTGGCAACCGACGATAAAAACTCCGTCCTCGCCGAAATCGCGGAGGACAAACCAAATTCCATCGCCTATTCCGCCTATGGCCAACAGTCCGCGCAACAAGAGATCGCGACGCGCCTGGGTTTCAACGGTGAATTGCGCGAGGCGCGTATTGGCTGGTATTTGCTGGGTAACGGCTACCGCGCTTACAACCCGATATTGATGCGCTTTCATAGCCCGGACAGTTGGAGCCCGTTTGGAAGGGGTGGGTTGAATGCATATATGTACTGCGTGGGGGATCCGGTGAATTTTTCGGATCCGACAGGGCATATGAGATGGAGGTTTTGGAGAGCTCGTACAACTGGTGCATCTAGTCCACCCCACTCACCACCTACCCTCAGGAATACCACTGCCACACTCAACGTTCGAAGAACTCTTGAAAGTCGCGGTCTAGCACCAGTTAGCCGTAATGAGTATGCAGCAGTTCCAACGGCCTCGTCTTCTACGGCCACACCCATATCCGCTGGAGGTGCGACGTCTTCGCCGTCCTCGCACGTATCCAGCTCAGTGGAAAGAAATAGGTCAATGGGCCTACCTGATAATTACCGGAGTTGGGTGCCACCACGGAGTCCAGAACCGGAAACAATACCTTGGTCCCGATATCTTGAGGAAATCGCCAGGACCCCTCACGGTCCCTCTGGAAGGAGCTCGACGCCGGCTAACGCAATGTTCGCCTCAAACCCTGGTCCATCCAGGCGCCCTCTACAGTGGCACGATGCTGGTCGTGATGCTCAAGGTGTAGACCGAATCGTCTTGCGTCCGGGTCCGCCTCCTCCGCCTGTTCCTGACAGACTGCTTCCAAATTACAATATGCGTCGTGCTGATGGTTCAACATATTTTGATATAGAAGCAGCCAAAGAGCAAATTAGAGGCGGAAAGAGAATACGGGAATAATCCCTTCTGCAATCAGGGCTCGTCAAAAAGCGATCATTAAAAAAGTGTAAAAAAGGTAAAAAAGTGTAAAAAAGGGGACGGATTTATTTACTGCGACAGACACCAGTCCAATGCATGAGCGAGGCTTGCCCGCTATGAGGTCCGTGATGCCAGTAACCATCAAGAGCGGGCACTTCGCTCAAGAATTTTCCGACGAGGTTTGAGGGTTGCGTTGATTGAGTGCCGCGGATAATCTTCGCGGGTCGCTTGCAAAATCAGCGACCGGTTTTGACAGACCGAATAGTATCAAGGCATGCAAGTGCCGCTATGCGAACAGTCGGCACTTTTTTTGTGTCCGCCGTTCCGTATTATGGCGGCTGTGCGTGGGGCATCTTCGGGTGCGCCGGGTTCCTTGATCCTCGGTCTGTCAACCCGCGTACAGCTGCCACCCATTTGTTTGACAGCAGGTAGTGGCAGCTCCATTTGATCAAGGAGCTTCACTATGAAAAAGATTACCCCCGATCCACCAGAAACCCCAAGCGTTCCCCCTTACGATCCCTTCGATCCCAAAAAGCTCCACGAGGCAGCCGAACGAGCCCTCGATCATCACTTCAAGCCGTCACTCGACAACCTCCGCAGTTCCGACTCCCCCACGACAAATCTCTTCACCGTCGCCACCCACATCGACACCGAAAGCCTGCTGGCCAATGCCTCCGAAACGCTGGCGTCGGTCAATGCCATCGCCGGCGACCTGGCCTTTGAGCTTGAAGGTTCGCGGCGTAGCGTGGCGTTGGGGATTTATCAGATGGTCGAGTTGTGCAAGTTGTTGGTGGATCAGGCGTTGGAGCAGGTGGATCGGCGGGGGTGTTCGGGCAAGGGGTAGAGCGTGGTTTGTCAGGTAGATATTGGTGAATTGAAGACCATCGCGAGCAAGCTCGCTCCCACAGTGGATCTCCCACAGTGGATTTATGTCAGGCCAGCCTGTGTGATCGACACATAACCTGTGGGAGCGAGCTTGCTCGCGATAGCGGCCTCAAGGTCAACAATGTTCCCGGATCATTCCACCACCAACCGCCCCAACCGCTGCTTGAGCATCCGGTTCTCGGCCCGCAATTGCTGGACCTCCTCGAGCAGGTCCAGGGCCAGGGCGACCCCTTCCCATTCCAGCTCGAGATCGCGGCGCAGCTTGGCCGCACGTTTGGCCAGGGCCAGTTCGTAGTCGGTAAACAACCAATCCTTGGGCGCCTTGCCCTGAGGTTCGAGGATGCCGTGTTCGACGATTTCGATCACGTAGACGGCCGACAGGTCGGTCGCCTCACAGAATTCTTCCATGCCCAGTTGAACGATCAGGGGACTGCTCATGATCAGCTACTCCAGTGTTCTCTCGGGTTAAAAGCGGCTTTTTCCGCCAGTTCCTGCCACAACGCCTTGACCGCCTCGTCGCTGTGTTTGGGCATGACCGCTTTCAATTGCACGAACAGATAACCACGGTGCCCCGCCTTGTTCAGCAGGCCATGGCCTTTGGCCCGCATGCGCTGACCGTTCTGGCTGCCGGCCGGGACTTTCAGATGGATCTTGCCGGTCAGGGTCGGCACGCCGACTTCAGCGCCCAGCGCCAGTTCCCAAGGGGCCAGCGGCAGGGTGACGATCAGGTTTTCACCTTCGACATCGAACTTCGGATGCGGCGCGAAGCGGATGATCAGGTACAGGTCACCATTGGGCCCGCCATTCACGCCCGGGGCACCCTGGCCTTTGAGGCGGATGCGCTCGCCGTCGGCGACGCCGGCCGGGATTTTCACGTTCAGGCTTTTGCTGGTGTTGCTGACGTGCTGGCCGGCGGCGTTGTACTGCGGCACCTGGAAGCTGACCTTCTTCGACTCGGTCGACAGGGTTTCCTCTAGAAAAACCGGTAATTCCATTTCCACATCTTGTCCTCGACGAGCGGTGCTACGGCCTGATTGCCCACCACTGAAACCACCACCGCCACGCGAGCCAAAGATCGAACTGAAAAAGTCCGAGAAATCGCCCGTGTCCTGACCGCCACTGAAACCGCCACGTCCCTGCCAGCCCGGCGGGCCCTGGAACGGCTGGCCATGCTGGCCATATTTGCGCAGGTCGTCGTATTCGGCGCGTTTGTCGGCACTTTTCAGTGCCTCATAGGCTTCCGAGGCGTCCTTGAATTTCGCCTCGGCGTCCTTTTCCTTGCTGACATCGGGGTGGTATTTGCGCGCCAGCTTGCGGTACGCGGCCTTGATCGCCTTGTCGTCCGCCGTCGGCTCCACACCGAGAATCTTGTAATAGTCTTTGAAGTCCATCGAGGGCATCACCATCCGTTATCGATATCGCGCAGCCAGGCACAGCATGCTCTCTTTAACCGCATTTGGATTGACCGATCTCAATCTTGTGACCGGGCAGCGCGTCAGAAGTTTATCGACAACCGGCGCCCAACTCTTGAATGCGCGCAGGTTGCCAGGGCCGTGCCTGCAAGTTTGGGGCGAAGGATAGCCTTTCAAGACGCTTATCGCTGCGATTTAGCGGATAGTCGGCCTACGATTATTCGCCGCACTGGCATACACTGCGCGGCCGTTTTTTAACCGGAACTCGATAGACATGAAAAACGCATCTCCAGCCCGTGCCTGCGGCATCGACTTCGGCACGTCCAACTCCACTGTCGGCTGGCTGCGCCCCGGCATGGAAACGCTTATCGCGCTGGAGGACGACAAGATCACCCTGCCCTCGGTGGTCTTCTTCAACATCGAAGAACGCCGCCCGGTCTACGGCCGGCTGGCGCTGCACGAGTACCTGGAAGGTTACGAAGGCCGGCTGATGCGCTCGCTGAAAAGCCTGCTGGGTTCCAAGCTGATCAAGCACGATACCAGCGTGCTCGGCACGGCCATGCCGTTCAAGGACCTGCTCGGGCTGTTCATCGGCCAGCTGAAGAAGCGCGCCGAGGCGACCGCCGGTCGTGAGTTCGAAGAAGTGGTACTCGGCCGGCCGGTGTTTTTTGTCGACGATGATCCGCTGGCCGACCAGGAAGCAGAAAACACCCTGGTGGACGTGGCACGGGCCATTGGCTTCAAGGATGTGTCCTTCCAGTACGAACCGATTGCCGCCGCTTTCGACTATGAGTCGACCATCGAACGCGAAGAGCTGGTGCTGATCGTCGACATCGGCGGGGGTACTTCGGACTTCTCGCTGGTGCGTTTGTCGCCCGAGCGCCGCGCCATCGACCACCGCCACGACGACATCCTCGCCACCGGTGGTGTGCATGTGGGTGGTACCGACTTCGACAAGCAGTTGAGCCTGCAGGGCGTGATGCCACTGTTCGGTTACGGCAGCCGGATGAAGAGCGGCGCCTACATGCCCACCAGTCAGCACATGAGCCTGGCGACCTGGCACACCATCAACTCGGTGTACTCGCAGAAATCCCAGTTGGCGCTGGGCAGCATGCGCTACGACATCGAAGACACCGGCGGCATCGATCGCCTGTTCAAGTTGATCGAACAGCGCGCCGGACACTGGCTGGCGATGGAAGTGGAAGAAACCAAGATCCAGCTGACCCAGGCCGAAAGCCGTCATGTACCGCTCGATCGCATCGAACCGGGCCTGAGTGTGGAATTGAGCCGGGCGCTGTTCGAGTCGGCCATCGACAACCTGCTGGAACGCATCCGCAACAGCGTCACCCAACTGCTCAGCGATGCCGATGTACGCGTCGATCAGGTCGATACGGTGTTCTTCACCGGCGGCTCGAGCGGCATCCCGGCCCTGCGCCAGAGCGTCTCGGCGATGCTGCCGAACGCGCGGCATGTGGAAGGGAATATCTTTGGCAGCATCGGCAGCGGTCTGGCGATCGAGGCCATGAAGCGGTACGGCTGCTGAGTTCTCCCTGAGAGACCGAGGCGACTCCATCGCGAGCAAGCTCGCTCCCACATTGAATCTCTGCCGTTCACAGTATTTATGTGCACAGGAGATCTAAGGTGGGAGCGAGCTTGCTCGCGATGGGGCCAGCACTGACAACACAGGCACAACAGGCTTCCCGCGCTAAACCAACCCCGCCAGCTTCAACTCACTCTTCAGATACGCGTAATAAATCGGCCCCGCCACCACCCCAGGCAAGCCGAACGCGGCCTCGAACACCAGCATCGCCAGCAGCAATTCCCAGGACTTGGCACTGATCTGCCCGCCGACGATCCGCGCGTTGAGGAAGTATTCCAGCTTGTGGATAAAGATCAGATAACCCAGCGCCGCCATCGCCACCCAGATCGACAGCGACAGGCCGACGATGGTGATCAGGGTGTTCGACATCAGGTTACCGATAACCGGTAGCAGGCCGAGCAGGAAGGTCAGCACGATCAGGGTTTTGGTCAGCGGCAGCTTGATGCCGAACATCGGCAGAATCACGGCCAGGAAAATCCCGGTGAAGATGGTGTTGAGCAGGGAGATCTTGATCTGCGCGAAGACAATATTGCGAAACGCCTTGACCAGCAGGGTCAAGCGATCAAACAACGCCGCGGCCAACGGTTTGCGCTGGGTGAGATCCGGGATCCGCTGCAAGGCGATGATCGCACCGAGCACCATACCAATCAGCAGCGTCACGAACATGTGCGCCGCGTCCTTGCCCACCAGTTGCAGATCGCTCAGGTGCTTGCTCATCCAGTCGCCGATGGCTACCCGGAACTCCGCCGCACTGGCCGGCAGATAAGCGTCGATAAATGGTGGCAACTGCCCGCGGGCCTTGTCCACCACGAGCATGAACTTGTCCAGGGAAGCCCCGGGATTCTCCGCTTCATGCAGCAGGAAACTGATAGCACCGGCAAAGATCAGCGTCAGCACGCTGACCACCAGAGTACCCAGCAACGCCACCGCCAACCAACGTGCCCGGCGTCCTTCGATCAGTCGTTGCAGTTGCGGGGTAAGCATGTTGACCAGCTCGAACACCAACAACCCGGCGAGCAGGCTCGGCAACAGCCGTAGCGGCAAGACCAGCAACAACCCGCCAAAAATGATCACCCAACTGAAGTACAACAGATGACGCTGCGAAAACGTTGGCATAAAGCCTCAAAACGAACGGCGATAGAGGATCGGCAGTCTGCCAGCGTTCTGGAGCCAACACTAGGGATTGGGGGGACAACCTGTGGGAGCGAGCTTGCTCGCGATAGCATCACCGCAGTCATCAGATACACCGAGGTGCCTGTATCGCGAGCAAGTCGGATCGCCGCACCGCCGCTCCCACATGACTAGACCGCAGTACAATTCACGGATTATTTGTTCTTCAGGCATTCACTCATGAAGGCTTTGCGCGCGTCACCTTTAAGCACCTGGGTGGCGGCGGTGGCGTTGCAGGTTTTCATTTTCTCCTGTTGAGGCGTCATGGGTTTGGCGGCTTCTGCCGGTGCGGCTTTGAGGCACGTGCTCATGAAGGCTTTGCGCTCGTCACCTTTGAGGGTTTTCGCGGTGGCCTCGGCGTTGCAGGTGGTCATCTTGTTCTGTTGGGCAGTGGCGGCAAAGCCCTGGGAACAGATCAGCAGACCCACCATCAACAAAGGGATGCGCAACATCTTCATGGAGTTTCTCCTTGTTACCGCACCGAGGGGCACGGCCTCTGTCGGAGTGTAGACAAACCTCGTTACACCTTCACCTGACCTGCAAACGGGTCCGTCGATACTGCTCGGGGGTGCAGCCGGCCTGGCGCTGGAACATCGCGATAAACGCCGACCCGGTGCTGTAGCCCATGTCGAACGCAACCTCCTGGATGCTGCGCTGACTGTCCAGGGCTTCGATCGACGCCAGAAAGCGCAGACGCTGACGCCACTCGCCAAAACTCATGCCCAACTCGCGGGCAAACTGCCGGGCCAGAGTGCGCTCGCTGACATGCACCTGATCGGCCCAGTGCGCCAGCGGATGGTTATCCCCCGGCTCGGCCTGCAGGGCTTCGAGCACACTGAGCAAGGCGGGGCTGCTGGCGTAAGGCAAATAGCAGGTATGCGTGGGCGCTTTCTGCAATTGGTCGACCAGCACCTGGGCCAGGCGAACATCGGTTTCGTGCTCAGGGATCTTCACGTCGCGAGCCGCGAAGTCCTTGAGGATGGCCTTGAGTATGTCGCTGATGGCCAGCGTGCAGGCTTGCTGCGGCAAGTCGCGGCACAGCTCGGGCGCCAGACAGACCGAGCGATAATTGATCGGTTGGGCGCTGTAGAAACTATGCTCGGTATCCGGCGGTACCCACACCGCGTATTGCGGCGGCGACATAAAACGCCGTCCGGCAATTTCCATATGCATCACTCCAAAGGCCGAATACTCGAGAGTGCCCCAAGGGTGGCGGTGAGCCAATGCATGGCTATGGGCGTCGAAATCGGCATAGCGAAAATACACCGGCGTCGGCAAACCGCTGAAATCCAGAAGATCGATGGGCTTTTTGTTCATGCTGTCCGAATACAGAGGCGGGTTGTCTGGATCGAAGTATAGGCATTGATCCGGACAGGTGGATAATCCCCGTTCATTTACGCTCTGGCTTGTCCCCATGCAATACGCTTATCCACTGCTGGCCATTTTTATCTGGGCCGGCAATACCGTGATCAACAAACTGGCAGTCGGGGCGATTTTTCCGGCCGAGATCGGTCTCTACCGCTGGCTGCTGGCAGGGATTCTGTTCACGCCCTTTATGCTCAAGCCGGTGATCGCCCATTGGCCATTGATCCGGCCGAACCTGGGCAAGATTTTTATCCTCGGCGTGCTCGGTATGGCGGTCTATCAGAGTCTGGCTTACTTCGCCGCGACCCTGACCTCGGCTACCAACATGGGGATCATCCTGTCGCTGATGCCCTTGATGTCGCTGGCCATGGCGATTGTCAGCCTGGGTCAACGCCTGACTGCCGGTGCGCTGGCCGGTGCGGTACTGTCGTTCGCCGGGGTGCTGGTGGTGGTGTCCTCCGGCAGCCTCGGCGCGCTGCTGGAACACGGCGTGAACCTGGGCGACGGGATGATGCTGATCGCCACCCTGGCTTATGCGATCTACAGCACGCTGCTGAAAAAATGGCAGCTGCGTTTGCCACCGCTGGTGCTGCTCTACTTGCAGGTACTGGTAGCGGTGGTGGTGCTGTTTCCGCTGTTCCTCACCTCACCGAAAGTCGGCCTGACCCTGCAGAATATTCCTCTGGTGCTCTATGCCTGCCTGCTGGCCTCAATGATCGCACCACTGGCCTGGATGCAAGCGGTGCTACGCCTGGGGCCAAGCCGCACGACGTTGTTCTTCAACTTGTTGCCGCTGATCACCGCATTGATTGCCGCCGTGGTGCTGCAGGAGCAATTGGCGCTGTATCACCTGGTCGGTGGCGCCTTGACCTTGGGTGGGGTGATTGTGTCGGAGCGCTGGAGGACGGTGCTAGGGCGCAGGGTTAGGATTGCTTGAGTTGTGGCGAGGGGGCTTGCCCCCGCTCGGGTGCGCAGCAGCCGCAAAACCTATGAATACGGTGTACCTGACAAAATGTGATCGCAGGTTTAGGGCCGCTGCGCGACCCAACGGGGGCAAGCCCCCTCGCCACAGCAAGCCCCCTCGCCACAATGGACTGCGAAACGCAATTACAGTCCCGCCACTTTCAACCGCTGTGCATGCTCGACAAACAACCGAATCGGCTCAGCGCCCTTGCCTACCAGCCCCAAAGACTGGTTGACGATGTCGAAGTGGTCCAGCGGATACTCATCGCCGATCACCGTGCCCAGATGGGAACTGTAACGCCCGACCATCCCGTCGCAATGCCCGGCTTCGCGGACGAAGGTTCTGGCAAACAACCGGCAACTGCGGTTGGTGCCATCGAACAGGTTGCGCCCGCGATCGGTCTTGCCCGGTTGCAAGGTCCCGGACCAGGAGTAATAACGCACCCCATTGACCACCTCGGCTCCCTGCCCCCCCCAAGTGTCGGGCAAGCCCTGTGGGTACTTCTGGTTAAACAGGGCGACGCCCTCGCTCGTCAGCGCTTGGTGTGCAGCATGGATATCCACTGGCAATTTCGGCCCGCGATAGCCGGTATCCAGCAGACTCATCAAGGCCGCGATCAGTCGAATCAGCACTTTCAGCACCCGCCCGAGCGGGCTGTCGCCCGGGTAATGAGTGTGCAAATAGTCCGCCAGCTCCGATCCATGATTAGGCCCCGCCACCGAGGTCACCGAGGCCACCCAATCCGGGCGCTTGGCCGCGGCATAACGCGCGGTGAGCGCCCCTTGGCTGTGGCCGAGCAAATTGACTTTGCTGGCGCCGGTCTCGCGCAAAATCTCTTCGATGCGTAGCAACAACTGCTCACCACGCACCTCACAGGAGTTGAGCGGCGAGACCTGCACCGCGATCACCACAGCCCCGCCACGGCGCAAGGCCGGAATAATCCCGTACCAGTAGGGGTACAGCACCAGACGGATAAACCCCAACATCCCCGGGACCAGCACCAATGGATAACGGGTGGCGGACTCTTGCGACATGGGCGTACGTCCCTGAACTGAGCTGATCAGGCCATCCTAGACGCAATGGCTGGGGAATGTGCCAGCATCGGCCGGCGGCATGACAAGCCCATGACGTTATTTCAACCCGACCACCCCCGCCACGATCAGCCCGACTGACACCAGCTTGATCGCCGTCAGACTCTCACCCAGCAACGCAAAACCGAGAAACACCGTGCCCAATGAACCGATGGCGGTCCAGATCGGGTAGGCGATGCTCACCGGCAGTTCGCGCATGGCCAGGGTCAGAAACCAGATACCGCCCACCGCCGCCACCACCGTGAGCAGCGACGGCCAGAGTCGGGTGAAACCTTCGGCGTACTTCATGCCCATGGCGAAGGTGACTTCGAAACCCGC
The DNA here is from genome assembly GCF_902497895.1 of Pseudomonas fluorescens. Lineage (GTDB taxonomy): Bacteria > Pseudomonadota > Gammaproteobacteria > Pseudomonadales > Pseudomonadaceae > Aquipseudomonas > Aquipseudomonas fluorescens_BP. Next base: position 25,897 of record NZ_CABVHQ010000041.1, read on the forward strand.
GGCGATCAGCAAAAACACCCAGGCCATGATGCCTCCTCAAAACATCCTGGCCAGCGCCAGCAAACGCTGTTCAGCCTCGGCAGACGAGACCAGGAAGGTGCGTTCTGCCGACTCTTCGCCCTCGGCCGCGACCACCGTGATGTCATCAATGCCGATAAAGCCCAGTGCGGTGCGCAGCAGCGGATCGGCATGATTCAGCGCCTCGTTTTCACCACCGGGGCCGAAGCCGTGTCCGCCGCGACTGGTAATGATCAGGGCCTTTTTGCCCCGTACCAGCGGCTCATACTGCGCGACGCCATTGTCCAGGGAGTGGTTGAATGTCAGGCCCAGGCGCACGATCTGATCGATCCAGGCCTTGAGACCGCTCGGAACGCTGAAGTTGTGCATCGGCGTCGAGATCACCAACAGATCATGCCCCAGCAACTCCGCCACCAGTTCATCGCTGAACGCCAGATCGGCCTGCATCGACAGTGGCCGGGCGTCGGGTTCGGGGTAGAACGCAGCAGCGATGAATTCCTCGTTAACCGGCGGGATCAACGCCCGCCCGACCTCGCGACGGGTCAGCTGCGATTCAGGGTGAATGGCCTGCCAGGCCGAAAGAAACACCTCCGCCAAGCGCCGGGAGTGAGAGCGTTCGCCCCGGGGGCTGGCGTGTATGGCAAGAATTCTGTTCATCTGAATCTCCGTGAAAGGGCTAATATCAAAAGACCAAACTGCTTCAAAGCTTGTGGCTTGCAGCTTGAAGCTCGCAGCTGCTCCCCTTCAACTGATCAGAAGTCATTCAGGATGAGTTCATTTCATCCATGGAGCCCTCAGATGTTTGCCTCGCTACCGCTGACCGCCCTGCGCGCCTTCGAATCCGCTTCGCGCCTCTTGAGTTTCAAGGCTGCCGCCCAAGAGCTGTCGGTCACCCCGACCGCGGTGTCTCATCAGATCCGCTCGCTGGAAAGCTGGCTCGGCGTGTCATTGTTCGAACGCCTGCCCCGCCAGGTGCGCCTGACCGAAAGTGGCGAACGGCTGTTCCACAGCCTGCATGGCGCATTGCTGGAGGTCGCGCAAAGCGTCGACACCCTGCGCCCGCAACGCAGCAGCGCCAACCTGATGATTTCCACCACGGCGGCCTTTGCGACGCTGTGGCTGGTGCCCCGACTTGGGCGCTTCTATGCCCGCCATCCGAACATCAACCTGCGCCTGGACACCCACTGCGAGGTGATCGATTTGCATCAGGACGCAAGCGTCGATCTGGTGATTCGCTACAGCCTCGACGACTACCCAAATCTCTACGGGCTGTGCCTGTTCGACGAGTGTTTTGCGGTCTATGGCTCACCCGAACAAATCGCTCTGGCCGCCACCCGGCAACCGACGCTGATCAGCGTGCGCTGGCACAACTCCAAACTCTACGCTTATGGCTGGGAAGCCTGGTGCGCACAGGCTGGGGAGAACTGGCTCGAAGGCCAGCCGATGATCCGCGAATACGACGAAGAGCATTACGCCCTGCAAGCGGCGATTGCCGGCCAGGGCCTGGTACTGGCGAGCAACATTCTGGTCTCGGAAAGCGTCGCCAGCGGTTTACTGCAACCCTATCGCCCCGATATCCACGTTAACGGCGCCGGCTACAGCGCGCTTTGCGTGCCCGGGCGCGAGCGACATCCGCCGGTGCGGGCATTCTTCCAGTGGTTGCGCGAAGAGGCGTTGCTCTCGGGTCATGCCCTGCCCGTCAAGTAACGCTATACAGCGTCTATCGTTAAATCGCATAAAAAATACGCTTCTATTGTCACGTACACCTTAGCAGGCCTCGCCGAGTTCCCTGAAGGCGCAATGACAAACAAGCGCTCTCATATATAAGCGCCCTCACTACCGAACCCCTGCAACTTCAACCAACAACAAACAAGCAACACTTACTGACAACCAACTTATTACGCGCCAGAAAGAACTATTCAGTTACAAAGCACTATTGTACATCCCGAGCAGTTGGCTTATCTTCAACTTCGCAACCACACAACTTGCACAGACCCTAACCAGTAAAGGACTACTATCATGCACATGGAACAACGTCTCGAATTCATTGAATTACTGCCAAAACCAACACCCGCACCATACAGGACGCCTCGAGTCGCCTCTCTCATCCCACCGATCGACCCATCCAAAGAGAGTGGTACTGTTGGTCCGGAAATGATGAATGTATATCTCCCGGGTGTAGCCGTACAAAATCGCGAGGATGTTGACAACTGCAAACTGCTTATGCAGAACGCCGCCTCTCAAAAATACGACCCAACCAAACAGCTGCATGAATGGTACAAATTCTATACCGAGGGCCTTTCCAAACTCGGGTGGGTCACTCAGGCCCATCAGGTAAAGGACATAACCATTAAAAAGACCGGCTTGACGATGGACGCGGTGGCCTTTGAAATACTACAGGGTCTTGTCGGCGCTAATGCACCTCGATTACTGGAACTTGCCGGCAAGGCCGTGAGTGGCATTAAAGACGACCAAGGGCTGATCGATATTTATAATCGCAATACCAAAGTCGGCCACGAGGCAAAATTTGATATTTCTCCGGTCTGGCAAACCAGCGATGGTTCGCCAATGATGATATTTAACTGCACATCCGTGGATGTCAGCGAAAGTAGCCGAGGCATACTCTGGTGGAAGTCGACCAGTCAATCGACCACTGTAAAATCGGCGGCAACGGCAGCTTATCTCAACGTAAAAGTCTACGATCAGATACGTGCATCCGTCCTTAAAAAGCTTGGGCGAGCTGCCGAGGATTTCCTGGAAGGGATTCCGGGTTTCCAATAATTTATTTAATAAACCTGATGGGTACCAGGCCCGTAAATACATTGCTCCCGGTGCCCATCATGGCAAGCAGATCTCGCCAATTTTATCCGGATTACTTATGACACCTCTCTCACCAGACATTTACATCGTCAACGGAAACATTACGCTATTTCTCGGTTCACACCCCGAAAGTTTCAAAAAAGACGTTCTGCACTCCGCCCTGCTTGGACAGTTGGTCGCCGAAAGTGATAATACCAGCGTCGACACCTGGTTCGCCGCCTACAAAAAAATCCTCAGCACATTGTTCTGGTCTCTCAATAGCTTTGAAAACAAAAACATCAAAGCTGAATCTTTCAGCGTTTTAAGCCTTGCACAAATCAGCTTATCCAAAGTATTGCATAGAGAGCAGTTGCAACAGTTGACCAATGCATTATCCATCATAAAGCAGCTGCCCGACGACTCACCCGCCATTGCAGCGATACTGAATAAACTCCAAAAGAAAAGCATTCCAACTTCTGGACTCGGAGACAATCCAGGAGATGAAAAAACCACCGTCACTATCAGTACGCTTTTGACAATCGTTTGCGAAAACAAAACAATCATTTCATTTCAAGCATCGTTCGAATCCTCCCATACCGTTGACATCACGATTCTTGACCAGGCACTCCCTGAAAATAATATCCTTGGCGCCGTTGAAATCACTCTGTGGTCTACCTGCCTGATAGAAGCTAAATACGCATCGGTAAGAAACCAGGTCATTGAAAAGCTTGGCAGCAAATCGAAAACCCACCTGCTTCCAATATAAGAGCCTCGGCCAACGGATTAAGGCAAAGGCTGGAGACGACCGCCCATAGCGCTATTGACCTCACATTCCATTAGCGCCCAAGGAAGATGAAGGCACGGCCTTCAGCCTTTGACTGTCTTGGGCGCCTTGCCTGCCTTCATCTGCTCCAGCAACGGCGCGCACTGATTCGGTTCCCCGCCACTCGGCGCCACCAACGCCAATAACCCGGCCGCAGGCCCGGCGATCGCGCCCAGCGCCACCATCCCCGCTCCGCGCAACATCAATGGCACGCCTTTCACACCGGCATCCGGTTTGATGAAAGGCCCACGCACATACAACGGCGAACGCAGGGAGAACAGCCGCAGGCCCTTGGATTCGGGAGTAATGGTCAGGTCCAACTGCTCGGTGGCCATGTTCACCGTGCCATCGATGTAGACAATTGCGTTCTCGGTATCGAATACAAACAAGCGAGTGGTGGCCAGACCGGTCTTGATATCAAAATCGGCCGCCGCGCAGTTGATCTTCACTTCCTTGTCGCCAAATATCCTGTTGACCACGTAATTACCGACATTGAGCCCGACCAGTTCCATCAGCTCCCGGCTGATGGCGCCATCGTTGATGAGCATTTTCAGCTCACCGCTGGCACTGCCCAGCAACGCCGCCACCGAGTTGCCGCTACCGGCGATATCGGCATCACCGTTGAGCTCGCCGAAACTGGTCTTCATCGGCTCGAAGGTCGGGAACAGTTGCTTGAGCTTGAAGTTGCGCGCCGTCAGCTTCGCCCGGCCTTCCAGAGGTGTCGTGCGGCCATTGAGACGAATCTGCGCATCCAGCTTGCCGCCAGCCACGCCAAAACGCAGGGGCTCAAGGCTGAGCTGGCCATCGTTGAGAATCAAGTGAGTGTAGAGATCGGTGAACGGCAATCTGGCGCTGTGGACGATACGTTCGCCGGTGAACTCAACGTCCGCATCCATAGCGCGCCAGCGCTCGGTACGAAACTCCTCGACCGGCAGCACCTTGCCCGCCGGCTGTTTGTTTTCGCCGCCACGGGCTTTTTGCTTGGCATTCGAATCGGCGCCGATCAGCGGCGCGAGGTCGGCGAACAGCAGTTGATTTGAGACCAGCGCACCGCTGAGTCTGGGCCGAGGCTTGCTGGCGACATAGGCCAGATCTCCGTGAATATCACTGCTGCCTATTTTGCCGTTGAATTGCTCATAACGAAACGAAGCACCTTCGGGTTCCTGCAGTTTGGCGAGCAGATGGCCGTCGGTGGCATAGGCCGGCGAATCCGGCAGCGTCACGCCGGTCAGGGGGTAGAGGTTACCCAGGCTGGAGCCGGCCAGTTTCAGGCGCAAATCCAGCGCACCGAGATTGAGCGGATCGGTCAGGGTCCCGGCCAGTTCGACGCTGGTATCACCGATCCTGACCTGGGCCTGCAGCGGGAATGGCCTGGCGGCGTCCTGCAACGCCAGCAGGCCGCCGACTTTGCCGGTGCCGGCGAGGTTCTGCTGGCGATACTGGCCTTTGACCTGCCAGGCAAACGCGTAATCCTGTGGCGCAGAACCCTTTTCGCTGGCATTTTTCGCCGCTTTGTCACCGACGATGTCGCTGAACGGTATGGGCTTGCCCAATGGATCAATCAGCAACTCGAGTTGGGTTTTCAGGCTTTGATCATTGAGGGTGACCCAACCTTTATCGAAACCGATGGCTCCAATGTCCACTACCCAGCTGGAAGGCTCGGCATTCGGGTCTTTCGGGTCGAACTGGAACATCCAGTTGGCACGCCCATCAGCCAGGCGTTCAAGGGTGGCATTGGGCTCGGTGAGATCAATACGCGGGATCACCAGCCGTTGTGCCAGCAATGCCAGGGGCGAAATACGTAACTCGACGCGCTTGAGGCTGACCATCTGCTGGCTCTTCGACCAGTCCGGATTGCCCAGGCTCAGGTCTTGCGCCACCACATGCGGCCACGGAACCCAGGCCCGCCAACCACCCTCGTCGGGCTCGCGCTGCCAGATCACCGCCAGGTCGCCGTTGATGGCAAAAGGTCGGTGCAGTTCTTCAGAGACTTTGGCGTTGAGTGGCGGCTTGATCCGGTTCCAATCGAAGAACGCGATGACCAGAACCAGTACGGCGAACAGAACAACCAGGCTGGCGACTGTCCAGGCAAGAATTTTACGAGTGCGCGTCATTGCACGGGACTCCTGAATACGGCTGAGCGTCAGAACCGACGCACGTGTGAAGCGCCAGGCCTGGAAGCGACCCGCTATGAAAACTACGACTGGCAAATGGCCCGCAGGTTTAATAGGAAAGGCAATTTAAATGCAACCATCGGCAATTTCCCGAATGCCCGGCTGGCTGTGTTACCGCCCCTCGCACTATCGCGAGAGTGAAAACGGGTCGAATATTCCCACTTAAAATGCTCGATTACTCGCCTGAAACAACCGGTCTAGAGCCTCCGCGCCGGACAATCAATTCCGTTGATTATTACCATTGCCCTTATGAACTTCTCTATCGACTTAGCGCGAGTAACATTGGCTCCGTACCCACTTTATCCCCCGTCCACGGAGCACACCGATCATGAAACGCCAATTACTGCTTAGCCTGACACTCTCGATACTTGCGGCCAATGCCTTCGCCTTGCCTGCTGCCGAGCAAGCCACTCCTCAAGTAAAAGAAAGTCACTCGGTGTTCAGCCCAAGCGTCGCTGAAGGGGGAGCAGACCGTTTGCTTGAACGTAACAAAGTCGCTGCCGATGGTGCTGACCGTACTCCACAAGGTCAAACCGTTGCTGAAGATGGCTACGAGAGCACTCCTCAAGGTCAGACTGTTGCCGAAGATGGCTATGAGAGCACTCCTCAAGGTCAAACCGTAGCTGAAGATGGCTACGAAAGCACTCCTCAAGGTCAAACCGTTGCCGAAGATGGCTACGAAAGCACTCCTCAAGGTCAAACCGTTGCCGAAGATGGCTACGAAAGCACTCCTCAAGGTCAAACCGTTGCCGAAGGCGGTGCTGATCGCCTGGCCGAACGTCATCAGACCGTGAGCTAAGCCCATGCCGGCCCTGAGAAAAAGCCCGATCCCTGGATCGGGCTTTGTTTTTGTGTAGATAGCCCCGCCTTTGCTCCACCCGCCTCTTATCTCCTCTACTCAAGTTCGACGCCGGCAAAGTTGATTTGCTAGAGTGTGCCGCTGTCCTTGTCCAGAAATCAGCCACCCGATGCTGCCCCGCGCCGAACAGAAACAACAGACCCGCAACGCCTTGATGGACGCTGCCCGCCACTTGATGGAAAGCGGCCGAGGATTCGGCAGCCTGAGCCTGCGCGAAGTGGCGAAAACCGCCGGGATAGTTCCCACGGGTTTTTATCGGCACTTTGCCGACATGGACCAGCTTGGATTGGTGCTGGTGAGTGAAGTCGGTCAGACCTTCCGTGCCACCATCCGCCTGGTGCGACACAACGAATTTGTCATGGGTGGGATCATCGATGCCTCGGTGCGAATCTTTCTCGACGTGGTGGCAGCCAATCGTTCGCAGTTTCTATTTCTCGCCCGCGAACAATATGGCGGCTCACAGCCGGTGCGTCAGGCGATCGGCGCCCTGCGGGAAGCCATCAGCTCGGACCTTGCGGCGGACCTGGCCTTGATGCCGAAACTGCAACACCTGGAGGTCGACGGCCTGACAGTCATGGCCGACTTGATCGTCAAAAGCGTGTTCGCCACTTTGCCGGACATCATCGACCCTCCGGCCGAGGCGCTGCCCGAACACCTCACGCCCCAGGCGAAAATCACCCAGCAACTGCGTTTTATCTTTATCGGGCTCAAGCACTGGCAAGGGCTGGGCAGCACCGAGTAAGCGACGCACCTCAACGCTTGGCAATGATGTACACCGCATGCACGATTCCCGGGATGTAGCCGCATAAGGTCAGCAGGATATTCAGCCAGAACGCGCCGCCGAAACCCACCTGCAGAAACACCCCCAGCGGCGGCAACAGGATGGCGATGATGATGCGGATAAAGTCCATGGGTCAGCTCCTGATAAAAATCGGCTCGCGTGAGCCACACAGCTAATCGACCCGCAACCAGCAGCAGGGTTCATTTGTCGGCATTTCGTCGATATTGGCTTTGCTGACGGTCAGTGCGGAAGTAAAGCGCAGGCAATCGGCTTGTGGCGCATTCAACAGCAAGCCTTCGTAAAGCGCGGCCTTGACCACCGCGTCGGCCGAATCATTAGCCACTTGAGCGAACCGCGGGTGCCGTTGAAAGTCGATCTGGTGTGTCGCGATGTGCAGTGGCAACAAGCCACGCTGGAGTTACTGCGCAATCTGCTGGAAGACATGATGAATGGGCCCGACAGGCGACGGGCGAGCCTTGTGGCGAGGGAGCTTGCTCCCGCTGGGGCGCGTAGCGGCCCCTAAAGCCAGCAACTGCATTTTGTCAGGCATACCGAGGGGTCGGTTTTTACGAGCGCTGCGCACGCGAGCGGGAGCAAGCTCCCTCGCCACAAAAAAGAAAACCCCGCCGAGGCGGGGCTTTGCAGACTGTTTCCCTGACATCCATTTCACTCCGCCATCCTGGCAGAATCCTACGTGTCCGTGTTGTTGCTTTGCGCTTCCTGCGCGACGTCCATGTGAAGTAGATTAGCTCTGGATCCAATCCTGGGCTATGGGAGAACAGCAGCGCGTCACGTAAGAGAATGCTTACATGATGTTACCTGGATCAAAACTGCTCCGCGTCCAACAGGAATAGTGATTCACTGCCGGCCTTGACCGAGGCGCTCAACGAGTGAATCCGCGGCAACAAGCGGGCAAAGTAGAAACGCGCAGTGCCCAGTTTGCTGGCGTAGAAGTCGTCCTGTGCCTCTTTGCCGAAGGCCGCTTCAGCCATCAACGCCCACATGTAGGCATAAGCCACGTAGCCGAATGCCTGCAGGTACTCGACCGATGCCGCACCGATTTCGTTGGGATTGTTTTTCGCGCGGTCCAGCAACCAGGAGGTCAGCTCGTCGAGGGTATCGACGGCCTCATTCAGCGGCTTGGTGAACTCGGCCAGATCAGCACTGGCGGTCGCAGTGAAATGGCGAATCTCGTCGGCGAACAGCGAGTAGTAGGCCCCGCCGTTCCCAACGATCTTGCGACCCACCAGGTCCAGCGCCTGAATGCCGTTGGTGCCTTCGTAGATCTGGGTAATCCGCACGTCACGGACCAATTGCTCTTGGCCCCACTCGCGGATATAGCCATGGCCACCGAATACCTGCTGGCCGTGAATGGTGGTTTCCAGGCCCAGATCGGTGAGGAACGCCTTGGCCACCGGCGTCAGCAAGGCCACCAGGTCTTCGCCGCGTTTGCGGGTGACGGGATCTTCACTGAACTTGGCGGCGTCCAGTTGTATGGCCACGTAGGTGGAAAACGCCCGGCCGCCTTCGTTCGAGGCTTTCATGGTCAGCAACATGCGGCGCACGTCCGGGTGGACGATGATCGGATCGGCAACTTTGTCCTTGGCTTGCGGGCCGGTTGGCGAACGGCTTTGCAGGCGGTCGCGGGCGTATTCGACGGCGTTCTGATAAGACCGCTCACCAGACGCCAGGCCTTGAATACCGACGCCCAGACGCTCGTAGTTCATCATGGTGAACATGGCCGCCAGGCCTTTGTTCGGTTCACCGACGAGGTAACCCACGGCTTCGTCGAAGTTCATCACACAGGTGGAGGATGCCTGGATCCCCATCTTGTGTTCGATCGAACCACAGTTCACCGGGTTGCGCGCGCCCAGGCTGCCATCGGCATTGACCATGAACTTCGGCACCAGGAACAGCGAGATGCCTTTAGGTCCCGCCGGTGCGTCCGGCAGTTTGGCCAGTACCAGGTGGATGATGTTTTCGGTCAGGTCGTGCTCACCGCCGGTAATGAAAATCTTGGTCCCGCTGACCTTGTAGGAACCGTCGGCCTGCGGCTCGGCCTTGGTGCGAATGATCCCCAGATCGGTCCCGGCATGGGGTTCGGTCAGGCACATGGAGCCGGCCCAGATACCGGCATACATATTGGGCAGATAAGCCGCCTTCAGTTCTTCACTGGCATGCGCGTTGATCGACAGGCACGCCCCGGCGGTCAGCATCGGATACAGACCGAACGACAGGCTGGAGGAGTTGACCATCTCTTCGACCTGAGCCGAAACGGCCTTGGGCATACCCATGCCGCCGTACGCCGGATCACCGCCAACACCCACCCAGCCGCCTTCAGCGTAAGTCTGGTAAGCCTGGGGAAAACCTTGCGGCGTAGTGACGGCGCCATCCTGCCATTGGCAGCCTTCTTCGTCGGCGCTCCGGCTCAGTGGTGCAATGCTTTTGCTGGTGACTTTGCCGGCTTCCTCGAGAATCGCCTCGACGGTTTCAGCATCGACTGTGTCAGCCAGGGCAGGCAGTTCGGCCCAGAGTTTGGCGACCTCGAAAACTTCATTGAGGACGAAGCGCATATCGCGCAGGGGCGCTTTGTAGTCAGCCATGGCAAACCTCGCAAGAACTTAACAAGTGATTCGTAGGATCGATTTAATGCTAGACCCTGAGTGTACCCGAACAACTTTTAAGACACATAGGGTCAGCTAGTGACTTAAATGTAATTTTTAGTCACCGAGATTTGCCATCAGTTTCCGCTGATCAGGCGGACCAGAAAGTCTCGGCGCGTGGAGATCGCCAAGATCGCAGCCTGCGGCAGCTCCTACCCGGACCGCGTTCACCCTCATTTCCGGGTGAACCCAATACCGTAGGAGCTGCCGCAGGCTGCGATCTTTTGACTTTGCTTTTAAGATCAAGATCAAAAGATCGCAGCCTTCGGCAGCTCCTACAGTGCGAACAACTCTGCAGGCAGTCGCATCAGGCAATCGCTCCCCGCCTCCATCGCCGCCCGATGAGCGGTCGTGCGTGGTAACAGGCGCTTGAAGTAGAACTCGCAGGTCGCCAGTTTGCCCTGGCAGTAATCTCCGTCGCCGCTGCCTGCCTCCAGTTGCGCCTGAGCGACCAGCGCCATGCGCAACCACAGGTAGGCGAGGATGATGTAACCGCTGTACATCAGGTAATCCAGGGCCGCGGCGCCAACTTCATCAGGGTTCTTCATCGCCGCCATGCCGACTTGGGTGGTCAGCTCGCCCCACTGCTGGTTCAGTTCGTTGAGTTGCGCGACATAGCCTTTGAGCTGTGGATGCTCGGCATTCGCCACGCAAAACCTGTGGACCATTCTGGTAAAGCCGCGCAGCAGCTTGCCCTGACTGCCAAGGACTTTACGCCCGAGCAGGTCCAGCGCCTGAATGCCATTGGTGCCTTCGTAGATCGGCGCAATCCGACAATCCCTGACCAACTGCTCCATGCCCCACTCGCGGATGAAGCCATGGCCACCGAACACTTGCATGCCGTGATTGGTCACTTCCAGACCGGTTTCGGTCATGAAGGCTTTGCAGATCGGTGTCAGGAAGGCCAGCAGGTCCTCGGCATCCTGACGCTGGGTTTCGTCAGCCCCCAAATGCGCGACATCAAGCAATTGCGCAGTGAAGTAGGTCAGCGCCCGATTGCCTTCGTTGAAGGCTTTCATGGTCAGCAACATACGGCGCACGTCGGGGTGGACGATGATCGGGTCCGCCACTTTCCCGGGTGCTTTCGGACCGGTCAAGGAGCGCATTTGCAAACGCTCGCGGGCGTATTTGATTGCGCCCTGGAAGCTTGCTTCGCCCAGACACAAGCCCTGCATCCCGGTGCCGAGCCGCGCATGGTTCATCATGGTGAACATGCAGTTCAGGCCCTTGTTGGCCTCGCCGATCAGAAAGCCCTTGGCCTCATCGAAGTTCAGCACGCAGGTGGCCGATGCCTTGATGCCCATCTTGTGTTCGATGGAACCGCAGCTCACGCCATTACGCGCGCCCGCCTCGCCGCCGGCGTCAGGCAGGAATTTGGGCACGATAAACAGCGAAATCCCCTTGGTTCCGGCCGGCGCTTGCGGCAGTTTGGCCAGTACCAGATGAATGATGTTGTCACTCATGTCGTGCTCGCCGGCCGAGATGAAGATCTTGCTGCCGCAGATCGCGTAACTGCCGTCGGCCTGGGGCACGGCACGGGTCTTGATAATGCCCAGATCGGTGCCGCAATGGGCTTCGGTCAGGCACATGGTGCCGGTCCACTGGCCGGCGGTCAGCTTGCTCAGGTATGTGTGCTTTTGTTCTTCAGTACCATGGGCGTGGATCGCCGACATGGCGCCGTGGGTCAGACCGGGGTACATGCCCCAGGACGTGTTGCTGGAGCCGACCATCTCGCTGATCACCAATCCCAGCGAGTGCGGCAAACCTTGTCCGCCATAGGTCGGATCCGCTGCGAGGCCGTGCCAGCCACCTTCGACGTACTGGGCGAAAGCCTGTTTGAAACCCTTGGGTGTAGTGACCACGCCATTGTCAAAATGGCAGCCTTCTTCATCGCCGGAACGGTTCAGCGGCGCCAGCACGTTTTCGCAAAATTTCGAGCCTTCTTCGAGAATCGCATTGACCATGTCCGGGCTGGCGTCGGTGGCCCCCAGCGCGGCGTAGTGGGTGTGAAAGTCGAAGACATGGTCGATCAGAAAGCGCATATCGCGCAGGGGAGCTTTGTACTCGGGCATGGTGATTTTCTCCGGTAGCAGATAACCCAAGCTACTGCGCCGACCTGCCCCGAACAATCACAGTCCAGACGCTGAATGCGCCATCATCACTCAACCCGCAGCGGTCTCCATGCGTACCGCGCCGCGGCGGTTTTGACCGAAGGCCATGACACAGTTTCCGAACGCAATGAGGCGTCGTACACGAACCGTAGCAGCTGCCGAAGGCTGCGTTCGGCTGCACAGCAGTCGTAACATCAAGCGCCGCGGTATTCCAGACACACCGTGGAAGCAGGATTTACGACTGCTGCGCAGCCGAACGCAGCCTTCGGCAGCTGCTACGGTTCGCGTACCGAGCCCCCTGGCCACAGGGTTGTCGGTCGTCAGGCAGATACTAAAAAGCCGCTACTCCGAGAGAGCAGCGGCTTTGTGAAAGACTGCGCTAAGGCTTAGTAACCCAGTGCGAAGTCTTCTTCTTTCATGTCCATCAGGTTGCTCGCGCCCGACAGCATGGTGACTACGTGAGTGCGGGTCCGCGGCAGGATGCGCTGGAAGTAAAAGCGCGCAGTCTGCAGCTTGGCGGTGTAGAACGCCTCTTCGCTGGTGCCGGCAGCCAGTTTTTCGGCAGCCAGACGCGCCATGTCGGCCCAGAAGTAAGCCAGGCAGGCATAACCGGAGTACATCAGGTAGTCCACCGAAGCGGCACCGACTTCTTCACGGTCTTTCATGGCCGCCATACCGACCTTCATGGTCAGCTCGCCCCACTCTTTGTTCAGTGCCGCCAGAGGCTCGACGAACTCTTTGACGGCTTCGTTGCCTTCGTTGGTCTGGCAGAACTTGTGAACGATCTTGGTGAAGCTTTTCAGGGCCTCGCCTTGGGTCATCAGCACTTTGCGGCCCAGCAGATCGAGTGCCTGGATCCCGGTCGTGCCTTCGTACAGCATGGAGATGCGGCTGTCGCGAACGTTCTGCTCCATGCCCCACTCGGCGATGAAGCCGTGGCCGCCGTAGATCTGCACGCCGTGGTTGGCAGACTCGAAACCGACTTCAGTCATGAAGGCTTTGGCGATTGGAGTCATGAACGCCAGCAGTGCGTCGGCCTTCTTCTTCTCTTCTTCGTCCACACCGTATTTGACGATGTCGACCTGTTTGGCGGTGAAGTAAACCATTGCACGGTTACCTTCGGCGAACGCCTTCATGGTCAACAGCATGCGGCGTACGTCAGGGTGCACGATGATCGGGTCAGCGGCTTTGTCCGGCGCTTTCGGGCCAGTCAGGGAGCGCATTTGCAGACGATCGCGAGCGTATTTCAGACCACCCTGGAAGCCGATCTCGGCGTGCGCCAGACCTTGCAGGGCAGTCCCCAGACGCGCGGTGTTCATAAAGGTGAACATGCAGTTCAGGCCTTTGTTCGCCGGGCCGATCAGGAAACCGGTGGCCGCGTCGAAGTTCATCACGCAGGTGGCGTTACCGTGGATGCCCATCTTGTGTTCCAGGGAACCGCAGGTCACAGCGTTGCGTTCGCCGACGCTGCCGTCAGCGTTCGGCATGAACTTCGGAACGATGAACAGGGAAATGCCTTTGGTGCCGGCCGGTGCATCCGGCAGACGTGCCAGTACGATGTGGACGATGTTGTCGGCCATGTCGTGTTCACCGGCCGAGATGAAGATCTTGGTGCCAGTGACTTTGTAGGAACCGTCAGCCTGGGGTTCGGCCTTGGTGCGCAGCATGCCCAGGTCGGTGCCGCAGTGCGGCTCGGTCAGGCACATGGTGCCGGTCCATTCGCCGGAAACCAGTTTGGTCAGGTAAGCCTCTTGCTGCTCAGGCGTACCGTGCTCGGAAATGGTGTTCATCGCGCCATGGGACAGGCCCGGGTACATGCCCCACGACCAGTTGGCTTCGCCGACCATTTCGCTGACGGCCAGACCCAGAGACTCCGGCAGGCCCTGGCCGCCGTGCTCTACGTCGTGGGCCAGGCTTGGCCAGCCGCCTTCGACGAATTGCTTGTAGGCTTCTTTGAAGCCAGTCGGAGTCTTAACCCCGGACTCACTCCAGGTGCAGCCTTCGATGTCACCCACGCGGTTCAGCGGAGCCAGCACCTGCTCACAAAACTTGGCGCCTTCCTCGAGGATGGCGTCAACCATGTCCGGGGTAGCGTCCTGGCAAGCCGGAAGGCTCTGATAGTGCGCTTCGTAGCCGAGCAACTCGTCACGAACGAAGCGAATATCACGCAAGGGGGCCTTGTAGTCAGGCATAGCGATAAACCTCTGCTGATGAATCCTGGAATGAACAACCGCGTTGATTTGTTATGGCGGTCAAACAGTTGTTTGAAACATACGTTTACCACCAAATCTTGTCAAGCACCGATCCGCCACCATTCGTCATCGACGGGCTGAATGCCGCGCAGACAAAGGCCTGCAGCGATCAAGCAGCATCTTGGGTGATGATTAAAAGGATAGTTGATGCAGACGAACAGAGGGTTGACGCAGGATCTATAGGGGCGGTGAAGACGCCTTCACGCCCTGAGCCTTTGCGTCAAAAGGTTTTGCCTTGACCTGGCCAGGCGCTAGTCCAGCAGCTCAAGTTGCAGATGTTCGGCCACCGCTTCTGCAGTAAGCACCTTGAGTTTCGGCACTCGACCGAGACAGGGTGCAGGCAGTCGTTCGGCCAGGGTTGCGAGGTTCTCTTCCAGGCGTGAAGTCTTCGGATCGATGATATTGGCCACCCAACCCGCCAACTGCAAACCGTCCCGGGCAATCGCTTCGGCTGTCAACAACGCATGATTGATGCAACCCAGGCGTACTCCCACTACCAGAATCACCGGCAGCCGCAAAGCCATCGCCAGGTCCGACATATTGTCCTGATCGGCCAATGGCACTCGCCAACCGCCCGCGCCTTCGATCAGGGTGAAGTCCGCTTGCTTGTCCAGAAGGTGCTCCATCGGCAGCAACAACGACTGAACGGTCAATGTCACCCCGGCCTCACGAGCGGCCAGATGCGGAGCGATGGCCGGCTCGAACGCCACCGGATTGACCTCGGCGTAGCTCAGCGGCAAGGAACATTCAGCCAGCAACGCCAGCGCATCGGCGTTGCGCAGGCCCTTGGGCGTCACTTCGCAGCCGGAGGCCACCGGCTTGCCCGCCGCCGTGCTCATCCCCGCCGACCGCGCGGCATGCAGCAATCCTGCGGCGATGGTGGTTTTGCCGACATCGGTATCGGTGCCAGTAATGAAATAGGCTGCGCTCATAGCGGTTTCTCCAATACGGCGTAGACCACCTGATAAGTTGCAGGCAGCCCTTGTCCCTGACGAAACTGTTCATAGGCCTGGATCAACCCTAGTATCCGCGCCCGGCCTGTCAGACCACCGGGCCGGCCGGGGTTCAGATTGTGCGCGCCCAAGGCTTTGAGCTCGTGGGTCAGGCTACGCACATCCGGATAATGTAGAACATGCGGGCGAGTTTCCAGGCTGAGCACACGCAAGCCACTGGCGGCGCACAGTTGTTGATAAGTGCTGAACGGGCGGAAGCGATTGACGTGAACCATGCCGTCGACCTGACTCCAGCTGTCACGCAACTCATACAGGGTACCGACGCACAGGCTGGCAAACGCTAGCACGCCGCCAGGTTTCAGTACGCGATGCGCCTCGCTCAACACCGAAGCGAAGTCCGCACACCACTGCACCGCCAGGCTGGAGTAGATCAGCTCGCAACTGTGCGTCTGCAACGGCAAGCGTTCGGCATCGCCGGCAATGAAATGCGTTGCACCGCCCAATGGCCGGGCGTGGTCGAGCATCCCTTCGGCGATGTCCAGCGCCAGCCCTTCGCTCTCCGGGAAGGTCCGGGCCAGCACACGACTGAAGTACCCCGTGCCGCAGCCCAGGTCCAGCCAACGGCCAGGGGAACAGTCGCCGGGCAAACGACTCAGCAATTCGCTACCGACGGCTCGCTGCAATTCAGCCACGCTGTCGTAACTGACCGCCGCACGGGAAAAGGACGCCGCGACCTGACGCTTGTCCGGCAAGCCACCCGGCAGTTTGGGGAAGGATAAATCAGTCATCACCGGACTCATGCAAGAAGGCCTGGATCGCGCCCGCCACTCCGTGGGGGTCTTCCAGAAGAAACGCGTGGCTGGCCTGTTCAATCAGACCAATTTCGACATCCGGCAACATCACCAGCAACTCGCCCGCCGCTTCGGCCGGGACCAGCCCATCGAGCCCGGCAAACAGATGCAGTTGCGGGCCGCGGAAGGACTGCAAGGCTTGGCGGGTATCCAATTGTGCCAGCAACTCCAATCCGCTCATCAAGACTGCAGGCGCTGTATGGGGTGCACCGCCCAATAACAATCGGGCCATGCCGCGCGGGTCCTCTGCACCCTGGGCGCAAAGCAGCGCGAAGCGCTTGAGGGTTCCTCGCGGTTGCGCGCTGCAGCCGGCAAGGAAGGCATCGAACGTTTCTCCGGGCATCGCGCTTGGCCACTCGGCATGGGCGACAAAACACGGATTACTGGCCAGGGTCAGCAAACCGCAGCAACGGTCGCCACGGCGGGCGGCCAGTTGCGCAGCGAGCATGCCACCCAGCGACCAACCACCCAGCCAGACGTTGTCCGGCACGCTTGCATCAAGTTCGTCGAGCCACTCTTCGAGGTCACTCGACTGCAGTTCCGGCAACGGCTCGATCTCGACCCGCAGCTGTTCGTCCAACCCCTGCAAGGCCGCCGCCAGAGGCTCCAGCGGCGAAATGCCGAGGCCCCAACCAGGCAGCAGAATCAATCGATCACGCATGGCTTGGCTCCGGTCCCAATTCACTGAAACAATCGGCCAGCGCATTTAACAATAGCTGGACCTGTGCCTCGCTGTGGGCTGCGGACAAGGTCACGCGCAACCGCGCACTGCCAGCCGGCACAGTCGGCGGACGGATCGCCGTGACCATCAATCCACGCTCGCGCAGCATCTGCGACAAACGAACCGCGCGGCCGGCGTCGCCGATCATGATCGGCTGGATCGGAGTGAAGCTGTCCATCAATTGCAGGCCAATCTGTTCGGCACCCTGGCGGAACTGGCGGATCAACAGATTCAAATGATCGCGCCGCCAATGCTCGCTGCGCAGTAATTCCAGGCTTTTGAGCGTTGCACAGGCCAGGGCTGGCGGTTGGCTGGTGGTGTAGATGTACGGACGGGCGAACTGGATCAGACTCTCGATCAGCTCTTCACTGCCGGCAACAAACGCCCCGGCCGTGCCAAAGGCCTTGCCCAGTGTGCCGACCAACACCGGCACATCCTCCTGGCTCAAACCAAAGTGCTCGACGATCCCGCCACCGTTGGCGCCCAAGGGACCAAAACCATGGGCGTCATCGACCATCAACCAGGCGCCTTTGGCCTTGGCCTCGCGAGCCAGCGCCGGCAGGTCGGCAAGATCGCCGTCCATGCTGAACACGCCATCGGTGACCACCAGGGTATTACCCGTGGCTTTTTCCAGACGTTTGGCCAGGCTGACCGCATCGTTATGCAGATAGCGATTGAAGCGCGCCCCGGACAACAGCCCGGCATCCAGCAGCGAGGCGTGATTGAGGCGGTCTTCCAGCACCGTGTCGCCCTGCCCGACCAGCGCGGTGACCGCGCCGAGGTTGGCCATATAACCGGTAGTGAACAACAACGCTCGTGGGCGGCCGGTCAGATCGGCCAAGGCCTCTTCCAGTGCATGGTGTGGACTGCTGTGACCGATCACCAGATGCGAAGCGCCGCCGCCCACGCCCCAGCGGGTCGCTCCGGCACGCCAGGCTTCGATCACCTGCGGGTGATTGGCCAGGCCCAGGTAATCATTGTTGCAAAACGCCAGCAACGGCTGACCGTCGACCACCACTTCCGGCCCCTGAGGACTTTCGAGCAGAGGCCGATGGCGATAAAGGTTTTCGGCACGACGAGCAGCAAGGCGTGCGCTGAGATCAAATGACATGCAGGCCTCACGAGTAGGAAGGGGCACGAACATCTGTAGGAGCTGCCGAAGGCCGCGATCTTTTGATCTTGATTTTCGGCGACCTTACTCATGCCAAAAGATCGCAGCCTGCGGCAGCTCCTACAGGGAAGCGTGCGGGTCAAACAGCGGCGTTATAAAACTGCTCGCTGCTCTTCTGCTCGACCAGCGCTTGCTCGATGGCCGCCTGATGCACTTCGTCGGCGTGCTCTTCGCCAGCTTCCGGCAGGATGCCCAGGCGCGAGAACAGTTGCATGTCCTTGTCGGCCTGCGGGTTGGCGGTAGTCAGCAGTTTGTCGCCATAGAAAATCGAATTGGCACCGGCAAAGAAGGCCAGAGCCTGCATCTGTTCATTCATCGCTTCGCGACCTGCAGACAGACGCACGTGGGATTGCGGCATCAGGATGCGGGCGACCGCGAGCATGCGGATGAAGTCGAACGGGTCGATGTCTTCGGCGTTTTCCAGCGGCGTGCCGGCGACTTTCACCAGCATGTTGATGGGCACCGATTCCGGATGCTCCGGCAAATTGGCCAACTGGATCAGCAGATTGGCGCGGTCATCAAGGGACTCGCCCATGCCGAGAATGCCGCCGGAGCAGATCTTCATCCCGGAATCACGCACGTAAGCCAGGGTTTGCAGGCGCTCGCCGTAGGTACGGGTGGTAATGATGCTGCCGTAGAACTCAGGCGAGGTGTCGAGGTTGTGGTTGTAGTAGTCCAGGCCGGCCTGGGCCAGGGCTTCGGTCTGGTCCTGATCGAGGCGCCCCAGGGTCATGCAGGTTTCCAGGCCCATGGCCTTCACGCCTTTGACCATTTCCAGCACGTAGGGCATGTCTTTGGCCGACGGATGTTTCCAGGCCGCGCCCATGCAGAAGCGGGTCGAGCCAATAGCCTTGGCGCGAGCGGCCTCTTCGAGGACCTTCTGCACTTCCATCAGCTTTTCTTTTTCCAGCCCGGTGTTGTAATGACCGGACTGCGGACAATATTTGCAATCTTCCGGGCAGGCACCGGTCTTGATCGACAGCAGTGTCGAGACTTGAACCCGGTTGGCGTCGAAATGCGCGCGGTGCACCGTCTGCGCCTGGAACAACAGGTCATTGAAGGGCTGAACGAACAGCGCTTTAACTTCGGCCAAAGACCAATCGTGACGCAATTTGGCGGTGATACTGGCGCTCATCGGCTCATTTCCTTTCTTATGCTTGGCAAGCGTCTGATCAAACGGAATCCCCACAGACGCGACACGGATGTTTCAGCATATTTAAGGAAGAGCCATGCGCTGTCAACCACGACACATAAGGCCGGTTTACATCTGGTTAAAAAACAACCAGCATTGTCTGCTCTGTGACGAATCCACCGATACCCCTCATCCTATCTGCACCCCCTGTGAAAGCGAACTGCCCTGGCTCGGCGATCAGTGCCTGGTTTGCGCCCTGCCCTTGCCCATGGCAGGCCTGACATGCGGTCAATGCCTGAAGCAGCCTCCGGCCTTTCATCAGGTCGTAACGCCCTGGACTTACAGCTTTCCGGTCGACAGCCTGATCACCCGCTTCAAACACAACGCAAAGTGGCCTTTTGGCCGTCTGCTGGGCGAACTTCTCAGCCAATCGCTGCAACATCGTTTTGATGAAGACCTGGACCGGCCGGATGTTTTGGTCCCGGTGCCGTTGGCCACTAAACGGCTGCGCCAACGCGGTTTCAACCAGGCGGCGATGCTCGCCCACTGGCTGAGCGTCAGCCTCGACATTGTGTGCGATGAAGCCCTGCTGCTGAGAATCCGGGACACCAGCGCGCAACAGGACCTGAATGCCGACGCTCGCAAAAAAAACCTGCGCAACGCCTTCGTCCTGGCGCCCGGTGCGTCCATCAAGGGCCGTCATCTGGCGCTGGTGGATGATGTGCTGACCACCGGCGCCACCGCTCAAGCCCTGGCTCGATTGTTGATGGACGCCGGCGCCGCAAGGGTCGACGTTTATTGTCTGGCCCGCACGCCGAAGCCAAGGGATTGAGGAACGTGAGGCATTTGAGCACTGCAGATAGTTTCCCTTATACGCAGCATGGGAATATTTAAAATTCACAACCAAGATTTTTCCTACGTAGTGCGACGAAAAGTATGTAGCACATTACTGTTTTTCCGACGATGTATTGCATTCAACTATTCGCTACATAAAATCAAGGTGGCAACATGACGATCCAGACAATTATCAATAAGAAAGAAAACTATGCACCGCAATGTAAACCCAAAAAGCAGCAGAAAGCCTGATCAGAAACTTTCGGCCGAAGCGAAAAAATTCCTGAGCACACGCAATAACAATGGCGGTGGCGGTCATTGTCAAGGCGGCGGCGGCTGGTAATAGGCCACTAAGTAGCTGCCAGCAATAAGCTGGCAGCTCAACAAATGCAATCAGGATCTGCAATGGACAGTCACTACAAAAATATAGCGGATACGCTGCCACACAGCATGGAATCTCCCAAGGACGATAAAGGCTATCCAACATTGGAAGAGGCAGTCGATTACATCAACAACATTGATTTCTCTACCCTTCGCGAAAAACTATGCTCGAAAGACAGACTACTCTGCAGGACGTGGTCCTCAGTAGAAACAGAAGTAGGAATTCAATATTATAAAAATTTTTTATTCCTGAACAAAAAATACCTTGGTAAATTTCCAGTACTGCCGCCAATGCTGGAGGTGGACGAGATCTGGCACCATCACATCCTGAACACCCGTCAGTACATCAAGGACTGCGAGGGTATATTTGGCTATTACTTTCACCACTACCCCTACTTCGGAACGAGAAATCAAACCGATAAAGAAAATCTCGACATTGCTTTTGAAATGATCCAGAAGCTTCACGAGGCTGAATTCGGTAGCAAAATGTTTCATATCTGGAGCGACGAGTTTGAACTATAGCCAGGCAGTCAAGAAATCATTGCCGGCTTTTATTATGGCTCGCCTGACGCCGACAATCGGAATCTCAATAGTTTTCCTGTTGATGGCCCATAAAAGCGCTGAAGATCTACCGGTATTTTCTTACGTGCTCGCGGCGGCATCTGTTATATCAGCGTTCTGTTCCATCATCCTGGCCATGATTGGCAATAGAGCCGCTTCTCTAGCGCACAGCCCATCGGCCCAACGTGACTTGTTTACCGGCGGGTTTACACTAGCCCTGTTCATTGCAGCGCTAACGTCTTTGGCTTGCTTGTCAGCGACCTATTTCATCCTCAGAACAAACGGGCTCCAGCATCTGGATCGAGAGGTTTTCTGGACGCTCTCACTTATCTATATAGCCTCTACACCCTTGTTGGTGATCAATAATTTTTTACAGCTATTTCTGGAGGCAACCGGCAAAGCTTCAAGCTGCGCAAATGCAAAAATAGTAATTACCACACTCTGTTGCACCTCGCTGGCGGTGTTATTTGCAATCATCAGCTCCGACGAATTCAAATATTATGCAATGTCCTATTTCCTGAGCGCTGAATTTCTAACCCTACTACTCCTGACCAAGTTAACAAACGGCGAGCGTTACTGCTCTTTTATACTGGCAAAAAAAACCAGTTGTTATTTTCTTCGAACGGGAATTCCAATAGCAGCTGGACTAAGCGGCCAAAAAATATATTTCTACCTGCTGACTGAAAGACTGGCGCGAATTGATGCCCAGCTCGTAGCACAGCTTTCCATATTCATGACGGTGATTGGGATTCTGATCATACCCTCGCTGGCCATCTCCCAGATTCACAGCCTTCAGGTCAGCCGGCAGGTTAAACAGTCCGCACAATGCTATCGTGCTGGCCTGACCTGGGTTATCAGCATCATGGTGCTGAGCGGCGTAATCCTATACTTCTGCGGAGAATATGCATTCCTTGCAATCGGTGGTTCCGTCACCGATTACAGCATGAAGCTGTATTACACCCTCGTGATATGCCTTACCAGCAGTTCATTGCTTTCCCTCGCGTTTGCCCACCTACGGGCCAGGAGTGAGATCTTTATCCCGCAATTGTTGATTAATACAATCATGCTGGCGGTTCTGACTCCTGCCCTCTACAACCTTAACCTCAACACCCCGGATATGGAGACTTTCTTGTTGCTCCAAAGTGCGGCGACATTCGCCGGTTTTCTATTGTTGTGTGCAAGGATTTTTTTTGTTCACAGAAGCGACGAAAAATCAGCTAGCGTCCTATTGGCAAGAGGGCATGGACAGCGGTAGTGCATCAAGAGGGCCTCCTAAAAGCGGTTCGCAGGCAGGCCTCGCGCCAAGAAAATTTCCCTTACACTCGACTCAAACGCCACTCACAAAAAGACCGCCCCATGCCCCTACCTACACTGCTGACCCAGCATATGGTCCGTCGCCCGCAGCGCATTGCCCTGCTGCAACACATCGCCGAGCAGGGCTCGATCACCCGCGCCGCGAAAAGCGCGGGTTTGAGCTACAAGGCCGCTTGGGACGCCATCGATGAGTTGAACAACCTGGCGCAGAAACCCTTGGTCGAGCGCAGCGTCGGCGGCAAGGGCGGCGGTGGGGCGAAGTTGTCCAGCGAAGGTGAACGGGTGCTACGGCTTTATCAGCGCCTGCAAGCGTTGCAGGCACAGGTGCTGGAAGCCGCCGAAGATGCCAGCGACCTGGACCTGCTCGGCCGGTTGATGCTCAGAACCAGCGCACGCAACCAACTGCACGGCAAGGTCGTAGCCATCGACAGCCAGGGGCGCAATGACCTGATCAGCCTTGAACTGGCAGAAGGGCTGAGGATTCAGGCGCAGATCACCCATGACAGCACCCTGCGTCTGGAGCTGGAAATGGGTACTGAAGTGGTGGCGCTGATCAAGGCTGGCTGGCTGGACTTGCTGGCCGTCGATCAAGCAGCAACCGCCGGGCACAATTGCCTGGGCGGCAGCATCGTCGAGATTCTCGACGCCGAAGACGGCCCCAGCGAGGTACGCATCGCCCTGCCCAATGGGCAAACCTTGTGTGCATTGGCCGAGCCATTACACCTGAGCGCTTTGGCGCTGATGGCAGGGAAAGCGGTGCTGGTGCAGTTCGCAGCGTCCAACGTATTGATTGGTACACCGCTGTAATCGGCCAGACACGCTTTTCGTAGCCGCTGGCAAAGCCTGCGTTCGGCTGCGTGTAGCAGCTGCCGAGCCTGCGAGGCTGCGTTCGGCTGCGCAGCAGTCGTAAAGAAACCTGCCACCGCGATTCTGACCTTTTACCGAGTCAGCTGAACTACGACCGCTGCGCGCTCGAACGCAGCCTCCGGCAGCTGCTACAACGATTCGTGGCGCAGCCCGACATCCCGCTGCAACATTTCCGTCATCGGCGCTCTTTAAGGTGTCTGCAAAAACCCGCAGGGAGCTTGATGTGAAATTACTCGAAGAAAATCAGCCCACCGACCTCGAAACCATCGTCGGCCTCAGCCGCCGCGGTTTCATCAGTGCTGGCGCCCTGTGCGGTGCGGCGATGTTTCTCGGTGGCACCCTGCTGAGCCGCAGCGTCCTGGCCGCCAGCGTCAGTTCCGGCGCCAGCAAGCTGCTGGGTTTCAACAGCATTGCCGCCGCCACCAGCGACTCCATCAGCTTGCCGCCAGGTTATAAATCGTCGGTACTGATCAGCTGGGGGCAACCTCTGCAAAAGGACGGCCCGGCTTTCGACCCCAGCGGCAATGGCACGGCCCAGGCCCAGGAAGTCCAGTTCGGCGACAACACCGATGGCATGAGCCTGTTTGCCTTTCCCGGCGACCCCGACCGCGCGCTGATGGCGATCAACAATGAATCCACCAACTACCGCTACCTCTACCCTCACGGCGGCATGCCGCAGTCGGCGCAGGATGTGCACAAGGCGCTGGCCAGCGAAGGCGTCTCAGTGATCGAGGTGCAACGCAAGAACGGCCAATGGCAATTTGTCCAGGGTTCGAGCTACAACCGTCGCATCCACGGCAACTCGCCACTGCGCGTCAGCGGTCCGGCCGCCGGGCATGAGTTGCTGAAAACCAGCGCCGATCCGCAGGGCCATACAGTCCTCGGCACCTTCCAGAACTGCGCCAACGGCAAGACCCCATGGGGCACTTATCTGACCTGTGAGGAGAACTTCACCGACTGCTTCGGCAGCAGCAACCCCGAGCAGAAGTTCGATTCGGCGCAAAAACGCTATGGCGCGGTGGCCAGCAGCAAGGAGATCAATTGGCACCCCCACGACCCGCGCTTTGACCTGGCGAAAACCCCCAACGAACTCAACCGTCACGGCTGGATCGTCGAGATCGACCCGTTCGACCCGCAATCGACCCCGGTCAAGCGCACCGCGCTGGGCCGTTTCAAACATGAAAACGCCGCGCTGGCCGAGACCGGCGACGGGCGCGCTGTGGTCTATATGGGCGACGATGAACGCGGTGAGTTCATCTACAAATTCATCAGCCGCGACAAGATCAATCATCAGGATCCGCAAGCCAACCGCGACCTGCTGGATCACGGCACGCTGTACGTCGCACGTTTCGACGCGGGCGACAGCAATTCCGACCAGCCAAAAGGCCAGGGCCAGTGGATCGAAATGACCCATGGTAAAAACGGCATCGACGCCAGCAGTGGTTTTGCCGATCAGGCCCAAGTGCTGATCCACGCCCGACTCGCCGCCAGCGTGGTCAACGCCACCCGCATGGACCGCCCGGAATGGATAGTTGTCAGCCCGAAAGACGGCCAGGTCTACTGCACCCTCACCAACAACGCCAAGCGCGGCGAAGACGGCCAGCCGGTTGGCGGCCCGAACCCGCGGGAGAAGAACCTCTACGGGCAGATTCTGCGCTGGCAGGAAAACCGTGATGACCATGGAGCCATGAGCTTTGCCTGGGATCTGTTTATGGTCGCGGGCAATCCTGCTGTGCATGCCGGCACGCCAAAATGCGGTTCGGCGAATATCACCCCGCAGAATATGTTCAACAGCCCGGACGGCCTGGGTTTCGACGACGCTGGCCGACTATGGATACTCACCGATGGCGACGCCAGCAACAGCGGCGATTTCGCCGGAATGGGCAACAATCAGATGCTCTGCGCCGATCCGGTCAGCGGTGAAATTCGTCGGTTCATGGTCGGCCCGGTGGGTTGCGAGGTGACTGGCATCAGTTTTTCGCCAGATCAGAAAACCCTGTTCGTCGGCATTCAGCACCCGGGGGAGAACGGCGGTTCAACCTTCCCCGAGCATTTGCCGAACGGCAAGCCAAGATCGTCGGTGATGGCGATCACCCGTGAAGATGGCGGGATCGTCGGCGCCTGATCAATCCATTCGCGGGCAAGCCGGGCTCCCACTGGTTTTGTGCAACCCTTGTAGAAGCGGGTTTGCCCCAAGGATTTTCTCGCCCCGCACATTCCCCGTAGCAGCTGCCGAAGGCTGCGTTCGGCTGCGCAGCAGCCGTAAAATCAAGCGCCGCGGTATTTCCGACACACCGTGCAAGCAGGATTTACGGCTGCTGCGCAGCCGAACGCAGGCTTCGCCAGCTGCTACGGTTCGCGTAACGCCTTTACTGACCGGCATTGGGCTTGGCCACACTCATCTGAATCCCAACCCCTAAAGACAGCCCGTCTGCGCTACCATGTCTGGCCGGACGCGGCAGCCTGCTGCGCGCAGGAGTCAGCATGGCCCATCCGTTTGAAACCCTTACCCCCGATCTGGTGCTCGATGCTGTTGAAAGCATCGGGTTTCTCAGCGACGCCCGCATCCTGGCGCTGAACAGCTACGAGAACCGCGTTTACCAGGTCGGCATCGACGACTCCGAGCCGCTGATCGCCAAGTTCTACCGTCCACAGCGCTGGACCAACGAAGCGATCCTCGAAGAACACCGCTTTACCTTCGAACTCGCCGAGTGCGAGGTGCCGGTCGTCGCACCGATGATCCACAACGGCGAAAGCCTGTTCGAACACGCCGGCTTTCGTTTCACCCTGTTCCCTCGCCGTGGCGGCCGAGCGCCAGAGCCCGGCAACCTGGATCAACTGTATCGCCTCGGGCAATTGCTCGGCCGCTTGCACGCGGTCGGCGCCACCCGCCCGTTCGAACACCGCGAAGCACTCGGCGTGAAGAACTTCGGCCATGACTCGCTCAATACCCTGCTCGAAGGCAATTTCGTGCCTCGCAGCCTGCTCCCGGCCTACGAGTCGGTCGCCCGGGATCTGCTCAAGCGAGTGGAAGAGGTCTACCAGGCCACGCCCCATCAGAACATCCGCATGCATGGCGACTGCCACCCCGGCAACATGATGTGCCGCGACGAGATGTTCCACATCGTCGACCTCGACGACTGCCGCATGGGCCCGGCAGTGCAGGATCTGTGGATGATGCTCGCCGGTGACCGTCAGGAATGCCTGGGCCAGCTGTCGGAATTGATGGATGGCTACCGCGAGTTCCATGACTTCGACCCGCGTGAACTGGCACTTATCGAACCGTTGCGCGCCCTGCGGCTGATGCACTACAGCGCCTGGCTGGCCCGCCGCTGGGATGATCCCGCGTTCCCGCGCAGCTTCCCGTGGTTTGGCACCGAGCGCTATTGGGGCGATCAGGTGCTGGCGTTGCGTGAGCAGCTTTCGGCGCTGAATGAAGAACCTCTGAAGTTGTTTTGATTTCAAGATCAAAAGATCGCAGCCTGCGGC
>NZ_CABVHQ010000042.1 GCF_902497895.1 Pseudomonas fluorescens
GCCGAACGCAGGCGTTGCGCAGGGGGCACCGCGGCAAGGATGCCGCGGTAGCCACCCCCGGCCATGGATGGCCGATGGCGGCGGGCCCCCGGAGCAATGCCGGAGCGAGGGCATGCCGAGCCTAGGCGAGGCACCGAATGGTGGGGCAAAAGCGCTTTGGTTACTTTCGCGCTTTTCGAAAGTGACCCGCTGTAAGAGCGGAACCCTGAGTGGCCGTGACCGCAGAAACGGATATGTACACCAAAGAAAAAACCTGGTCGGCTTTCAGGCCGCCATCCATTTTCTTAAGTGAACAGCATTGCGCAATCAGCGGGCTTCTTGAATGGGCTTGAGCGAAACCGAAAAATACTAGCCTCGGCGATAGTCGTCTCCCCGGCGATCATCGTCGCGACGGTCATACGAATCCCGGTCCTTTTTATGGCGGTGGTCGTGATCATGGCGACCTCCGCGATCACGATCACGATCCCTGTCGTGGTCGTGGTAGACGCATCCCGAGGACGCCAGGACCGCTAATACCAGGGCAAGCATTGAAAATCGAGTAAGCACTGTTGTCTCCTTTCGCGCGGGCGCGGGGGGTATCCGCCCGACCCTGTGTAGGACAATGCTTTGGCTGGTTCGTTAGGTGCCACAACCAAATAAATCACCGCTAGTTGTTGATCCCATGGG
Organism: Pseudomonas fluorescens; assembly: GCF_902497895.1. Taxonomy (GTDB): domain Bacteria; phylum Pseudomonadota; class Gammaproteobacteria; order Pseudomonadales; family Pseudomonadaceae; genus Aquipseudomonas; species Aquipseudomonas fluorescens_BP. The sequence continues at coordinate 667 of NZ_CABVHQ010000042.1, forward strand.
AAATTTCAGGAAAACGGCAGCTTGGCTGGCGAAGCAAGTTTCAGCTGAACCTCCATCATGCTCCTGCAATCTCCAGGGGGATTTCCAGGGTGAAAACAGCGCCCAGGCCTGGTCCATCGCTATGGACGCCAAGGTGTCCATTCATTTCTACGGCGGCGAGTGCGCAACTGTGCAGGCCAAAGCCATGACCTTCCTTGCGAGTGGTGAAACCGTGGGTAAAGATGCGGGTCTTGTTCTCGGCGGCTATCCCTTCGCCCTGGTCTTTGACGCTGAAGCACAGCGTTGCGTTATCAATGATTCTGACGCCCAGGGTCATCATGCGCTGACGGTCGGATACCTTGGACATCGCATATTTGGCGTTGCTGATCAGGTTTATCAGGATCAATAGCAGTCGGTGCTTGTCGCCTATGATGGTCGGGGTGTCCTGATAATCCTTGGTCACCGTGACATGGTGCCGACTCAGGGCTCCGGAATTCATGCGCAAGGCATCTTCAAACAGGTCGACGACCTTCAACGGTTCGACCAGCCTGGCGGCGCCGGCATAGGCTTGTTGGGTGGAAACGATATCCTTGATGTGATCGACGCTTTTGGTGAGTTGCGCCAGCTCGTCGATGATGCCCGATTGCTCGGCAGCGATGGCATCCACCAGTTGATTGAGGTAGAGGGGAAGCAGCTGGCCTTTTTTGTCGTGGGTCATGAACGCCCCCAGATCTTCGGCATGCTCGTTCATCAGCTTCACCGCTTTACCAAGACCCAGGGCTTTGCTGCTGGATAACCTGCGAGTGACCAGATCAGCAGAGATATTGACGCTGTTCAGCACGTTGCCGACATTGTGCAGCACATTGGTCGCGATTTCCGCCATACCAGCCATCCGCGCCGCATCCACCAGTTCGCGCTCGGCTTCTATCAGTTCGTGGGTGCGCTCCTCCACACGCTGTTCCAGCCGCTCGTTTGCCGATTGCAAGTCGTTATTCATCTTGTTGATCAATGCATAACTCCGAATCAACCGGCCTGCCAGATACAACAGCAACAGAGCCATGATGCTGGCGCACACGGCCAGGTAAAGGTGATATTGGCGATCTACCGCAGTCGTTCGCCGTTGTGTCTCGTTCAATAATTCATTGATGCTGTCCAACTGTTGGGCGACAGGGATGACGCTAATGCGATCAATAAGGTCGTTGACGATGGGTTGTTCCAGAACTATTGAATTTATATGCTCGACGAATGTATTGAATACGGGGTGCTGGATAGCCGGTAGTTGATGTATATGTTCGATTAGTTTTTTTAACTGACTTTCAATTTCTTCGGCTTTTTCATCGGACACGGAGAGTGTATATTCGAGCGTCGTCAAGGTAAGATCAAAGACGTTTGATGACGCGGCCAAATAGTCGAGCTGTTGCTTATCCTTGGCATCCTCCAGTAATGCCTGAACGTCGTCTTCTGCCACCGGCAGGGCATCCAGAGCAGTGCGTAATGCCCTGTTATGCTGTTGAAATTGCTCGACCAGTTGGGTCTTGTTTTTTACCGCATCCAGATAACCCTGTCGTCGAGCTTGCCAAAGCACTGGAAGGGCTCCTGAATTATTGAGGTTCTCCAACTGCTCCCATCGACTGTTCGATTCGGCTGGGGCTCCCAGCAGCAGATTGTTGTTCAGGCCGGTTTTTGCTCTGAGGATTTTGACATTCCAGTTCGCATCAAATTGCTTGAGTTGACGGACAAAGTCCCGCGACTCAAAGTAAGTCGACGTTTCATACGAGTACGACTTGATGAGCAAAAACACCAGTGCCGTGAAAAGAACCAGGGTTGTCGCGGCAAGCGCAGACCATTTGTAAATGCTGGGCGCTTTCATCTTGGTCGGGTCCTTTGCGAGGTAGCACCAGGAAAGGTCTTTCCCGACGGTATAGAAAACCAATCACTGCACGAGCGTGAGAGTAGCGTTCTTTTATGGAGCGTGACAGGAAGATGGCGTCAATTATTTTTGTTCCTGGTTGGCATCGAATCATTTGCAAACCATTGATATGTGTCAAATACCTTGGATCGTCATGGTGGCTTGAGGCGCCAGCGCGTAGCTATAGCTTGAGTACGTTGCTGGCAGTCTTCTCCAGTCTGATCGACTATCGGGAGCGAGGGCTGGCTTGAAATCCTGTGAACTCGTTTCACGCAAAGGCGCACCTGACTCACCTGCCGCCAGCCTGTTGCGTGAGACGCTGCTGAACCCGGATTTAGACTGAGCGGGACGCAGCGGGTGCCGCCGATCAGACTGGCGAGCTACGTACAGCTGAGCAAATCAGAATTAAAAGGGGCCATAATGAAGATGTGATGTGGGGAGGCGTCATGTGAACCATCGATTTTTGGGTGGGTGACGGGAGTCAGCGTGAACGAAGTTCAACGCTTCAATATCAACACCACCGGCCGTGATTTTGCGGTGGGTGACATCCACGGCCATTTCACCAGGCTGCAAGCGGCGCTTGATGCCATCGACTTCGATCCGGCAGTCGACCGCCTGTTCAGCGTCGGCGATCTGGTTGATCGTGGTCCCGAGTCGCTGGATGTTGATACCTGGCTTCTGCGCAAGCCCTGGTTCCATGCGGTTCGCGGCAACCATGAGCAAATGACAATCGACTCGTACAACGCAGGAAGGACAAGTGATCAGTGCGCAATGCACTTCATCAATGGCGGCGCATGGTTCTACGGGCTTTCACGTGTCGAGCAGGCCTGTTACTCAAACCTTTTCGCGGAATTGCCACTGGTGATAGAGGTGGAGACTACGAACGGTCTGGTAGGCATTGTTCACGCCGATGTACCCCGCGGCAGCTGGAGCGATCTGATTGAGGCGCTCGCTGGCGACGATACAGAGGCCGAACACGTGGCGGCCATGTGTCTGTGGTCGCGAAGGCGAATCACCAACGAAAACCACGACAGTGTAAGCGACATCCGGGCAGTCATTGTCGGCCATACTGTGGTGCACCAGCCTGTGGTGTTGGGCAATGTTTACTACATAGATACCGGCGTTTGTATGGGCGGCCACTTCACGTTGATGGAGCTGTCCACGCTTGAGTGCTACCCGACGATCACTTCGAAACGGCGCCTGTAGGAGCGAGCTTGCTCGCGATGGACTCAAAGGCGGCTCGTTTATCCAGAAAACACGCGTTATCGTTAACGTCCATCGCGAGCAAGCTCGCTCCTACAATTGGCTTGCGGCCTACCCGACATCTACCTCCACTTGGAGAACTCTTATGTCTGAAAAGACAGCTTCCCCGGATTCTTCCGAGCAACTCCAGACGACGCTTTCGAAATGGGGTAACGAGGGCGTAGCAGAAGATCTGCAAATCACGGCGGCTACCGAGATTCCAGAGTTGTCGAATGCCGAACTGGTCCATCTTCGTATCCGGGTAATTGCCCTGGAAAACCTGGTGATCGCGTTGCTCGCCCAAGGTTCGGATCAACAGCTGGCCGTCGCCCGCGAAATGGCCTCCTACATCACGCCGAGACCGGGTTTCACCCAGCATCCTCTGACGATTCATGCGGCTTCGCAGATGGTCGATAGCGTGGATCGTGCGGTGCGATTTCGCAAGCTATCCGAGTCATGAGCGCGCCAGCAACCCTTATGCCGGACACGTCTCAGCTGGCAGCTGGCGCCGGATAGACCAGCGAATTTCCCAAAGGGGTCGCGGCCGCAGTCAACGTTGCGGGTTCGGCTCTGCCCCGGCCCATCAAATGCACAACCCTCCTGCCGCGATGGAGAAGGTAGTCCGCGACGATTCTGCGATGACATCGCCACCAGACGGCCTCCGAACACATGATCGCGCATCGCTGGTCCTGACTGAGTTCCTGCAACCGTAACAAGCCCTGTTCGAATTCTTCGGACAACCCATAATCGGCATAGTTATGGAAACTTTGGTTGATCCAGAATCCATTAATATCTGGTGCCACAGTTTTTGATTTTTTTCGTAATCCGCCAAGTTCCGGTAGTTGTAGGTAATCGATGTTTTGCGCAGCAAGTGCCTGCGCTAATGTATCCAGATTGAATTGAGGGTTAGTTCGAGATCGGGGTACGGTACGAATATCCACGACCCGCTCTACCTGCCCTGACTGGAGTAGTTCGATGAACTCGGAAAGGGTCCTGGTGGAATGACCTATTGTATAAATAGCTGGAAGTTCGAGCATTAATCCGGGTCCGAAAGATCAATAGGGCTGACTGGATAATAGTTGATCTCCTTCGTTTGCCGTCACCTTGAATGCTCAGGTGTCGGGGTTGACTGCTTCACTTCGTTTGATGGTGTTATGCCGGTGAGTATATTCGCAAGGGGGGACAATTCGAGAATTCCCGTTTTTGGTCAAGAAAAAAATTTATTCAGGCCAGTTTTTTAGACGAAAACGCGATGAGTATTAGACCTGAAAGCTCGCCACGGGAGGGGGTCGTGACCATTATTCAGGCGGTTTTTTTGTGAAATTGGCCAAAAATAACTGATTTATCTATAGGCATTATTGGTGCTCAAGCCCCATTAAATAAATATTGAACTATAGAAGAAAACGGGGACTGAAATTATTTTGATCTGCTGATGGAATAAATTTGCTATGTCCGTGAGTAAGGAGGAGTGTTGATCACATAATTCTAATTAAGAGGCGATGGGCATCATCGTTACTCATTCCCCAGAGGTCGATCGCTCAGCGAACCCATGCGTGCTTCCAAGCTCTTACTGCCCTGTGTCCTGCGTCCATTTAAATATGGGCTGTTCATTTTGTTGTGCCTGGTGTTCGGTGGGTTTTGCGGATTACAGGCGAAGGAATACGGAGAAATCGAGCAGCAGCGTATAGAAAAAATCTTCCCAGGCGGCGCTAGCGTGTCCGCGCCGACAGGCGACTTCAAGGTTCGCACCATCAGCACCGGAGAAAAGGTGCTGGGTTATGTGTTCCAGAGTCAGGACGTGGTGGCTATTCCGGCCTACTCGGGCAAACCGATCAACATGCAGGTCATCCTCGATGCCGGCGGTGTGATCCAGGATGCCTACGTGCTGGAGCACCATGAGCCGATCCTGCTGATTGGCATTCCCGTGGAAAAGCTCCACGCATTCGATGCCAAATACAAGGGGGTCAAGGCCGACCGGAGAGTGGTGGTCGGTCGTTCCAGTGATCCCGAGGCGGTGACCGTCGATGGGGTTGCCGGGGCTACGGTGACCGTCATGGTGGTCAATGAAATCATCATGCGCGCTGCGCACAAGGTGGCCGTATCGCTCAAGCTGGTTGAGGACACGGGCGGTGTGGCGCGCAAGCCCGCCACCGTGCGCGAAGACTTTTTCGAGCCCGCCACCTGGGAGCAAATGACCGGTAATGGCGCCATTCGCCGCTTGAACCTGACCCGTGGCCAGGTCGACGCAGCCTTCAAGGGCACCGAGGCCGAAGGCATCGACAACGCCAGTCCCGAGCAAGTCGATGAGACCTTTATCGAACTCTACGTCGCCGACCTGAATCCACCGGCCATCGGCCGCAATCTGCTGGGCGACAATCAATACCGTTTCCTTATGCAGGATCTCAAGCCGGGCGAGCAGGCCATCGCCGTGCTGGGACGCGGGATGTTCTCCTACAAGGGCTCGGGCTATGTGCGCGGCGGGATCTTCGACCGGGTACAGTTGCGCCAGTTCGGCAACATCATCAGCTTCCGCGACATGGACCATCAGCGCCTTTCCGACGTGTTTGCCAAGGGCATGCCCGAGTTCGATGAAATGTCGATTTTCATTGTGCGCGAACCGGCCCGGTTCGATCCGGGATCACCCTGGTCCCTGGAGCTATTGGTGCGGCGTCAGACCGGTGCGGTTGCCGGTATGTTCAGCAGCTTCGAACTGTCTTACCAACTGCCTGAGCAATACCTCCTGCGGCCACCGCCCACTGCCGAAGAACTGGCCGCCATCGAGGTCGCCAACCGGCCGACCTGGGTGAATATCTGGTACCAGAAAGCGTTTCAGATCGGGGTACTGTGCACGGCCCTTGCAGTACTGATGGTGATTTTGTTCCTGCAAGACACCTTTACCAAATACCCGCGCTTCCTCCACTGGCTGCGTCGCGTCTATCTGGTCTTCACCGTGGTGTTCATCGGCTGGTATGCCCTGGGGCAGATTTCGGTGGTCAACGTGCTGACGTTCGTCCATGCCCTGTTCGAGAACTTCCGCTGGGAACTGTTTCTCACGGACCCGATCATTTTCATCATCTGGACCTTTACCGCCGCCAGCATCCTGCTCTGGGGCCGTGGCGTGTTCTGCGGCTGGCTGTGCCCGTTCGGCGCCTTGCAGGAGTTGATCAACGAAGCCGCGCGCAAGCTGAAGATTCCGCAATATGAGTTGCCATTCGCGGTCCATGAGCGGCTGTGGGCGATCAAGTACATCATCCTGCTGCTGCTGTTCGGCATCTCCCTGGAGTCGATGACCACTGCCGAGCAATTTGCCGAGGTGGAACCGTTCAAGACCGCCATCACCCTGAAATTCGACCGCCAATGGTGGTTCGTGGCCTACGCGGTGGCGCTGCTGGTGATCAATATCTTTACCCGCAAGGTCTACTGCCGCTACGTCTGCCCGTTGGGCGCGGCGCTGGCGATTCCGACCAAGCTGCGGCTGTTCGACTGGCTCAAGCGCCGCAAGGAGTGCGGCACCCCCTGTCAGCTCTGCGCCAAGGAATGCGAGATCCAGGCGATCCACCCGGATGGCCATATCAACGCCAACGAGTGCCATTACTGCCTCGATTGCCAGATGACCTATCACAACGAAAACAAATGCCCGCCACTGGTCATCAAGAACAAGCGCAAGACGCGGAGCAAGCCTGCGCCAGTGCTGGATCGCGCTGAGTTGATTCCGGTTGTGCAAGTGTTCGAGCCCTGAGCCCCCTCGTTGCAAACGAGGCATCAAGAATCGATTGACTGAGCTATTTCATATCTGCCCCCGATGGAGCAAGACCCATGAGCGATAACAAGTCGAAAAACGATCATGAAGCCGTGAAAACAACGCAGGAGCCGGAATCGACCGGCCTCAGCCGTCGCGGTTTCCTCGGCACCACTGCCGCGGCCAGCGTCGCGCTGGCCGGTGCCTCGGCCCTTGGCAGCGTGGTATTCACCCGTGAAACCTGGGCGGCAGCGGCCAAGGACGCGCAATCGAAGATTCACGTGGGGCCGGGTGATCTGGACGATTACTATGGTTTCTGGAGTGGCGGTCACCAGGGTGAAGTACGGATCATGGGTATTCCATCGATGCGCGAGCTGTTGCGCATTCCGGTGTTCAACATCGATTCCGCCACCGGTTGGGGCCTGACCAACGAAAGCAAGCGGATCATGGGCGACAGCGCCAAATTCCAGAACGGCGACTGCCACCACCCGCATTTGTCCATGACCGACGGCAAGTACGACGGCAAATACCTGTTTATCAACGACAAGGCCAACAGCCGCATCGCGCGTATCCGCCTGGATATCATGAAGTGCGACAAGATGCTCACCGTGCCGAACGTGCAGGCCATACACGGTCTGCGCCTGCAGAAAATGCCGCACACCAAGTACGTGTTCGCCAATGCCGAATTCGTCATTCCCCACCCCAATGACGGCAGCACCTTCGACCTGCTGGACAAGAACAGCTACACCATGTTCAACGTCATCGACGCCGAGAAAATGGAGGTGGCGTTCCAGGTCATGGTCGACGGCAACCTGGACAACACCGACGCCGACTACACCGGCAAGTATGCGGCTTCGACCTGCTACAACTCGGAGAAGGCCTACGACCTGGGCGGCATGATGCGCAACGAGCGCGACTGGGTGGTGGTGTTCAACATTCCGCGCATCGAAGCAGCGATCAAGGCCGGCAAGTTCATCACCCTGGGCGACTCCAAGTCACCGGTGGTCGACGGTCGCAAGACCGAGGGCAAGGACAGCGAATTCACCCGTTATATCCCGGTGCCGAAGAACCCGCATGGCATCAATATGTCGCCCGACGGCAAGTACTTCATCGCCGCCGGCAAACTCTCGCCGACCTGCACCATCATCGCCACTGCCAAACTGGACGATCTGTTCGACGACAAACTCAAGGACCCACGCGACGCGGTGGTCGGCGAGCCGGAACTGGGTCTCGGTCCGCTGCACACCACCTTTGACGGTCGCGGCAACGCCTACACCACGCTGTTTATCGACAGCCAGGTGGTGAAGTGGAACATGGACGAGGCCGTTCGCGCCTACACCGGCGAGAAGGTCAACTGCATCAAGCAGAAACTCGATGTGATGTACCAGCCGGGCCACAACCATGCTTCGCTGACCGAAACCAGCGAGGCCGACGGCCAATGGCTGGTGGTGCTCAGCAAGTTCTCCAAGGACCGTTTCCTGCCGACCGGCCCGCTGCACCCGGAAAACGATCAGTTGATCGATATCTCCGGTGACGAGATGAAACTGGTGCACGACGGCCCGGCGTTTGCCGAACCCCACGACTGCGTCATGGCCCGTCGCGACCAGATCAGGACCAAGAAGATCTGGGACCGTAACGACCCGTTTTTTGCCGAAACCGTGGCAATCGCCGTGAAGGACGGAGTCAAGCTGGAGACCGACAACAAGGTCATCCGCGACGGCAAGAAAGTCCGGGTCTACATGACTTCGATGGCCCCGGCCTATGGCATGCCCGAGTTCACCGTCAATCAGGGCGATGAGGTCACCGTGACCATCACCAACATCGACCAGATTGAAGACGTGAGTCATGGTTTCGTCATGACCAACCACGGCGTGAGCATGGAGATCAGCCCACAGCAGACTTCCTCGATCACCTTCGTCGCCGACCAGCCCGGCCTGCATTGGTACTACTGCAGCTGGTTCTGCCATGCGCTGCACATGGAAATGGTCGGCCGTATGAAGGTCGAGCGGGTTGCAGTGGCGTAGCGCCTCAGGGCCGCAAAAAAGGTAAACGCAGTGTTCAGAAATCTGACAACCGATCCACGACACGGCATGGCACTTTTGCTGTTGGTATTTCTATCGGTTGTCGCCCAGGCCTCGCCACGACCCATCACCGAGCTGCCCTTGCAAGCCGCTGGCGAAAACCACTGGAAGCTGCCTGCCGGAGAATACCAAGGGCAGTTCACTGTAGATCAGCCGATCCAGATCGATTGCGAGAAAGGTGCGGTGATCAACGCCCAGGGGCAGGGCAATGCACTGTTCATCAGCGCGCCTGACGTGGGAATCGAGGGCTGCACGTTGCTCGATTGGGGGCGCGACATGACAGCCATGAACTCGGCGATTTTCATCGGGCCAGAGGCCCGTGGCGCAGTGATACGCAACAACCGCATGAAAGGTCCAGGCTTTGGCATCTGGGTGGATAGAACCCACGACGCCAGCTTGATTGACAACGATATCGAAGGCGATCCGAGCATTCGTTCCCAGGATCGCGGCAATGGCATTCACCTGTTTGCCGTACGGGGTGCGCGGGTGATCGGCAATCATGTCCGGCTGACCCGCGACGGGATCTATATCGACACCTCGAACGGCAATCTGCTGCAGGGCAATACCCTGGAGGATCTGCGCTACGGCGTGCACTACATGTACGCCAACGACAACCAATTGCTCGGCAACACCACTCGCCGTACCCGCACCGGTTATGCCTTGATGCAAAGTCGCAAACTGACGGTGATCGGCAATCGTTCCGAGCAGGACGAGGGCTATGGCATTTTGATGAATTACATCACCTATTCCGAGCTGCGCGATAACTTCGTCAGCGACGTGCGCAGCGGTTCCCCCGACGGCGGCATGGTCAGCGGTGGCGAGGGCAAGGCGCTGTTCATCTACAACTCGTTGTTCAATGTCATCGAGCACAATCACTTCGAGCGCAGTGCCCTGGGCATTCATCTCACCGCCGGCTCCGAAGACAACCGCATCGCCGATAACGCGTTTGTCGACAATCAACAGCAGGTCAAGTACGTCGCCAGCCGCACCCAGGAGTGGTCGGTCGACGGCCACGGCAATTACTGGAGCGACTACCTGGGCTGGGATCGCAATAACGACGCGGTGGGCGACGTAATCTATGAACCCAACGACAACGTTGACCGGCTGTTATGGCTGTACCCACAGGTGCGTCTGTTAATGAACAGCCCGAGCATCCAGTTACTGCGTTGGGTGCAGCACAGCTTCCCGGTGACCAAGTCGCCGGGGGTCAAGGACAGTTACCCGCTGATGAACCTGCCGACCATGCCTCAAATACAGCAGCCTATTTTATGAACGCAGTCGAGATCCAAGGCGTAAGCCAGCGTTACGGCAGCATGACCGTGTTGCACGATCTGACCCTGAGTCTGGGAGAAGGCGAGGTGCTGGGCTTGTTTGGCCACAATGGCGCGGGCAAGACCACTGTCATGAAATTGATCCTCGGCCTGCTCAAGGCCAGCGCCGGTCAGGTGCGCGTGCTCGGTTGCCCGCCGGCACACACCGAAGTGCGTCGCCAGATTGGCTACCTGCCGGAAAACGTGACCTTCTACCCGCAACTCAGCGGCCGCGAAACCCTGCGCTATTTCGCTCGCCTCAAGGGCGCCGCGCTGTCGCAGGTGGGTGAGTTGCTGGAACAGGTCGGCCTTGCCGGAGCCGCGGACCGTCGGGTGAAAACCTACTCCAAGGGCATGCGTCAGCGTCTGGGCCTGGCCCAGGCGGTGCTCGGCGAGCCGCGTCTGCTGTTGCTCGACGAGCCCACGGTCGGTCTCGATCCGATCGCCACCCACGAGCTTTACCTGTTGATCGACCGTCTGCGCCAGCAGGGCACCAGCATCATTCTTTGTTCCCATGTGCTGGCGGGGGTCGAAGCGCATATCAACCGCGCGGCGATTCTGGCCAATGGCTGCTTGCGGGCGATTGGCAGTCTGGCCAGCCTGCGTGAAGAAGCCGACCTGCCGGCGCGTATCCGCGCCAGCGGACTGCAGGGGCGCGAGCAGTGGCTGCAACGCTGGAATGCCGCCGGTCATAGCGCCAAGGCCATGGGCGGCGCCGGGGTCGAGGTGATGGCGGTCAACGGCCACAAAGTCGATCTGCTCAGCCAGTTGTTCCGCGAGGACCAACCGCAGGATATCGAGATACTGCAACCCTCCCTCGAGGACCTTTACGGCTACTACATGAGTCGTGCCACCGTCGACACAGAAGGCGCTCATCCATGAAGCAGATCTGGAGCATCGCCAGCAAGGAGTTCAGCGACGGGATGCGCAACCGCTGGCTGCTGGCGATCAGTCTACTGTTCGCCATTCTGGCGGTGGGTATCGCCTGGCTGGGCGCGGCCGCGTCCGGGCAAGTGGGCTTCACCTCCATTCCGGCAACCATCGCCAGCCTGGCCAGCCTGGCGACCTTCCTGATGCCGCTGATCGCTCTGCTGTTGGCTTACGATGCCATCGTCGGCGAGGACGAGGGTGGCACGCTGATGCTGTTACTGACCTATCCCTTGGGGCGCGGGCAAATCCTGCTGGGCAAGTTTGTCGGTCACGGGTTGATCCTGGCCCTGGCCACGCTGATCGGCTTCGGCTGTGCCGCGCTGGCCATTGCCTTGCTGGTCGACGATGTCGAGTTGAGTCTGCTGCTCTGGGCGTTCGGCCGCTTCATGGTCTCCTCCACACTGCTGGGCTGGGTGTTCCTGGCGCTGGCTTATGTGCTGAGCAGCAAGGCCAGCGAAAAATCCAGCGCAGCCGGGATGGCGCTGGGCGTGTGGTTCCTCTTCGTATTGGTGTTCGACCTGGCGCTGCTGGCATTGCTCGTCCTCAGCAAAGGCCGGTTCAACCCGGACCTGTTGCCCTGGTTACTGCTGCTCAACCCGACTGACGTCTATCGCTTGATCAACCTCTCCGGTTTCGAGGGCAGCGGCAATGCCGTCGGCCTTATGGCGTTGAGCAGCGATCTGCCGGTGCCGGGTTCAATGTTGTGGGGCTGCCTGCTGCTGTGGGTCGGGGCTTTGCTGCTGTTGGCTTACTGGATGTTTCGCCGTCGGCTGACCTGATTTTCCAAGCTTTGGGAGATTCAAATGAACACTCTGTACCTGACCGGGGCGCGAGCCCTGATGGTCATCATCACCTGCCTGGGGTTGGCGGCCTGTAACGAGCCCGCAGAGGTCAAGCAGGCGCTGCAGCCAGTGGCTTTTCATCAGGCGGACGAGTGCCATGTCTGCGGCATGGTCATCGCCGATTTTCCAGGCCCCAAAGGCCAGGTGGTGGAAAAAGGCGGAGTCAAGAAGTTCTGCTCTACCGCAGAAATGCTCGGCTGGTGGCTGCAACCGGAGAACCATCTCACTGAGGCCAAGTTGTATGTGCACGACATGGGTAAAAGCGTCTGGGAAAAACCCGACGACCATTATCTGATCGATGCAACCAAAGCCTGGTACGTGGTCGGGACCAAACTCAAAGGTTCGATGGGTGTGGTTCTTGCGTCATTTTCCGAGGAGGCGGCCGCGGGAAAACTGGCCAGCGAGCAGGGCGGCAGGGTACTGCGCTTTGAGGAGATCGACCTGGCACTCTTGCAGCAAGCTCCCGCGATGTAGCAGGCCAGCATTGCAGCTTGAAATTTCCCGGGTTGGGTAGGGGGGCAAGACACAATGCCCGCGATGGCGTAGCAGCTGCCGAAGGCTGCGTTCGGCTGCGCAGCAGACGCAAAACCTGCCACCGCGGTGGGGCAGGTGCAACGCGGCGACCGGATTACGACTGCTTCGCAGCCGAACGCAGGCTCCGCCAGCTGCTACGAGTCTTATTTCAGCGTTAGAATCCAGTCAGCCAGAATCTTGGCTTCTTCGTCGGTCACTTGGTTGGCCGGCATTGCTATCGCACCCCATTTGCCGGTGCTGCCTTCTTTGATGCTCTTGACCAGGGTGGCAGACGCGTCGGCCTTGCCAGCGTATTTGGCCGCTACTTCCTTGTACCCCGGACCGACCAGTTTGGCGTCGATGGTATGGCAGGCAACGCAGGTTTTGCTCTTGAAGAGCGCCTCGCCGTCAACGGCCAGAGCTGATTGCAGGGTCAGTGCTGCACCCAGGGCCAACAGTGGAACAAGAATTCTTTTCATTATTGATTCCTCAGACTACGAAGCGGATTCGAAATGACCCACTTCCGGTTTATCCAACAGGCATCGTGTTGAATATTATTAGGGTTGAATTTACCGGTCAAGCAAACTCATTTCTACAGGTGCTGATTATTGTTGGTGGACAATCAGTTTATGATAAAAACCGACTTTGCACCTTTATTAGATTTGCGATTTTCAGCAATCGTTCAATTTTCTCAGTCTGAATTGTTCGGCGCGCGGCTAATTGTCGCGGCGGGTAAGTTAATGGCTATTTGCTGATTGGTTCGTATTCAGCAGTTCCGAAATTGAAGTGCGGGTGGGTTGTCCGCTTATCTTGCTGGAGTACTCGCCTGCTTAGTCGGTTGCATGGTGCAAGTTATTGAATATATTGAATATATTGAATTTAAAGTTAAAAGTGCGAAAAGAAGGTGCTCGGCGAGCTGCCGGGCAAGTTAGCGTCAACCCAACAGTCGATGGTCGTTTTTTTGACGTGTTGGTGCAGTGGGGAGAATGGCTTCGGTCGTGGGATTTAAAAAACACTGTTCGAAAAAATAAAACTTCCTGGAAGTAAGGCGTTACTGGAGAAGTTTGCTGAAGTGGTTGTTTTTTATTTGGAAAGAATCCAGAAAGTCAACGTGATTTTTTTAAAATCTGGTAGTGGCCAAGCTGCGATTTCTGGTCGAACGATAGACTAGTAGCCTCCGCCACCCATTCCGCCCATTCCGCCCGTATGGCTGCGTGGATGTCTGGCTTTTTGCTGGACTCGACTCCATTCCGCGCAGCTCATGAAGCTCGTATGGTCCACTTTGCCAGATCCATCAAAGCTGACATTAAAGGGCTGCTTATGGCCGGCTCGAGTAAACATATAGTCAAAGCAGGTGCCGGGCTCCGCTGTGCGGTCAGTGACCGATAACGGCTTTCCGCCGATAGCCTGAACCTGATCCTGGCTCATGCCCGTCTCGACCTTGGCGACCAGCGGCTGGTCACGATAGACGTGTGAGTCAGTGGTGCAACTGCCCAGCACCGACAGCACGGCGACCAGCGCGCATACAGATTTGTTCATGGCGAGGCTCCCGGTAGCGAGTGTCGTGAAGAGGCTCTTGGGTGCATCCATTGAATTAAAGTCGAGTTCTGCGGGGCGCGCCAAATATCCTCGGAGCCGAGGTTGGAGGTGTTGGAACGTTTGGGGATGGGCGCTGCTGGCCGAGCGCCGGCAGCGAATCGGTTATCAGCGTCTGCCAACAAAGTAACCGCAACTCGATGCGGTAGAAACCCTGGTTGAGAAAACTGTTTGTCGCCAACAATTGGCTACGCTTAACGTTCCACAGAGAGGTATGCGTCATGAGCGAAGATCGAGTTGTTGCGCTTGAGATAGCGTTGAAAACGGTGATGGCGATCGCCAGAAATCATGGACTTGATATTGATCAACTATGCAGACAATCAATTGGCGCGATAATCGGTGACTCCGCAATGACCTGGGTAAAGGCCGATCACGCTCAGGATGCCATCGCCGAGATTGAAATGGCCCAGGCAGACATTGCGCGCCTGCCGCTGTCTTCGACGCATTAGCTGAGGGTTCTGCTGAGGCTTGACCAGATCGAGAAGGTAAATAATCAGGGCTTTAACGTTAAAGGCCCACATTGAGGGCCCTGGTTATTTGGGGTTAAAAAGGGAGCTGCAGGGGGGAGGCCATGGCGTTCAGATGGCTCAGGAAGAGAAACCCGGAAACCAGTACCGCATTGATCGACCAGGCCACCGTGAGGAAACGAGCGATCTGACCGTAGATGGGGTCACGGACATTATCCGAATTGCGCCATACAGCATTGAGCATGCAAACGCTGTAGGCCACAAATCCCAGCAGCATCAGGCCGAACAGAGAGGGGGCAACTTTGTTGAAGGCAATCAGGATCAGGCCAAACAGTACATTGCTGAACACTACGCCGTAGAGCCAGAACACCACCCACAGCGCAGTGCTGCCCTGCGAATTTAACCACCGCTGTAATTTGCTCATCACGTCTCCCTGGCCCGCTAGTGGCCCGATTATCCCTATTAGCCCGTACAGACTTCACCCGGGTGATGCCGACGTAATGGACGTCATGCACGGTTTCAGTCTAGCGGGCTTTTCCGACATGCCCCTGAGAGTACGGGCAGGTCGACAAACCTCGCTAACTTGTTTGCGGATTCAGCGGACGGGTTTATGGAGTAAACGATGGACAAGAAATCACTACCTGATTGGGATCCGAGGTCTGAGGCCGTATTAAAGGATCAGACGGCAGCCTACGACGACATGCGCCACCGTTGCCCGGTCGCGTACAGTCAATATGGTTATACGTCATTATTCAGGCATGAGGATGTGATGCGGGTTCTGAAGGATCATGCAACGTTCAGTAATGCCGTCTCGCGTTTTCCCTCCGTCCCCAATGGCATGGATCCGCCCGAACATACGGCGTACCGGCGCCTCATCGAGCCTTATTTCAGCCCGCAGTATATGGATGCCTTTGCCCCGGCGTGCCGTGAGATCGCTGTGCGTCTGGTGCAAGCGTTACCGGATGAAGGCCCTTCAGAGCTGATAGGGGAATTTGCCCAGATCTTTGCGTTGCAGATCCAGTGTGCGTGGCTGGGCTGGCCGGCCGATCTGCATGAACCGCTGCGCCTGTGGACGCTGAAGAATCACGCGGCCACGCTGGCCAGAGACGACGCGGCCCTGAGTGCCGTGGCCCTCGAGTTTGACGGTTACATCAAGGATCTGCTGGACGTGCGCCGTACCGCCGGCGCTGCTGCGCCAGACGATATCACGACCATCCTGCTCCGCGATCAATCCTTGGGCAGGCCTCTGACAGACGACGAGATCGTCAGCATTTTACGTAACTGGACGGTCGGCGAACTCGGAACCATTTCCGCCTCGATCGGCATTCTCGCGCATTATCTGGCCGCCAACGCCGAGTGCCAGCAGCAATTGCGCGACCAACCCTCGCTGATACCTGCCGCCATCGATGAAATATTGCGTATTCACGCACCGCTGATCATGAACCGTCGGGTTACTACGCAACAGGTCACGCTGGGCGGGCGCACGCTGGAGAAGGGTTCGCGTATCGCCCTCAACTGGGCGTCCGCCAATCGGGACGAAGCGGTCTTTGGAGATCCCGATGAATTGCGCCTCGATCGCGATCCCGAGCTGAACCTGCTCTATGGTGCCGGCATTCATGTCTGCCCCGGTGCGCCGCTTGCCAGGCTGGAGCTGCGGATCGTGATGGAAGAACTGCTTGGCCGCACCCGCCGGATTACCCTGGCGCCGGATCAGGAACCCGTGAACGCATTTTTCCCTGCCAGTGGGTTTTCTTCTCTATTCCTGAGGATACAGAAACCTTGTTCCCAGGCTTTGTGAGCCTGCCGGCCCCGAGATCCGATGATCCCGGGACTGGTCTTTCAGGCTGGACGGTTCAGGCAGCGGGACCGACGTGCGGGACGGGTAAGGCGCCCGGATCCTGAGGAGTCAGAGCAAGTAGCCAGTGACCTGTGCGGGGTGGTTGTCCTTCATTCCAGCGAGGAGGTGCAGCGGCATGTACGGTTGCGCATGAGTGGGTGGAGCTTCGAAACCTTGCACCATCGGAGAATGTCGCTCGCTGGGCTCGACCGGCGCTTCTACCAGTGCCTGAGCCATTCTCGCGTGGTTCGCTGCGATTTCATTGAGAGTTGACACGTTACATCTCCCGGTGACTGACCAAGCGCTTCGCTGGAGTCCTTGAATTAATTTAATTGCCGCCGCGTCAGAATTACGTCGATCTGGGGCCGCTACAGGCGTCTTCTGCAATCTGTGAGCCAGTCAAGGTCAAGAAATCGGCACCAGCTTTCCCGATGCGACGAATGGTGGTGTGAGGTGAGGTTTCAATGCTGACGAGTACTTTTTCGAAGCATTTATACCTGACCCATTTTAGCGATGGGGTGATAGCTGGAAAACTCAAGGTCAGAGAATGATCGAAACCGTGCTGATCTTATTCCCCGCCTCGAGAGGACCATCTCTTCCAGAATCTCCCGTGCAAGCCTGGCGATTGAATCGGCTCCGCTGTAATTCGACCTGACGATGCCGGTGATCGCGAAATGATCCGAGGCGGGTCCGGTCAAAATTGCTGAGAGGGTGCCGTCCGGATGAAGGCTGCACTCGACCTGGTAGCTGGGAAGCCGCGCAGCCAAGGCTGCTTCTATTTCGACTTTATTGAGTGTGTCCATTTGCAGGAGGGTCCTGGGGAGGGAAACAGCTCTCGATCCTTGGCCGTGTACTACCGGTATAAATGATGGCGTCATGCCCTCAAGCTTGACAAATTCATGACTGCTGAAACTTCAGTTACTCGTTCGTGACAAGGTATAGCTGAGGTGAAAAGCCGTCGCTTTGAACAAACTCGCTCCTGACCCTCACGGCATATGGCATTAGATAAGTTTGGACCAGGTTGTACCGTTTTGCCGTGGGGGAGCTGATGGGTACTGATGGGTGGTGTTTTTTTTAACTGCTCACATTGCCTGATTCATCTCCTCCCTGGATCGTTGCGGGAGGCTCGATAAGCCCAGCCCCCTGGTTCCGCAGATTGCCCACGGCCACATCGATCCCAAGTGGTTTCAAGCATTTGGCTAGTTACCGTCGGCCACCTTCCGTTCTATCTCAGCTATTTTTCGACTGAGCTCCTCAGCCTCCTGCTCCTTGGTTCGAGGTGAAGAGGGGGTAATGGTTAGATCCACGTCTTTGGCATCACTGTCGCTGTCCTCAAGATCTCTTTCCACCACATTGACGGGTTTGCCAGTCGTATCGGTGGGCGGGGCGTTTGACGTTGTTGCTGAGTCGACGTCGTTAACATTGTCATCGTTGTTCATATCGCTGACCTCCATTGGCCTACACATTGGATACCGCGGTAAGGCTTGAGTTCGATTCTCTGGCCCAACCGAAACGCCCAAAAAAGTAAAACCAGGCTAACCCAAAGCTGAATTTTCTTTTTCCCCCTCCCCACTGCCTCGATGGCATGTCGCAAACGCTCCCTGGAGGGTGGTGGCGGGCGGGGCGCCTCTGTTGCCGTCCGTTTCGATGGCCGAACGACGAGATATTTTCGTTCGCGATCATGACTGGATTCGAACCGCGTTGATGTTCGAACACAGGGGGCACGACATCATGTCTGGCGTCATCATCTATCCATCCTCGCGGGATGATTGTGACTTTGGTGCATTGTTTATTGAGGTCAGTGGCTGTCTGCCGATGTGTGGGGCGGGCACGATCGGGTTGTCGACCGTGGTCATCGAAGAAGGCCTGGTTACGCCTCGAGAACCCGGCAAACTGGCGATCGAAACGCCGGCCGGCCGCGTGGATGTCGACTACACCATGAACGGCGAGTTTGTTGACTCTATTCGTCTGTTCAACGTGGCCAGTTATCTGCACAGTGCCGATGTGGTAGTGGACGTGCCTGGCGTCGGCGAGCTCATCGTGGACATTGCTTATGGTGGCAATTTCTATGCGGTGGTCGAGCCGCAGGAGAACTGGGCCGGCTTGCAAGGGCTGACGACAGCAGACATCGTTGATCTGAGCCAGAAACTGCGCTCGGCCCTGGCAGAGGTGTGTGATCCCGTGCATCCCGAGAACAGCAGGATCAGCGGCGTCCACCATGTCATCTGGTGCGACGACACACACAGCACGGCAGCCGATGGACGCGGTGCAGTGTTCTACGGCGACAAGGCGATTGATCGGTCCCCGGGTGGCACCGGTACCTCGGCGCGGATGGCCCAACTGTTTGCCAAGGGACGGTTGAAGGTGGGCGATACGTTCCGCAATGAAAGCCTGATCGGGACGATCTTCGAAGGAAAAGTCGAAGCCTCGGTAAAAGTCGGAACCTTTGACGGCATCAGGCCAAGTATCGGTGGCTGGGCGCAGATCACCGGACACAACACCATTTTTGTCGATGATAAGGATCCGCTTCGTCACGGCTTTCAGCTTGCCTGATCAGTCGCATAATGGCGTTAGGGTGTTTGGAACTTCTGCGGTTAGCATTACGCTTTATCAACGCACCTGACGACAGGTCCGTTAACGTAACCGAGTGGATCGAACATTGATCGAACGACGCCAATTCAGCGGAGGCATGAAGGGGAAAAACCTCCGCTATCTGAATGAAAACCCTGGTGAGCCTGCTCAAATGACCCGGACCGGCTTTTTGCTGCTCGAGCATTTCTCGCTGCCTGCGTTCACCCAGGCACTGGATACGATTGTCACCGCGAATCTTCTACGACCCGGGTTGTTCTCTTCCCGAACGTTTGGCCTGAATGACAGGGAAGTCGTCAGCGATCTGGGCCTGGTCATTCGGCCAGACGCACGTATCGATTCTTCAGTGATTCAAGCGCTGGATTTGCTGGTCATTTGTGGTGGTTACAGGACAGAACTGAAGGCTAATGATGAGTTCATCCACCTGCTGAGGACTGCGTCAGGCCTGGGTGTCAGTCTGGCCGGGTTGTGGAATGGCGCATGGTTCCTGGGGAGGGCAGGCTTGCTTGACGGATATCGTTGCGCCATTCACCCCGAGCATCGCCCCGCGCTCGCGGAAATCGCCAAGGCGACGCAGGTCAGCAGTGAGCCCTATGTCATTGATCGAGACCGGCTCACTGCTTCCAGTCCCTCGGGGGCCTTCCATATGGCACTGGACTGGATCAAAGGCGTGCACGATAAAGCCCTCGTCGAGGGTATCGAGGACATCCTGGCTTTCGAGGAGTCTCGTTATCGGCGTATCAAACCGGCTGAAAATATCTGTGTGAGCGCACCCTTGCGCGAGGTGGTGAAGCTGATGGATGCCAACCTCGAAGAGCCTTTGGAGTTGGAGCAGTTGGCCGTCTACGCTGGCCGTTCACGTCGACAACTCGAACGTTTGTTCAAGGAACAGCTCGGGACAACGCCGCAACGGTATTACCTGGAGCTGCGTATCACCGAGGCACGGCGACTCCTCCAACACACAGAGCTATCCCAGGTCGACGTGCTGGTTGCCTGTGGTTTTGTTTCGCCCAGTCATTTCAGCAAGTGCTATAGCTCGTACTTCGGATACCGACCCTCCAAGGAAACGCGACTCGTCAAATAAAAACTATTGCCGATCGAGGCTTGGCTGCCATCACACTGAAACAGTTCTATGATCAGATAAAAATAATATAGATAGGTAGGAGAGGGTGATGCCACTCATTTCAAAGCTGGCGATGCAGATGATCTTTTTGTTTGTACTGGCATGCGCAGTCGCCGTGGCTTCCAACTGGAAGCATAAAATGATGAGCTCGACAGAAGTTGACTGGACAGGCGCAGTACGTGCGAACTCCAGTACACCCAATCTGACAGCGGCCGCTGGCGAGCCAGGTAGCCATACCCAAACCCAGAGCTCCGACATCGATCCGGTAGCGCGGATTGCCGAATAACAAAACAGATCCAGCCCGATGGACTCAAGTCTCAGACGGGTGGAAATTCGCGGGCGCGCCCGATCTTCTGGATGACGTGCAGGAAATCGTCATGCACGTCCTTGAATAGCATCGACGCAATGTCTTCTCGGCGCTGGCCCGTCAGTGCCGCCAGCATCCTCACGCTGCGCCCAAGCGATCAGGGCAGGGGCGGCAGAAAACCCAAACAAAACTGCGCGAGCCAACCTAGGCCTTTTACAAAAAGGCATGGCTAGTTTATGTGGGCATGGGGCGTCCTATGCCGGGTCATGCCCGGGCGGTGGAGTGATGAAGCGGGATTAAGGTGCCCGTCAGCCCTTCACGCACACGACTTGGCGCAAGGTATGAACGATCTCAATCAGATCGGCCTGAGCGGCCATCACCGCGTCGATGTTCTTGTACGCGGCCGGAGTTTCGTCGATGACGTCCTTATCCTTGCGGCATTCGATGCCCTTGGTGGCTTCGATGTGGTCCTCAACCGTGAATCGGCGGACAGCATCGCCACGGCTCATGGCCCGGCCAGCGCCGTGGGAGCATGAGCAGAAAGAGTCCTTGTTGCCCTTGCCGCGCACGATGAACGATCGAGCGCCCATGCTGCCGGGGATGATGCCGAGGTCGCCTTCCCGCGCACGCACCGCACCTTTGCGGGTAACCATCACGTTCTCGCCGAAGTGGTTTTCACGGGCGACATAGTTGTGGTGGCAGTTCACCGCATGCTTGCCGATGGCGAACGGCTTCAAGTGCTCGCGCAGTACGCGCAGGACCGCCTCCATCATCTGGTTCCGGTTTTCGAGGGCATATTCCTGCGCCCAGTCCAGCGCCTCGAAGTAGTCGTCGAAAAGCTCTGTACCCTCAACCAGGTAGGCCAGGTCATTGTCTGGCAGGTTGATGAAGTGGCGACGCATATCCTCTTTGGCCTTCTCGATGAAGTACCGGCCGATGATGTTGCCAGGCCCGCGACTCCCCGAGTGCAGCATTACCCAGACGGTGTCACGTTCGTCGAGGCAGACCTCGATAAAGTGGTTGCCCCCGCCCAGGGTGCCCATCTGGGAAATCGGGCTCTTGTGGTCGATCTTTGGGTGCTTGGCGACCATCTCTGCATGGCGCTCGCCAAGGCTGCGGTAGCGGGTGATCGCCGAGTTTGGCGCGACGTGCCAGCCGCCCTTGATAGCCCAACCCGGGGTGGTGACGAAACCGTGCGGGACTGCTCGCTCAATGCTGGTTCTGATCGCCAGCAGCGAATCAGGCAGGTCTGATGCCGTCAAGGTGGTTTCAATCGCCATCATGCCGCAGCCAATGTCCACGCCCACGGCGGCCGGGATGATGGCTGCCTTGGTCGCGATGACGCTTCCGATGGTGGCGCCCATGCCCCAGTGAACATCCGGCATGACCGCGATGTGAGAGTGGATGAAGGGCAGGCCCGACAGGTTGCGCAGTTGCTGCTTCGCCGAGTCCTCGACTGGAACGCCGCGAGTCCAGGCCTTGATCGGCTTGCCATTGCTTTCGATGAGTTCAAAACTACGTGTGGTCACGGTAGATCCTTCGCGCACTTGGCGACGCTCTCGATTGGGTGTGCTTGCAAGGCCCGGGCACGGCGGGCCTGTCGTGGATATATTAACTTCCTACAGAACTTCGTTCATCCGCTCTTATCCAGCTTCAACCCAAGGCGCAGCCAACACGCCAGTCAGGTCACAGAGGAAGATGGCAATCTTGTTTGCGTGCATAACGGATCCTCGCCGGCTGGCGTGATTCGTTGAAGTGGGTATTTGTGTTCGGCCCAGCATGGAGCCGGATAGGGGAATTAGACGACAGCTGCTGACGCTATTGCCGCTAGAACACTTGAAGTATGCTTAGTCCCTTTCGTACGAACGCAGGGAAGCACTAAATTGAGCAAGTACCAACCCCTAGGCAATTATTTCAAAGACCTAACAGATGATTCTGTGACGCTCACGTTCCAGCAAATAGAGGGCATTCTTGGTCAGCGATGCTCGATGACGACGACGCACCAACTGCTGATCCGAGCCTGGACGAGTGCAAGGGCGGACTGAAGTCCTGCAAGTTGCGCTTCGGCGAGAACAACGAACTCAACCACGGCGGATTCCCAGCCGTCTCCCTAATCGCTCGGAGTTAACCCATGCGCAAGTACATCTTGAACGCGATGCACGCGCACGCGGTGGCCGAGTACCCGAAAGAGGCTTGCGGGTTGCTGCTGGCGATCGGTCGTAAGCAGCAGTATTTCCCGTGCCGCAACACTGCGACCGAACCGAGCGAAGAGTTTCGGATTGATCCGGAGGACTACGCTGCAGCGGAAGACGTAGGCGAAGTAATTGGCATCTTTCATTCGCATCCGGATGCCACCAGCCGGCCGTCACCGCGGGACTTGGCCATGTGCGAGGCCACGGTATTGCCCTGGCACATTCTGAGCTGGCCCGAGGCGGACCTCTTCGCACCATCAACCCGACCGGCGACACGCCGCTGCTGAAGCGTCCGTTCGTGCATGGGGCCTGGGACTGCTGGCAGGTCTGCGCGGATTGGTACAAGCGACAATGGAGGCTGGAGTTCGAGGCCTTCAAGCGCGAAGACGTCTGGTGGGACTGACAGCGCGAGCTTGTACGAAGCCAACTACGAAGCCGCTGGTTTTGTGAAGGTCGACCAGCCGCAGCGAGGCGACATGATCGTCATGGCTGTCGGCCGGACGGTCCATCCGAACCATGCAGGAATCTACCTCGGCGCCGACCCAGCACTGCCAGGCGAAGAGTCGGGCATGTTCGGCCCCGGGCCTTTCCTACTGCACCATTTATATGGGCGGCCATCCGAGGTGATCGTCTTCGGCGGGCCGTGGATGGAGCGCGCACGCCTGATCCTCAGGCACAAAGACTCACAACCAACCACATGATGCGGCAGGGCCGCAGGAGGTGACAGGCGTGGGAAAAATAGATAAAGGACAAGCTGTCGCAGCAAGTGCGTTGACAGCAAGGTTGTGTCCAGGAGTTCCACCAGCGACACAACTTGCGGTTCCGACTTTCTTTTGGGACGACTCCATCAAAGCTGTTCCGCTACGGCAGCCCGAGGTCCTAGATGCCTCCGAGATGCTATTTATTGGACTTTGTAGTGAACTCGAACCGGAAAATCTTTGAGTCAAAGTCCATTGTGAGAATGCCGTTACTTAGGAATTGCATACCCAGCACCACATCGTATTTCCTACCGTTTTTTCGGAGTGGCATGGATATGAATTGTGCATTCTGACGGTAGTGCGATTTTGAGTCTTGAAGCAGGAAGCCCGCAGGGTAAATCTTTTGCTCTGTTGTTGACCCTGCCGAAAACACTTCTGTGGACCGGTTCGACAGGAACCCTGATGCCTTGGCAAAATCTTCGTCTATAAAGACGCCATCGGCGCCGGTGTCCACCAAGGCGTTAACGATGTACTCACCGCTAGTTTCCGATGCCGGTTGATTAAAGTCTTCAAGCGAAACCGGGGCAATCGCGATCCTAAGAATTGGTATCATGTTATGTTCTATGGGTTGTTCCGATAGTTTTTCCCCTGAAAGTAGGAAGCATATTGGGGTTCCAGATGCCTCTGGCGGAAGAGACTTCGACTTCTCTGCTTGTGATTCCATTCTGACCTCCTAGGTCCTATCCGCGCCGAGATTGGCGCAATCCCAGTCCTTGGGCTTGCAGGCAAAGGACTGGGGTATCCGTTGCGTGGAGGCAGGAGGCTACTACGGAGGGTGGCGGGGCGTTACTGGGTATTCGTACAGGCGGGGCGAATGTGATGCCGTAGAGTGGCACTTTGCCATTTTCATGATGTAGAGTGACCGCCACTAAACTCAGGGAGTGGAGACAGATGGCAGTAATCACCTATGTTTGTAAGTTGAAGACGAAGAGCGGAAGCACTATGGCAAACGTCCTCCAGAATGGGTCGGATCAGCGGGACGCCGAAAGGAAGTTGGAGCAGAAGCATCCCGGGTGCACGATTCTTGAAGTTCGTCCGCAAAAGTAACGGCGTCCAATCTCAGAAAATATCCCAGCCTATCGCTGGGCTATTTTGCATCTGATCTGGCCAGACCTGAGATCTCGAATGCCCTGATGTGAAAAAGCCCAGTCTTGTGCTGGGTTTTTTGCATTCTGGGCCGACCTGCCTTGTCCC
This sequence comes from Pseudomonas fluorescens, assembly GCF_902497895.1. Classification (GTDB taxonomy): domain Bacteria; phylum Pseudomonadota; class Gammaproteobacteria; order Pseudomonadales; family Pseudomonadaceae; genus Aquipseudomonas; species Aquipseudomonas fluorescens_BP. Next base: position 25,275 of record NZ_CABVHQ010000042.1, read on the forward strand.
TTCGCTCATGTCCTTACCTCGCGTCGGCGGTGTTTTGGTCAATCCTCTCGATAGTGGTAGATTGCTGCCCTCAATTAGGAGGGTCGGCATGAAGCGTCTGATGGTGGCAGGGATTACAGGGGCGGTGCTGCTGTCTGGTTGTGGCGATGGTGGAGAAAAATATAGGAAAGATGCTGCTCAGCTTCGCTCTGGAATAGAGCAGCTGCGCTCACAGCTTTCACTTGCCAATAATCGTGTGAAAGAACTGGAGTCTGAAAACTTACAACTAAAGCAAAGCCCACATCTCCTTCTTGTAAATGTTCGCGAAGCAATAGCCCACAAAAACGAGTCTGATGTTAGCGCTGCTGTTGATGCTTTGAGGAACAAATATCCTGACTCGCCAGAAAGCGCTTTGGCTACTAAGCTATTGAATAATCTGGTTTCTGAGCGCGAAACTAAAGAAAAGGAGCTTGCGAGGCTGGCCGCTTCAGGCTTCAAGGGCATTCCAGTAAAGAACACGTTCATAGGAACTTCTACTTCCGTCAACTTGCTTTCCGCTAAGCTAGGCGGCAGATGGCAGTACAATGATCACGGAGATGAGTACGAGTACCGAAACGCAGAGCGCGGTGCGCAATATGTTACAGCGCAGGTGACGTACTCCTCAAAAGAAAAAGATCCAAGCCTGATGGCTATGGCGGTTTATGCTCCACGGGATGGAAAGCTAAAACGCTTGGGTGAGATGGGTTTCGAGTTTGTAAAGTGGGAGAGTTACGCCACCTTTTTAGGTAATTACCATGACTCAGGTAATGACTTTGCTCACTCCGAAAAGATTCGCTTCTCGATGGGGGTGCAAGTTCAGAATGAGGAAGTAGTGAAACCTCTTTACATTATTGCTGCCAGGAAAGAGTGCGCCAATCGGAGAGAAGATCGTTTCGGAAACCCCCCAGTAAAGTATGTGACGTACTCCTGCCAGGCTTTACCGTCGGAGTTAAATCTCAACGATTTTTCCAGCGGGGAGTATGGTGTAGTTAAGCGATTTGATTGATTAGGGAGGGATTACATGCGGATTTTGATAGGGGCGGTTGCGGTAGCGATGCTGGCGGGGTGCTCTACGCCTAGCGACCTTAAAAGCGGAAAGTCAACCATCAGCGCATCGACCGCAAAGACACCAAAACAGTACGCTCTATGTGTTCTTCCAAGGTGGCAGGACGCTAGATCAGGGGCGTCGATGTCAGAAACTACGAGTGGTTACAGGCTTCTCGTCGGCAATGACATGACGACCGACGAACTTCTTGAGGTTAATCGGTCCGCATCTGGAAGCAGCGTTGCCCTGTATCAGCGTATGGCGTGGTCGCCCGGGTATGGTCGCAGCGAAATCGAGAGGTCAGTACGCGACTGCTTGTAAAAGAAGAATCCATAGGCCGCCTTCGGGCGGTTTTTTATTGCCTGGAGAAACGCATGGCAGCTATCGCCACCGAGTATCACCCAATGACAACAATCTGGCTTTGCGGCCTGCTTCGTCAGTTCGGCAAGTCTTACAGGCTGTCCGTCCGTACCCCGATAGAGGCGATCAAAGCATTATGTGTCCAGATTCCAGGGCTTGAGCGGTTCATCAGTTCAAGTAGGGATCGCGGCCTTGAATTTGCCGTGTTTCGCGGGAAAAAGAACATTGGTGAGAGCGAGCTTGGCTATCAAGGGGAGGGTGATATTCGAATTGTCCCTGTCATCACCGGAAGCAAGCGGGCGGGGATACTCCAGACAATTGTTGGCGTGATTCTGATCGCCGCGTCGTTCATTCCGGGATTTCAGGCTTTATTGCCCGTTGGTATTGCGATGGTAGCTGGCGGCGTAATTCAGATGCTTAGCCCGCAAGCCAAGGGCCTAAAGACCAGCGCTGCGCCCGAGAACACGCCCGGCTACGCCTTCGGCAGCGCCAAGAACACCACTGCATCCGGCAACCCGGTACCGCTCTGCATCGGCAAGCGCCGGGTGGGCGGAGCAATCATCAGTGCCGCGATTTACGCTGAAGACCAGATGTAGCTCGCCCATCGAATACCGCAACCGCCCATGAGGCGGTTTTTTATTGCCTGGAGAAACGCATGGGCGCAGCACAACAGCTCGACATTCACGGCGCCAAGGGCGGGTCCGACAAGCCAAAGTCTCCGACAGAAGCCCCGGACAGCCTTCGCTCGGTGGCTGTAGCCAAGATCCTGATTGCAGTGGGTGAGGGCGAATTTGCCGGAGAGCCGACTGCGCAGGACATCTATCTCGACAACACGCCGCTGCAGGACCCGCAAGGCAACATGAACTTCCCTAATGTGAAGTGGGAGTTCCGCAACGGCTCGGTAGATCAGAGCTATATCCAAGGCATTCCATCGGTCGAGAACGAAACGTCGCTGGGCATCGAGCTGCGCAGCGGCACGCCATGGGTTCGAGCAATCAGCAACACTGAACTGTCGGCCGTGCGCCTGCGTTTCGCCTGGCCAGCCCTGCAGTCGGTAGATGTTAGCAACAACATCAAGGGCTATCGGATCGAGTACAAAGTCGAACTGGCCACTGATGGCGGCGCCTATCAGCAGGTGTTGAGCGAAGCTGTAGATGGCAAGACCACCAGCACCTACGAGCGCAGTCGCCGTATCGATTTGCCGGGGGCTACCAGCGGTTGGTTGCTCCGAGTGACGCGCATCACCGTAAACCAGAACAACAACAAAATCGCCGACACCATGCAGATCGCCGGCTTCACCGAGGTGATCGACGCCAAGCTGCGGTACCCGAACACGGCACTGCTGTATGTCGAATTCTCTGCCGAACAGTTCCGCAACATCCCTGCCGTTACGCTTGAGTGCAAGCTTCGCAAGTTCCAGGTGCCGACCAGCTACGACCCGGAAACCCGCACTTACAGCGGGATTTGGGACGGCACGTTCAAGCTGGCGTGGACCGATAACCCGGCCTGGGTCACCTACGGCATTACCACCAACGACCGCTTCGGCCTCGGCCGGCGCATCAAACCGTGGCAGGTGGACAAGTGGGAGCTGTACCGGATTGCCCAGTACTGCGATCAGTTGGTGCCGGACGGCAAGGGCGCGCAAGAGCCACGCTTCATATGCAACCTGAACCTGCAGGGCAAGGCTGACGCCTGGGCTCTGCTGCGTGACATCTCAGCTATCTACCGGGGCATGCCAGGTCTTCTCTCTGGCTGACATGCCGCGCGCGACCGACTTCGACTTCGCCTATACCCGGGCGAATGTCATCGACGGCAAGTTCAGCTACTCGAGCGCATCGGAGCGCACCCGCTACAGTCGCGCCCTGATCAGCTACGACGACCCGGCGAACAACTACGACACTGACGTCACGTCGGTGACTGACCCGAAACTACAGCGCCGTTATGGCGACAATCCGCTGGAACTCAGTGCGATCGGCTGCACCCGGGAATCGGAAGCCCAGCGCCGCGGCAAGTGGGCGTTGCTGACGAACTCCCGAGATCGTGGCATTTCCTTCAAGGTGGGCCTCGACGGTCGTATCCCGCTGCCTGGCTACGTCATCCCGGTGGCGGATGAACTGCTTGCGGGCCGCGCAGTTGGCGGCCGAATCTCGGCAGTGGCAGGGCGCGTCGTCACCTTGGACCGCGACACTCAGGCCAAGGCCGGTGATCGGCTGATCCTGAACCTGCCCAGCGGCAAGTGCGAGGCGCGCACCGTGCAATCGGTTAGTGGTCGCGCCGTGACGGTGACCGCTACTTATTTCGTCGCGCCCGAGCCCCAGCTTGTCTGGGCATTGGACGCCGACGACCTGGCTATCCCGCTGTATCGCGTCACCAGCGTTTCGCGGCCAGAGCCTGGCGTCTTCGAAATCACCGCGATTCAGTACGACCCGAGCAAGTTCGCGCACATCGACACCGGCGCGCGCCTGGAAGAACGACCAATCAGCGTGATTCCGATCAGCGTCGTTCCGGCGCCTGCCAGCGTTACCCTGACTGCGAACTCCATCATTGCCCAGGGCCTGGCCGTCACCACGATGACCATTGCCTGGCCGTCCGTACCGGGCGCCGTGGCGTATGACGTGGAATGGCGTAAGGACAATGGCAACTGGATCAAGGTCCAGCGCACGGGTGCCTTGGGCGTTGACGTAATCGGCATTTACTCCGGTGCTTACCTGGCGCGTGTCCGCGCGGTGAGCTCCTTCGAGATTGCGTCGATCTGGAAAAGCTCAAACCTGACTCAACTCAATGGCAAGGTAGGCACGCCGCCGGCAGTTACATCGCTGACCGCCACCAGCCTGCTGTTCGGTATTGGCCTCAAATGGGGTTTCCCTGCTGGCGCGGAGGACACTCAACGCACCGAGATCTGGTATGGGCCTACTCCAGTAGTTGGATCGGCAACCAAGCTGGCAGACCTTGCCTACCCGCAATCCGATTACTCCATGCAGAGCCTGCAGGCAGGTGCGCAGTTCTTCTTCTGGGCGCGCCTGATCGATCGGACTGGCAACATCGGTCCGTTCTATCCAGTTGGCAATGGAGTGGTGGGGCAGGCCAGTGCGGACGCCGGGCCGATCCTTGAACAGATTGCCGGTCAGATCAGCGAGACCGAACTGGGCCAGACCCTGCTGGAGCGCATCGAGCTGATCGATGGCCCGCCAACTCTGGCCGGCTCTGTTGTGCAAAAGGTCGCAGCGAACAAACTGACCGCCGCCTCCATGCGCGCCCAGCGCGATCCCGCCTATACGGTCGACTGGAAGCTGTCCAGCAACACCTTCGTCCGGCTTACGGCTGATCAGCTTATTGCGATTGGTGATGCTGTCGGCGATTACGTGCAGACGTGCTACACCCGGGAGTCTGAATTGCTCTCTGCGATGGAGGCCGGAACCTATACGGCGGAAATGCTGGAAGAGGGCTGGCCGACATGAGCCGATTCGTCACCAAGCTGAAAACCGAACAGGCCGGCAAGTGGACACACATCCTCTTGGCCGACCTGGTGCTGGCCGACGAGCAGGAGCGCGTAATCACCGTGCCTGCCGGCTTCGTCACGGACTTTGCGAGCATCAAGGTACTGCACAACGCCTTTTTGTTCGTGCTGTTCGCCCTGGTGTCCAGTTACGGCAACTACGCCGCGACGGTGCATGACTGGCTTTACAAGGTCGGCCATGTCAGTCGCAAGGAAGCTGACGCGGTTCTGTACCGGGCGCTCAGGGCTGAGGGCGTTGCACGATGGCGAGCCTGGCTGTTCTGGGCTGGCGTCCGAATAGGTGGTTCCAAACAATACAAGCAGACCCCGACCAGTTCGGGGTTTTTTAGGTCTGGAGATAAGTGATGACAAGACTTTCAGAGAGCCGGGCGGGCAACCGCAATGCGCTTGCCTTCCTCGACATGCTGGCCTGGGCGGAGGGCACCAGCATCTCGCCGGCTACGGCCATGGATGGCTACGACGTGATCGTCACCGGCATCGACAAGAAGCCGGAGGTGTTCAAGGACTTCACCGATCACCCCTTTGCCCGGGGCCGGAAGTCCAAGCTCATCAATAGCCGCGGGCTGACTTCGAACGCCTCTGGCCGCTATCAGCAGATGCTCAAGGACTGGCCGCACTACCGCGCCCAACTCGCTCTGCCGGATTTCAGTCCAATCAGTCAGGACCTGCTGGCCCTCCAGCACATTCGGGAATGCCGTGCTTTGCCAGACGCTCATGCCGGGCGGATCGAGACGTCGATCGCCAAGTGCCGAAACATTTGGACCAGCCTGCCGGGCGCAGGTTATGGGCAGCGTGAGCATCGGGTTGACGATCTGATCAGGCGGTACCGCCTGGCGGGTGGGCTGCTGTCGTGACCGCCTTTCGGAGATTGTCGCGTGTGCTGGCCAAGTCCGAAAAGGTTCGGCTTTTCTTCGAATGCCCGGGCTGCGACATTATCCACGGCATTTCGCGCGGTCCAGGCCCAGGGCCACGCTGGGGCTGGAACGGCGATGTCGAGAAGCCGACCTTCACACCCCTTAGGTGCTGGCGCGGTAGATTCTGATGGCCTGAGCGTTCGCAAGGGCGATGCAGGCAGAAGGCGTGGTAATACCCATCCAAACGCGATTTCTGGGCGAGTCTGACTGACCGCAATCGACCGATTCTGTTGAAAAAGTCGACTTCTGTTTTCACAACAGAAAAGTACGCGCTCGAGCTTGAAATTCGTGCTTTGCGCAGAAGGTTTAAGGCTCAGATTTGGCGTAGCAGCGTGCAAACATGGCATGTTCACCGTTCAGTAAATGGGTAGCCAGGCCGGGTCGACTTTTTCAACACAATCGACCCAAAGCTGACGATGGCGACGGGCAGAAATCGGCCCAGTCAGGCCATCCAAAAAACGGGATGCCTTGATGTATTCATCAGGGGGCGGTCATTGGGGAGAGATGCAAAAAGATGTGACTCCAGCCTCCCATACCGAGGATCAGTAGCTAATGTTAACTTGCCTCAACCCGCTGTACGCCAATTCACGCTTACTATCTCCTTCAGGGAGGGTAGAACCATGGCTGTAATCAATGGGACCGCACAAAGCGACTTTATATTTGCCAACCCGGAGGCCGATCAGATCTTCGGCCTTGGTGGCGACGACTTTATCCTGGGTGAAGGAGGTAACGACACAATAGAAGGTGGTGACGGCAACGATGATATCTCCGGTGGTGACGGCGACGACCTGCTTCGCGGTGGCATCGGACTCGACAGTCTCACGGGCAATGCCGGTGCAGATACGCTGACCGGTGGCGCGGATAATGACACTTTCAGCTGGTTTGTCGGCAGTGGCTCGGACTCCACTTCCCTGGCCCGCGACACGGTGACCGACTTCCAGGGCGCTGGCGTTGCTGGTGGTGACACCCTGGTCCTCTCCGCGAGCAACCGGCTGGTTTTCGAGGGGGCTCGCACCACGGTACCTACGCTGGGCGCTGCGCTCGGTTTCGGCGGCAACGGCTTCACCGAGGTCTTCTATGTCGCAGGTGCCGCCAGCACGTTGCTGTTCGCGGACTCCAACGACAACGGCGTGTTTGACGCCACGGACTTCTCCGTACAACTGACGGGTCGGCACAACCTCGTAAAAGCCGATTTCGGCACCACGCCCTTTGTCCTGCGTGGCACCGAAGGCAATGACGTGATCAACGGCACCGCAGAGGTCGACAGGATCTTCGCGCTCGGTGGAAACGATGTGATTAACGCTGGTAACGGCAATGACATCGTCGACGGCGGCGCCGGCAACGACATCCTCAACGGTGGCGCGGGCAACGATCTGCTGACCGGTGGGCTCGGCAATGACATCCTGAACGGTGGCGACGACCGCGATAGCATCACGGGCAACGACGGCGCCGACATCATTGACGGTGGTGCCGGTAATGACCCGCTGCTTGCCGGCGGCAACGGCAATGACATAGTGAGTGGCGGTGCAGGCAACGACACGCTAGACGGCGATGCCGGTAACGACCAGCTGTTCGGCGGGGTCGGTAACGATGACCTGTTCGGCGAAGACGGCAACGACCAGATGTTTGGCGAGGACGGCAACGACGAACTGTTCGGCGATGCCGGCAACGACCAGTTGTTCGGCGGCAATGGTGACGACGTGCTCGAAGGCGACGCCGGGGCAGACCAGTTGAACGGCGGCGCCGGCGATGACGAGTTCGAGTTCTTCCTCGGCTCGTTCAACCCGAACTCACCCTTCGCGACCTTCGATACGGTCCAGGACTTCCAGGGCGCAGGTGTGGCCGGGGGCGATACGATCGAACTGGTCGATGAGTTCGTATTTCGTGGTCAGGTCACGCTCAATCCACAGCTTGGCGCGGTACTGGTCGGCGGTGGCAACGGCATCACCGACCTGCTCTACACGGTCCGCCAGGGCAATACCTGGCTGATAGCGGACGAGGATGACAACGGCCGGCTCGACAGCACCGACTTCACGGTGAAGTTCCTCGGCGTCAAGAACTTCACGGTGGACGATTTCGGTAACAATACCGTCTTCGTCACGGCTGGCACCGATGGAAACGACATCATCGTCGGCACCGATGGGGACGATAAAATCTTCGGCCTCGGCGGCAACGACCAGTTGTTCGGCCAGGCGGGCGAGGACCTGCTCGATGGCGGTACCGGTGATGACGTGCTGCTGAGCGGCACTGGCCTGGATAATCTGTTCGGCGGCGAGGGTAACGACACGCTCACCATCGAGGATTTCGGCAGTGCCTTCGGCGGTGCCGGGAACGACTTGGTGATCGGCAGCAGCGCCGAGTTCGCTTTCCAGACGACCCTTGAGGGGAATGAAGGCAACGACACACTGCAGTCCGGCAGTGCTGGCGCCTTCATGATTGGTGGCACGGGGGAAGACCTGCTGGTGGGCAGTGCGGCGGATGACTTCATGGTCGGCAGCGTCCAGTTCGAACCCGGCCTCGATGCGGACAGGTTCCAGTTCGGTGCCCTCTGGGGAACGGACACTATCGCCGACTTCGAGGACGGCACTGACCTGATCGACCTGAGCACCAGCGGTTTGGCCTTCGCGAATCTCACCGTTGGAGAACAGTTCGGCGAGGCTGTCATTAGCGTCACTGGCCAGCCGGGTGTGGGAAGCATAACCTTGATCGGCGTCCCACAGGCCGCCATCACCGAGGCGGACTTCGCCTTTACCTAAGTGATCGGCGCATGCTCACGCCCGGTGATGGCGTGAGCATGCAGAGGAAAAGGGGACTGATTTATTTTCTTGCTGCGAATGCCAGCTTTGGCTCCAGGCTGTGTGAAAACTTCCCGATGAAATTCAAGGTTCGCGTTGCTACGCGAAATCATTGGAGTTTGACCAAGTTGGATTGCTCAGAATTTGCGAGGTAACGCCAAAATTGATCAGCAAACCATCAGTGCTGGGTATTTAAAACGTTTTCACACAGCCCCGGTCGACTGCTGCCGGCCGTGACTGGCCTGAGTCGACCCAAAGCAGCCGCTTGCAGATCATCCTCGGGCCGTTCACGCTCATACCTGATCCATAGCCTCGGTCACCCCCCGATCCTCACCCAGGAACCCGCCACTCTGATGGTGCCACAGCCGCGCATAGATGCCGTTCTTAGCGAGCAATTCGGTGTGGGTGCCCTGTTCGATGATGCGTCCATCATCCATGATAATAAGTCGATCCATTGCCGCAATCGTGGACAACCGATGGGCGATGGCGATTACGGTTTTGCCCTGCATCATTTTATCGAGGCTTTCCTGAATGGCCACTTCGACTTCCGAATCCAGCGCACTGGTAGCCTCGTCAAGTAGCAGGATCGGGGCGTTCTTGAGCATCACTCGGGCAATCGCGACGCGCTGGCGCTGGCCGCCCGAAAGCTTGATGCCGCGCTCGCCCACCAAGGTGTTGTAGCCGCAGTGACCTTGCCGGTCGCTCAGTTGACTGATGAACTCATCGGCCTGGGCATTGGCCGCGGCACTGCGGATTTGTGCGTCGCTTGCATCGGGTCGGCCGTAGGCGATGTTGTCGCGAATGGAACGGTGCAGCAGGGAAGTATCCTGGGTGACCATGCCGATGGCGCTGCGCAGGCTGTCTTGCGTCACGTGCGCAATGTCTTGCCCGTCAATGCGAATCTGCCCCCTGTCGACATCATAGAAGCGCAGCAGCAAGTTGATGAGCGTGGATTTGCCCGCGCCGGAGCGGCCTACCAGGCCGATTTTTTCGCCCGGGCGAATGTTCAGGCTCAGGCCATCGAGCACCTGGCGTTCGCCATTGTAGTTGAAGCTCACATTGTCGAAGGTTACCGCCCCGCCGGAGGTCACCAGGACGCCCGCGTCCGGCGCATCCTGCACCTTTGGGCCGCGGGTAAGGGTTGCCATGCCATCCTGCACGGTGCCGATGCTCTCGAACAACGAGGTCATTTGCCACATGATCCAGTGCGACATGCCGTTGATACGCAACGCCATGGCGGTAATCGCCGCCACGGCACCTGTGCCGACTTCGCCCAGGTGCCACAGCCAAAGCGTATAACCGCCTGCTGCCATGATCAACGCCACCACCAACGCTTGGTTGACGATCTCGAATTGGCTGACCAGGCGCATCTGACGAAAGCCGGTCTGCTTGAAATCCTCCATGGCCGCGCGCGCGAAGTGCGCTTCACGATTGGAATGGGAGAACAGCTTCACTGTCGTGATGTTGGTGTAGGCGTCTGAGATACGTCCGGTCATCGAGGAGCGCGCATGGGCCTGTTCCTGTCCGACTTTCCCCAGGCGGGGCACGAAGTAGAGCATGGCCAGCCCGAACAACACGATCCAGGCAACGAAAGGCAGCATCAGTTTCAGTGCGAAGCCGCCGGCCAGTACGATGATCGCGATGAAATACACCCCGATTCCGGGTGCGATCTCGATAAGGGTGAACAGCACGTCGCGCACGGCCAGCGCAGTCTGCATCACCTTGGTGGTGACCCGGCCGGAGAACTCATCGGAAAAGAACGAAAGGCTTTGCCGCAGCATCAGGCGGTGGAAGTCCCAACGCAGCCGCAACGGCAGATTGATCGCCAATATCTGGTGCTGCACCATGGTCCGCAACGCCACCAGCCCGATGCTGGTAAGCATTACGATGCCCATGCCCCACAACACGCGACTTTCCTGCGCAGCCGCATCACCACCTGCCTGCCAGGTCGAGAGCAGATCCACGACCTGACCGAGGAAAGAAAACAACCAGGCTTCGTAGATCGACACACCGGCACTGAGCAGCGCAAACGCAATAATATAGCCGCGGGCGCCCCGTGTGCATGCCCAAAGGAACCGAGCCAGGCCTTCGGGTGGCGGTTGTACCTCGTCGGGCGGGAAGGGGTCGAGTTTTTGTTCAAATGCGCGAAGCATGGTGGTCTCCGGAACGATCAAGTTAAGGAGATTCTGCCATTTAAAGGTTACTTTGAGGGTTATGTGGAGTGGCGGGTATGGCTCTATTGGCATGTTGCCCTGGAAGTTGGGTTGCCGAGTGGGGGAACTCAGACATTCGGCGGGGCCAAGACGGGGCGGTCTCGGAGCGCCGCTCTCGACCCATTTCAGCCGTTCGCTACCGTTGCAGCGCTCGGTCGTTGTGGCCAGGGAGCGGACGGTCGAGAGGAATCGCGTACGGAAAAACGTAGTTGTCTACGACCAACAGTTGAGCGTCTATGCTTGGCTTACCGATCTCGTACCTTTGCAGCGCTCTGCTGGGAGGCAATCAATGACGCCCGCGCCCATCTCCGAGAAGGCATTTTCCCGTGGTCTGCTCGATGTACTGATTCGCGCCGGGCTAATCGCCGTTCTGGTGATTTTTTGCTTCCAGATCTTCCACCCGTTCCTTCACCTGATGCTTTGGTCGCTGATCCTGGCGATCACCCTCTACCCACTGCAAGGCCGGCTCAAGGGTATGCTGGGTAACAACGAGGGGCGCTCCGCGACGCTGATCGTGCTGATCGCCATCGGCATACTCATGGTACCGATCTACCTGTTGGGCACCTCGATTGCTGACTCGGTGGGGCATGTGATGACCATGCTCAAAAGCGGCAGTATCCATATTCCTCCACCGGCCGATTCGGTAGCCGATTGGCCGTTGGTGGGCAAGCCTCTGTATGGCTTCTGGTTGCAAGCCACCACCGATCTGTCGGAACTGATGCACAAGTTCATCCCGCAGATCAAAGGGATCAGCCTGACCCTGTTGAGCAAACTCGCCGGGGTCAGCATGGGTTTGATCAGCTTCATCTTCGCCCTGATCATCGCCGGTATCTTCATGGCCTATGGCGAGGGTGGCAGCCGCAGTGCGGTGCAGATCGCTTCGCGCATCCACGGTCCGGTCAAGGGGCCGCAATTCGCCGGACTGTGCACCGCCACTATCCGTGCCGTAGCGCTGGGGGTGGTCGGCATCGCCTTTATCCAGATGCTGCTGGTGGGCACTGGCTTCGTGCTCAAGGGAATCCCCGGCGCCGGACTGCTGGCCCTGGCGGTGTTGCTGCTCGGGATCATGCAGTTACCGGCGACCCTGATTACCCTGCCGGTGATTGTCTTTGTTTTTGCCACCGAGGGTGCCAGTACGGCGACCATTGTGTTCGCCATCTATGTGTTCGTTGCCGGCCTGGTGGATAACGTACTCAAGCCACTGCTGTTGGGGCGCGGTGTCGATGTGCCGATGCCGGTGGTGTTGATCGGGGCGCTGGGGGGCATGGTCACCAGCGGCATCCTCGGTCTGTTTATCGGCCCGGTGGTGCTTGCGGTCGGCTATCAGCTGTTCTGGCAGTGGGTGCAGGACCAGCCCGCAAGCCAGCGCGCCTGACGACCAGCCGAAGACCTGACCGGCCTATGTTTCTATCATTTCGCCCAGGCCGGCTACTCCTGATGGGAGGGCTGGACCTCGGCTTTCAATCATCGTTGCCCTGAATGCCAGCCTAACGGTCAATTTGCTCGATCAACGCCGCCCCGTGCGGCAGTCCACCTGTTGAGGAGGTCCTCATGCTGCTCAATCTAATGGCTGGCCTCCCGGTGACTTTGTTCTGTTTGTTAATGCAGGCCATTTTCGTGACCATATGCCTGCGTTATTACGTGCGATTCAGGCACGTCCAACCAGGTCAAGCATCACATCTGCTGAATATCCTAATGTTGTCTATGGTGATGTTACTAATGTTGCTTAGTAACTTCATGCAGATTGCCATCTGGGCAGCGCTGTTCATGTTTCTCGATGAGTTCGACAACTTCGCCGCTGCGCTGTATCACTCAGGGGTCAACTTCGCCACGCTGGGCTACGGCGATATCATTATGTCCACACGCTGGCGTCTGCTCGGACCACTAGAAGCGGCCAACGGTATCCTGATGTTTGGTGTCTCCACCTCGGTGATGACAGCTGCGGTGATGGATGTCATAAAACACAACATGGACAGGTTACAACATCGCGAACGTCCATAGGCGAGACAGGGAAAAGCTGTAATCGGCCTAGAAACAGTCACTCATCAAAGTATCAGCGTTGACTGGATTGAGGGTTTTTTTGGGACCTAGTACTTGTGATGAGCGGTGGAACTCGGGAGCACCCCATATGAATCAGGCGCTGACGAAGAAACTATGGGATCGACTCGGGCTGGTCTCAATACTGGACACGATAACCCGGCTGAGCCGCTTAACCTGAACCGCCGTATACCGAACCGTACGTACGGTGGTGTGAAAGGACGGCGGATATAAATTCGCCTCCTACTCGATCCTGTAGAAAAGCATGTCCGCGCTGGCGATCAACTACCAACCCATGACCACGATGTACTTTGGCCCGAGTTGTGAGCTTAAGCGTCCACATAGGAGTGCCTGCAAATAAGAATCCATCAGGACTTGTGATTGTCGTTGGTTTTCGTGTGAGCCAGTTGATAAATGTGATTAACCATCGCGAAGAAGATGCCTGTGGATAAACCGTACATGAGGATCCCGGTCACGCCCTCAATTGGCGCGAACAACCGCCATGGCTTTATGGCCCAGACACCCAACAGTTGCAGCAATGGAGGTGTCGCTTCAATCTAGTCGATTGACGGCAAGGCAACTAGGACGCGTGAAAGTCGTCGACCTTCGGAAAGCATCCTTCGCTCCCCTTGAACGCCATTTTCTCGAAAGGAGGACTGCAGGTGACAGCCATCCAACCGCGCCTTGGGGGGCGTACAACCCCAACATTTCGAGCACACCATGTCGGACTCGAAGGGCATGAATCGCTCGGGTGGTTTCCACTGAGAATGCCGGCATCTGGATAGATTTGAGAGCATCGTGCGTCTTCGTTCACCCATGCAAAAAACGACCTAGACTTAAATTCAGCTACGAAGATCAACGAGTCCAGGAAGACTGGTACCTGCGGTCGTTGCAGTAAAAAAAAAGCAGTTTCGCGCACATACGTCACTGGTTGAGCAAACCGTGGTCAGTGTCAGCCAAGGATGGTCTCAGCGGCGACAAACTGGGAGGCTTCCTTGTGGAATTTTCTGGTTAGCATCAAAACGGTGAATTCCTGGAAGAAACTCCGGTGAGTGACTCATGGAAAGCTTTTTTCGCGCCGACACCCTTGGCGCTAAAGTTCGCAATCAAGACACTTCTCGCCGCGGAACTGGCGCTTTGGCTGGCGTTTCGTTTCGATTTGCAGGAGCCGCTTGATGACCGTCTTCATCGTGTCCCAGCCTTTGTCAGGGATGGTGGTGTCGAAAAGCATCTTCCGCTTGGCAGGCACGTTGGTTGGCGCCGTCATGTCGGTGTTGATAACGGGTCTGTTCGCGCAGACCCCTTGGCTCTTTCTGCTGGCGATTTCTCTATGGTTGGGGCTGTGTACCGTCGCCTCGACCAGCCTGCATAACTTCGTTTCCTATGCCTTCGTGCTATCCGGCTATACCGTGGCGATTATTGGTTTACCGACGCTCAACCAGCCGCTGCATGTGTTCGATCAAGCCGTTGCCCGCGCCACTGAAATCAGTCTGGGAATTATCTGCGCATCATTGTTCAGCGCTTTGATCTGGCCGCAGCGGGTTGAACAAAATCTTGAAAAACAAGCACGCATGACCTGGCTGGCCAGCATGCAGGCCGCAAAGATAGAAATCAGCACCGCAGTACGCGAAACCAAAACCTTGCTTGCTGCGCTGAGTAAGATTGTCGCGACGGATGTGCTGCGCGACCATGTTCGGTTCGAAGGTTTTCGTGGACGCCATCGCGCGCGGGTGTTGCGCGTGCTATCGCGCGAGTTGCTTGGCCTGTTGCGCACGGCACGGGGCGTGGCGCTTCAGCGTAATCTGCTATCAACTGAAGATATTCAGCGCTTGCAACCTTGCCTTGAGCAGGTCGCCGAGCAGCTTGAGCAACCAAACGCTGTCGCGATTTCAATCCTGCGCGATCGCTTGGCGCAAGCTTCGGCGCAAGAACAGCGCTCCAACGTCGTGCGGTGTTGTCTGGACCGCTGTTCAGCACTGCTGCTCAACTCCACAAGGGCTGAGCAATCAATGTCGGCGGTTACCAGCGGCGAGAGGGTCGCTGGTGATCCGGGTACTTTATCCTGGCACCGAGATGGGATGCAGTCTCTGTTCTATGGTTTGCGCAGCACCTTGGTTGTGCTTGGGCTTTCGGCCTTTTGGTATGCCAGCGCTTGGCCATCCGCAATTGGGGCAATCGTGCTATCGGCCGTTCTCTGTAGCTTGTTCGCCAACCGCGAGAATGGGGCTGCCATCGCCATGGGTATGGTCCGCGGCTTCCTCTATGCAATCCCGGTTGCGGCTATCGTTACACAATGGATGTTGCCTGAATGGAGTGGTTTTCCACTGCTCTGTCTAGCCCTCGGTGTGCCGTTATTCCTTGGTGCGTTGGGGGTAGCCGAACCACGTCTGACGCCAACGCCCACGGCGTTTGTCATGCAGTTCATTATTCTGGTGTCGCCGAGCAATCAGATGCATTACGACTTCTCCGCATTACTCAATTCGGCAGTAGGGTCACTGGTAGGGGGATGCTTCGCGGTGCTCGTCTTTCGTTTGTTAACCCTGCCATCGGGCTGGTTTAACCGACGACTGCTCAACTCGGTCTGTAATGATCTCGCTCGACTGACACGCTATCCCTTGGCACAGGCTGACAACTGGTTCGGTGGGCGCATGGCGGATCGCCTGCTACGTTTGGCTCAACTATCACCTGGAGGTGATTCGAAACATTGGAATGATGGACTATTGGCTATGGATCTGGGTAATGAGTTGATTCAGTTACGTACTTGCTTGAACGATGCAGACAGCAGTTTGCGTAACGAGTGTGACTGGTTCCTGGCACAGCTTGGCCAGCTGTTCGCATTCGGCCCGGTCCCTAAAAGCGCTCTTCTATTAAGCGACCTGAGTCAGCATCTCAACAAGGCATTGCAGCGCACCCATTCGCAAGCCTCGCAACTGGCGCAAGCATCATTGGTTGAAATTCAGACACTCTGGAAGCATTGGTGCCAGCGGGAGGACGAATGTGGGATTGCATGAGTGGTCATGGGGCGGAGTGTATCTCAGTCCTCTGTTGGTCTACGCGGTTCTGGCACTCGGCCTGACCTTCGGCGTGTTCTGGCTGCTGGAGTTCACGCCTATATGGCGATGGGTCTGGCACGATGCGTTATTTGAGTGCGCGGTGTTCATATTGATCTTCGTGACAATCACCTGGACCCTCTCAGGTTCGTAGAGTGTGTAGGGCATAAAGAGAAAAACTATGCGTATCTATGTTCGCGTATTGTTCACCGTCCTGGTCGCTGGCGCCGCCGTACTCGCGGCGATCTGGTTATGGAATTTCTACATGCTGTCGCCCTGGACACGTGATGCGCGCGTAGGCGCCGATGTAGTGGTGATTGCACCGGACGTGTCGGGTTGGGTCACAGAACTACCCGTTCAGGACAATCAGCAAGTGAAGGCCGGCGACTTATTGATGCGTATCGATCGAGATCGCTATCAGGCAAACCTGAATTATGCAAAGGCAGTGGCCCAGACTCACCATCAACAGTTTTTGCAGCGCAGCAACGAATCTTTGCGGCGAAGTAAATTGGGCCTCACCGCCATTAGTGCCGAAGACAAGGAAACAGCGCAACTCAACGCCTCGATTGCTGGCAGTCAATATCAGGAAGCGCTGGCCCAGGTGAAGTTGGCCGAATTGAACCTGTCGCGCAGCGATGTACGTGCGCCGCGCAACGGCCAGGTGACGAACCTTCGGTTGACCCGAGGCAATTATGTGCAGGCCGGACAGGCCGTCATGGCAGTGATTGATCAGCAATCATTTTACGTCACGGCTTACTTTGAAGAGACCAAACTACCCAGGATTCACTTGGGTATGTCGGCACGAGTCCTGCTGATGAGCGGCGGGGTCCCTTTGGAGGGTCGAGTTGAGAGCATCAGTAGCGGTATCACCGACAGCAATACGACACCCGATCATCAGTTGCTGGCCAATGTTCAGCCAACGTTCAACTGGGTCCGGTTAGCGCAACGAATTCCCGTACGGATTAAACTGGTTAAAGTGCCTGCCAACACTCACCTTAGCACCGGTATGACAGCCAGTGTGAACATCCTGGAGGGCGCAGAAAAACCTCTAAATTCTCAGTAAACAGTACTGTTACGCCTTGATAGGATAGATAGGAAATCTACAGAGCACTCTTTCTGACAATGATCTCGGCCAGCGCTTGGCGCAACGGCTCGCCAGAGACACGGACGAGACCTGAGAAGGCCGAGTCCAGCTCCAGGATCATTGTGATGCCTCCCGCAACCGCAATAGAACAGAGGCAGAAAACGGCGATCGTCGTGGCATTGCGAGGTGCGAACAAGCCGAAGCTGGAGAAAACAAGGCTAAGCCAAAAGATCAGCAGAATCAGGAACGGCATCGGGATATTGCTGCCACGTTGTTCCGCAAGCAACCAGCTCGCCTGTAACACATCGTCCGACAGCGTGAGAGCCTGTGAGCGCAGCCAGTTCTGTCTGGAATCAGTCGCAACAAGCAGTAGAATCGATTCCTGTGTCGCCTCGATCATCCGGACAGTCGCTTCGCTTGACGGTGACGGTTCCCCAACCGCCGGGAACAACTCCTGCATTTTCGCTTCCGCGTAGGTGCGCAGCTTGGCACGCGCATCATCCGCTTCTGGCCCGTAGCGCTGCATCACGCGGTTGAGGCGGACGATGTCGACGGCGATCCTGGACACTTCACTCGATCGTGTCGAGAACGAACTGTTCGCTGTCGAAATCATCAAGCCGATCACCAAGGCTGAAAGCGTGCCGACAACCGCCGCTGAAACAGAGATTGCATTGCGCGACTCATTGCTGAGGTGATGCTCGGGCAGAGACTGCGCAGCGAAGATCCCGATCATAGCGCCGCCGAAGATAGCTACGAAGGCGATCAGTCCGATAGCTAAATGGTTCATGAGTGAAAATTGCGCATAGCCATCACCTTGGCGTTCATACCGTCGTCGAGAAGGTTTGCGCCGCATGCGAGCAACGCGACCACCGTGGCCAGCAGTCCACACGCTTACATCGTAAGTTGCTCTGATGGAGTGTAGACGTAGGCATAATGTTGGTGTCGCGCGATTTCAGCGCCAAACCTTCTATGACCGCTTGTGGTCATTCTCGACCGGCCGCTCTTGGCCGATAGTTGCCTGTCACAAATGGCAGGTAACAGCATCAGATAAATGTCTCACGAAGGCATGAATGGAATGTAGCGTAAATCCTTTGTTTCAAAGCCCTCCGCCGAAGCGATACTGCCAGACTATGCCAATGACATCGTATTCGCTGCCCGTGCGGGTATGCCCGCCATTACTCGCATTCAGCTTTAGCGAATGGTTCCGGTTCAACGGTAGCGTGAGGGTGCATCCGTAGCGTGTGTTTTCCTGATAATCGTGGTTACCGACTCCATCGACTGAGCTACTCCCGCCAGCGAAGTAGGTCGTATCCAGCGACGCCCAAACACCGTTGCTAAAGGCATAGATAAGATGCCCCTGTACCTGGTAAATCGGGTTCTGGGAAAGTACGTGGTCGCCGAGTAACTCGTCGTTGTCGGTGTAAAAGGTTCCCGCGCCGGATAATTCCAGGGTCACTTGCCCCAGGCGCTTGGAAACCCCAAGTTCAGGCTTGAATGACCAGCGATTGTTGCCGAGATTTACCAGCCTGCTAGCGTCGTATTGGCCGAGCGGCGCCGTGATCGCCAGGCTGACGCCGATAATCACATCTTGTTGATAGCTGGGGAACTCAGCCAGGGACATCGCCGGGGCGCCATGTAAGTTGACCGAGAAGCGGAATCTTGGATCGATCAACCCAGTAACATTACGCTCCTTGGGTTCACCGGCGAGCAGAGCAGAGCCCGTCAATCTTGCCTCAGGCACGACGATATCGAACTTCCCGGAGCGACCCCAGACGTCCAGAGATCTGGCAAAGGCAAACACGACAGTCTTTATGTTGAGCTTGGCATCTTGGAGCGGGATTGACGGGTTGGCCGTCACGCTGCCGTTGAGATCGCTGTAGCCCATGAGCAGGAAATTGATTCCGACCGGCGTATTGGCGTAGGACCTGGGTTCGAGATCCTCTGCGACTGCACCGGGGGCTACTATGATGAGCGAAGCGGACGTGAACCGGACCAACCTGACGACGCGGAGTTTGTGTTTCATTCACATTCGCTCGCTTCCTGTGAGGACCCCAGAGTTCTACGTATTGTTGTAGCGCATCTGCATCCTCTCGAGCACATCCGACAGCGAATAATCACCAAGCATAGCGTCGACTCCTTTCGATAAAAAGTACAAGCATAGTACCGGCAGTGCCCCTGTCAGGCAGTTATTACGGCTTGCTTAGAAATTGCTACAAAGCGAAGAAGTTGCAGCGGATTAGCCAGTCTGGCTGGGGCGTTGGGGGAGAGCTACGCCCAATCCATCATTGGGCCAGCTTCACTCAGCTTGTAACTGGTCTCGCTCAGCAGGTACGACGTCGGAGCCTAGAGCTGGAGACGGGAAATCACTCAGGTGTCATGAGTACCGCGAGTGTCATCTAGATGAACTCCTCATTCCGGTCGATCGTGTCCAGGGCGCCGCGCACATTGTCGCCAACGTCGGCCGATCCGCGCATCTCCACCCAGTTCGAAAGCTCCAGGATGGCAGCCTCAAGGGCGAGTTGGTTTTCGTTGATCTTGAAGAGCAGGGAAGGGAGCAGATCTGAGTTTGGCATAGCGAATCCTCCGTGGAGTTTTCAGCGTAGCAGCAGGATTTCTCGGATGCTAATCGGGGGTGTTGGCAGGATGCGGGAAGGCGGGGAAAACGGGATAGTTTTGTAACGCCACCCGAAAAGTTTTGTAACGCTTCGGGTGTGGTCGGATTTTCGCCAAACCCCAGAAACGAAAAAGCCCTGAAAAATCAGGGCTTTGTCGTACAAATATGGCGGAGGCGATGGGATTCGAACTCATGGACCTGTTACAGTCGACGGTTTTCAAGACCGTTGCCTTAAACCACTCGGCCACACCTCCGTATTGCGTTGCGGGCGCCATAATACCTGAATGAAACACACTGTCAAACTCTCTGCGTAGCTTGTTGCAGGGGGTCTGTTATGATCTTTGCGACTGAACGTTTCAAACCAACAGGAGTGTCGCCATGCGCGAACAGGATTACGCAGTTAATAACAGCGTGCAGGCTGAGCAGCTAGAGGTTAGCCGCGTCCTGCGCAACACTTACGGCCTACTCGCTCTCACCCTCGCATTCAGCGGCGTGATGGCGTTCATGGCGCAGCAGATGCGCGTTGGCTACCCGAACATTTTCGTGGTGTTGATCGGCTTCTACGGGCTGTTCTTCCTCACCAACAAGCTGCGCGATTCGGCATGGGGCCTGGTGTCGGCATTCGCCCTGACCGGATTCATGGGCTTCCTGTTGGGCCCGATCCTCAATCGTTACCTGGGCATGCAGGGCGGCGCTGAAGTTGTCAGTTCGGCCTTTGCGATGACTGCGCTGGTGTTTGGCGGCCTGTCGGCCTATGTGCTGATCACCCGCAAGGACATGAGCTTCCTCGGTGGTTTCATCACCGCCGGTTTCTTTGTCCTGATGGGCGCGGTGCTGGCCAGCCTGTTCTTCCAGATCAGCGGCCTGCAACTGGCGATCAGCGCGGGCTTCGTGCTGTTCTCCTCGGTCTGCATCCTGTTCCAGACCAGCGCCATCATCCATGGCGGCGAGCGTAACTACATCATGGCGACCATCAGCCTGTATGTATCGATCTACAACCTGTTCATCAGCTTGTTGCAGCTGTTCGGCATCATGAGCCGCGATGACTGATCACCAGCCGTGAATAAAAAAACCCGCTTCGGCGGGTTTTTTATTGTCTGAAAATCGGCTCATCGATCATCAAGTGGTGCCCGGCAGGGCAATAGCATTCGCTGATGACAATGCTGCAAAGCATTCACAGCATCGGTGGCAACCGGCGCTTGACCGGGGTCTTCTTGACGATCGCGGTGTTGGTTTCGGCGTGGCTGTTGAGGCGGTCGAGCAGGGTGTCCAGTTGTTCCATTGAGCGCACGTGCAGGCGGGCGATGAAGCAGTCATCACCCGTGACCTTGTCGCATTCGGTGAATTCGGGGATGGCCTGGATCTGCCGTTCGACTTCCTGCAACTGGCCCGGAAGCGGGCGGATGCGGACAATGGCCTGGAGTTGATAGCCAAAACATTTCGGGTCTATCTCGACCGTGTAGCCCCTGAGCACGCCGCGTTCTTCGAGGCGGCGCAGCCGTTCGGCGACGCTCGGTGACGACAGGCCGCTGATCTGGGCCAATGCTTTAAGTGAGCGTCGCGAGTCTGCCATCAGCGCGGCGATCAACACTTGGTCAATGTCGTCGGTCATATAAACCTCGTTAGGCAAATGGTTCGATATGCCTTGATAAGAAAGGTAGAAATAGATTTTAGCCTGCTTTTGGCGCTGGAGATGCCTGGCTGAGGATTGGCATAATTCAGCCACTTGCTGAGGAGGTGGATGATGGATAAGTCGATACGTCGTGGGTCGTTTGAAATGACCGCCGCGATGCTGATTTCAGGGACCATTGGCTGGTTTGTGCTGGTGTCCGGGCAACCGGTGCTGGACGTGGTGTTCTGGCGTTGCGTGTTTGGCGCGGTGACCTTGCTGGTGATCTGCGCGGTCCTGGGATTCCTGCGTCCGGGTATTTTGAGTCGCACCACCTTTTTGCTGGCGGTCCTCAGCGGCGTGGCAATTGTCGGTAACTGGGTGCTGCTGTTTGCCTCTTATTCCCGAGCCTCGATCTCGATCGGCACTGCGGTCTACAACGTCCAGCCCTTTATGCTGGTGGGGTTGGCCGCGCTCTTTCTCGGTGAGAAGATCACTGCGCAAAAACTGTTCTGGCTGAGTATTTCGTTTGTCGGGATGCTGGCGATTGTCAGCGCCCATGGCGAGCAGGGCGCCGGCGGCAATGAATACCTGCTGGGGATCGGCCTGGCGTTGGGGGCGGCACTGCTCTATGCCATCGCCGCGCTGATCATCAAGCACCTGACCGGCACTCCACCGCATTTGATCGCATTGATTCAGGTCTGCACCGGCGTGCTGTTGCTGGCGCCGTGGGCGAATATCGCCGCGCTGCCACAGGAATCATCAGCCTGGGCCAGCCTGGTGACACTGGGTGTGGTGCATACCGGGGTGATGTATGTGCTGCTTTACGGGGCTATTCAGAAACTGCCGACTGCCTTGACCGGTGCGCTGTCATTTATCTACCCGATCGCGGCGATTTTCGTCGACTGGTTCGCCTTCGGCCATAGCCTTGAACTGCTGCAGTGGGTTGGGGTGATCGCAATCCTGCTGGCGGCGGCAGGCATGCAGCAGGGGTGGGGCTTTGGTTTGCGTCGCACTGCGGTGCAGTGACTGGCTTTCAGATCTTCCAGTGCGTCGCGGTTTTCCCCAGCCGCTGGTGCATTTCGGCGATGTTGGCCGCCAGTTGGCGGGTCAACAGCCGATAGCCATCCAATGCGCTGTAGACCGGGGCATTGAGTGGCGGGTCGTTATGGGCTCCATCGAGCGGACGTTCGAGCCGCTGGGTGGCGCCGGATTTCAGGGCGCGGGCCATGCCGATCAGTTGCACGCGGATTTGCCGGTGTTCGGGTTTCAGCGCCGACTGCATCTGGGCCATGGCCTGTTCGTCGCTGGCATCCGGTCGGGTGTTGGCGAGGATTTCCAGGGTGCTGACACACATCCGCAGGTGGCGTTGCAAGGTATCCAGTTCGGTCATCGAGATCCGCACCTCCTTGGATACCGATGGCATCAACGAACGCAGTTGCAGCATGACGCCGTTCAACCGGTTCATCAGTTTGTGATATTCGTCGTCGGTGACTGACCGGCCATTGACGATTCGGCTGTAGATCGCTGCACAGTCGCGCAGTGCGCTGGCCAGGTTGTAACGCCAGGAATAGACCGCATACAGCGGCAAGGCAAAGGAGAACGCCAGGGCCAGGGCGATGCCGATCAGGATGTCGACCGTGCGCCAGAGGCCGTCGGTCACCGGGTTGTCGCCGTGACCGGCGACGATGAACACCGTGATCGCCGACAGGAGCGCGGTATAGCCGCCCTTGCCGATCGCATGGTAGGAGAAGAAACCGCAGACCACCGACATGCCCAGATAGGTCAGCCATGGCATCCCCAGCCAGGCATGCTGGGCCACCAGCAACAGGCCGACCCCGGCACCGATCAAGGTGCCGTAGGCTCGCTCCTTGGCTTTCTTGCCGATATTGCCGTGATGTTGCAGCCCGCCGATCACTACCAGCATGGTCACCGAAGCCCACTCGCCATGGGGCAGGTTGATCCCGCTGGTCAGCAGGATAGTCGCCAGCAACCCCAGTGAGACCCGCACCGCGTGGATCAGTCGGGCATGGCGATAGCGCCGATAAGGGTCCAGCAGCGGACGCAGGAATCGGCGCAACAGCGCGGGCATTGGAAATGATCGCAGGTAGCTTATCGGGCTCAGGTGCTGTCCTCCAAAGGCGCTCTCAGAATAGGTAATCGGTGGTCAAGAAGGTCGACTCGCGATTACGGATGATATCGCTGATGAGTTCCTTGTTGCTCTCCTGGAACTTGGTCGCGACCAGGGTGCGGATCGAAAATACCCTGAGTGCATCATGGACCGAGAGCGTGCCTTCGGCCGAGTTTTTCCGGCCATTGAACGGGTAGGTGTCCGGTCCGCGCTGGCACTGGGCGTTGATGTTGATGCGGCCGACCTGATTGGCGAAGGTGTCGACCAGGTGTCCGACCTCGGTGGAGTTGGTGCCGAAGATGCTCAGCTGTTGGCCGAAGTCGGATTCCAGGACGTAGTCGATCACGGTTTCCAGGTCGCGGTAGGGAACGATCGGCACCACCGGGCCGAACTGCTCTTCCTGATACACGCGCATCTCGGTGGTGACCGGGTAGAGCACGGCGGGATAGAAGAACGAGCTTCGGGATTCGCCGCCGTTGGCGTTTACCACTTTGGCGCCTTTGCTCACGGCATCCGCCACCAGCGAGTGCAGGTAATCGACTTTGCTCGATTCCGGCAGCGGTGTCAGCGCCACGCCGTTTTCCCAAGGCATGCCCGGTTTGAGGGACTTCAGCTTCTGGTTGAATTTCTCGATGAAGCTGTCGACCACGTCCTCATGGACGAAGAGGATTTTCAAGGCGGTGCAGCGTTGACCGTTGAACGACAGCGAGCCGGTCACCGCTTCATTGACGGCGTTGTCCAGGTCGACCTCGGGCAAGACGATGCCGGGGTTTTTCGCATCCAGGCCCAGGGCGGCGCGCAAACGGTGAGGTCTTGGGTGCAGTTTCTTCAGGTCACTGGCAGCTTTGTTGGTGCCAATGAAGGCAAAGATATCGATCTTGCCGCTGGCCATCAGCGCGCTGACGGTTTCGCGGCCGCTGCCGTAGATGACGTTGATCACCCCGGCCGGGAAGCTGTCGCGAAAGGCCTCCAGGAGCGGGCGAATCAACAGCACGCCGAGCTTGGCCGGTTTGAACACCACGGTGTTGCCCATGATCAGGGCCGGGATCAAGGTGGTGAAGGTTTCGTTCAGCGGGTAGTTGTAAGGTCCCATGCACAGCGCCACGCCCATCGGTACGCGGCGAATCTGGCCGAGGGTGTCCTGTTCCAGCTCGAAACGGCTTGAGCGACGGTCCAGTTCCTTGAGGGCGTTGATGGTGTCGACGATGTAGTCGCAGGTGCGGTCGAATTCCTTTTCCGAATCCTTGAGGTTTTTGCCGATCTCCCACATCAGCAGCTTGACCACCGCTTCGCGTTGTTCGCGCATGCGCCCGAGGAAGGTTTCGACATGGCGGATGCGCTCGGCGACGCGCATCGTCGGCCATTCACCCTGACCTTTGTCGTAGGCCCGCACGGCGGCATCCAGGGCGGTCAAGGCGGTGCTGGCGTCCAGCAGCGGAGTGCTGCCGAGGATAACTTGTTCATCAGCGTTGTCACCGGCCAGGTAGACCGGGCTGCGCACCTGCGCGAGGGGGCCGGGCCAGATCTGCAAGGTGCCATCGACCAGGTATTCGCGTTGTTCGATCCGGCCATCGAGGCGGTACTTTTCCGGAATGTCGGCGGCGGCAGGAAACAGCTGGCTGAGAAGGTTATCTGTGGTCATGGTGCTACCCCGTATGGATTGGGTGATGCAGACAAGAATTGTTATCGCGGAGCTTTGGCTGAGGGTCAAGGTTTTCAGGCAGTTCGCTGTGCCCCTCGATCGACTTTGCTGAATCGTTTTACCTGATTGCGACAGGGGTTGTCATGCGCCATTTATCCAAGTCTGTTCGACTCTAGCTCAATGCCGCCCTGAGAGGAGGGCGCAGGCTACTGAAAACACTGTTGATCATTGACACTGAGCAAGTCGTTCCCCGGCAATCCTTGTCGCGGTTTTTTGTCGCGCAGGGTTCATTTCCCTTGAAACGGCAAGCGCATATTCCCGCGTGCCGGTTAAACTTCGGGTTTTCACAAGGAGTTCACATGAGTTACTACCAGCCGGGCATCCTCGCCACTCCAGTACCGCCGCAGGCACGTCATTTGTTTTTTACCCTCGAATCCGTCGAAGCACTGCCGGCGGCGATCGACAAATTGCTGCAGCTGGTGGACGGGAAAGCCGCGGTAGTCGGTTTCGGCGAGTCACTGGTAAGGGCCCTTGGCGGCCGGATCGATGGTCTGCGGGCGTTTCCGGCGATGGCCGGAGTCGGCGTGGATAACCCGTCGACCCAACACGCGCTCTGGTGCTGGTTGCACGGCGAAGACCGTGGCGAGCTGCTGCACCGCAGTCGCGCCATTGAAATGGCATTGGCCCCGGCCTTGCGCCTGGTGCAGATGACCGAGGCCTTCCGCCACAAGGCCGGGCACGATCTGAGCGGTTACGAAGACGGCACCGAAAACCCCCTCAACGAAGCGGCCGTGACGGCAGCCTTGGTGGGCGAGGGCGTTGATGGCCTGCATGGCGGCAGCTTTGCGGCGCTTCAGCAATGGCAGCACGACCTGGATGGCTTCGCCGCGCTGCCGGCCGAGGAACAGGATCACATCATCGGTCGGCGCAAGAGCGACAATGAAGAGCTTGAAGACGCACCGGCGTCCGCTCACGTCAAACGTACCGCCCAGGAGAGCTTCGCCCCTGAAGCCTTCGTCGTGCGCCGTTCGATGCCGTGGCTGGAAGGTGAGCGCGCGGGCCTGATGTTCCTTGCCTTCGGCTATTCCCTCGATGCCTTTGAAGTCCAGCTGCGGCGCATGAGCGGTCTGGAGGACGGCATCGTTGATGGCCTCTATCGGATGAGCCGGCCGATTACCGGTGGCTACTACTGGTGCCCGCCGCTCAAGGACGGTTATCTGGATCTGCGGGCGTTGCGGATTGGCTGAGTGAGGCAGTTGCGGACCGAATACCTTCAGGGCGTGTTTATGCCCAAAAGATCGCAGCCTGCGGCAGCTCCTACGCCAACCGAGTACACCCGTGAACTCTCGGGTGTACGGCAATCCCCCGTAGGAGCTGCCGCAGGCTGCGATCTTTTGATCTTCGCCCAGGCGATCCTTACCCGTATCGATGCCGTTGACGACTGGCGGCTCTTGTCAGAAAAACCCGACAGGAGTACAAATGTACTCCATGACGACTTTAAGCCCCCGCCGTACTGCCATCCTGACCTTTATCCGCGACCGTATCGCGCAGCAAGGCCAGCCCCCGAGCCTCGCCGAGATCGCCGAGGCCTTTGGTTTTGCCTCGCGCAGTGTGGCGCGCAAGCATGTGGTGGCTCTCACCGAGGCCGGTTTCATCGAGGTCAACGCCCATCAGGCGCGGGGTATCCGGCTGTTGAACCAGCCGCCCCGGCCCGAGCTGCTGGATGTTCCGGTGCTGGGGCGGGTGGCCGCCGGGGCGCCGATCGGGGCCGATGCGCAGGTGCACAGCCGGCTGATGCTGGACCCGGCGATGTTCTCGCGAACCCCCGATTACCTGCTGCGGGTACAGGGTGATTCGATGATCGAGGACGGCATTCTCGACGGCGACCTGGTGGGCGTACGGCGCAGCCCCGAGGCTGAAAACGGCCAGATCGTGGTGGCGCGGCTCGACGGTGAAGTCACCATCAAGCGTTTTGAACGGGTCGCCGGGAGTGTGCGCTTGCTGCCGCGCAACCCGGCCTATGCACCCATCGTTGTGCGCGCCGATCAGGACCTGGCCATCGAAGGGGTGTTCTGTGGCCTGGTGAGGCAAGGGTGATGGGCGCCGTCGTTGCTCTGGACACGCTGTTCAATGGCGGTCAGGTCTGGAAGGGCCGGCCCGCCGCGCCGCCGGCCAGTCCTCAACCCACTGGCCATGCAGCGCTGGACGCAGCCTTGCCCACTGGCGGCTGGCCGGAGTCGGCCCTGACCGAAATCCTCATCGCCGGGCCGGGCGTCGGCGAGTTGCGGCTGG
>NZ_CABVHQ010000043.1 GCF_902497895.1 Pseudomonas fluorescens
ACCTGAGGGTCTGGTTGGCAATCAGGCGCGGCGGCGGGTCGCACTTGCACCTGCAGAGGTCGCCGTCCAGGGCGGCGTGGCGTCCATCCAGCAGGTCCACCAGGTGCGGGCCGTCGCAGGCAATCTCCCCGGTACTGTCGCATTCCGGGCAATAGACTTCATCGCCTTCGCGGGCCATGGCCAGGCCATTGATCGTGCTGCACTCCCAGCCGGTACGCACGGTGCCGTCGACGGTGGTTTTAGCCCCGACGGTGATGTGATAGCGCCTCATGCGGTCTATGTCCTTGTTTTATCTGCAGGGACGAACACGCTAGGTAAGGCGATGCGGGAGATAAATCAGATATTTCTTTGCCTGGTGTAGGTCGATTCTGCAATCAGGCAGCCGATGGCCAGTAATTTTTGGCAGCATCGGTGAGGAGCGATTAACCACCAGCATCGCTTGATACTGGTTACCCGCTCGCCAGTAAGCGGTAGCGCTTTTGTTCAGGTCCCGTAATCAGACCCGTCGTTGCGGCGTATCGGCGAACGATGGAAAGTCCTTGGACCGGATTGGCGTCCTGAAACAGCCTCACTCATGACCTGCTCACCAGCGCCTCAGCCTGCCGGACTCGCTCCAGTATTGCTTGTATCTTAGGCTCAAGCACTCCCAGCGCCTGACGCAATAAATCGGTAGCGGCCTGTATTTCTTGCGCGCGTTGTTGGCTGATCACCAACGGGCGATGTGACTGAGCCGCGGTAACGGAGTCATCCATAAATTGCTTGAACACAAGACAGGCTCGCATCATGTCGCCCATCGCCAGAATGTCATCGACAACCATTCCTCACTCCTTCGTTCATTCGAACTTCCCGATTGGCTCGACCTGAATTCAGAATCCCCTTTTTTCTTTATGACACCATTGTTGTCAAGATGCACACCACAGACGTGCAACGTGTGTCGGTGAAAATGCATTTTGATTTCTACTTGAAAGGAAAGGACTCACTCTGTGCATATGGATACCAGTTGGTCGTGTGCAAAGACAAAGACAGAAGTACGTGCCGGATGCCTGTGACCCTTGCTAATGCGTTGAAGGCCTTCTCGCATCAGGTATCTTCCCGGACAATATAGAGGCCTCTTTGCGGTCGATGCGGTTTTTCAGATGAACATCGCACCTGTGGCGAGGGGGCTTGCCCCCGCTGGGGTGCGCAGCGGCCCTAAAATCTGCAAGCCGGTTCTACCAGGTACACCGCATATAGGGGAGCTTACAGAATTCGGAAAAAATCGTACGTAACGGTTTTTCCACCTTCCACCGTCCAACAAGCCCTCGTTTGATGAATGGCCGATCAGTCGCAAATAATTTGAGCCCGAGCCAATGAAATGCAAGCCGACACGGCTGAATGCAAGCTCGCTCGCAGCTAATGTGAACCAAAGGGCTCCGTCAGTTGCAGTTAATCTGAGCCAACAAATGCGTTGAATGCGAGCACGGCTGTTTTCGATTGTAAGCCGTTACACCTAGTCATATCGATTGCCCCTGCGTCCAGGCGGTTCTGCAGGTGCGCCAAGACACTTGCGAGTACCCAGTAGATCAAGGCCGGCCAAAGCATTGCTATTCGTGGCGTGCTGGCGAATACGTTGCTGTGGACACCTGAGAATTTGACGTCACGACTCATTCGGGCTGCGTCTTTTCTCCATGGGTATGTGTTTGCACATATCACCGCGAACCAAGTTAAAAATTTTTGCTTTCCGCGACCAACCAACTTGGTTAGATTTAAGTACGTGATTTTCGGATATGGTCCCTAGCCTAGTGATTTCAACCAACTTCACCACGCTCATCTTGTATTAGTCTGCTTATTGCATCCACGCATTCTCTCTCGTCATCACCATTCGCTTCTACTGAAAGTGTAGCGCCTACGCCTGCTCCTAGCGTCATGAGGTCCGTGATGGATTTTGCATTAACTTTTCTGCCTTCACGGGAGATCCAAACGGCACTCTCAAATTTATTAGCCAATTGGTTCAGCTCGGCACTGGCACGTGTGTGCAGGCCTGACTCGCTAACTATAATCACCTCTTTTTTAAACATGTGCTCACCTCTGATTCTGCAGAAATAAGAGAAAGTCTTTTGGTTTTTATCTATAAAGAATTCGCATCAACTTTATGTGCTTTAATCGTGAAATATTTGTAGCTTACTTCGTCTGTTGTCGATACTGTAAAAGTTGACAGTCAGTTAGTACCATTTGCTATTACATTTCATTTTTTAGACTGTCTGGTTGTAAGCAAGAGAGAGTGCGTCATTATCCTTACCACGCTTGAACGCTCGGTATTGTTGCAGCGGAACCGGGCCGGACATCGGGTAGTAAGGACCAGCCCTTTCAAGGTCTTTGTTCAGGCTTCTTCTCGGGGGCAGCGCCATGGAATCAAAAACCAACATAAGCCCTACATCCCCAGCGGGACTATAAGCCGGCGCCTGCCTGAACATCTGGCGAGTACGTTTGGCGGCAGAGCCGCAAGCTGGGAAATGGGAAATGGGAAATGGGAAATGGGAAATGGGAAATGGGAAATGGGAAATTCAGGCCGTTACGACAGGTCGGAAAACCTTAGCGTACGATTTTTTTCCCGAGTTCTGTGGGCTCCCCATTGAGGCGAGATTGGCCTGATGCCCTCGTCGCCGTTGCGGCGTATCGGCGAACGATGGAAAGTCCTTGGACCGGATTGGCGTCCTGAAACAGCCTCACTCATGACCTGCTCACCAGCGCCTCAGCTTGCCGGGCTCGCTCCAGTACTGCCTGTATCTTAGGCTCAAGCACTCCCAGCGCCTGACGCAATAAATCGGTAGCGGCCTGTATTTCTTGCGCGCGTTGTTGGCTGATCACCAACGGGCGATGTGACTGAGCCGCGGTAACGGAGTCATCCATAAATTGCTGGAACACAAAACAGGCTCGCATCATGTCGCCCATCGCCAGAATGTCATCGACAACCATTCCTCACTCCTTCGTTCATTCGAACTTCCCTATTGGCTGCGACCTGTTTGCAATGGCGCAAAACCGAGAACAAAGCCGAATCCACCGGCTCGCGCCGTTCCCACTGGCAGATTCCCGGAACACGCGGTGATTGTCTACTGTCAGGATTGACAGGTCCCAAGCACTATTTTCTGAGCATTACTTGAGTTCGATAACGAAAATCGATGTCACCGCGCGCGTATTGAAAAATACCTTACAGATCGCCATTTCTTTATTTTTGTAACAAAAGCCCCTATAGCCTCGGTTTTTTTCTTACTATGGAAACGGATCCAATCCGTAGGAAAACTCCGAAGAGGGTGATAGCGATGGGCTGCTGGGCAATCGATCAAGTGCCACACAGGGATTCAGAGCTCCCTGAAAATACTATTTTCGAAGATTTTCAGTTATCTGCCGCGCAATTCGGTTTTGAATACTGCTCGATGTTTGTCATGACTCCAGCCAACCCCACTGCACCTGCGCTACTTGTGAGGAATAGCTTTCCTGGAACATGGAACCAACACTTCAAGCAGCAACACGGCTCCCAGGGCAATCCGGTGATTGAGCACTGCCTGCGCTCGGTGCTACCCGTACTGTGGTCAAGGTCGTTGTTCGCTGCCCTTCCGGCGCTCTGGGACGATCTTTGCCACTTTGGAATGCAACATGGCTTCTCCCAACCCGTACACGATCACCGCGGCATCATGAGCATTTTCTGCTTCGCCCGAAGCCAGGTCATCACTCCCCGGGATTTTTATGAAAAAGCCGGATCGATGTTGTGGCTCACCTATCGAACCCACGCGCTGTTGGCGCAAAGCCTGTTGACCACGTGGCGCCCACCGATTCTGTTGACGCCACGGGAGAGAGAAACGCTCAAATGGTCGGCCGAAGGCAAAACCGCGGCGGAAATTGCCGTTATTATCGAACTGTCGGAACGCACCGTGAACTTCCATATTCAGAGTGCGATCCGCAAATTGGGCGTTAAAAACAAAATGGCGGCGGTGATACAGGCGGTCAATAGACGGCTGCTTTAAATCAATCTCGCCCCTGTCGCATTCAGCCTCTGCAAGAATTCCTTCCGGCGGACCTGGTCCATTTCCTCTTTGACCAACAGCTCGGGAAGCAAGGCCTGGGCCGTTTGTGGATCAAGGATAAACACCCCGTCATCGTCACCGATGGCAATGTCCCCAGGTGCAACCCGGACCTCGCCGACGCTGATCGGCTGGTTGACCTCTCCCTGCAAGCCCAGGCTGCGGGTGGTGAAGGAGCTGGCCCCGCGGCAAAACACCGGCAGTTTATGCAGACGCAATGCGCTGACATCGGTGACCGCACCCCAGACCACTACCCCCGCCAACCCTTTGATCAATCCGGCCAGGGTGCGCAGTTCGCCCCAACAGGCACATTCAGCATCGCCCACGCACTCGATGACCAGCACGTCCCCCGGCTGACTGAGCAGCAGTGCGTCACGCAGAATGCTGCCATCGGGGGTAAAGACTTTAACCGTGACGACATTGCCGACCATGCGGATGTCGTTGAACAGCGGTTTGATGCCCCGCAGGTAACCACTCGCCGTCAGATGGCCAATGGTCGATGAAGCAATCTTGCGGTACTCGCCCAGCAGTTCATCGCTGACCCGCCGTTGGCGCGGCTTTCTCCGGGCATTCATCGGCATTTCCCTGGACGTAACAATGGACAGGTCGAACAGTATTCAACGGGGTCGCTGGCCAGATAATAGAAGCAACAGGTTCGCCGAAAGCGAATGCTGCGCTGGCCATCGTCAACCAGCGTGGGTGGACGGCGAAAATGGTTCAGCGGATTGTAATCAAGGCCAAACAAGGCAGGTGTAGCCTGAGTCAGCAGCCAGCTGAAATCCGCTTCATGGCGCTCGCGTATCCGCGGATCCTCAATCTTTGCCATGCGTTTTTCATACAGCGAATACACCCGAGCTGCGGTGTTATCCCACAAGATACGCCGGGAAATGCCGCTGACGCTGTAAAAGGTTTGCCAGAGCGGCTGCAGCAATCCGGCAAACAGCGAGTGCACAATGGCTTCGCGCCAGGCATCGCGTTCACCGGTTGCATAGGCAAAAGGCAGCGCTTGATGGAGTGGCATCGAGGAAGTCCAGAGGCCTTCGTCGTGCCCGTATTCGATCACCGTGTTGTCCAGCGACAGCAGCAGCCCCTTGTCGTACACCGACATGGCATACAGACAGGCGCCGGTGGCCAGAAACGACAGGCGTTTGCCCAGCAACGAGGCGGTGACCTTGCGCGAGGGTGAGCCGATGACGGGCGTCAGCTCATCCAGCAGACGCTCGCAGACCTCCTCCTGCAACAAGTCCCGAGCGGTCAGCGAGCGTAGCGGATCGCGCTCTGCCGATTCCTTCAGCCGCAGCCCTGCGCTAAGCACTGCCCACTCCTGCGCAGTGAAATGGCGGGCCAGACTCATTGCGGCAGTTCCCGGCCAAATGGAATGCACATCGGGGTCCCGAAGAACGGATCGGGGATAATCCGGCAATTGAGGTCGAACACCGTCTTGACCAAGGACTCGGTCAAGACCTCCTCGGGCCGCCCCTGGGCAAAGGCACCGCGGTTATGCACCGCGACCATATGGTCGGCGTAGCGACAGGCCAGATTGAGGTCGTGCAACACCATGACGATGGTTTTGTTCTCGCGCCGGTTAAGGTCGCGCAGCAGGTCCAGCACCTCGATCTGGTGCGCCAGGTCGAGAAAGGTCGTTGGTTCATCCAGCAACACGATGCCAGTGTCCTGGGCCAGCGTCATGGCGATCCATGCACGCTGGCGCTGCCCGCCGGACAGCGCATCCACCGGCCGATCGGCCAGCGCTTCCAACCCTGTCTGGGTCAGCGCACGCTGGACCATGGCTTCATCTTCAGCCGACCACTGCTGCATCCAGCTCTGATAAGGGTAACGACCCAGGGCCACCAACTGGCGCACGCTAATGCCCTCCGGCGCCGTGGGCATCTGCGGCAGAATCGCCAACTCACGGGCCACGGTGGCGGTGGATTTGTGCTGGATATCCACGCCGTTGAGAATCACCGAGCCTTGAGTGGGTTTGAGCAATCGGGCAAAGGACTTGAGCAAGGTGCTTTTGCCGCACCCGTTACTGCCGATCAGCACCGTGACCTTGCCCTTGGGCAGTTGCAGGTCCAGCTCATCGATAATCACCTGGCGCTGATAACTCAGGGTCAGGCCGCGACTTGCAATCGACGTCATGCGTTGGATTCCTTAATGACGCTGCTTGATCAACAGATAGAGAAAGAACGGTGTGCCGAGCACCGCGACAAAAATTCCCGCTGGCAGATCCAGGGGCAAAAACAACGTGCGCCCGGCCAGATCCGCGAACATCACCAGGATCGCCCCGACCAATGCCGCCATCACTGCCTGCCCGGCGAAACCGGGCCCGACCAGGCGTTTGGCAATATGCGGGGCAATCAAGCCGACAAAGGCAATCGCCCCGCCCCAGGCAATGGCCGCACCGGCCAACGCCACGCTCACCAGCAACAACCCGGCTCGCAGCCACTGGACCCGCACACCGATGCCCTGGGCCAGACTGTCATCCAGTTGTTGCACCATCACCTGACGGGCCAGCAGCACCAACAGCGGCAAGATCCCCAGCAACCAGCCAGCCAGCGCCAGCGGTTCGGGCCAACTGGCACCGTACACGCTGCCTGTCAGCCAGACGTAGGCCGACAGCGTGGTGGTCAGCGGACTGAATACCAGGATGAAGGTGGTGGCGGCCGTCAACATCGCCGAGACGCCCACCCCAATCAACACCAGCCGCAGCGGCGATGAGCCCTGCTTCCAGGCCAACAGATAGATCGCCAGCGTAGCCAGCCCCGCACCGAGCATCGCCGCCAGGGGCAGGAACTGTTGGCCCAGGGCCACGGAGAAAAACGACAAGTAAAGCACCGCAGCGGCACTGGCACCGCTGGTAATGCCCAGCAGATCAGGCGACGCCAGCGGATTGCGGATGATGCCTTGCAGGATCAGCCCGGAGATCGCCAGCGCGGCACCGACCAGCGCGGCCAGGACAATCCGCGGAAAACGCAGTTGTTCGACGATAAACGTCAGGCTGGGGTCCTCGCTGGAGAACAGAATCCGCAGCACCGCCAGCGGCGACAACGTGACTTTCCCCAAGGAGAGCGAACCGAGGACCACCAGCAAGGTAATCGCCAGCGCCAGCCCCAGCCGCGACAAGGTAGATAGATTGATCCGCCGGGAAAATCCGCCACGGCGCCAGGTCAGCACCTTATCCATAACGACCTCCACGCCGGGCCAGGAGAATAAAGAACGGTGCGCCAAACAGTGCGGTCATCACGCCCACCGGCACCTCCTGGGGCAGAATCAACACCCGCGACAGGGTATCGGCCAGCAGTAGCAGGATCGCGCCGAGCAACGCGGAGCCCGGCAGTAGCCAGCGATGATCGATGGACAACCCTTTGCGTACCATATGCGGCACCAGCAGGCCAATGAAGCCAATGCTGCCGGCCAACGCCACGGCACTGCCCGCCAGACAGACAATCAGCACGCTCAGCAACAGACGAATCAAGCCGGTGCGCTGGCCGAGGCTGGTAGCGATCTCCTCCCCGGCGTTCAGCACATTCACCTGCCCCGCCAACAACAGTGACCCCAGCACCGCGAACACACTGCACATCAGCAGCGGCGCGGCGATCGACAGGCTGCGTTCGGTCAGCGAGCCAGCCATCCAGAACAACACGGTGTCCAGTCCATCCTGATTGACCACCAGCAGCGCCTGGCTGAAGGCGGAGAACAGCGCGGCAATCGCCGCGCCGGCCAGCACGATGCGCAGCGGGCTGAGACTGCCCTGCCCCATGTTGCCAATCAGCCACACCAGACAACCGGCAACCGCGGCACCGAGAAATGCGCACCACAGCCAGGCATCCGGTGATGACAGCGAGAAGATCGAGGAAAACAGGATGATAAAGAAGGTCGCTCCGGCATTGACCCCAAACAGCCCGGGAGAGGCCAGCGGGTTGCGGGTCAGCGCCTGCATCAATGCCCCGGCCACCGCCAGGCTGGCACCCACGGCGATGGCCATCAAGGTCCGGGACAGGCGCGTGGTGGTCACCAACGTATGACTGGCGCTCAAGGCATCCGGATCGACAAAGGCCGCGGCTACCTGCGACAGCGGAATCCAGGTTGCGCCGACGGCCAGGCTCAAGCCGCTGCACAGCAGCAGCACGATCGCCGCGAACCCCAGTTTCAAACCCTTGCTCATGAAGCCGTATCCGCTGCTGCCATGCGCGCAATATCGTCGAGCATCAGGTTCGCCCCGAGCATCCCGCCCGACAGGCTCCAGGCCACGCCGTCGACCTGCCAGACCTGATGCTCCCGCGGCGCGCGCATTTGCTGCCACAGCGGGTGCCGCACCAGGCTTTCATAGTTGCGCTGCACCGCCGCGCTCGAGCCGTGCATGAAAATAAAAAACAGCTCGGCATTCACCACCGGAAGGCTCTCCTTGCTGGTGAGTTTCAGCGACACCCCTTTCGCTTCCCGGCTAGCCTCACTCCAGTTGAAGCCCAGTTCGCTGAGCACGGAACCGGCGAAGCTGACGGGTAGATAACTGCGGATGTGGTCTTCACGAATATCCAGAATCGACACCGTGAGTGGCCAGCGTCCGGCAAATTTGTCCTGCAGTTGCTGGCGCAATTGCGCAACCCGTTGCTGCCATTGCGCCAAAAGACTCATGGCCTCCTGCTGACGGTTCATTACTGCGCCCATCAGGGCCAGGGTTTTTTTAAATTCATACACTTCCTCCAGCATCAGCACCGGGGCGATCTGCTCGAGTAGCGGCGCTATGCGCTGGTGGCGAAAACTCGAGGCGACAATCAGGTCCGGCTTGAGCAAGACAATGTCTTCCAGGCTGGGCTGAGTCTCCAGCCCGACATGGGGCACATGCTCCAACGCCTTGCGCAAATAGCGATAAGTCGGTTTTTCACTCCAGGAGTCGACTACGCCGCAGGGGATTACCCCCAAGTCGACGGCGCTGTCAGTAGCTCCCTGAAATAGGGTGATCACCCGCAAAGGGGCAACGCCCCCCTGCGCGAACTTGGGTGCCAATGACCTGAAGGCCAAAAGGCCCAGAGACAGGCGCAACAACGTGCGCCTGGAGGGTTTTAGCGGGTTTTCATGCTTCACGAGTCAGCCTGTGAAAGGGGTTTACCACTTCGCCTTTGCCAAACGGCATGCTGCCAGGGCCGCCGGCACGTTCGATCATCGGTGTCAGAAGGAGCTTTTGTGGCCAGTGTGGAGACTCGAACAGCTGTTGCTTGAGCATGGCCCGGACATCAGCGTCAAAATCAATGGTGTCGATCAGCTCGTTCAGCACCTCGCCCATTGCGGTCCACAACGTTGTGGCGGGCAGTGAATAGATCTGCGCGAGCGTATCGATAATCGCGCGGAGATTGACCTGAATTCCCAGCGTCTGCAACCAGAAC
Organism: Pseudomonas fluorescens; assembly: GCF_902497895.1. Taxonomy (GTDB): domain Bacteria; phylum Pseudomonadota; class Gammaproteobacteria; order Pseudomonadales; family Pseudomonadaceae; genus Aquipseudomonas; species Aquipseudomonas fluorescens_BP. The sequence goes on from NZ_CABVHQ010000043.1 coordinate 9,446, forward strand.
AGCAAATCTTCAGGGCGCTCATGATACAACGTATTGGTGTGGCCTTTCTTAAGTCGGTAAACCGGATCGGCCATGCCGCTGCGTTCCAGCCACGGCACGTAGATGCGCAATGAATCGTGATCGCGCAGCAGCAGGCCCTGGGCATAACCCGCTTTCCATACCAGCAACGCATTCTGCCCGTGAACTTCACCGAGCATGCCGAGGCGGAACATCCGCAGGTTGATGTCGAAGAAGCTGTGGCAGAGTTCGCGGAACAGCGTCATCACCGACGTGGCATCGGCCGGCAGGTTGCGGTAGGCCATCCAGTCATCGAAGAAGTGCCGGTTGCTGTCGGGCAACGGCGTGGCCAGCGCGGCCATGGGTATCAGGCGACAATCGGCATCCTCCAGCAACGCAGGCGGATAGCCGCGCACCATCGCCGCCAGATGCCGCGGCGCTTCATCGAACAGCGTGGCGTCTGGCGGCATGAACGCCCACCATTTGCTCTCGTCACACAGGTGCAGCGACTGTTGCAGGATTTGATCCTTGCCCAGCGCCTGGCGCAGCAGCGTCTCGCTCAGGCCGCCATTGATCATTTTCACCGCGGGCAAGTACCGCGAGGCACCCAGTGAATAGATGGCCATCGGCAACTTGAGGTAATCGGCGCTGTTGAAGCAGGGCGCCATCGAGCGCAACGACGAGGTGGCAAAAAAATCGCCTTCAGTGAAGTCCAGGCGCTGGCAGTCACCCTTGGCGAACGCAGCACCGAGTTGCGCTTGCAACACGTGCTCGAACTGCCATGGATGAACCGGCAGCGCGATATGGCTGTCGGCAATGCCACGCTCCTGCATCTCTTGTTGCAGACTGGCTTGCAGCGCCTGCGGCAACAGGTAGTGCGCGGGATAACTCTGCTGCACGTCCGCAACGCCGTCACCGCATTGCAGCAGGGTGTTGGCTACGGCGACCCAGTTAAGCGCCACCGGCCGGGCAAACTCCGCCTGATAGTGCTGATACTCGGTCTCGCTCAACCCCTGCTTGGCTTTGGCCAATGGATGGTAGGGACGATCGCGCAGCGAAGCCCACTGCTCCATCGTCAGGAAGAAATCCCAATTGTTCTTTTCCAGCAAGCGTTCGGTGTCGACCTTATGGGTCAGGGACAACCCGGTTTGCTGAACGCTGGTGCGCAGTACATCCTGAAACAGCGCGAAGCCCTTTTCATTATCCGGGTAACGCTCGGCCATCCCGGCCAATACCAGGGTCATGAAGTCTTCCGGTGACAGCGTCGTCAGGTTGTCGCCCTCACGGGCCAGTACCGGTGTCCCCGGTACTTTTTCCCATTGCTGGGTGATGCCGGGACGCAGGGCAACCAGGATAAAACGCGGCTCATCCGCTACGCAGGACCATTCCCAGATACCTTGCCCGGCGCCGAGGCCAGTAAAGGGCGGAGTCTGTTGGTGAGCTGATTGCCATTGCGCAGGCGTTACCAGGTGCAGCGGCTCAGTGCCGAAAAAATGTTCTGCCAGCAAGCAATCAAGCAGATCCTGCATCACCTTATCGGCGGCCATTGTGCTGAGGTTCATTCGATTACTTTCCTTCTACTGAAATGGTGGCCAGTCTGGCCTGAAGGGCGCGAAAGGCGATGCCGCGTTCGTCCCCCAAAACAAAGCTTTTCACGCCGCGAGCCAACCAGCGTTCGTGGTCACCCGGCTGGCGTGGAATGGCGCAGTACGGTACGCCCGCAGCTTCGGCCGCCTGCCAACTGGCGAGCAATGCTTGCTGCACTTGCGGCTGGTCGATCTGCCAGGGCATGCCCAGCGATTGCGACAGATCGGCAGCGCCTTCGAGGATCATGTCCAGGCCGGGCACCGCGGCAATCTCCGCCGCGCGGCGCACCCCTTCGGCGCTTTCGAGCATCGCCACCAGCATGATCTGGGCGTTGGCCAGACCGATGTACTCGGCCAGGCTGTGCTTGCCGAATGCCCCGGGGCGCCCGGCATTCAGGCTGCGACTGCCCAGCGGATGGTATTTGCAGGCGCGAATGCTCTCGGCAAGCTGTTCGGGCGACTCGATCATCGGCAGAACGATGCCCTGGGCCCCGCCGTCGAGCAGGCGCAGCATGGTTTTCGGATTGAGATCCGCCACCCGCACCAGTGGCGTGACCGCATAACTCTCGGCGGTGCGGATCATGTTCTCCACGGTTTCAGGATTGATCAACACGTGTTCCATATCGATGATCACGAAATCGAATCCGGCTTCGGCAATCAGCTCAATGGCCGCTGGCGAAGGAATCGAACTGATCAGGCCGTAAGCCGACTCCCCCGCACCGAGTTTCACCTTGAGTTGATTAGTCCTCAGCATGCTTGCGGCCGGAAAGCATGCAGTGGATTAGGCACGGCCTTGATCCGGCTTTCGCCATCGCCCAACAGCCGGCGCTTGGTCAGCTCTTCCACTTCATAGAAAGGCGCGAACACATCAAACAGCGCGTAACGCGCCTGGTGCTGCGGGTGCTCGGCCTGGTAACCGAGGATCACCTCGGCCGTCATCTGCCAGAACGTGGCTTCCTCAAGCTGGTACTGCTGATGCAGAAAAATCGCCAGCTCGGCCAGGCAGATAAAGAAGAACGAATCACAGGAGAAGTCGCGTACCGCATTCACATCGTCGGTGAGGATGAACGAGTTGCGGTTGAGCTTGGCGTGGCTGGCGGGCAGCGGCACCAGGGTCGGGCACAGCTCGGGGCGCGCCAGATGCTGCGGCGAATAACGTACGCCATCATGGAAGTCTTTCAGCGCAATGCGTTGCGGCCATCCCTGCTTGACGATCAGAACGATGTTCTGTCCATGGGACTCCATGCCGATACCTTCGGCATACAGCATGTGAATGATCGGCGGGACCGTGACCTGCAACAGTTGTCGAGTCCAGGCTTGCAGGCCGTATTGGGCAATCCAGGCGTTGATGAAGGGTTTCTGCTCAGCCTGCGCATAACGATTTTCCACGGAGCTTAAACCGTTGAAGGGTACCGCCTGCTCATCGTCCTGCAGATACTGGTGAATGCTTTCGCGCCACAAGGTTCCCAGGGTGCCGTAGGCCTGGGCCATCCGCGTGGTGGGCAGGTGCTGATAATCGAAGCTGACGCCAACCACTTCGCCAAGGATCACGAAGCCGAGGTCCCGCGCCGTGCTGTCGCTGGCGATCAACTGCTGCAGCCAGTCGGTGATGATCGGCCCGTTCATCACCGTGTGCCGGGCCAGGATGCGCGTGCTCGAGGTGTTGGTGATGCTCAGCGCCAGCTTCACATAGGGCCGCTGTTTTTCGCTGACATTGGCCAGGGTGCGGATCGACTGCTGCGCCTGATAGCGATCATCCGATTCTCCCAGATAGACCAGCTCGCCACTCAGCAACTCGGGGTAGAAGGTCGGCGCAATGGTATTTTCCCACTGCCATGGATGCACCGGGATCAGCCAGTAATCATCCAGTGCCTTGCCCTGGCTGGCGAGGGTCGTGGACAGCTGCTGCCAGCGTTGCGGGCCAAACTCCTGCTGGATAAAGGCGTCGAAACTCAAGTGCCGCGAATGGTTCATCACCCCGCAGGACTTGGCCACCGCCAGCCAGACAATGGCGATCGGCGCGCCGAACTCCGGCCCGAAACGAGCGTTATCCGCCAGCGAAAAGCCGATGCGCGACTTGTAGCAAGGGTGATAGCTGTGGGCGTCCATGAAATGCTGTTCCAGCGCATCGACATCCAGTTCATGAGCCGGTTTCGCCGCGCGGTAATGCTGGCTGCGCGACTGCAAATCCTTGAGCAAGGTCTGCTCCAGTTCATGGGTGAACCGCGGCAGATGCGCACTGTCCTGAAGCTCGCTCAACAGCTCGGCCAACGCCTGATGCAGCTGCGGCTTGCTGCGCACACCCGCGGCATCCACGCGTTCCAGGCTGGCGCAATCGAGGCGGATCAGCTCAAAGCTGGCGCTGAGCAAGCCGTTGCAGTGGTACTCCACGCTCTGCTGCTGCGCGTCGACAGCGCTGACGATAAAGTGCTGCTGATTGTCCGCCAAGGGTGAATGACGGTACGCCAGCACATTTTCGTACAGCAGGGTTTGCAGCAGTTGCCCCACCACGCGTTGTTCGACTTGCTGGTAGTGTCGGGCGTCGGCATTGGCCAACCAAAAGCCTGAAGCGGAACCCGGGGTCTGCTGTGTTGCGGGTGAAGAGGTGGTCATGTTGATACCTTACAAGTCAAAAATTCAGGGTTGTTCGATGGCCTTTGGCAGCGCTTGCGCCGGCTCGTCGCCGGTGCGGACCGGAAAACGCCAGGCACAGGGCAAGGCCAGCAGGATCAGGATGCCGGTCGCGATGAAAACCTCGCTGATGGCCCCGAGGGTGCCGGCCTGAGAAGTCGCGCCTCCCGCCACGCCAGCCAGACGAAACTCCAGCCAGAGCGAGGCGATCACGATGGCCAGCGATGCCACCAGGCGCCGCGAGATGTTGTTCATCGCCGCGCCCTGGGTGACCATCGGCTCTGGCAGTGCATTGAGCCCGGCGGTGGTAACGGGGATGTAAGACAGACCCAGCCCGGCGCCGCGGACCATCATCAGGACAAAGATCATCCCGATCGTCGCCTCGCTACCGAGCATGCCCATTGCCAGGGTGGAGCCGCCGGTCAGCAGCAGCCCCCAGAACACCACGCCGCGCGGGCCGTGACGGTCCAGCAGCTTGCCGCCGATATGCCCGAACAGACTGGCGAACACCGCCGTACACAGCAGCGCCAGGCCGGTCCAGATAGCGCTGTAGCCCAACACCAGCTGAATCAGCAACGGCAGCAAGACCAGGCACTCGAACATGCCCACCGACTGCACCACGGCGATAATCACGCTCAGGCGATAACCACGCAGGGCAAAGATCCGCAGGTTGAGCAGCGGTGCCGGCCGGCGCAGTTCCAGCCGCACAAACGCCACCAGGCACACAATGGCCACCAGCAACATGCCCAGGTTGAGTGGATCGAGCAGCGCTTGAGCGTGGCGCAGGCGGCCGATGGCGACCATCAGCAAGCCGATGCCTGTGGCGATCAGCAGGTAGCCTGCCAGGTCGAAAGGCTTGCGCTCGCTCGCTTCGGAGGCGGGAAGCACGCCGATGCCGAGGATTAGCGCGACGACGCCTATGGGCACATTCATCAGGAACAGCGAACGCCAACTGAACCACTCCAGCATCAGGCTGCCGCACAAGGGCCCCAGCGCCGGCGCCAGCATCACTGCCGCCCCCCACAAACCGGTGACCCTGCCCCGCTCGCCCTTGGCATAGACCGAGAAGATGATCGCCAGCGACAGCGGGATCATCAGCCCACTGGCAATGCCCTGCACCACGCGCGCGGCAATCACCAAGGCGATGGAGTTGGCCATTGCCCCCAGCAGCGATCCGCACACAAACAGCGCCACGCCCCACAAGTAAAGGCGCTTGCGCCCCACTCGCTGGGCGAGAAAACTGGTCAGCGGCATGGTCATGCCCATGCTCACCATAAACGCCGCAACGATCCAGGTGGCCAGCAGCGGACCGATATCGAAGGCGCTCATGAACGCCGGCAGCGCCGGGTTGAGCGAACTGTTGTTCAGGCTCACCGTCAGCGTGCCCAGCAGCACATTGACCACTACCAACCAGCGCGGCGCTGTTACCGTCAATCGCACTGCGTGACTCCTGTGTCTGGTGTTGCTCCAAGGAAAAGTTGCGGCGGCCGTGGATGACAGAGGAAATCGGCATGGGAAATGTTGTAACCATAGGCCCCGGCCAGCGGCAGCACCAGCATGTCGCCGATGCTGACGCCCCTGAGCGGACAATCGCGGCTCAGCACATCCTTGGGCGTGCAGAGCTGGCCGACGATGGTCCAGGCTTGCGCCACCATGGGCGCCGTTCGGGCAAGCCTGGGCAGATGAATGACCGGGTGATCATGCCCCTGCGCCACCGGCAGTCGGAACTGGTGGGTACCGCCACGACATACCAGGAAGTGCTTGCCGTGGCTGACTTTCATATCCAGCACTTCAATGGCGTAGTAACCGCAGAAGGCGCTGATGAAACGACCGGGTTCAAAGCGCACGATTGGCGCATCGGTACAGGCCGCCAGGCTCTGCCCCAAGTGCGCGCACAACCGCTGCCAATCGAACTGCGGCGCGCCGAGATAATTGACCCCGATGCCACCGCCGACATTGAGATGGGTAATCTGCTCAGGGTTAGCCGACAGCGCCTTCCATTGCGACCAGCGTTGCAGGTAGAAATCGAGCAACTGTTCATGGCGTTCCACCAGCGGCTGATGGGACATCGCATGCACATGAAAGCCCTTGAGCAGCAGATGGCTGGCCTTCTCGACCTGCTGCACCGCCAGGGCCAGCTCCGACTCATCGATCCCGAACGGCGTGGCCACGCCGGCCATCGCCAGCTTGCTGGAAAATGCTGGCGGCAGTTCAGGGTTGATCCGCAGATAGACCGCCTGGACCCGCCCGGCCTCCTGCGCCAGGCGCTGCAGACGCACGATTTCATTCAGGCTTTCGATGTGAATGGCTTCGACCTGCTGCTGCAATGCCGCACGCAGGTCGGAATCCAGTTTGCCGGGGCCGGAGAAGACAAACGGCTTGGGCGTCGGGCAGTCCTTGAGGCGATCGATTTCACCGCCGGAGGAGATCTCGAAACCATCCACCAGCGGCGCCAGCGCCGAGAGGATTTGCGGTTCGCTGTTGGCCTTGATGGCGTAGTACAGCTCGACACCCGCGGGCAAGGCCGCCATCACTTGAGTGACGTGCTGTTTCAACGCATCCAGATCGTAGATGAACATCGCCAGCGGGTCTTCATGCTGCCCCCGTGCCTGATCAATCGCGGCCAGCACCGCTGCGGGTAGCTTATCCATGATTGGCCGCCTTGCCCCACGGGGAAACCAGAGTGACGTAGCCGGCCTGGCGATCGGCCTTGGCCGCCAGACGGACTTTCAGGTTTGTTTTGCAGGCAATCGGCTGGCCGGCGATCAGTGCGTCCAGCTCGGGCGCGGCGCCACTCAACTCGGCGCGGATGCTCACCAGTTGCTGCTCGACCTGCTGCCACATCAGCGGCGCCAGGTGTGGGCGTTCCCAGCTCAGGGCCAGCACGGCCTCGGACAGGTTGTTGACGAACAGGCAGTACACGATGCGGTTCCATCCCTGCTCGCGGGAATAGAGCAGCGATTGACGCACCCGCGGATGAATATCGGCATCAATCCGCGAGATACCCAGTTCATCGGTGAGTTTGACCCCCTCGAAATCCCGCAGCAGCAGCTGTTGCGCACGACCGTTGTCATGGTTCAGCACACTGTTCTGCAAATGCGGCTCCATCACGATGCCATGATTGAAGAACAGCGCCAGCACCGGCCGCAGCAACAGCGCCTGGTAGTCGCTGAACCAGCTCAACAGCAGTTTGTCGCTGATGTCATTACCGTTGAAGCGCTGCAGGAATTCATGCACCAGCGGCCGTAAATGCAGGCCGCGGGCGAACAAGGTGCCGGCCATGATGCTGCAGTCGGTACCGGTATCGAGGCAGAAATTCTCCCGCAGGATTGCCCCGGTCTGCTCGCGAAACCAGTTGCCATCGGCTTCGCTGGCGTGCTCTGGAGCCCAGCTCAACAGGCCTGGCTCGGCCACCACCGAAAGCCCGCCGAGGGTCTCGGGTTGGGTGAGCTGCAATTGCCGGAACAGCCTGTCGATAATCAGCGAGCTTTCCAGTTCATACCAGGCGTTTTTCCTCACGCAGTTGGTGATGCGGACATTCAGCGAGCCCTTGATGAAGTACTCATGGCCCTCGATGTACCAGGTGCGGATCGACGCGGTGGGATTGGCCATCAGCCCCGTGGCGCCGCGATCGACAATGGCGCCGGACTCCAGCAGATGCTGCACGCGGTCATCCTGCATGAACAGCTCTGCCTGCACCGGATGCATGCAGATGATGGCGTGCCCTGCCCTGGCCTGGTCCTGATCGGCAAAACCGGCCAGCACCTGCGCATCGCTCAGGCCATTGGCGCCGATGCTCAGCCCTTGCAGCGGCACTTCGAACAGGTGCAACGGGGTGCGCGCCTGGAATTCCGGGGCATAGGTTTCCTGTGCCAGATGCTCCGGCCACAGCCGCGCCTTGGGTGCAGGGTGGTTCGGGTGGCCAAACCACAGACCCTGTTCACTGGCCAGATAACTGCTCAGCGGATCCGGGCACTTCGCTGCCAGATTGTGCCGGACTATGTCTGCGGTCAGGCCCTGGCTCTGCAGGATCTGATTCATCAACTCATCGTTACAGGCGCTGGTCATGTACTCGCAGGCGGTCAGCAACTGTTCGGCGAACGCCGGGAAATCCGGGCACAGCCATGAGTCGTTTGCCTGCCGGGCATAGACATCGGACAGATAACGATGACTGCCGAGCAGGTCTCGACGATCGACCAGGACAAAAAATTGCTGCTGGTTGGGCAGGCTGATGGTCAGCGGTATGCCCTTCAGGTCGGCACCATCGAAATAACTTCCTGGCGCAATACCATTCATATCCAGCGGCCAGGTATAACTCAGGCAGTCTTCGGGTAGTGCGAACTCTTTTATCAGGCAATTAAGCAAGGCATGGGCTGTCGCCGACTCACTGACTATCCTGGATAAAATTGCTCGATCGGGATTATTCATTTCTGCTCCGCAGTAGCATTTGAGGACACCGGTACGCTATTTAGCGGTGAAGACTAAGTGGCCTTTTAATACCATCGAAAATCAATGTGCCATCCCCACGCCTACTTCTATCTCGAACGGATAAATACAACTCAGTTTCGATCCGTGGGCGCTGGAATTAATACGTGCATGTCATCTTTGTCTTACAGAGCCGATACGCAGAAAAGCATTAGCCAATAGCCCGGCTGTACTGAATAGCAGCGGCCTGTTTCGATAAACCATTAGTTGAGCTGGCTATGCAGCAACAATCATCACGCCCGCAGTTGTGCCAGGGCCGAAGTCAGCCCTTTCTCGAATCGGGCGATAACCAGGCCACACTGTTCATCGTCAATAATCAGTGGAGGCAGCAGGCGCACCACATTACCGTTACGTCCGCCGCGTTCGAGCAACAAGCCTTGCTTGAAGCAGTGTTGTTGAATGGCTGCGGCCAGCGCGGCATCCATCGGGAAGCTGTTCAGCCCATCCGGTGTCTGGCGCTCGTCGACAATTTCGATCCCCAGCATCAACCCGCGGCCCCGTACCTGTCCGAGTGCCGGATAGCGTTGCTGCAACAGCATAAGCTGCTGTTTCAGCCAGCCGCCGCGCTGTGCGGCCTGAGCCGGCAGATCCTGTTCCTGGAGGACCCTGAGGGTCGCCATGCCGGTGGCCATGGCCATCTGATTGCCGCGGAAGGTGCCGCTATGGTTGCCCGGCGCCCAGGCATCAAACTCGCGCTTGATCCCCAGCAGGGCCAGGGGCAGTCCGCCACCAATGGCCTTCGACATCACGATGATATCGGGCTCGATGCCGGCCTGCTCGAAAGCAAACATGTCGCCGGTACGGGCAAAGCCGGACTGCACTTCATCGACGATCAGCACAATCCCGTGTTTGCGGGTCACTTCGCGAATCTTGCGCAACCAGGCGATTGGCGCGGGGTTCACACCGCCCTCGCCCTGGATGGCTTCGAGGATCACCGCTGCGGGCAAGGAAACACCGCTTTCGACGTCTTCGATAAACTGCGTGAAGTAGTAACTGAGGGCCTGTACTCCAGCGTCCCCGCCAATGCCCAGCGGGCAGCGGTATTCGTGGGGATACGGCAGGAACTGAACGCCCGCCATCAGGGTGTGGATGGCGTTCTTCGGCCCGGTATTGCCGGTCACCGCCAGCGCTCCATGGGTCATGCCATGGTAGCCACCGGAGAAGCTGATGATGTTGCTGCGCCCGGTGACGGTTTTCGCCAGCTTGAGCGCCGCTTCTACTGCGTCGGCGCCGGACGGCCCGCAGAACTGCAGGCAGTAGTCGCGCCCATTGCCCGGCAACAAGGCCAGCAGTGCTTCACTGAAAGCATCTTTCAGCGGGGTCGTGAGGTCGAGGGTATGCATGGGCATTCCCGAGGCCAGGAAGTTGTTGATACTCGTCACAACTTCATCGTGATTATGCCCCAATGCCAAAGTGCCAGCTCCGGCCAGGCAATCAAGATAGGTCTTTCCTTCAACATCCGTTACCCATACACCCTGCGCCTTGGCAATCGCCAATGGCAGTTTGCGCGGATAGCTGCGGACATTGGATTCGAACTTGCCTTGACGAGCCAGATAGTCGGCGTTATTTCGATGAAGCTGAGCAGAATGCAATAAGCTTTCACTAAACATAGGTCGACTCCTGATAAGATCCATAGCGGAATTATTATCATTATCAATCGCATATGGCAAGGAATTTCCGAACTAACTGCATGTTTCAAAACAATTAGCGGGCTCCCGGATATAATCCGGGCACAGATAAAACCAAGTCGCGGACTTGGTATTTGGTGAAAAGTTCATCATCAAATAAGGAAATTACCTACAGTAATAATTCCTTATTTCATGATGATCATTACAACTTAAGCAAACAGATGATTGCAAAGTAACATCATTGAACTCTGTCGATTATGCCTGTCCTGCGGATCGCCATAAGGCGACCCGCAGGCAGCAAATTTTCGACTCTGTATGGGCGTATCAGAAGTCCACGGTCGCCGAAAGGAGTAAGGTGCGCGGGGTCGCCAGCGTCAAGCCAGGCTCGCTGTCATCCGAGGCCCCGGCCGAACTCCAGTAGGCCTTGTTCGCCACGTTCTCGACATTGGCACGCAGGGTGATGTCCTTTTCGTCGACCTTGAACCCGTAACGTGCGCCCACGTCGAAACGCTCCCAGGAATCGATTTCCTTGTTGTTGGACTGGTCCAGAAACTGCGAGCTGGAATAGAGGCCGCGACTGGTCAGGGTCAGGCCCTGTACGCCCGGTACGTCCCACTCGGCGCCCAGGTTGACGTTGTATTTCGGCGTGGCAGGCGCCCGGTTGCCGTCGAAGGTGCCATTGGTGGTCTCGTGCAACTCGCTGTCGATGTACATGACACCGCCGAGCAGGCGGAAACCTTTGAGCGGTTCACCGAACATACTCAGTTCCACACCGGTGTTTTCACGCTTGCCGTTCGGGCCGAAGACGCGCGTCGTGGCGTTGGTCTCGTAGGCCGGCTGCTTGATCCGGAACACCGCGGCGGTGACGGCGAACGCACCGGCGTCATACTTGGCGCCGACCTCGACCTGGCGGCTGATGAACGGCGGGAAGATCTCGTCCTCGTTCACCGAGGTCGATGGTGCGATCTTGCCCTGGCTCAGGCCTTCCATGTAGTTGGCATACAACGACAGCTTATCGGTGGCCTTGAACAGGATGCCGCCCGACGGCGAGACTTTTTCCTCATCGTAGGCGGTGGCGCCTTTGACATTATCCGCCCAGTCGTCAACCTTCACCCGCTGCCAGCGGGCGCCGAGGGTCAGCAGCAGCCGGTCATCGAAGAAACCCAGGGTGTCGGACAACGCCACGCCACTGAAGCGGTTCTCGGTATAGACCTTCGGATCCTTTCGCGTCTGGATGCTGGGCGTTGGTGTTACCACCGGGTCATAGATATTGCTTGGGGCCGACCCATAACGAGCGCCGCCATTTTCGAAGTCCATGTAGAAATAGCTGGCGGCCAGGTTGACTTCATGGCTCACCGGGCCGGTATGGAACCAGTTGCGCACCCCCGCGTTGGCCGTCCGGACATTTTCGTCACGGGTGAAGTCACGTGGCTGAACGCTGAAATCGCCAGCGTCGTTGGTGACCGAAACGGCATGCCGGAGAAAGTCATGGTTGCTTTTACGCGCGCCCACACCGCCGTACAGCATGACGGAATCGTTGACGTCGAATTCACCGTTCACTGTGCCGAAAGTGTCGTTGGTACTCGCCTTGCTCCAGGGCTGCGCATAGTTGTGGCGCACATCGCTGGCATGCGGAACCCGCGCGTTGGGGCCGACCTGCACGCGTTCCTGCGGGGCGTCGGTATCACGCTCGGTGCGCCCGATATCCGTCGAGAGCCGCAGGCGTTCACCGCGAAAATCCAGGCCCAGGACGGCCATCTCGCGGTCGACATTCTGGTGATCCCATTCGGTGTCGCCGGACTGCTTCACGCCGTTGAAACGAAGGCCGAACTTGTTGTCTTCACCAAAGCGCCGGCCGACATCCACGGCACCACCGACCTGGCTGTCGGAAGCGTACATACCGGTAAACGAAGTGATGGGCTTGTCGGTCGCGCGCTTGGGCACCACGTTGATCCCGCCACCGACGCTGCCCCGCGGCGAGATGCCGTTGATGAGCTGGCTCGGGCCTTTGATGACGTCGACGCGGTCGGCCATTTCCATGTCGATCGTATAGGTCGGCAGGACGCCGTAGAGACCGTTGTAGGCGACATCACTGTTGAACAGGCTCAACCCGCGAATGGTGAACTGCTCATAACGCCCACCCGCCGGGTTGGTGGCGCGAACCGAGGGATCGCTGGCGATCAGGTCGCCCAAGGTACGAGCCTGGAGGTTTTTGACCGCCTCGCTGGTGTAGGTGGTCACGCTGAACGGCGTTTCCATGAAGTCTTTCGAGCCCAGCAAGCCTTGCGAACTGCGGCGCGCGACCTGGCCGCCGGCATACGGCTCGCCGTGCGCCGAGTCAGTGGCACCGAGAATCGAGGTGGGAGCCAGTTGCAGGCTGCCGCTTTCTGGCGCCGGGGTCAGGGTGTACGCCTGTTCGCCCACCGGCTGCAGTTGCAGACCGGAACCTTGCAGCAACCGGCTAAAGCCCTCCTCGACCGCGTACTCCCCGGAAAGCCCGGGACTGTTGCGACCACTGACCAGCGCCGGGTCCAGCGAAAGGTTGACCCCGGCCAATCCGGCGAAGCGGGTCAACGCGGCGCTGAGGCTACCGGCGGGCACCTGGTAACTGCGCCGAGGGCTGTCTTCGGCCCAGCTGACCGCAACAAATAAAGGACAGGTACCCAGACTCAACAGCAGACTCAGGTGCAACAACGGGCGCAGCCTGGAAGAAGCCAGACGCGTACTGCAGGGCATCGATGGAGGCATTGAGAATCTCTCTGATTTCGTTTCACTGCCTTGAATGACAAGCGAAGCGAAAAAAGGGGACAGGCTTCAGACAAATACCAGGAATTTCTAGCTTCACACATTCCCCGTAGCAGCTGGCGAAGCCTGCGTTCGGCCGCGTAGCGGTCGTAAAATCAGGCGCTGTGGTGTTACAGGTTGATCGTGGTTGCATGATTTGCGACTGCTGCGCAGCCGAACGCAGGCTCCGCCAGCTGCTACGGACCGCGTCGTCGCGTTAACTGACCGGCAGGCTTCAGACAGTATTTTTTCGCGGCAGCAGCGTGACCCAATAACGGGTACGCGAATGCACCTCCAGCGGCAGGCTGGCGGCCAGCAGCGAGAGAATACGATCGGTGTCATCGAGGCGGAAACTACCGGTGACCCGCAGCGACTCAAGCGCAGGTTCCCAGCGCAGCACGCCCGGTCGATAGCTGCTCAGCTCGCGCAAGAACTCCCCCAGCGGCTGGTTCTGCGCCATCAGCACGCCCTCGCGCCAACCCGGCGCAAGCACATCGAATGGCTCCACCGCCCCTGCGCCGGCGGCCAGCAGGCTGACCTGCTGACCGCTGCGCAACGTCAATGCCGGCCCTTTCAAGGGCCGCAATTGCACCGTGCCGTTGAGCACCAAGACCCGGCAGCCGAGCTTATTCTGGCGAACACAGACCTCGCTCTGGCTGACGATAACCTGTCCGTAGTGGGTCTGGACCGTTAACAGTGACGCCCCTGACACCTTCAGCGCCATTTCGCCGGCTACCAGCGTCAGGCGCCGGCTCGGCAGATCGACATTGACGGCAGTGGCGGTATTGAGATGCAGGGTGCTGCCATCGGCCAGCACTACCTGCTTGCGCTCCCCGGTGGCGGTGTGCAGGTCGGCGCGCCAGGCGTCCAGGGGCAATTGCCGACTGAGCAGCACGGCGGTCGGCACCAGCACCGCCGCGCCCAAGGCGCGTTTAAGCAGCTTGCGCCGCCCCGAGTCCGGGCGGTCCAGGCTGCCCATGGCCAGGGCCGAAGGCAGCGCGGCAAAGCGCTGGCGCAAGAGTTGAGCCTTCTGCCAGGCCTGTTCGTGACTGGCGCAACTGTCGCGCCAGTGCTGCAGCGCGGCTCGATCCTGTTCATTGGCGCCGCCGGATTCCAGCAATGCCAGCCACTGCGCGGCAGCCCGTGCTACTTGGCGGGCTTCGGCCGAAGGCGGCGGATTGATCACAGCGCCACCAGCAGACAATGCTCGTAGGCTTGCGCCATGTAGCGCTTGATCGTGCGTTCCGACACCCGCAAACGCTCGGCGATCTGTTGATACCCCAGGCCTTCCAGCTGGCTCCAGAGAAATGCCCGGCGTACCGCTGTCGGCAACCCGTCGAGCAGTTCGTCCAGTACTTGCAGGGTTTCCAGCAGCACCCAGCGCTCCTCGGGAGACGGCGCACTGTCCTCAGGCAACAGCGCGAGCGCATTCAAATAAGCCTGCTCCAGGCTGCGACGCTGGTAGAAATTGCTCAGCAGCCGCTTGCCCACCGTCAGCAAATACGCCCGTGGCTCCTGCAAGTCGGCAATCCGCTGGGAACTGGCGAGAACCCGCATGAACGTATCCTGACTCAGGTCCGCCGCATCGCAGCCGTTTCCCATGCGTTGCCTCAACCAGCCCTCCAGCCAGCCACGATGGTCGCGGTACAGGTCGTGGAGGGTTTGCTCCGTCGGCATCGCAGTATCACTCATGTCAGGAAACCGCCAAGGAATAATTTAAATGAGATTCATTCTAATTAGTAACACTGTGATAAACCAAGCTCTTTTATGTATTCATTGGCCGGGAGGGGTCGCAAGGGCTGGAGCGGGGATAAGCCTTTGCTCCTGAAAGCACTGGTCCTTCGGGGTTGGTGCTGTTGGCGAATGGAGGATTTGGATGAGGGACAAAATTCTGTAGGAGCCGCAGGCTGCGATCTTTTGATCCTGGCGGCGGTGGTGCCCGCAGAAAAGATCCGCAATCCCCTGTAGGAGCTGCCGAAGGCTGCGATCTTTTGATCTTTCGCTTGGGACTCAAGTGGACCTGGAAAGATCGCAGCCTCGTTTCACTCGACAGCTCCTACACAGCTCCTACACAGCTCCTACCCAGCTCCTACGCCGCCGACCGTGTGCACCTGCGCTCTTGTGGGTGTCTGCCAATCCCACACCGACCCTGTGCACCTGCAATGTCGTGGATTTCCCTCGCCGGTTGCGTAAACCTGCAATGTCCTGGCTGTCCGCAATCCCCTGTAGGAGCTGCCGCAGGCTGCGATCTTTTGATCTTTTGATCTTTCGCTTGGGACTCAAGTGGAACTGGAAAGATCGCAGCCTCGTTTCACTCGACAGCTCCTACACAGCTCCTACACAGCTCCTACACAGCTCCTTGCCGACCGTGTGCACCTGCGCTCTTGTGGGTGTATCCCCTAGAACGTCTTGCCAGCACTGGCCACCAGCGTTGCGCCACACAGGTCGTCGAAACCGGTGAAGCTCAGGCACTCGGCTTTCGACAGGTCGCTATCGATGTAACTCAACCCCCAGGTGATGCCGACCAGGTCACGACTGAGCTTGATCTCCCAATCGCGGTAGCCGGCGCGGCTGTTGCCGTTGGCGCTGAAGAACACCTCGTCCTTGTAGTCAACGTACTCATAGCGCGCTTCCAGGCCAATTTCAGCAGGCAGGACCGTGCGGTAGCCGATAAACACCGAAGAAAAGTCTTCGTCTTTTTTGCCCTTCTGGAAATTGCCCTGCTCATCCTCGTAGTCCGGGCCTTTCATGTTGTTGGCGTATTTGCCGCCGAGCAGAACACCGTATACATCCAGGGTGGACTGGATATCGCTCTGGTTGTACTGGCTTTCACGAGGGAAGTCGTACTTCGTATAGAAGGTATCCAGGCTGATGTCGTCGCTGATTTGCCAGAAATAGCCGGCGTAGTACTCAAGCTCCTGGCGGGTGCTGGAGTCGTAGCCAAAATCGACATTCGAAGTCCAGACGCCGGCATACACGCCGCTGGAGTGGCTGAGGGTGACTGCCAGTTGCGCGGCAGGATCGCCCTGGGTTTGCGAGATGCCGCTACTGCGATAATCACTGACCAGCACGGGCGCAATGGTCAGGGTGAAGGTGTCGCTGAGTTCCAGCGCCTGGGCATTGAGCAGTGGCGCCAAGGTGAGGCCGGCAAGCACGAAGACAGATAAAGCGTTCATAGCGGTTCTCTTGTTTTTATGGGGATGTGCAGGTTTTCAGGTTTTTTTGTAGGAGCAGCCGGTCGACGCTCGATTGCTCGCGATGGCGGACTGTCAGGCGGCATCAATGTTGACTATCTGGCCCTCATCGCGAGCAAGCCCGCTCCCACATTGATCTCTGTCAGGCAGAAAATTTGTGTATGCAGGAGATCCCATGTGGGGGCGGTGACGGTCAGGAGTCCGCTGCGTAGACCTGCTTGCCGGCGAAAAAGGTCTTCAGGACCTTGGTCTCGAACAACTCGTCGTCGCTGACCTTGAACACATCACGGTCGAGGATGATCAGGTCGGCCTGTTTGCCAGGCGCCAGCGAACCGATCTGCCGGTCCAGGCGCAGGGCTTTGGCGGCGTTGAGGGTGTAGGCGTAGAACATGCTCAGCCGATCGATGCTTTCCTTGGCATTGAGCACACCCAGCGGACCTTTGCGGGTACTGGCCTGGGCAATGGCGTTCCACGGGTTGGGGCTGGACACCGGCCAGTCACTGCCGCCGGCGATGACCGCGCCAGCGCTGTGCAGAGATTTGGCCGGATACTGGTAACCGTAGGCAAAGGCGCTGATATAGGGTTTGACCAGCTCCACGGTGTAGCTCTCGCCGGTGGCCCACAGCAGTTGCATGGAAGCGATCACCCCAAGCTGCTTGAAGCGTGGAAACTCTTTCGGGTTGACCAGCTGCAGGTGGCTGATGCTATGGGCCACCGGCGCGGGATTGAGCTTGCGCGCATATTCAAAGCCATTGAGCGACTCACGCACCGCACGGTCGCCGACCGCATGCATGTGCACGATCCAGTCGCGCTTCTCCGCCGCCACCACCAGCTCGCCAAAATGCGCGGGGTCGATCAACAGCTGTCCGTTTTTATCACTGTTGTTGAAGGGCACGATGACCGCCGCGGTCTGCCCCGGAAACTCCAGGACGCCATCGGCAAACACCTTGATGCCCGGGAAGCTCAGGTTGGGCACGCCCTCGAATTGCTTCATCACCTTGGCCAGCACCTCCAGATCGGCCGGCCGGCTTTTTGGATTGGCCAGCAGCAAAGCGGCGACGTGGGCGCTGAGTTCGCCCTGCTCCGCCAGCGTGCGGTACAGCGGCAGCACCCCGTAACTCTGCTCGGTTGCCTGGAAATCGAACAACGAATCGGCACTGCCGGCATTCGCCGCCGCGTCCATCCAGGCGGTGACGCCATACTGATTGTTGACCTTTACCGCCTCGCGGGCGGCCTTGAGCATGACCTCATCGCTGGGCGCGGGCAGCTGGCTGCGGATCTGGTCCCAGCGAGACTCGGCAAAATAACCGTTGGGCGTGAAGTCCGCTTCATGCCCGACATAGTTGCGCTCATTCTCCGGCAGGCTTTTGACCAGCGCGGCGTCGATCTTCAGACGCTTGAGCATGGCGTTGTTGGCCCAGCCGGTATGCCCGTCAATCCCGCTCAGAACCACCGGCTGCTCGGCCCAGCGGCCCTGATTGAAGCGCTTGCCCAGTTCACGGCTCTGCTCCCAATAGGCCGAGCTGACCCCGGCAATGCTGATCACGTCACCGGCACGGGCGCGGCCTGCCTGGTCCTGCTCGATGATCCATTGCTCAAGCTCCGGCAACGGTTTTACTTCGTCCAGCAGGTTGGCACCCAGGCTGTCGAAGGCGGCAACCACCGGGTGACTATGGGTATCAATCATTCCAGGCATCAGCACCTTGCCCGCCAGGTCGATGCGCTGGGTCTGCGCATCGGCCAGGGCGTTGATCTGCGCATCGCTGCCGACCTTGAGAATCTTGCCGTTTTCTACCGCTACCGCTTTAGCCAGGGATTGCCCGGGAATCCCGGTAAACACCTTGCCATTGGTCAGTATCAGGTCAGCCGCGGCCATGGCCTGCAACGAGGGCAGCGTTAACATGGCCGCCAACAGGCACGAGCTAATTCGCTTCATCTGAACGTCCTCTTATTGTTTTTATCGTGGTTGTGCGCTTGGCCTCTGATCGAATCAGTGGCCGGCGATTTCCTTCAGCCGGTACCAGAACATGCCCAGCGCCAACAACGGCGAACGCAGCAGTTTGCCGCCGGGAAAGGTCATGTGCGGCACCCTGGCGAACAGGTCGAAACCCTGGCTGTGCTCCAGGTTGATGGCTTCAGCCACCAGCTTTGCCGCCAGGTGCGTGGTGTTGATTCCGTGTCCTGCGTACGCCTGGGCATAGAACACATTCGGCTGCGCCTGCAGGCGACCAATCTGCGGCAAACGGTTGGCACCGATGCCAATCATCCCGCTCCATTGAAAGTCGATGCGTTTGGTCGCCAGCTGCGGGAACACCTCGAACATTCGCGGCCCCATGTAGCCGGCGATATCCTTTGGGGTTCGCCCGGAGTAGTGACAGGCGCCACCAAACAGCAGCCGGCGGTCCGCCGACAGCCGATAGTAATCAAGCCCCACTCGCTGATCGCACAGCGCCCGGTTCGCCGGTATCAGGGTCTCGGCCAGGGCCGCGCTCAAGGGTTCAGTCGCCACGACATAGCTGCCGGCCGCCAGCACCTTGCCGCTGAGTGCCGGTTCCAGGTCACCCAGATGCGCATTGCCGGCCAGTACCAGGGTCTTGGCATGCACCACACCCTTGGCCGTGTGCACTCGAATGCACTTGCCATATTCGATTCGAATGGCCGCGCTGTTCTCGCACAAGCGCACCCCCAGACGCTGGGCCAAATCGGCCTCGCCCAACGCCAGGTTGAGCGGATGCAGATGCCCCGATCCCTCATCTATCAAGCCGCCGACATAACGATCGGAGCCGACCACTCGATGCATGTCCCGCTGTTCCACCAGCTCGACCTTGTGCGCATATCCCTGTCTGTTGAGCGCCTCCTGCTCCGCCAGCAGGTTCTGGAAATGCCGCGGGGTGTTGGCCAGCTCGCAGTGCCCCCAGCGCAAATCGCACTCAATGCCATGCTGTTGCACCCGTTGGCGCACCAGATCAACCGCGTCCAGGCCCAATTGTTCAAGAACCTTCACCCCTTCTCTGCCAATGGATTTTTCGTGAGCACCAAGGTCATGGCCAATGCCCCGAATCAACTGACCGCCATTGCGCCCGGTGG
The DNA here is from genome assembly GCF_902497895.1 of Pseudomonas fluorescens. Taxonomy (GTDB): domain Bacteria; phylum Pseudomonadota; class Gammaproteobacteria; order Pseudomonadales; family Pseudomonadaceae; genus Aquipseudomonas; species Aquipseudomonas fluorescens_BP. The sequence continues at coordinate 28,838 of NZ_CABVHQ010000043.1, forward strand.
CGCCCCAGGCAATCTGCTGCGCCTCCAGGACGATCACCGAGTGACCGCGCTCAGCCAGTTCGATGGCGGTATTCAATCCGGTAAAACCGCCACCGACGATGCACACATCAGCGTGTGCCTGGCCTTCCAGGGGCGGGCAGTCGAGCTGACGATTGCGGGTGGCGCTGTAGTACGTCTGCGGTGAAGAAAACAGGGAGGTCATAAGGGTTGCTGCCTATCAATTGCCGGGGGCACACGGCCGCCCGGCGCAGGGGTTAACGACCGGACTTGAGCTTGCTCCACGAGCGATTCATCCAGCGCATGACGTCGGGTGGCAACTCCGTCGAAACGTAGAGCTTGGCCTGTACCGATTCGGGCGGGTAGATCGATGGATTGGCGGTGATGTCTTCAGTCATCAGGGGCGTGGCCTGGGTATTGGCGTTGGCATAGCCGACGTACTCACTGACCTTGGTAATCACCTCGGGCTTGAGCAGGTAGTTGATAAACGCCAGGGCTTGTTCGGGGTTCTTGGCATCGGCTGGAATCGCCAACATATCGAACCAGAGATTGCCGCCCTCCTTCGGCACGGTGTAGGCGATTTTCACGCCGTTCCCGGCCTCCTCGGCGCGCTGGATGGCCTGGTACACATCGCCCGAATAGCCGAAGGCGATGCAGATGTTGCCGTTGGCCAGATCCGAGACGTATTTGGAGGAGTGGAAATAGGTGATGTACGGGCGCAAGGTCAGCAACTTGCGCTCGGCGACCTTGTAATCCTCGATCCGCGTGCTGTTGGGATCGAGCCCCAGGTAATTGAGCATGGCCGGCAAGGCTTCGTCCGCCGAGTCCATGAAGGCCACGCCACAGGTTTGCAGCTTCTTCAGGTTCTCGACCTCGAACAGCGTGCTCCAGGAATCGATGGTCTCGACTCCCAGCACCTGTTTGATCTTCTCGACGTTGTAGCCAATCCCGTTGGTACCCCACAAGTACGGCACCGAGTACTGATTGCCCGGATCGTTGACTTGCAGGCGCTGCATCAACACCGGATCGAGATTCTTCCAGTTCGGCAGCTGCGCCCTGTCGAGTTTCTGGAAAGCTCCGGCCTTGATCTGCCGTCCGAGAAAGTGGTTGCTCGGTACCACCACGTCATAGCCGGTATGCCCGGCCAGCAACTTGCCTTCGAGGGTTTCATTGGAGTCGAAAACGTCGTACACCGGTTTGATCGCGGTGTCCCGCTGGAAGTCCACGAGGGTGGTTTCAGCGATGTAATCGGTCCAGTTGTAGATGTTCACCAGCTGTTGCGCCGAGACCGGGCCGGCCAGAGCGCAAAGGGTGGTGAGCACGAGTTTCAGGGCGAAAGGTCTCATTCAGATGTCCTTACTGTGGGTACATTTGAGAATGTGTTCAACGCATCGAGGAGCTAGACACTGAGCATCAGGAACTCGCGCTCCCAGGAGCTGATGACCTGCTTGTAGTTCTCGTGCTCGACCCGCTTGACCGCGACAAAGCCTTTGGTGAAGCGCTGGCCCAGGTACTCTTGGGTCATGCTCGACTGCTCCATGCGCTCCAGGGCCGCCTCCAGGGTCAGCGGCAAGCGCAGATTGCGTCGTTCATAACCGCGCCCCACCACCGCAGGGCTTGGCTCGATGCCCTCGACCATGCCCACGTAACCGCACAACAGGCTGGCTGCCACCGCCAGATAAGGGTTGGCATCCGCGCCGGCCAGGCGATTTTCCACCCGACGATTCTGCGGGTCCGAATCCGGCACTCGCAGGCCCACCGTACGGTTCTCCTCGCCCCACTCGACGTTGACCGGCGCCGAGGTATCGGGCAGAAAACGCCGGAACGAATTCACATTGGGCGCGAACAGCGGCAGGGTTTCCGGAATGTATTGCTGCAACCCGCCAATGTGCTGCATGAACAACTCACTCATGCTGCCATCGGGATTGGAGAACATCGATACCCCGGATTCCAGGTCCACCACGCTCTGGTGCAAATGCATCGCGCTGCCCGGCTCGCCCGTCATCGGCTTGGCCATGAAGGTGGCGCTGACGTCGTGTTTCAGGGCCGCTTCGCGCAGGGTGCGCTTGAACACGATAATCTGATCGGCCAGGTGCAACGGGTCACCGTGACGGAAGTTGATCTCCATCTGCGCGGTGCCTTCTTCATGAATCAAGGTATCCAGATCCAGCCCCTGGGCCTCGCACCAGTCATACATGTCTTCAAACAGCGGATCGAACTCGTTGGTCGCTTCGATCGAATAGGACTGACGCCCGGTTTCCTGGCGACCGGAACGGCCGATCGGTGGTTTCAGCGGGTAGTCCGGATCAGGGCTGCGCTGAGTCAGGTAGAACTCCATTTCCGGCGCGATGATCGGCTTCCAGCCGCGCTCGGTGTAGAGCCGCAAGACCTTCTTCAGGATATTGCGCGGCGACAGTTCAATCGGATTGCCCTGTTTGTCATAGGTGTCGTGGATCACCTGAGCGGTGGGTTCCAGGGCCCAGGGCACCAGGAACACCGCGTCCTGGTCCGGACGGCAGTGCATGTCGATATCCGCCGCGTCGAGCAGCTCGTAGTAGATATCGTCTTCGACATAGTCGCCGGTGACTGTCTGCAACAGCACGCTCTCCGGCAGGCGCATGCCCTGCTCGTTGAGGAACTTGTTGGTCGGGGAAATTTTGCCCCGGGCAATGCCGCTCAGATCAGAGATCAGGCACTCGACTTCGGTGATTTTGTTTTCTTTGAGCCAGTGGCTCAGTCGGTCCAGATTGCCTTTCATAACGCCTCGTACAGGGAAATGCCCGGGCGCCCCATGGCTGCCCGGTTCCATGCTTCAAGGCGATAGTGCAATCAGGAGGATGTCGGCTTCTATCCGATTTGCGCCTGTGTTCACGCCCCATTTTGGGGCATGAACACCGCACGCCGGTGATTCAGCGACGGCGCATCAGGGTGCAACTGGGCAGCTCGCCGAACAGCCCGCGATAGGCCTCGGAAAAACGCCCCAGGTGCCAGAATGACCAGCGCATGGCGATTTCCGCCACGGTGGTTTCACCCGCGCAGGTGCGCAGCAGGTCGCGGCGGGCGAAGTTCAATCGGCGCAACCGCTGCCACTGGCTGGGAGACACTCCGGCAAAGGAGGTGAAGCTTTGCTGCAATTGGCGCACCGACACCCCGGCGCCCTCGGCCAGTTGCAGCACATTGAAATGCTCCTGCGGGCACGCCATGACCAGATCGAACACCCGCTGAATCAGCCGCCGGTCATGGGCCAGGTGTTTCTGGCTGGCGCGATCCAGGGTCTGGCTCGGGCAGTCGAGGATATACAGGCAATCGTCGACCAGTTGCTGCGCCAAGCGCTCCTCGGCCACCGGCGGCTGGGCCGAGACCAGCTGTTGCAGGGTGCTGCTCAACCAGCGACCGAAGACCTGGCTCTGCTGGGAAACCAACGGCGTCAGAAACAACCCATCAAGGCGGCTCAGATTCAGGCAGTCGAGTTGTTTCAGGTACTGCGGACCGATCACCACGGCGACTTCTGTGTAGTTTTCCGGGGTGATCCAGGTGTTCTGGGTTTCTTCGTTGAGTAGATACAGCGAGCCATTGCGGGTGTCGAAACTGAAGACCAGGGAGTCCGCGGGCGCATGGAAATGCTGCTCGATTCGGGTGTTCATCCGCTCTTCATAGACCTCAACCCCACCCAGCTCCATGTGCACGACCTTGCCCTGGAAATAACCGGGTGACATCTGTTGGTAATGCTCTTGCCAACCGGCGATGACCAGTTGCTGATCCACATCCGCAGTGTCGTGGGATTGAATCTGCATGGGATATTCCTTCCTTGTATCCCTGCGCAGACACGCGAGGACAGGGTCAGTGTCAATTATTATCAACGAACCCTAGCAGCACGGAAAAAGCAGTGCAAGACACAGAGAAATGTCCGTGATGACAACGAACCTCTGAAATCAAACATCGACTTGTGGCGAGGGGGCTTGCCCCAAACGTAGCAGCTGCCGAAGGCTGCGTTCGGCGCGTAGCAGCTGCCGAAGGCTGCGTTCGGCTGCGAAGCAGTCGCAGACCCTGCTTGCACGGTTTGTATGTAATACCGCAGTGCCTGATTTTACGACTGCTGCGCAGCCGAACGCAGGCTTCGCCAGCTGCTACGAGGAATAGCGCTGAGCCTGGCCCAGTCAACAATCCTTTCGCCGATTGTGACTGGGCCCTTGCAGGCGGTTGTTACTTCGGCTGCTCCACAGTGCGCAGGTAGGGCTTCAACGTCTTGAAGCCCTGCGGGTATTTCTTCCTGGCGTCTTCGTCGGACACCGAAGTGGGAATGATGACATCTTCGCCCGGCCGCCAGTTCACCGGGGTGGCGACCGTGTGTTTCGCGTTCAATTGCAGCGAATCGAGCAAGCGCAACACTTCGTCGAAGTTGCGTCCGGCGCTCATCGGGTAGATCAACATCGCCTTGACCTTCTTGTCCGGGCCGACGATGAACACCGAGCGCACCGTAGCGTTGTCCATTGCAGTGCGCGCGCCGCCACCGGCATTCGGGTGAATCATGTCGTAGAGCTTCGCCACCACCAGATTCTCGTCGCCGATCATCGGATAGTTGACCGCATGGCCCTGGGTCTCCTCGATGTCGCCGAGCCAGGCCCGGTGGTCGCTGACCGGGTCGATGCTGAGCCCGACTATCCTGGTATTGCGTTTATCGAACTCCGGCTTGAGTCCGGCCAGATAACCGAGTTCGGTGGTACAGACCGGGGTGAAATCTTTCGGGTGTGAGAACAGGATGGCCCATTTGTCGCCAATCCACTCGTGGAAGTGCAGCGGGCCTTCGGTGCTTTCTGCGGTGAAATCCGGTGCTTCATCGCCTATGCGGATTGCCATGTTCGATCTCCTTGCAGGGATTGGGAGGGAAGGGTCAGCACGCTGACTGCGGTTCTGACGGCGTTCGAGGATCTGCGCTAAGCCTGTCGGCGCGAATCAGTATAGGAGACATGCCAAAGGGTGCCGGCTGCAGATTTCAGGGCCGCTGCGCGCCCCAGCGCGAGCAAGCTCGCTCGCCACAGCCCGCTCAATCGTCCTCGTGCAACTTGATGCCACGGGCGTGCAGCAGGTGCGGGACCAGCAGCACCAGCAGCGTCAGCGCCAGGACCGAGGCCGCAATGGGTTGCGTGACAAACACCAGCCAGTCCCCCTGGCTGATGGACAAGGCGTTGCGCAGTTGTTTTTCGGCCATCGGGCCGAGCAGCATGCCGACGATCACCGGGGCCACGGGGAAATCGAAACGCCGCATCAACACCCCGCCCCAGCCGATCGCCAGCATCAGCAGGAGGTCGAAGGAAGAGTGGCGCATGCCGTACACACCGATGGTGGCAAACACCAGAATGCCGGCATTCAGGTATGGCCGGGGGATCTGCAAGAGCTTGACCCACAGGCCCACCAACGGCAGATTCAACACCAGCAGGATGACGTTGCCAATGTACAGCGAGGCCACCAGGGTCCAGACCAGTTCGCCCGAGGTCTGGAACAACAGCGGCCCCGGCTGCAGGTTGTAGTTCTGGAACGCCGCCAACAGAATCGCCGCGGTGGCGGAGGTCGGGATGCCCAGCGTCAGCAGCGGCACCAAAGAGCCTGTTGCGCTCGCGTTGTTGGCGGCTTCGGGGCCGGCCACACCTTCGATGGCGCCTTCACCTTTGCTGGCTGCAAACTCTTGCGGGTATTTGCTCAGTTTGCGCTCGGTCGAATAGGACAGAAAAGTCGGGATTTCAGCGCCACCGGCCGGAATGGAGCCAAAGGGAAAACCGATCAGCGTTCCCCGCAACCAGGCGGGAATCGAGCGTTTCCAGTCAGAGCGGGTCATCCACAACGCGGTCAAGCGGTGCCGGCCGGCCGTCTCTTCTTTCTGATACAGCAGGCTGTACAAGGCCTCCCCGACGGCAAACAACCCGACCGCCACCAGCACCACCTCGATGCCATCGACCAACTCGGGAACACCCAAGGTGTAGCGGGCAATGCCCGAGGTCGAGTCCAGGCCGATCAAGCCAATGGTCAAGCCAATCCCCAGCGAGGCAAAACCGCGCAGCATCGAAGCGCCGAGCACCGCAGACACCGTCGTGAAGGACAGCACCAGAATCGCGAAATACTCCGCGGGACCAAACTTCAGCGCCAGCGTGGCAACCAGGGGCGCGAACAGGGTCAGCAATACCGTGGCGATGGTCCCGGCCACAAATGATCCTATCGCTGCCGTTGCCAGGGCGGGGCCTGCCCGGCCGTTGCGGGCCATGAGATTGCCTTCTAGGGCCGTGACCATGGAGGACGATTCCCCTGGGGTATTAAGCAGGATCGAGGTGGTGGAACCGCCGAACTGCGCGCCGTAATAAATCCCGGCAAACATGATCAAGGCCCCGGTGGGGTCGACCTTGGCGGTAATGGGCAGCAGCAAGGCCACCGTCAGCGCCGGTCCGATGCCCGGCAAAACACCGATGGCGGTGCCGAGCAAACAGCCGATAAACCCCCACATCAAATTGATCGGGGTCAGCGCGGCGGAAAAACCGATGGCCAGGTTCGCGAGCGTTTCCACCTTGTTTACCTCCTTCGGCCCGGGTCAGATCCAGGCGTTGACCAAGGGCGGCAGGGAGACCCCTAGCCCGGCGTTGAACAGCCAGTAAATCGGCAGGGTCAAGGCAATGCCGATGGCCAGGTCGCGCACCGGACGGCGACTGCCAAAGCCTCGTGCCGAACAGGCAAACAACAGACTGGCCGCCAATACGAACCCGATGAGGTTAATCAGCAAGGCCACCCCCACCAGACCCGCGGTCACCCAGGCCGCACCGGATTTGCCACCGGGCAGCGCTTTGGCAGTCTCGTCAGTGTGGTCTGCCAGTTCGCGAAAACCACCGGTGAGCGCCTGATAACTCAGCAAAACACCCACGACGCCGAGGAACACCGCGACGGCATAGGGATAGACGTGGGCGCCGAGGATGACGAAACCCATCTCGGCAGGAAAGCGCAATGCACCGACCGCCAGAACTGCACTGATGACCATCAGACCGACGCCAATTGCCAGCTGTGCCGGCACTATCCTGCCAAGTCCGGCCATATCAAAGCAGCCCGACCTTGACCAGCATCGCCCGTAGCCGCACGTGCTCTTCGTCGACGAATTTGCCGAACTCATCGCCGGTCAGAATGCTCGGAGACCAGGCATTGGCCTTGACATTGTCTTGCCAGACTTTGCTGTTGGCGGCGGCCAGCACGGCGTCGGTCAGTTCCTTGCGCTGCTCGGGCGTGAGGTCCGCGGCGCCATAAACGCCACGCCAATTGCCGATCGTCACGTCGTAGCCCTTCTCTTTGAGAGTCGGTGCATCGATGCCTTCCACCCGGTCCGGCGCGCCGATGGCGAGTACGCGAAACTGGCCGTTCTTGATGTATTGGCCAAGCTCGGCGTAACCACCGGTGATCACCTTGATCTGGCCCCCCAATACCTGGGCAACCACTTCACCCCCGCCCGCGAAGGCGACGTAATTCACCTTGTTGACCGGGACATCCATTTTGCCGGCCAATTCGGCGATGCCGATGTGATCGATCGAACCCTTGGAGCCACCGCCCCAGGTGACACCGGACGGGTTGGCCTTGAAGTCTTTGAGCAAGTCCTCCAGGGTTTTGTACGGGGACTCCTTGCGTACGGCAAGCACGTTGTATTCGGTAAAAAGCCGGGCGATCGGCGTCACATTTTTCAAGGTGATTTGCGGCTTGTTCTGTTCCACGGCGGTGACCATGATCGCGCCGACGACGAGCAGCGCATTCGGGTCGCCCTTGGTGCTGTTGGCAAACTGCGCCAGCCCCAACGTTCCCCCTGCTCCGCCCTTGTTCTCGAAGGTGACGGATTTGGCCACCTTGGCCTCGATCAAGGCCTTGCCCAGAATCCGTGCGGTCTGGTCATAACCGCCACCCACCGAACCAGGGGCCATGAACTTGACGGTATCCAGCGCAAAGACCGGCGTGGCGAGGACGGCTGCGGTAATGGCAGTTGCAATGTAGCGGCTGGATCGACGGAAGCTGGATCGACGGAAAAAGGCGAACATGAGTTGTCTCCCGATAGCAGTGTTCTGTGGCGCCGGATGCGTTGCGATCCGGGAGCAAACCCTGCTCATTGAACATGCGTCTGGGAATAAGCGTAGGCCATAGTTCTGTTTGTTGACGTCCGGGAAAGGATCGCACCTGTCACGCCGCGTCCCGCTTGCCGGCGATGGTACCCATGGGGTTTTCGTGATCTAGCTATTTGCAGCCCTTACGCACATTCCTCGTAGCCCCTGCCGAAGGCTGCGTTCGGCTGCGCAGCAGTCGTAAAGTCAAGCGCCTCGGTATTCCCGACACACCGTGGAAGCAGGATTTACGACTGCTGCGGTCGAGCGCGACCCCGGTCCGAGCGCAGGCTTCGCCAGCTGCTACGGAGCCCCAGTTTCAGCGCGGTTATTCCGGTTTTAGCGGGTGCTGGCAAAAAACGGTCGAAGCCGCGGGTCTCGGATTCAAGCCGACCCTTTCAGAGCTTGGCGATCGAGACCTCGGTGGATTTGACGAAGGCGATGACCTCGCTGCCGACTTTCAAATCAAGATCTCGCACTGAACGGGTGGTGATGACCGAGGTGACGATTCCGGAAGCGGTTTGCACCTCGATTTCAGAGACCACCGCGCCCTCCAGTATTTCCCTGACGACACCCTTGAACTGGTTGCGGACGTTGATCGCTTTGATGGTCATGATGAGGCTTCCTGTCTGTTGTTGGGCAAGTCCGCACTGCTGTGCAGGTCTTCAAGGTGCACCTTATGCACCAACAACAAAAGGAATATATAATGATTTTGTTATATCTATATAGAATATAAGATTTACCGTAGGAGCTGCCGCAGACTGCGATCTTTTGATCTTGCTCCTGGGGCCATTTCCGAAACCGCCAAAAGATCGCAGCCTGCGGCAGCTCCTACAGTGGGATTGGGTACATCCGTGGGAGACAGGCCACCATCGCGAGCAGGCTCGCTCCCCCAGTTGCGTTTCATATGTAAAACAAATCCGCCATTTCCCCCCGTATGACGTTACTTCCAAAAGCGTCGCCTTCGCGCCACTTCCCACGCCACGCGCATTGAATGTGCAATTTCGTGCCATATAAGAAACCTTGTTTCGTATATGAAACAGCCGAAAAACATCTAACTATTCGTAACCTATTAATAAACAAGAACTTTTCAACAAAATGCGTACTGTTGCTTCGGCTGGCATTGTTCATGCACTAACCGGCGTATCACCTATAAAACAGACCAGAGACCCTTCCCATGGCTGTGAACGAGATGTACGCCCTCGCCCCTCAATGGAATAAACCCGCTCCCAAGGCGGACCAGGAGCCGACTGAAATTGAGTTCCGCAACGTCGGCAAATGTTTCCCGGCCAAAGGAAAGTCCGAAGCACCGTTCGCCATCCGCGAGGTGAACTTCAAGATTCGCCGCGGTGAAGTGGTGTCGATCATCGGCCCTTCCGGTTGCGGCAAAAGCACCATTCTCAACATGGGTTCCGGCCTGTATAGACCTACCGAAGGCGAAGTCTTCGTCGGCGGTGAAGCGGTCACCGGTCCGGTCCGTCAGGTCGCCTTCATGTTGCAGAAAGACCTGCTGATGCCATGGCGCAGCATCCGTCGCAACGTCGAGCTGGGCCTGGAAATTCAAGGTGTACCAGCCGCCACCCGTCAGGCGGTGGCCAAGGATCTGCTCGACCGTTGTCACCTGCAAGGCTTTGCCGACCACTACCCCTTCCAGCTGTCGGGTGGCATGCGTCAGCGCGCCGCCCTGGCCCGCACCCTGGCCATCGACCCTCAAGTGTTGTTCCTCGACGAGCCGTTCTCGGCCCTCGACGCGCAGACCAAGATGATCCTGCAGCAGGACATGGCACGGATGCTGTTCGATGAAAAGAAAACCGCCCTGTTCATTACCCACGACCTGATCGAAGCCATCGCCATGTCCGATCGGCTGCTGGTCATGAGCGCCCGGCCCGGCACCATCATCGAAGAAATCAGCATTGATCTGCCGTTTCGCGACAACCCGCTGGAGCGCCGCAAGCTGCCGCAAATCGGCCCCTTGGTCGGTCGCCTGATGGAACTGCTGCAAGTCGGTGAAGACACCGAACTGCATTGATCAACACCTTCGCGGCCACCCACCGATTCAGGAGTACGCATGTTCAAGTCTCTGTTTCAACGCTTCAACCAGGCCAGCGGCATCGCCCTCGGTCTGGGGTTGGCATGCGCCGCCCAGGCGCAGCCGACCGATGTGACCTACTTGTTGCCGGCCCCCCCGAACTTGCCAGCGTTCGCCCCCTGGATCATCGCTCAGGAGAAGGGCTATTACGCCGCGCAGAACCTGAACATGACCTTCATTGCCGCCAAAGGTGGCGTGGATGTGGCGAAACAGATCGGTGCCGGTAACGCCCTGCTCGGCGGCGCCCTTGGCGATACCCCGATTGTGGTGCGGGCCAACGGTATTCCGGTGCGCGCCGTGGCCGTGCTGGGTGCTGGCGGGGTGACCATGATTGCCACCCATGCCGCGCAAAACATCAATTCCATCACCGACCTCAAGGGCAAGACCCTGACGGTGATGTCCTACTCGGACACCACCTACTACGCCCTGCTCGCCTCCTTGCGCAAAGCCGGTCTGAGCAAGAATGACCTGAACATTCAGGCCGCTGGCCCCGCCGGCGTCTGGCAACTGTTCTCGGCCAACAAGGCCCAGGCCATGGCCAGTGTGCCGGACTGGGTGGTCAATGCCGAAGAAGCCGGGGTGAAGATCAAGTTGATCCCGCAAGCAGAGATTTTCGACAGCATGGCCCAGGCAATCCTGGCTTCCGACGACGCCATCAAAAACCAGCCGCAGGTGGTTCGCGGGGTGGTCCAGGCCACCTTGCAAGGCATGCGCGACATCATCCAGGACCCGCGTGCCGCCGCCGTGACCTTCGCCAAGGCGGTTCCGGCGTATGCCGGCAAGGAAGACTCGCTGGAGAAGGTCTTCAAGCTCTACGTCGAACACGTCTATGCCAACCAGAGCGTACTCGGCCGAATCGATCCGGCGCGTCTGGACAAGGTTCGGCAGTTCTATGTCAGCGAAGGCATCGTCACCCAGGAGCCGAAGCTCGACGACCTGTACACCAACCAGTTCATCGACACCCAAACAACAGCCGCTCAATAACGGCCAGTGACAACAAGGTACCGACACGATGAAAAGCCTGAATAACTCCATGCTCGGCAGCGTCGCCCTGCTGATCCTGTTCCTGGTGCTCTGGCAATGGGGCCCGGGACTGCTCGGCATGCCCGAATTCGTCATGCCGCAACTGAGCCGCGTGGCCCAGGAAGGCGTAGTGATGTGGCAAACCGGCGGCCTGCTGCAACACACCCTGATCACCGCGCTGGAAATCATCGTCGGCTTCGGCCTCGGAGCCCTGCTGGGCGTAGCAATCGGCGTTTCGCTGGGGCTTTCGCCCGCGGCCGAAGCCATGCTTTCACCGTACATCCTGGCCCTGCAAATCGCCCCGAAAGTCGCCTTCGCTCCACTGTTTGTGATGTGGCTTGGCTACACCATCTACCCGAAGATCCTGATCGCCATCCTGATCGTGTTCTTCCCGGTGATGATCAACGTACTGTCGGCGATTCGCACCGTGGACCCGGACATGATCAACCTGGTGCGGACCATGAATGCCAGCCGCTGGCAAATCTTCCGCCTGGTGGAGTTTCCGTCGGCCATGGCCGCGCTGTTCTCCGGCCTGCGGATTGCCTCGACCCTGGCAGTGATCGGCGTCACCGTCGGTGAACTGGTGGGCGGCAATCAGGGCCTGGGCTTCCTGCTGGTCGATGCCGAAGGTCAGGGCAATACCGCTGGCGTGTTCGTCGCCATCGTCATGCTCACGCTGATCGGGGTACTCGCCTACGGTGCGGTGGTCTGGAGCGAGAAACGCGTCCTGCACTACATGCCCAAAGCCATGCTGAGTACCCAATGATGACGACCCTCAATCGTTTGCTCGAAGGCCGCCGGGTGCTGGTCACCGGTGGCGCTCGCGGCCTGGGTTACGCCTTTGCCCAAGCCATCGGCCGCGCTGGCGCCCAGGTGGTGATCGCCGACATTCTCGCCGAACGCGTCCAGCAATCGGCCGCTGAACTGGTCGCCGAAGGCCTGACCGTGCATGGCGTGAGCGTCGATCTGGCGCAACCTGATTCGATCGACGCCTGCATCGCTGAAACCACCCGACTGCTCGGCGGGCTCGACGGTCTGGTGAACAACGCCTCGATCACCAACTCCGGCGGCAAGAGCTGCGAAGAACTGAGCCTCGACACCTGGGACCAGGTCATGCAGGTCAACGTGCGCGGCACCTGGCTGATGACCCGGGGTTGTCTGCCGGCCCTGCGCGCCAGCGGCCAGGGCGCCATCGTCAACCTGGCTTCCGACACGCCGCTGTGGGGCGCGCCGAACCTGCTGGCCTACGTCGCGAGCAAGGGCGCAATCATCGCCATGACCCGCAGCCTGGCTCGCGAGCTGGGCAACGACAACATCACGGTCAACGCCATCGCGCCCGGCCTGGTGCTGGTCGAGGCCACCGCCTACGTGCCCGAAGCACGTCACCGTTTATACAACGAGCAGCGGGCCATTCAACGCCCGCAACTGCCCGAGGACGTCAGCGGCGCCGTGCTGTTCGCGCTGTCCGACCTTGCCCGCTTCATCACTGGACAAACCTTGCCGGTCAACGGCGGGTTCGTCATGCCTTGATTTGGAGACTGCCATGACCGATCTATCCGCACACTCATCTGCACACTCATCTTCACAGCAGGACACCCCGAAAAGCTGGGAACAGCCGGCCGGCAGCAATCTCGAAAGCTGGATGAACACCCGCATCGCCCGCTACGAGACGCGCAAATACGACTGGAACGCGCTGAAATTCCAGGCCGACTACGACCCGAAATTCCGTCGTGCGCAAATGCGCTACATCGGCACCGGCGGCACCGGCGTGAGCAACGACATGAACACCATCCCGTCGGAGAACTTCACCTTCTCCACCATGGTGATTCCCGCCGGTCACGAAGGCCCGCCGCACCTGCACACCGACGTCGAGGAAGTGTTCTTCGTTCTGCGCGGCAAACTCAAAGTGGTGATCGAGAAGGACGGCGAGCGCTTCGAAACCATCCTCACCGACCGCGACGTGATTTCCGTGCCGCCGGGGGTGTACCGCGAAGAGATCAACATCGGCGATGAAGACGCGCTGATGTGCGTGATGCTCGGCGCGAAAAAACCCCTGACCCCGACCTACCCGCCAGAACACCCTCTGGCCTCGATCAAGCGCGGATAAGCCCATGTTGCACGCCATCGATAATCTCGACCCGCAGCTCACTGCTGACCTCCAGGCCCAGCTGGCCCTGCACTTTCCCCAACGCCTGCTGGAGATCGCGGGCGGCTGGCAGGCCCTGCGCGAATGCGGAACCGGCCCGGCCATCGTGTTGTTGCACGGGATCGGTTCAGGCTCGGCGTCGTGGTTGGAGGTGGCGCTGCAACTCGGCCAGAGTGTCCGGGTGATTGCGTGGGACGCTCCCGGCTACGGTGATTCCACGCCGCTGAGATCTCTGGCTCCTGACGCTTCGGACTACGCCGAACGCCTGCTGCAGATGCTCGACGCACTGGACATCCAGCGCTGTGTGCTGGTGGGTCATTCCCTTGGGGCGATGACTGCCACGGCGTTCGCCAGCGGCGTGCAGCAACGGCGGATCAGCCGCCTGGTATTGATCAGCCCTGCCCAAGGCTACGGCCATCCATCCCGCGCCTTGCAGCGCCAGGAAGTCCGCAGCAGACGCCTGCGTGCCCTGGAACAACTGGGCATCCAACGCATGGCCGAACAACGCAGTGCCTACATGCTTTCGCCCACTGCCAGCCCGAAGGCGCACGCCTGGGTGCAGTGGAACATGGCCCGACTCAATCCAGATGGCTATCGCCAGGCCATTGAACTGCTGTGCGGCGATGACCTGCTGCGCCACGCACCGCTGTCGATGCCTTGCGAAGTGCATTGCGGCGAAGCCGACGGCATCACCGCTGCCGAAAGCTGCCTGACCCTGGCCACGGCCCTGGGCGGCACTTTCAACCTGATTGCCGATGCCGGGCACGCCAGCCCCATCGAACAACCCTATGTCGTGGCGGGCCGCCTGGCCTTTGCCATCAAAGAATCCCTGACAGGTGCATCGCTATGAACGATTCAGATCTGCTGAAGGACGCTCAGGACAAATACATCGTGCCGGGCCTGGAGCGGGGCCTGCTGCTGCTCTGCGAGTTCAGCCGGCGCAACCGCACGCTGACTGCCCCGGAACTGGCCCGGCGTCTGGCGCTGCCGCGCTCGACGATCTTTCGCCTGCTGACGACCCTGGAAACCATGGGCTTCGTCACCCGCAGCGGCAATGAATATCGCCTCGGTATGTCGGTACTGCGCCTGGGCTTCGAATACCTGGCCTCGCTGGAATTGACCGAACTCGGCCAGCCACTGCTGGCCCGCCTGTGCGACCGCCTCAACTACCCGAGCAACCTGGTGGTGCGCGATGGTCGCTCGATCGTTTATGTGGCCAAAGTCTCGCCGCCTTCGGTGTTCTCCACCGCGGTCAACGTCGGTACTCGCCTGCCGGCCCACGCCACCGTACTCGGGCGCATCCTGCTCGAAGACCTGTCGCTGGTCGAGTTGCGCGAGCTGTACCCGGAAGAACACCTGGAACAGTTCTCGCCCTGCACGCCGAAAACCGTGATGGAACTGTTCGACATGGTGCAGGCCGACCGTCAGCGCGGTTTCGTCAGCAGCGAAGGGTTCTTCGAGTCGGCAATCTCGACCGTCGCCGCGCCGGTGCGCGATCAGACCAGCCGAATCGTCGCCGCCCTGGGGGTGACCATCCCGACCGCGCAGATCGGTCACGTCAACTTCAACGAATTGCTCCTGCAAGTACGCCGCAGCGCCGACGAGCTGTCGCGGTTGCTCAACTACAACAGCGGCGCGGCCAACGACGGCCAGAACCGCGTCACTGCACTGATGAGGGATTGAGATGAGTCTCTATCAACTGCAAGGCAGCACCGCGATTGTCACCGGTGGCTCTTCGGGCATCGGCCTGGCCTGCGTCGAGTTGTTGCTCGAAGCCGGCGCCGCCGTGGCCTTCTGCGGTCGCGACGAAGATCGCTTGCGTGGCGCCGAAGCCGACTTGCGTCAGCGCTTCCCCGAAGCACGGCTGCTGGCCCAGGTCTGCAACGTGCTCGACGCGGAGTCGGTCAAGGCCTTTGCCGCCGCCAGCCTGGCTGCGTTGGGAGCGGCCAGCGTGTTGATCAACAACGCCGGGCAAGGTCGGGTGTCGACCTTCGCCGAAACCAGCGATAGCGCCTGGACCGAAGAGTTGCACTTGAAGTTCTTCTCGGTGATCAACCCGGTGCATGCCTTCAAGGCACAGCTGCACAACCAGCCGAACGCGGCCATCGTCTGCGTCAACTCGCTGCTGGCCAGCCAGCCGGAACCGCACATGGTCGCCACCTCGGCCGCGCGCGCCGGGGTCATGAACCTGGTGCGCTCGATGGCCACCGAGTTTGCCAGTGAGGGCATTCGGGTCAACGGCATCCTGATTGGCCTGGTCGAATCCGGGCAATGGCGCCGACGGTTCGAGGCTCGCGAAGAGCGGGACCTGGACTGGAGCCAATGGACCGCCCGGCTTGCTCAACAAAAACACATTCCCCTGGGGCGCCTGGGCCTGCCGATTGAAGCGGCCCGCGCGATCCTGTTTCTGGCCTCGCCTCTGTCGGCTTACACCACAGGCAGCCATATCGATGTTTCTGGAGGCCTGTCCCGCCATGCGTAACGAAAATACTGTCACCGTTGGCGCTGCCATCACCGCCTTTCTCGAGCAGTGCGAAGTCAAGGCCGCATTCGGCGTGATCTCGATCCACAACATGCCGATCCTCGATGCCTTTGCCGTGCGCGGCAACATCCGCTTCGTCATGGCCCGGGGTGAAGCCGGTGCAACCAACATGGCCGACGCTTATGCCCGCACCACCGGTGGCCTCGGTGTCTGCCTGACGTCCACCGGCACCGCGGCCGGCAACGCCGCCGGGGCCATGGTCGAAGCGCTGACCGCCGGTACGCCGCTATTGCACATCACCGGGCAGATCGAAACCCCGTACCTGGATCAAGAGTTCGCCTACATCCACGAAGCCCGCGATCAACTGAACATGCTCAAGGCCGTGTCGAAGGCCGCGTTCCGTGTGCGCAGCGTCGAAACCGCCATCAGCACTCTGAAGCTGGCCGTGCAAACCGCGTTGACCGCTCCTACCGGGCCGGTCAGCGTGGAGATCCCGATCGACATCCAGTCGACCTTTATCCCGATGCCGACCGATCTGTCCCCCCTGCCGATTCCGGTTGCCGTGCCCGCGCCGGAAGCGCTGGACCTGGTGGCCGAGCGTCTGGCCACGGCCAAGCGTCCACTGCTGTGGCTCGGTGGCGGTGCGCGGCATGCCGGAGCACAGGTCAAGCGCCTGCTGGACATGGGCGTCGGCGTGATCACCTCGACTCAGGGCCGCGGCGTGGTCAACGAAGATGACGAGCGCTGCCTCGGCGCGTTCTCGCAAAACAAGCTGGTTGAGCAGTTCCTGCAAAGCTGCGACGCGCTGCTGATCGCCGGTTCGCGCCTGCGCAGCAACGAGACCTTCAAGTACGCGCTGAAGCTGCCACGCAATACCCTGCGTATCGACGCCAACCCGGCCATCGAAGGCCGCAGCTATAACAGCGAGCTGTTCATCTGTGGCGACTCGGCCCTGGCCCTCGAAGGCCTGGCTGATCGTCTCGAAGGCCGCCTGCAGATCGACCCGACCTTCCTTGCCGAACTCAAGGACGTCCGCGAAAAATCCCGGGCCCAGCTGATCGCCGACCTCGGCCCTTACTCGGCGATGGTCGAGCAGCTGCAAGCCATTACCGGGCGCAATTTCTCCTGGGTGCGCGACGTGACACTGTCCAACAGCATCTGGGGCAACCGCCTGCTGACGCTGTTTCATCCGCGCGCAGGCGTACATGCCTTGGGCGGCGGCATTGGTCAGGGCCTGTCGATGGGCATCGGCGCCGCCGTGGCCGCTGCTGAAACCGCGCCTGAGCGCAAGGTCTTCGCCCTCGCCGGTGACGGCGGTTTCATTCTCAACCTCGGCGAGCTGGCGACCCTGGTGCAGGAGCAGGCCAACGTGGTGATCCTGCTGATGAACGATCAGCGTTACGGGGTGATCCGCAACATCCAGGACGCGGTCTATGGCAGCCGTCACTGCTACGTCGACCTGCACACTCCGGACTACTCCAAGCTGGCCGAATCCCTGAGCCTGCGCCACGGCCTGGTGAGCGACCTGAAGGATTTCGGCCGCGTGGTCGACGGCGCGCTGGCTCAACCCGGGCCGTTCCTGCTGGAAGTCGACATGCTCAGCGTCGGCAGCTTCGCCACCCAGTTCGCCGGTCCGCCCAACAGCGAAACCAAAGCGCAGAAAGCCACGGCCTGAGGACTTCGCCATGTTGCATATCACCATGATCGGCTGCGGCGCCATTGGCGTCGGCGTGCTCGAACTGCTGGAGCAGGACCCGCAGCTGTGCGTCGACTATGTCATCGCCTCGGCCGGGTCTGAAGAGCTGGTGCGCCAGCGTCTGGCCAGCTTCAAGCAGCCGCCGCAAGTGCTGACCGCGTTGCCGGCCGACGCCCGCCCTGACCTGCTGGTCGAGTGCGCCGGCCACCGCGCCATCGAAGAACATGTGTTGCCAGCGTTGGAACGCGGCATCGCCTGCCTGATTGTCTCGGTCGGCGCGTTGTCCGAAGTCGGCCTGGTCGAACGCCTGGAAGCCGCGGCCGAGCGCGGTCAGACCCGCATCGAACTGCTGCCCGGCGCCATCGGTGGCATTGATGCCTTGTCCGCGGCCAAGGTCGGCGGCCTCGATTCGGTCAACTACACCGGGCGCAAACCGGCTAAAGCCTGGAAAAACACCCCCGGCGAACAGGTTTGTGATCTGGACAGCATTACCGAAGCCACCGTGATTTTTCAGGGCAGCGCCCGCGAAGCGGCGCGGCTCTACCCGAAAAACGCCAACGTCGCCGCGACCTTGTCGCTGGCCGGGCTCGGCCTGGATCGGACCCACGTGACGCTGATCGCCGATCCGCTGAGTGAGGAAAACGTCCACCACTTCGAAGCTCGCGGTGCCTTTGGCGGATTCGAATTGAGCCTGCGCGGCAAACCGCTGCTCGCCAACCCGAAGACCTCGGCGCTGACCGTCTACAGCGTAGTCCGTGCCCTGGGCAACCACGCCCATGCGATTTCCATATGAATGCAGCTACTAGCGGCAAGCTTCAAGCGGCAAGCAAGGGCGTAGCGCATCGCCCTTGCTTCCTCTTGCAGCTTGCAGCTTGCAGCTTGAAGCTGAGGTACCTCTTATGACTCTCGAACAGACTTTACCGATCTGCATTGCCGGCGACTGGCGACTGGGGTGCGGCGAGCGCTACGCCACCTGCTACCCGGCCACCGGCGAAGCAGTGGCCTGGCTCAACGCCGCCAGCGTCGAAGACGTTGAAGACGCCGTGCAAGGCGCCCATCAAGCATTTCTGCACAGCGGTTGGGCGCAGCGCAAACCCCACGAACGCGCCGGCGTGCTGTATCGCATCGCCGAGCTGATCCGTCAGCGCAGTGAAGAACTGGCGCAATTGCAGCGTCAGGACAACGGCAAACCGATCAATGAAACCCGCGCCCTGGTGGCCAGCGCCGCCGGCACCTTCCAGTTCTTCGCCGCGGCCTGTGAAACCCTGGAAGAAACCATCACCCCGTCGCGCGGTGATTTCGTCAGCATGAGCGTCTACGAGCCGATGGGCGTGATCGCCGCGATCACCCCGTGGAACTCGCCGATTGCCAGCGAAGCGCAGAAGGTCGCTCCAGCCCTGGCCGCCGGCAATGCGGTGGTGATCAAGCCGGCGGAAATCACACCGCTGATGGCCTTGCAACTGGCCCGCATCTGCGAAGACGCCGGGTTGCCCAAAGGTCTGCTCAGCGTGCTGCCTGGCAAAGGTTCTGTGCTCGGTGATGCACTGACCCGCCACCCCCTGGTCAAGCGCGTATCGTTTACCGGTGGCACCAAAACCGGCAAGCACATTGCCCACATCGCCGCCGACAAAATGATGCCGGTGTCGCTGGAACTGGGCGGTAAATCGCCGACCATCGTCCTCGATGACGCCGATCTCGACCACGCTGTGGCCGGGGTGTTATATGGCATCTTCAGCTCCTCGGGCGAGGCCTGCATCGCCGGTTCGCGATTGTTCGTCGCCCGAGGGTTGTACGAGCCCTTCATGGCGCGCCTGGCGGCGGCGGCGGCCGAGCTGCGCCTCGGGGATCCTTGCGACGAGCGCACGCAAATGGGTCCGCTGATCAGCGCCGGCCACCGCGACTCGGTGGAGCGCTACGTCGCGCTGGGGCTGGCCGAAGGTGGACGCCTGCGCCTCGGCGGCCAACGGCCGAGCGGCGGAATATATGACCAGGGTTACTACTACCCGCCGACCATCCTCGAAGGCTTGAACAACAGCCAGCATGTCTGCCAGGAAGAGATCTTCGGCCCGGTGCTGGTGGCCATGCCCTTCGATGACGAAGCGCAATTGCTCGAACAGGCCAACGACAGCCTGTACGCCCTCGCCGCCGGGATCTGGAGCCGCGACTACAAACGCGCCTGGACCCTGGGACGCAAGATCCAGGCGGGCACCGTATGGATCAACACCTACAAGCAGTTCTCGATTTCCACGCCATTCGGCGGCTGGCGCGACAGCGGCCTGGGCCGTGAAAAGGGTCGCCTGGGCATCCTGCAGTACATGGAACAGAAAAGCCTCTATTGGGGCATGAATGAACAGCCACTGGCCTGGGCCGGTGTGTCACCAGAGGTAGGGTTATGAGCGTTTCAGGCATAGATGAAGTCACCTACGGCGTCGAGGACCTCGACACCAGCGCGCGGTTCTTCAGCGACTGGGGCCTGACTAAGGTCAGCGAGCAGGCCGATGAAGTGATCTTCGAAACCCTCAACGGCTGCCGCGTGGTCCTCGCCGACATCAACAAAGCCGGCTTGCCGCCGGCCATCGAAGCCGGTTCGACGGTGCGCGAAGTGGTCTGGGGTGTCGAAACCGCGGCTGATCTTGCGCTCTACAGCCAACGCATCGCCCAGGATCCTGGCTTCATCTCCGCCGGCGGGCGCATCGGTTGCACCGACCCCAATGGCCTGGCGATCCGCCTGCAAGTGACCCGCAAGCGTGAGCTGCAGATCGAGTGCAGCGGGCATAACACCTGGCAGACCAAAGGCCGGATCAACAAGGCGGCGCCGATCTACGAGCGCGCCACGCCGATCGAAGTCGGTCATGTGGTGTTTTTCGTCAAGGACGTGAACGCCTGCGAAGCCTTCTATCACGAGCGATTCGGCTTCCAGGCCTCGGACCGCTATCCGGATCGCGGGGCTTTCCTGCGCACCGCCGAAGAAGGCGGCCACCACGACCTGTTCATGCTGCAACTGCCCGCACCCCGGGCCGGGCTGAACCACGTCGCCTTCACCGTGCGCGACGTGCATGAAGTTTTCGGTGGTGGCATGCACATCTCCCGCTGCGGCTGGGCAACGGAAATCGGCCCCGGTCGGCACCCGGTGTCCTCGGCATTTTTCTGGTACTTCAAGAACCCGGCCGGCGCGCTGGTGGAGTACTACGCCGACGAAGACCAACTGACCGGCGAGTGGCAGCCGCGGGCCTTCGAGCCTGGCCCGACCATGTTCGCCGAATGGGCGATTGCCGGCGGCATCGATGGCAATACCCGACGCCAGCAACATGTCGAAGCGCCGCAAGGCAAATTCCTCACCGACAAGCCGAAACCCTGAGACGGAGGTCAATGAGATGAGCAATACCGAACCCTACCTGGAACAGCATCAGGCCCGCAAACGGCCCAATACCCAGTTCGAAGAGTTGCTCGGCGACTCCATCGAGCGCGCCTTTGGCAACGGAGTGACCGAGCTGCCCGACCTGCTCGCGCACCTGAACCTGGCCGGGCCGCCCTGCCCGTTGACCACCGGAGAGTGGACAGCGGATGCCTATAAAACCCTGATGGCTCGGCTGGGCGAATGACTCGCCGGAGGTAACCAAGAAATGAATATGAATACAACCGTCGATCCTGCAGAAAACCTCTTGGCCAATGGCTTGAAGAACCTCTGGTTCCCGGTCTTGCCTTCCGATCAGTTGGGCGAAAAACCGCTGTCGATCCGTCGACTGGGCTACAAGATCGCCCTGTGGCGGGACAATGACGGCAGCGTCCATGCCCTCGAAGATCACTGCCCCCATCGCGGCGCTCCGTTGTCCCAGGGCCCGGTGCTGGGTGACCGGCTGCAATGTCCTTATCACGGCGTCGAAGTGCGCTGCGACGGCACCGTCACCAAAGTCCCCGGCAGCCCGGGTTGCAAACTCGAAGGCAGCCGCCCGACACGGATGTTCCACTCCCGCGAAGCCGCCGGAGCAATCTTCCTCTACAACGCCGCCGAACCGCATGTGGACACCCCGCCGGAGCTGGTCCTGCCAGAGCAACTGACCTCCCCGGAATGGAGCAGCTTCATCTGCTACACCGAATGGAAAGGCGATTATCGCTACGTGATCGACAATGTCATGGACCCGATGCACGGCACGTATCTGCACAAGATGTCGCACTCCATGAGCGAAGGCGAAGCCACCGCCAGGTTCGTTACCCGCGACACCGACAACGGTTTCTTCTTTGAGAAGGAAGGCCAGCGCGGGGTGAATTTCGACTGGACCGAATTCATGGACAACGGCTGCCACTGGCTGCGTCTGGAAATCCCCTACCCGAAAACCGGCGGCCCGGGCGGCAACTTCACCATCATCGGCAGTTACACACCGAGCAGCCGTTCCTTGTCGGCGGTGTTCCACTGGCGCTGCCGTCCGCTGACCGGCTGGCAGCGCGACACCTGGCGCTTCCTCTACAAAAACCGCCTGGAAGCCCGGCACTGGGCCGTGCTGGAGCAGGATCGGGTGCTGCTCGAATTCATGGAACCGGACGCCAACCAGCGGGAAAACCTTTACCAGCATGACCTGGGTGTGGTGCGCCTGCGCCGCTACCTGAAAAACGCGGCCAAGGCTCAACTGGAGCTGATCAACGCGAAGCTGCTGCCATGAACGCAGCCGTACAACCTGTGGTGTTCCCTCCCTCCACGCTGGTCGAAGTGAGCGCGCTGGTGTTTCCCGAACTGCGGGTGGAGATCGAGGCCGGCGCGCGTCTCGACCTCGATTTGCATACTGTCGAAAAGAGGTGACCGATGTCCCATTCCTCCCCCATCACCGCGCGTGTGCATACCCTGCGCTACGAAGCCGAAGGCATTATCAGCGTCGAGTTGCGGCCGTTCGGCGACACGGTCTTCGCCCCGTTCGAAGCCGGCTCGCACATCGACCTGCACTTGCCCAACGGACTGGTGCGCAGTTACTCCTTGCTCAACTCGCCGAGCGATCAAGGCCGTTATGTGATCGGCATCCTGCGTGATCGCAACAGCCGCGGCGGCTCGGAATATGTGCACGGACAATTGCGGGTCGGCATGCAACTGCTGATTTCGCCGCCGCGCAATAATTTCCAGCTCGACCTGAGCGCCAGACATAGCGTGCTGGTGGCCGGTGGTATCGGCATCACGCCGATCTATTGCATGTTCCGCCAATTGCTGGCGCTGGGGAAATCCGCCGAGCTGATCTACTGCGCCCGTTCGCGGCAGGAAGCCGCGCTGGTGGAAGAACTCAGTGGGCTGAGTGCCAAGGTGCTCTACCACTTCAACGACGAAAAGGGCGTACCGCCGAATCTGACGGCCTATCTGGCCGATCAACCGAGCGATACGCACTTCTATTGCTGTGGTCCGACGCCGATGCTCGATGCCTTCGAAAGCACCTGCGAAAGCCTCGGTTATCCCCATGCGCATATCGAGCGATTCACGGCTGCCGAACTGCCTCCGTCCGCAGACGCCCAGAGCAGTTACAGCGTCGAGTTGAAAAAGTCCGGCAAGACGCTCTCGATCGAGCCTGGCCTGAGTTTGCTCGACGTATTGCTGGAAGCTGGCTGCGACATCGAATACAGCTGTCGCGAAGGGGTCTGCGGTTCGTGCGAAACACGCGTTCTGGAGGGTGATATCGACCACCGCGACGGCGTGCTGACCAAAGCCGAACGGGCGGCCAATAAATCCATGATGGTGTGTGTGTCGGGGTGCAAGAGTCGGCGGCTGGTACTTGATTTGTAAAACGCGTAGGAGCTGCCGCAGGCTGCGATCTTTTGATCTTTGCTATGGCGGTGGCCCCCCGAAAAGATCGCAGCCTATCGGCAGCTCCTACGCCGACCGGTCCACCTGCAATCTGGTGCGTGCACACAATCCCCCTGTAGGAGCTGCCGCAGGCTGCGATCTTTTGATCCTGCATTTGCGGCGCCCCCGAAAAGATCGCAGCCTATCGGCAGCTCCTACGCCGACCGGTCCACCTGCA
>NZ_CABVHQ010000044.1 GCF_902497895.1 Pseudomonas fluorescens
CAAGTCCCGCAACGCAGCCTGGCGCGATCACAGCTTCAACCCGTAGGGCCTAGCCCCTGCCGCCAATACCGTCGGCCCACAATTTCAGCGGGGCGACGGCGCGACTGTCAGTTATCGAGAACGCACCCTTAGCCTGAGTATATTACTGAGGTACTGCGCCATGCAGAGAAACATGGCGCAATAAGGCAACTGAATGACTCAGCTGCCGGGGGTGTCGGTATCGCGCTTGCGCTTGTTGCCCATGCGCACGCCGATATCCATCAGGAACTGGAAGAAACCTTCCTGATCTTCCAGCACATTGCTCCAGAACGGCGAGTGATACAGCGCAACGGCACCATGTACCAGCGCCCAGGCTGCGCAATAGTGGAAGTAAGGGGGGACGTCTTCGAGCTTGCCTTCGCTGATCCGGCCCTTGATCAGCAAGGTCAGACGTTCGAAGTTGGAGGCGCGGATCTTGTGCAGCTCCTCGACCATCTCCGGTACCTGATTGCCCTTGACCACCTTCTCTTCCAGGCGGTCGAACAGTCGGTAGCGCGCCGGATCGCGCATGCGGAATTCGAAGTAGGCCCGGGACAGGGCTTCCTTATCCTTGTCTACATCGGCAGAGTGCAACAGCTCGTTCAGGTCGCGCTCGTAGTCGAGCATCAGGCGCAGATAAATCTCCGCCTTGGACTTGAAATGCTTGTAGATGGTCCCTTTGCCGATACCGACGGCATCAGCGATCATCTCGACGGTGACGCTGTCTTCACCTTGTTCGAGGAACAGCTTGAGCGCGGTATCGAGAATTTCTTGCTCGCGGCGACGAAACTCACGGACCTTACGAGGTTCTTTCTGCATAAGAAAAGGTCTGTAGGGGTCAAAATCGAAGCCGCGTATTATGCCTAACTTGCGCCAAATTGCACGGATCATCCGACCATGTCTACGTTTCTTGATGAATTTGTACAGGCTCCGGGCCTGCGTTATTTGAATCATGCGGCCGTCGCGCCATGGCCAAATCGGGCCGCCGAGGCGGTCGCCCGTTTCGCCCGAGAGAACGTTTTGCTGGGCGCGCGGGACTATTCGGACTGGATGACCCTTGAGCAGCGCTTGCGCGAACGCCTGATGCGCCTGCTTAACGCTCCGTCGACTGATGACGTGGCGCTGGTCAAAAACACTTCGGAAGCGCTGTCTTTTGTCGCTTTCGGACTGGAATGGCAGGCCGGCGATCAGATTGTTATTAGTGACGAAGAATTTCCGTCCAATCGCATCGTCTGGGAAGCTCTGGCACCGCAAGGCGTGGAAGTGATCCAGGTCAGCCTCAAGGGTGAGGACCCGGAAAGTGCCCTGCTGGCCGCCTGCGGTCCGCGCACCCGGCTGATGTCAGTCAGTGCCGTGCAGTTCGCCAGCGGCCTGCGCCTGGACCTGCAGCGCCTGGGCGTCGGTTGTAAACGGCAGAACGTGCTGTTCTGTATTGATGCGATCCAGCAACTGGGCGCCCTGCCCTTTGATGTGCAGGCTTATCAATGCGATTTCGCCATGGCTGACGGCCATAAATGGCTCCTGGGGCCCGAAGGCCTGGGGGTGTTCTATTGCCGCAGCGAGTTGCGCGAACACCTGAAATTGCACGAATTTGGCTGGCACATGCTCGAGCACATGGGCGATTACAATCGCACTGGGTGGGAGCCGGCCAAAAGCGCGCGACGCTTCGAATGTGGCAGCCCGAACATGCTCGGGGCCATGGCGCTGGAAGCCAGCCTGTCGCTGCTCGAAGAAGTCGGCATGGAAGAAGTTGCCAGGCTCATTGCCGAACGCGTGCAATGGCTACAGGACGGCTTGAGTGCGATTCCCGGCGTGCAGCTGCACAGCCCGCTGAATCCAGCCCGGCGCGGCGGAATTTTCTCTTTCAGTATCGATGGCATCGATACTCATCTGGTCTACGAGCAACTCAAGCAACACCAGGTGGTGTGCATACCGCGCGGGCCTGGCATTCGCTTTTCCCCGCATTTCTATACAGAAAAGCGCGTGATCGACGAAACTCTGCAAATTGTGGCAGGCATTGCCGGGTAATGAGAACCCAACCGAAGCGCACGTATTCCAAATCTGTTTAAAAAACACGGGGGTCAGACTGGACTCGTAGCAATAGTGATCAATACTTGAACTGTCGGCGTGACATCTCCCCCAAGTGGCGCGCCGATGAAGGTACCAACGGACGGCGTATCTTTGTTTTACTCCTAATGGTCTTAACCCGGATTCACCCCCCAGAACCCGGGTTTTTTTTGCCTGGGATTTGACCCGGAACGTGGCTCCATACCTGTCAGTGGGCAATGAATTGTGGCGAGGGGGCTTGCCCCCGCTGGAGCGCGCAGCGGTCCCAATGCAGGCAACCGCATTGTGTCAGATGCAAAGGGTAAGCTGAATTTACGACTGCTTCGCAGCCGAGCGGGGGCAAGCCCCCTCGCCACAGGTCCATCTGCTCACACAGGCGCCATGACATGCGCCAACGGAAACAATCGCTTGAAGTTCTCGGTCGTTTGCTCGGCAAATCGCTCGTACGATTCCCCTCGCAACATCGCCAGAAACTCCGCGACATCGCGCACATACTGAGGCAGGTTCGGTTTGCCCCGATGGGGGATCGGCGCCAGGTACGGTGAATCGGTTTCCACCAGCAGACGATCGGCCGGTACTTGCCTGGCCACATCCCGCAAAGCATCGGCATTGCGGAAAGTGACAATACCGGACAGGGAAATATAGAAACCCAGGTCCAGTGCGGCCTTGGCCATTTCCCAGTCTTCGGTGAAGCAGTGCAGCACGCCAGCCTGGGGCAGCGCCGCCTCACGCAACAGCGCCAGGGTATCGGCGCGCGCGCCACGGGTATGCACGATGACCGGCTTGCCCGTCTGCCGCGCGGCTTGCAGATGCAGGCGAAAGGACTCCTGCTGCAGCTCGGCCGCCTCCGGTTCGTAGTGGTAGTCCAGGCCGGTTTCACCAATGGCCACGACCCGCGGATGGTTGAGCTCCTGCAGCAACCAGTCCAGCGCCGGGGCGGCGCCTGGCTGCACGTCGAGCGGATGGACGCCGACCGAGCAGTCGACATCGGCATAACGCTCGGCCAGCGCCTTGACGTCAGCCGCATTCTCGACGCTCACGCCGATACACAGAAAATGCCCGACCCCACGCTGGCGAGCCGCGTCGAGGGCAGCATCGAGGGATCCGGCATGTTCGGCGAGGTCGAGGCGATCAAGGTGACAATGGGAATCTACAAGCATAAAGGCTGCAACTACATCGTATGAGTGGGACGGCCGGACTGCAGGGCTCCGGCCAGATGGGTTTCGATTCTGCTGCGGGCGCTATTGTCGCCATCATTGAACTGCACGCCGACGCCGGCCACACGATTGCCCTGGGCACCGGTAGGGGTGATCCAGGTGACTTTGCCGGCAACCGGAATTTTTTCCGACTCATCCATCAGGCTCAACAGCATGAATACCTCATCCCCCAGCTTGTAGCTTTTGTGGGTCGGGATAAACAGGCCGCCGTTCTTGATGAAGGGCATGTAAGCCGCATAGAGCACCGACTTGTCCTTGATGGTCAGGGACAAGATGCCGTTGCGTGGACCCGGACTGACTACTTCGTTCATGCTGACCTCCGTAGCTGAATAGTTGATTGTAGGGTCTGTGGTGGCGAGCCGTCACCAAACGTCAACAGACCCTACGCTCGGTCGATCAGTGGCGGATAGGTAAACCTGACCACTGCACCAGCAACGCCTCGAGCAACAGCACCCGATTGAGGTTGGCCTTGTTCAACACCTTCTGACGCTGGGCAAGAATCCAGTCCTGGATATCCAGGACTTTATCCTGAGAAGACTTCTGCGCCAGGTATTGCACAACCTTGCGCATATCGCTCAAACCCAGGCCTGTTTCGTCCTGAGTGAGCTGGTAGCGCAGGATCAGGCTCGACCAATCGCAGAACCAGTCGAACACCAGCAGCAACGGGATGGCATTCCACCCCTCGGCCAACTGAGTCGGCGATTGCTGCTGCTTGAGCAATTTCTTCACCCCATCGACCACCAGCGCCCGTTGCTCACGCACACCCTGAGCCTGCAAGGTCACCGCGGCCAGCGGCGAGCCGGCGGCCAGCGTCAGCAATTCGATGCGTTCTTCTTCAGCGCAGTCGGGCAAGGTCTTGGCCAGCCACTCCAGGCTAATGGCTTCGCTCGGCAGCGGACACGCCTGCTGCACACAACGACTTTTCACCGTTGGCAACAAACGGCTTGGCTGATGACTGACCAGCAGCAATACGGTATCGCCGGAAGGCTCTTCAAGGCTTTTCAGCAAGGCGTTGGCGGCGTTGTTGTTCATCGACTCGGCCGGCTCGATCAGCACCACCTTGCGCCCACCCATCTGTGCGGTCTGTACCACGAAGCCGACCAGTTCACGGACCTGGTCGACCTTGATTGCCTTGTCCGCCTCTTCCGGCTCCAGAATGTAGTTATCCGGATGGCTGCCGGCCTTGAGCAGCATGCAGGATTTGCATTGCCCACAGGCGTCCAGCCCTTGCGGTTTCTGGCAGAGCAAGCGGGCCATCAAGCGTTCGGCCAGCGCGCGTTTGCCGATCCCGACCGGGCCGTGCAGCAGGTAAGCGTGGGCATGCCGGGCACGGCCGGCCAGTTGCTGCCAGAGACTGTCCTGCCAAGGGAAAGCCTCAGCCACGGTACAGCTCCAGCAATTGCGGAAGCAAGGCATCCAGCGACTGCTGGACCTGCGCCAGCGGCTGCGCGGCGTCCACCAGACGATAACGCGCCGGCTCAGCCTCGGCACGCTTCAGGTAAGCGCTGCGAACTGCGTCGAAGAACCGCCGGCCTTCCAGCTCGAAACGGTCCAGCCGGCCACGCGCACTGGCGCGGGCCAGGCCGACTTCAACCGGCAGGTCGAACACCAGAGTCAGGTGCGGGCGCAAATCACCCTGGACAAAGGCCTCCAGGGCGGCGATGCGCTCCAGCGACAAACCACGACCACCGCCTTGGTAGGCGTAGGTGGAATCGGTAAAGCGATCGCACAGGACCACCATGCCTTTGGCCAGCGCCGGGCGAATCACCTCAGCCAGGTGCTGGGCACGCGCGGCGAACACCAGCAGCAGTTCGGTATCGGCACACATGACTTCTTCGCCAGGGGTCAGCAGCACTTCCCGAATCCGCTCGGCCAAAGGGGTGCCGCCCGGCTCGCGGGTCAGCAACACTTCGATACCCTCGGCGCGCAAGCGCTCGGCCAGGTACTCGCGGTTAGTACTCTTACCGGCGCCTTCCGGTCCTTCCAGGGTAATAAACAGGCCAGTCACAGGCAGTCCTTAGTCAGATTCATTGCGGGCTTGGCGGCTCGGTCGCGTCTGGCGCGGGATCCGTGGCCGGTTGTTCCGGAGTCATTTCGGGAGTCGGCTCTGCAGGCTCTACAGGCTCTGCAGTCGGCTCCGGACTGGTTTCGGGAATCGGCTCTGGAGTCGGCTCCGGACTGGTTTCGGGAATCGGCTCTGGAGTCGGCTCCGGACTGGTTTCGGGAGTCGGCTCTGGAGTCGACTCCGGACTCGCTTCGGGAATCGGCTCTGGAGTCGACTCCGGACTCGCTTCGAGAGTCGGCTCTTGAGTCCGCTCTGGAGCGCTCTCGGCCGGCATTTCAGGCCGAGTCTCGGGTGCGGCCGGAGCGGTGGTCGGTGCCGGGCTGGATCGATAATCCGCGCGGCGTTTGAGCTGGAACTCACGCACGGCATTATTGTGCGCATCCAGGTCATCGGAGAATACGTGACTGCCATCACCGCGAGCGACAAAATACAAACTGCTGCCCGGCACCGGATTCAGCGCTGCATGGATCGCCTCGCGCCCCACCATGGCAATCGGTGTCGGTGGCAACCCGGCAATCATGTAGGTGTTGTAAGGGGTTTCCTCGCGCAGGTGGGCACGGGTCAGCTTGCCGTTATAACGCTCGCCCAGACCGTAGATCACGGTCGGATCGGTTTGCAGCAACATGCCGAGCTGCATGCGCCGCACAAAGACCCCGGCAATCTGCCCACGTTCTTGCGGCACGCCGGTTTCCTTTTCCACCAGCGAAGCCATGATCAGCGCCTGGTAGGGCTGAGTGTAAGGTGCGTCGGCAGCACGCTTGCTCCACTCTTTGGCGAGGACATCGTCCAGACGGGCGTAGGCTTTTGTCAGCAGCTCGGCGTCGGTCATGCCGCGGACGAAACGATAGGTGTCTGGAAAGAACCGTCCCTCCGGAAATACGCCCGCATGACCGAGCTTGTCCATCACTTCGCTGTCGCTCAAGCCGTTCAGGGTCTGCTCGAGTTTTTCCTGTTTGGCCAGGGCGGCCCGTACCTGACGGAAATTCCAGCCTTCGACCAGGGTCACGCTGTATTGCACCACTTCGCCGCGTTGCCAGACACCGATCAGGCCTTGGGCAGTCATGCCCGGCAACATGCGGTACTCACCACTGTGCAAGGGTTGTCCGGCCAGATTGAAGCGCCAATACACCCGCAACCAGAAAGCGTCCTTCAGGACCCCGTCGGCCTCCAGCCGATTGAAAGTCCCGCTCGGCGTCGATCCGGCGGGCACTTCAAGCAATTCCTCTTGCTTCAGATTGAGCGGCTGGTCCAGCGCCGAATTGACTTTCCAGGCCGAAGCGCCCAGCAGTAGCCCCGCCAGAACCAGTCCGGTTTCCAGCAGCACCAAGAATTTACGTCTCACGAATCAAGCATCCAATAGCGCGCGGGCAATGTCTTGCAGTTTACGGGTGAGCGGCCCAACCGGCCAGCTCAGTGCTGAATAGCCGCATACCGGCCAGACGCCATACACGCTGTTGCAGACGAAGACTTCGTCGGCCTGTTGCAACTGATCGAGACTGATGTCGGCCACTTCCACAGGAATGCCCAGTGACCTGGCCTGAAACAATAATTCAGCCCGCATCACCCCGGCAACGCCGCAGCGGCTCAAGTCGGGGGTGCGCAACACGCCATTGCGCAGCAGAAACAGATTGCTGAAAACCCCCTCGATCACCCGCCCGGAAACGTCCAGCATCAAGCCTTCGGCATACTCGGCAGCCTGCCATTCGGAGCGGGCGATAACCTGTTCCAGGCGGTTCAAATGCTTGAGCCCGGCGAGCAAGGGCTGCTCGCTCAGGCGCGTCGTACAGGGGAACAGGCGAATACCCTGCCGCCCATGGGCAGCAGGGTAAGCGGCAGGCGGACTGCCTTGCAGAATCCGTCGCGCCCGGGCAGCCGGATCGGCGGCATAACCGCGCAGGCTGTCGCCGCGGGTGAGGATCAGCTTGAGCACCCCCTCCCCCATGGCAGCGGCATAGGCCAACAGCTCGCTGCGGACCTGGGTCTGGTCCGCAGCAATCGCCAGCCGTGAACATCCCTCGGCCAGGCGCTGCAGGTGCCGCTCCAGCAGTAACGGCTGTCCGCCCTTGACCGCGATAGTCTCGAACAAACCATCGCCATAGGCCAGGCCCCGGTCTTTTAGCGACAGAGCGTCAGCCGGCTGACCGTCGACCCAGCTGAGCATCACTCGGCGAACCGGCGGAACACCAGCGAGCCGTTGGTGCCACCAAAGCCGAACGAGTTGGACAGCACTACATCGATGGCCATGTTTCGTGCCTCATGAGGTACGAAGTCGAGGTCGCAGCCTTCGTCCGGCTCATCCAGGTTGATGGTCGGCGGAGCCACCTGGCTGTTGATCGCCAGCACGCTGAAGATCGCCTCGATCGCGCCTGCCGCACCCAACAGGTGACCGGTCATGGACTTGGTCGAACTGACCGCCATTTTGTAGGCGTGCTCGCCAAACACCGACTTGATCGCCTGGACTTCCGCCAGATCACCGGCCGAAGTCGAGGTGCCGTGGGCGTTGATGTACTGCACGTCCTCGACATTCAGCCGCGCATCACGCATCGCATTGGCGATGCAACGGGCCGCGCCTGCGCCATCGGCTGGCGGTGAGGTCATGTGGTAAGCGTCGCCACTCATGCCAAAGCCGATCAGCTCGGCATAAATGGTCGCGCCGCGTGCCTTGGCGTGCTCCAGCTCTTCGAGCACCAGGGCTCCGGCGCCGTCGGAGAGGACGAAGCCGTCACGGCCCTTGTCCCATGGACGGCTGGCCCGCGCTGGCTCGTCATTGCGCGTCGATAGCGCACGAGCGGCACCAAAACCGCCCATACCGAGGCCACAGGCGGCCATTTCGGCGCCGCCGGCAATCATCACATCGGCTTCGCCGTAGGCAATGTTGCGGGCTGCCATGCCGATGCAGTGCGTACCGGTGGTACAGGCAGTCGAAATGGCGTAGTTAGGTCCCTGGGTACCCAGATGGATAGACAGGAAACCGGAAATCATATTGATGATCGAGCCTGGCACGAAGAACGGCGAAATCCGTCGCGGGCCTTGCTCGTGCAACGTGCGACTGGTCTCTTCGATATTGGTCAGACCGCCAATGCCCGAACCGATGGCCACGCCAATGCGTTCACGGTTGGCATCGGTCACTTCCAGGCCGGCGTTGCGTACCGCCTGAAAGCCTGCCGCCAGACCGTATTGAATGAACAGGTCGAGTTTGCGAGCTTCCTTGACCGACAGGTATTCCTCGACATTGAAGCCCTTTACCGAGCCGCCAAAGCGGGTGGAATAGGCAGAAAGGTCGGTGTGTTCGATCAGACCAATGCCACTGCGGCCAGCCAGAATGCCCTGCCAACTGCTCGGTACATCCGTACCCAGTGGCGACAACATACCCATACCGGTGACTACGACGCGTCTACGCGACACAGCACTCTCCTTTTTCTAATGACGACACTTTGCATCAGGCCTAAAGAAAAAACCGCACGCCATGATGGCAGTGCGGTTTTTCCATGACAGCAAGCAACGACTACAAACAATTACGCCTGATGGCTGGTAACGTAGTCGATTGCAGCTTGTACAGTAGTGATCTTCTCAGCTTCTTCGTCAGGGATTTCGGTCTCGAATTCCTCTTCCAGAGCCATCACCAGCTCAACGGTGTCAAGGGAGTCGGCACCCAGGTCTTCTACGAAGGAAGCGCTGTTGGTCACTTCTTCTTCTTTAACGCCCAGTTGCTCAGCAACGATTTTCTTGACGCGCTCTTCGATGGTGCTCATACCTTGTTTTCACTCCTAATGGACAAATTCAGGCAGCTGGCCAGTGGGTAAGTGTATAGAAAGGCTTTTCAGTTTTTCAACTGAAAGCTTCACTCCTCTAACCCGATCGACCCTTTGCCTATAAATAGATTGCAGCTTTATAACGGATTTTAGACAGCTCGTATTACATTTTTTTGAATCAATCCGTCACATTAACTCATGTACATCCCGCCGTTCACCGGGATTGTAGCCCCAGTAACGTAAGCCGCACCGTCCGAAGCCAAAAAAGCGACCACTTGCGCGATCTCTTGAGCTTGTCCCAGACGGCCCAGCGGAATTTGCGTCAGCAAGGCTTCCCGCTGTGTCTCAGGCAATTCGCGGGTCATATCGGTATCGATGAACCCAGGGGCCACCGAGTTTACCGTAATCGACCGCGAACCGACTTCACGGGCCAGAGCGCGACTGAAACCTTCCAGTCCTGCCTTGGCGGCTGCGTAGTTTACTTGGCCTGCGTTGCCCATGGCACCCACAACAGAACCAATACTGATAATTCGGCCCCAGCGAGCCTTGGTCATGCCCCGCAGAACGCCTTTGGACAGGCGGAACAGACTATTCAAATTGGTATCGACGACATCATGCCATTCGTCGTCTTTCATGCGCATCATCAGATTATCGCGGGTGATACCGGCATTATTGACCAAAATCGCCGGCGCACCGAACTGGGCCTGAATGCTCGCCAACACAGCAGCGACAGACTCGTCGCTGGTGACATTGAGTTCCAGGCCAGTGCCTTGGATACCATTTTCTTTCAGGGTCGCGGCGATACGCTCGGCACCCGAAGCGGAAGTCGCTGTGCCGATGACGATAGCACCCAAACGCCCCAATTCAAGAGCGATGGCTTGACCAATACCGCGACTGGCACCAGTAACCAGTGCAACTTTCCCTTGCAGACTCATGCAGGCTTCTCCTAATTTCAGACCAGCGCCGCACGAGCGGCAGCGAAGGCATCCGGGGTATTCAGGTTAGAGGTCGACACGCCTTCGGCGCAGCGCTTGTTCAGGCCCGCAAGGACTTTGCCAGGGCCGCACTCGACCAGCGCAGTGGCACCGTTGACCGCCAGGTACTGGACGGACTCGACCCAACGCACAGGCTTGTAGAGCTGCTCGAGCAGATCACGGGTGAGTGTATCCAGATCCGTCGCCACATTGGCGCTGACGTTCTGCACCAACGGGATCTGCGGCGCCTGCCAGTCGATTGCGGCAACTGCCTCGGCGAAACGCTCGGCAGCCGGACGCATCAACTCGCAATGGGATGGCACGCTGACTGGCAACGGCATCGCACGCTTGGCACCGCGCCCCTTGCAACCTTCGATGGC
The DNA here is from genome assembly GCF_902497895.1 of Pseudomonas fluorescens. Taxonomy (GTDB): domain Bacteria; phylum Pseudomonadota; class Gammaproteobacteria; order Pseudomonadales; family Pseudomonadaceae; genus Aquipseudomonas; species Aquipseudomonas fluorescens_BP. The sequence continues at coordinate 10,474 of NZ_CABVHQ010000044.1, forward strand.
GCGCTCGACAGCCGCCTTGGCCCCGGCGATCACCACCTGGCCCGGCGAGTTGAAGTTGACCGCACTGACCACTTCGCCTTGCGCCGCGTCGGCACAGGCCGCCAACACTTGCGCATCGTCCAGACCGAGAATAGCGGCCATGCCGCCTTGCCCGGCCGGAACCGCTTCTTGCATCAACTGACCGCGACGCTCTACCAGCTTCACCGCATCGCCCAGGCTCAGGCTGCCCGCAGCCACCAGGGCGCTGTATTCGCCAAGACTGTGGCCCGCGACATAGGCCGGGCGTGCACCGCCCTCAGCCAGCCACAGACGCCACAAGGCGATCGATGCGGTCAGAATGGCCGGCTGGGTTTTATCGGTTTGATTGAGTTGCTCTTCCGGCCCCTGCTGGGTCAGCGCCCACAGGTCATAACCCAGGGCATCGGAAGCTTCTTTGAATGTTTCAAGGATCAATGGGTATTGCGCGCCCAACTCGGCCAACATGCCGAGGGACTGCGAGCCCTGCCCTGGAAAGACGAATGCGAGGGAAGCAGACATGTAACAAGCCCCTAATGATCTTGTCGTCGGAGAATTGACGTCCCAATAAGGGACACAAGAAACTGACAGTTGGATGACAGATTGAACCGAACGGTCACATTTAAGCATTGTCGAACGAAAACGCCTAAAGCAACAGATCCTCGAGACGACCGTGCAAGCGCTCCGGCAGGTTTTCCTGGATCTCGATCAAGGCTCGCTGGATGGCGCTCTGGAAACCCTGCACCCCGGCCGAGCCATGGCTTTTCACGACAATACCCTGCAAGCCGAGAAAGCTTGCACCGTTGTGCCGCGCCGGCGCCAGTTCGGCCCGCAAGCGGCGCATAAACGGCAACGCCAGGGCGCCGACCATTCGCGATGCCAGATTTTGCTTGAACAACGCTTCGATCCGCGTGGCAATCATGGTCGCCAGACCTTCGCTGGACTTGAGCAGGATATTGCCGACAAACCCATCGCAGACCACAACGTCAGCCTCGCCCCGGTACACCCCGTCACCCTCGACAAAGCCGATGTAGTTCAGGCCACGGGCATTCTGCAGCAGCGTGGCTGCGAGCTTGACCTGCTGGTTACCCTTGATGTCTTCGGTGCCGATATTCAGCAAGGCCACCCGTGGGCGAACAACGCCCAGCGCCTCGGCCGCCACCGAACCCATGACGGCAAATTGCAGCAGGTGTTCGGCACTGCAATCGACGTTCGCCCCCAGGTCGAGTAACTGACAGAAGCCGCGCTGGGTGGGAATAGCCGCCACCATCGCTGGCCGGTCGATACCTGGCAGGGTTTTGAGCATATAACGCGACAACGCCATCAGCGCACCGGTATTGCCGGCACTGACGCACGCCTGGACCTTGCCATCGCGCAGCAGCCCCAGGGCCACGCGCATCGACGAGTCCGGCTTGCCACGCAACGCCTGCGAGGGCTTTTCGTCCATGCCAATGACTTCGGCGGCCGGCACGATATTCAGGCGCGCGCGATCCACAGCCGGCTGACTGGCAATCAATTCTTCTAAAAGGGAGGGTTGACCGACGAGGGTCAGGTGCAACGAGGGCGTAGCGGACAGGCAAGCAAGACTGGCCTGAACAATGCTGCGGGGACCGAAGTCCCCGCCCATTGCGTCAATCGCGATGACTTGAGCGGACAAGGATTACTCGTCAGCGCCTTTGTCGATCACTTTACGGCCACGGTATACGCCTTCTGGCGATACGTGGTGACGCAGGTGAATTTCACCGGTGGTTTTTTCTACAGACAGAGTGCTAGCCGAGAGAGCATCGTGGGAACGACGCATGTCACGGGCAGAGCGGGATTTTTTGTTCTGCTGAACAGCCATAATTGATTAACTCCTAAACGTTTGGGTCACGCTTTAACTGCGCCAATACACTGAACGGGTTGGACCGCGTTACCTCGTCCTCGCTCGGTTCGGGCTCATCGAGACCCGCCGGCTGCTGGCATTCTTCCGGATGATGAGCAGGCACAATGGGCAAGGCGAGCAAAAGCTCCTCCTCGATCAGTGACTGCAGATCCAAAGGATCTTCGCCCAGTTCCAGCACGTCATAACCTTTCGGCAACGACTGGGTATTCGCACCCTCTTTCACCACAGCATAACTGCATTCGCTGTGGATCGGCAGGGTGACCAGCTCAAGACAACGCTGGCAAACCATTTTGACCTCGGTGTCGATAAAGCTGTGGATAACCACAGATTTACGTTCATCTCGTTCAAAAACGAATTTAGCCTGCACCGTACCGACGGTGTCGGAAAGCGGGTCGCAGAGTCTCTCCAAATCGGCCAGCAGCATTTCACCTTGAAGGGTGGTGCCACGATCAGCCAATTTGCGCGGGTCAACGTGAGGTGGAATCGGGTCATTCAACATAGGCGCAGCATTATAGGGATGCCCCCGGCCATGTCAAAGGAAATTCAGCCCTGTCCGTCACTTGCAAGCCTCGCTAGAATTCGCAGCCTACCTCAGGAGAGCTGCATGCTGCCTTTATTACTCGCTTCAAGCTCGGTTTATCGCCGGGAATTACTGGCTCGCCTGCAGCTTGCGTTTACCTGCAGCTCACCGGATATCGACGAAAGCCACCGCCCTGGCGAGCAGGCCATCGACCTGGTCAAACGCCTGGCCAAAGAGAAAGCCCAGGCCCTGGCCGGCAGCCACCCCGCGCACCTGATCATCGGCTCCGACCAGGTTGCCGTGCTCGACGGCCGGCTCATCGGCAAACCCCACACCTTCGAGAAAGCCCGCGAGCAGCTGTTGGCGGCCAGCGGCGCCAGCGTGACCTTCCTGACCGGGCTGGCACTGCTCAACAGCCAGAACGGCCACTGCCAGGTCGACTGCATCCCTTTCACCGTGCACATGCGCCCGCTCGAGCTCGCTCGCATCGAACGCTACCTGCGCGCTGAACAGCCCTACGACTGCGCTGGCAGCTTCAAGGCCGAAGGCCTGGGGGTGAGCCTGTTTCAAAGCACCGAAGGCCCGGACGCCACCAGCCTGATCGGCCTGCCGCTGATTCGCCTGGTGGATATGCTGCTGGCTGAGGGTGTGCAGATCCCTTGAATATCAAAAGATCGCAGCCTGCGGCAGCTCCTACAAAAGCACATACGCAAATCCCCCTGTAGGAGCTGCCGCAGGCTGCGATCTTTTGACCTTAAAAAAAACCGGCCGCGAAGGCCGGTTTTTTTCATACCGTGCGCGAGTCAGCGCAATGCCGGCCCTTGAAAGCCCATCCACATTGCCATTTGCTGGGCAATGCTGGCGCCGAGCTTTTTCGAGAAGCGATCGAGCGGCGACTCCTCGATAGTGAAGTCCACCAGCTCTTTCTCGCCGATCACATCCCGCGCCACCGAACTGGCACTGCCCAGGCCATCGATCAGGCCCAGCTGCAGCGCCTGCTCACCGGACCACACCAGGCCCGAGAACAGTTCTGGATGCTCCTTGTCCTTGAGCCGGTCGCCACGGCCTTGCTTGACGCTGGCGATGAACTGGCGATGGGTGGTATCCAGCACGCTCTGCCAGAATTGGGTTTCTTCAGGCTTTTGCGGCTGGAACGGATCGAGGAACGACTTGTGCTCGCCCGAGGTATAGGTCCGACGCTCGACACCCAGCTTCTCCATGGTACCGACAAATCCGTAACCGGCCGCCGTCACGCCGATGGAGCCGACCAGACTCGCCTTGTCCGCGTAAATCTGATCCGCGGCACTGGCGATGTAATACGCACCGGAAGCCCCCAGATCGGAGATCACTGCGTAAACCTTGGTCTGCGGATGCAGGCCGCGCAAACGACGGATCTCGTCATAGACATAACCCGATTGCACCGGACTGCCGCCTGGACTGTTGATCCGCAGCACCACGCCCTTGACCTTTTTATCTTCGAAAGCCGCTCGCAAGCTGCCGACAATGTTGTCGGCGCTGGCCGGTTCCTTGTCGGCAATCACCCCAGTCACTTCGATCAATGCCGTATAGCCCGGACCGCGGGTCGCGCTCTTTTCCATATCCATCAACGGAGTGAACAGCAACAACGCGACCAACAGGTAAACGAACGTCAGCAGTTTGAAGAAAATCCCCCAGCGCCGCGACCGCCGCTGCTCCTGAACCCCGGCCAGCAGGGTCTTTTCCAGCAGCTTCCAGCTTTTATCGTCAACACCTTCAGCGCTGGCTTTACTCGGCGCTTTCCACTGATCGGCCATGCCATCTACCCCAGCAAATCTTGATTGGCCGGCTGATTCAGCCAGGCGTGCAATTCGGAAAAATGATCGATGGCCAGCCGCGGCTCGAACGCGCGCAAGGCCTCAATCGATTGAGCACCATAGCTGACCGCCACCGAATCCATCCCGGCATTGCGTGCCATCAACAGGTCGAACGAAGAATCACCGACCATCAACGCTTGCTCGGGACGGACGTCGCAATGGGCGAGAATCTGTTCCAGCATCAGCGGATGCGGCTTGCTGGCGGTTTCGTCGGCGGCGCGAGTGATATCGAAATACCCTTCCCAGCCATGGGACTTGAGCACCCGATCCAGCCCGCGACGAGCTTTGCCGGTGGCCACAGCCAGGTGATAACCCTCGGCACGAAAGGCTTCCAGCGACTCCACCACACCGGCGAACAGCGGCGAAGGCTCGGCCTCCAGCGCAATGTAGTGATCCGCGTAGCGCTGGCGGAATGCCACCAGCTCGGCGTCGCCGATCTCCGGATACAGAGTCCGAATCGCCTCCGGCAACCCCAGGCCGATGATGCCCTTGACGGAAAAATCATCTCGCCGGGGCAAATTCGATTGTAGCGCCGCGGCGTGCATCGCCTCGACAATCCGACCGATAGAGTCGGCCAGAGTGCCGTCCCAATCGAAAATCAGCAGTTTGTAATCAGAGGGGTGCACTCAGGCGCTCCACGGTCTTGGCCCACATATCGTCCACCGGTGCCTGCAGCTTCAATTCACCGCCATCCGGCAACGGTACGGTCAGCATGTAGGCGTGAAGGAACAGGCGCTTGCCGCCCAACTCGCGAATCTCTTTGCTGAAGTCTTCATCACCGTACTTGGTGTCCCCAGCGATGCAGTGCCCGGCATGCAAGGTGTGCACGCGAATCTGGTGAGTCCGGCCGGTGACCGGTTTAGCCTCGACCATGGTGGCGAAGTCGCCGAAGCGGCGCAGCACCTTGAAGACCGTCAGCGCCTCCTTGCCCTCTTCGTTGACTTCGACCATGCGCTCGCCGGAGCGCAGGTTGCTCTTGAGCAACGGCGCACGAACCTGCTTGATCGACGCCGCCCAGTTGCCGCGAACCAGCGCCATGTAGCGCTTGTCGACGCCATCGCCACGCAAGGCGGCGTGCAGATGGCGCAACATGCTGCGCTTTTTGGCGATCATCAGCAGCCCGGAAGTGTCCCGATCGAGGCGATGGACCAGCTCCAGCTCCTTGGTATCGGGCCGCAACTGACGGAAGGCTTCGATCACCCCGTAGTTCAGGCCGCTGCCGCCGTGCACGGCAATCCCGGCCGGCTTGTTGATCACGATCAGCGCCTTGTCTTCGAAGACAATCGACGCTTCAAGGCGCTGCAACAAACCCTGGGCCAAAGGCACCGGCTCGTCGCGCTCAGGCACGCGTACGGGTGGCACACGGACAATATCACCCGCCTGCAGCTTGTATTCGGGCTTGATCCGACCCTTGTTCACCCGCACTTCGCCTTTACGCAAAATGCGGTAAATCAAGGTCTTGGGCACGCCTTTGAGCCGAGCAAGAAGGAAGTTGTCGATGCGTTGGCCGGCATATTCCGGCGAGACCTCAAGCAGCTGGACGCTGGGGGTCGGGGGGGCAGTAGTCGTCATGCCGCGAATGATAACAATTTTTTATGGATTTGAAGCACTTAATGATTGCTGCTATAGTCGCGAACGCCGCCAAAAGCGGTCTGGACAGCGGACCAACGGTCATCGACCGGCCCTGACCATCGCAATTCATCAGGACGCGAGGCCGTCCTACGGGGCTTTCGCTACAATTATGGAAAGTTCGCGATTGTAACAAGCGCAGGTGACATGAGGCCTGAAGCGAGCGCAAGAAGCAGAGTGATTACTCGTCTTTTGCGCCGATATTCACGGCCAGTTCACAAAGTGCAGTCGATCTCGAATGAGCCTGAGCGAAGGCTTCGGAAACAACGCCTAAATTAGCCATGATGCGTGACCTCCCCTTTCGGAGCTCACGGTAAATGCCAACCCGCTGCGGATTCTGCGCGCGGCAGCACCCGAATTATCAGGGATACGTGTAGGGTGGAGATGCACAACCGTCGGACTGTGTAGCACTAGGCTTATATTTAGACGCTTCATATCGTCCACAGTCGACGGCTGATTCCTCCTCCTGACTGAGTGCTTAAGTAGCCACAGCAAGCAGGACGCGTAAGTCGCGACTTCGCCCCCTTTGGTCGAACCTCGCTAGACACTGGAGTGGCCAACCACTCCTTACGCACCTGACACCGACCATGAGAAGTCGTGTGTGCCGAACGCCGTTTCCGGCAGCCCGGAAACCGACGGTACTACATGAAAAGAATGCTGATTAACGCAACCCAACCCGAAGAGTTGCGTGTTGCACTGGTAGACGGCCAGCGCCTCTACGACCTGGATATCGAATCCGGTGCACGCGAGCAGAAGAAGGCCAACATCTATAAAGGCCGGATTACTCGCATCGAACCAAGCCTTGAGGCTGCCTTTGTCGATTTCGGCTCCGAGCGCCACGGCTTCCTGCCCCTCAAAGAAATCTCCCGCGAATACTTCAAGAAAGCCCCTGAGGGCCGCGTCAACATCAAGGACGTCCTGAGCGAAGGCCAGGAAGTCATCGTTCAGGTCGAAAAAGAAGAACGTGGCAACAAGGGCGCAGCCCTGACCACCTTCATCAGCCTGGCCGGTCGTTACCTGGTGCTGATGCCGAACAACCCGCGTGCCGGCGGTATCTCCCGTCGCATCGAAGGTGAAGAGCGCAACGAATTGCGCGAAGCCCTGAACGGTCTGGTTGCCCCGGCCGACATGGGTCTGATCGTGCGCACTGCCGGCCTGGGCCGCAGCAGCGAAGAAATGCAGTGGGACCTCGATTACCTGCTGCAACTCTGGACCGCCATCAAAGAAGCCTCGCTGGATCGCGCAGCTCCTTTCCTGATTTACCAGGAAAGCAACGTGATCATCCGCGCCATCCGCGATTACCTGCGCCAGGACATCGGCGAAGTGCTGATCGACAGCGTTGAAGCCCAGGACGAAGCCCTGACCTTCATTCGCCAGGTGATGCCGCAGTACGCCAGCAAGATCAAGCTGTACGAAGACAGCGTGCCGCTGTTCAACCGTTTCCAGATCGAAAGCCAGATCGAGACCGCCTTCCAGCGCGTCGTCGAACTGCCTTCCGGCGGTTCCATCGTCATCGATCCGACCGAAGCCCTGGTGTCCATCGACATCAACTCGGCGCGCGCAACCAAAGGCAGCGACATCGAAGAAACCGCCCTGCAGACCAACCTTGAAGCCGCCGAAGAAATCGCCCGTCAGTTGCGCCTGCGCGACATCGGCGGCCTGATCGTCATCGACTTCATCGACATGACCCCGGCCAAGAACCAGCGCGCCGTGGAAGAGAAAGTCCGCGAATGCCTGGAAGCCGACCGTGCCCGGGTACAAGTCGGGCGCATCTCGCGCTTCGGCCTGCTGGAAATGTCCCGTCAGCGCCTGCGTCCATCCCTGGGCGAAAGCAGCGGCATCGTCTGCCCGCGTTGCAACGGCACCGGCATCATCCGTGATGTTGAATCGCTGTCGCTGGCGATCCTGCGCCTGATCGAAGAAGAAGCCCTGAAAGACCGCACCGCCGAAGTTCGCGCACAAGTGCCGATCCCAGTGGCTGCGTTCCTGCTCAACGAAAAACGCAACTCGATCACCAAGATCGAACTGCGCACCCGCGCACGCATCGTCATTCTGCCGAACGATCACCTCGAAACGCCGCATTTCGAAGTTCAGCGCCTGCGTGATGACAGCCCGGAAGCCAGCATCAATCAGTCCAGCTACGAAATTGCTGCTGCCGCTGCCGAAGTGGAAGAAGTCCAGCCGGCCGCCGCGACCCGCACCCTGGTTCGCCAGGAAGCCGCAGTGAAAACCGCTCCGGTACGCGCCAATGCTCCGGTTCCGGTAGAAGTCGTAGCGCCTGTTGCAGCTCCCGCCCACGTTCCCGAGCCAAGCCTGTTCAAAGGCCTGGTGAAGTCGCTGGTCAGCCTGTTCGCGACCAAGGAAGAGCCCGCAGCGCCGGTGGTGGTTGAAAAACCGGTTACCGAACGCCAGCCGCGCAATGACGAGCGCCGCACCGGTCGTCAGCAGAGCCGCAGCCGTAACGGTCGCCGCGACGAAGAGCGCAAGCCGCGCGAAGAACGTGCTCCACGTGAAGAACGTGCGCCTCGTGAGGAACGTGCACCGCGCGAAGTCCGCGAAGAAGTAGCGGCCGTAGCCCCAGCCCCTCGCGAAGAACGCGCACCGCGTGCTCCCCGTGAAGAACGTGCGCCACGCCCTCCACGTGAAGATCGCAAACCGCGCGAAGGTCGTGAAGAGCGTCCGGTTCGTGAACTGCGCGAGCCTCTGGATGCCGCACCAACCGCACCGACCACTGTTGCTGCTGTTGCGGCTGTTGCTGAAGAGCGCCCGGCCCGTGCGCCACGCGAAGAGCGTCAACCGCGTCCACCGCGTGAAGAGCGTCAGCCTCGTGCCGAACAGCCTGTTGCGGCTGTCAGCGAAGAAGAACTGCTGCCAAACGAAGAGCAACTGCAGGATGACGGCCAGGACAACGCCGAAGGCGATCGTCCGCGCCGCCGCTCCCGTGGCCAGCGTCGTCGCAGCAATCGTCGTGAGCGTCAACGTGATGCCAACGGCAATGTGATCGAAGGCTCGGAAGAATCCGAAGTCGGCGAAGCCAGCGAACCAAGCAGCGCCGATCTGGCTGCCGGCCTGGCCGTTACCGCGGCTGTTGCCAGCTCTGTGATCAGCGCTCCTGCCGAAGCTCAGGCCAATCAGCAAGCAGAACTCGCTACTGCCGCCACCCTGGAAACGGCGTCGGTTGAAGCACCCGTGGTTGAAGCGACTACTGCGATTGAAGCGCCTGCCGCTCCTGCCGTTGAAGTGGCGCCGGTTCGTGAGGCGTATGTTGCCGAGCAAGCCGTTGTCGCTGAACAGCCAGTGGTCGCCGCAGAACCTGCGTTCGAAGCGCCGGTTTTCGAAGCTCCGGTTGCTGAAAAAGCCTTTGAACCGACTTACGACGCTCCAACTGCGTTCGATCGCATCGCTGAATCGGTAGTGATCGAAGCTCCAGCCCCGGTCGCTGAAGTGGTGGTCGCCGAGCCAGTGGTTGCTGCACCGGTTGAAGCGCCAGTGGTTGCCGAGGTCGCCTTGCCAGTAGTCGAAGCCGCACCTGCAAGCGCCCTGACCGCCAGCGGTCGTGCGCCGAACGATCCACGTGAAGTGCGTCGTCGCAAGCGTGAAGAGGAGCGTCTGCAGAAAGAAGCCGAACTGGCCGCTGCTGCAGCGCCGGTTGAAGCAGTCGTGGCGGCCGAGCCGGTTGTGGCTGAAGTGATTGAGCAAGCTGCACCTGCTCCAGTCGCTGAGAGCGCGCCTGAGCGAGCAGTTGTTGAATCTGCCCCGCCCATCGACGAAAACCTGCGTTCCGTCGAAGAAGTGGTAGAGCACCACCCTGAAGCCCTGGAAAAAGAGCACGAGCCTAAACCCCTCGCCTGATTCCAACGGCTGTTAAAAAGCCCCGCCTGCTGATGCAGGCGGGGCTTTTTTTACATTTAAAAATCAAAAGATCAAAAGATCGCAGCCTGCGGCAGCTCCTACAAAGGCAGCGTTCGCCTCCGAAATCGGCGTAGGAGCTGCCGCAGGCTGCGATCTTTTCAGGGGCAATCCGTTCGACAGCGGACGCTAGCCAAAGACCAACTCCGCTGGCACATCCACATCCCACAACACCCCGGGATCCTCCACCGGCACTTCCACCACCCTGGCCGAGGCAAACAGCGACTTGGCCCCATGATCACCAGACAACGCCATCAACTCCGGGCCAAACGAACGCCCGAACCCTACCGGATGCCCGTACTCGCCCTGGTGCACTGGCACAACGATACAATCGTCCTCGATCTTCGCCAGCACTTGTTCGGTAGTGGCGGGCAGGATGAACGGCATATCCCCCAGCATCACCAGCCAACCACTGAGCTGCGGACAAGCAGTAACCGCGGCGGCCATGCTGTCTCCCATTCCAGTCGATTCCAGCACCACGATCTCGCAGCCATAGGCCTTGGCCATGCGAATCACTTGCGGGCGATCCTCGGTGGTGACCAACACGCGCTTCTCGAGACTGGCCGGCAGATTGACCAACACCTGCTCGATCACCGACCGCACGCCGCCATCGCGGCCGGTACAGTCGGTCAATAACTTGTCCTTCTGCGCCCCGGCAACCTGCCGAAAACGACTGCCCTGCCCAGCGGCGAGCACGATCACGCCAATCGGTTCGTTCATACACCCTCCTCGCCCGCTGCGAGCAACGGCTGCTTTTGCTGTAACTCGACGCCATTCTTGATCGCAACGATCTCAGCCAGCAGCGACAAGGCAATTTCTGCCGGTGTGTGGCTGCCGATATGCAGACCGACCGGACCGTGCAAACGCGCGATGGCCTGTTCCGACAAGCCTAGCTGAGCCAGGTTGTCCCGGCGCTTGCGGGTGTTGATCCGCGACCCTAGCGCGCCAACATAAAAGGCTCGCGAATTGAGCGCCGTGAGCAACGCCATATCATCCAGACGCGGATCATGGGTCAAGGCGACGATGGCCGTGCGCTCGTCGGTTTCGATGCTCAGCACCGCCTCATCCGGCATACCCGGGACAAAACGACCAAGCTCCTCCTCCCAGCCGTAGACAAACTCCTTGCGCGGATCGCAGACCAGCACTTCGAAATCCAGCAACCGCGCCATTTCTGCCACGTAGCGGGACAGCTGCCCGGCGCCGATCAGCAGCAGCCGCCAACGCGGCCCGTAAATCGCCCGCAGGGTCGTGCCGTCAAAGCTCAAGACATCGGTCTTGCCGGCGGCACTGAGCAGCACTTCACCGGTGCGCAGATTCAGTTCCCGCGCGACAATCTCATGGGCCTCGCAACGCGCCAGCAATTGCGCCACCCAGGCTGGATCGCCAACCAGCTCCTCGGTCAGGAGCAGCGTGCCACCACAGGGCAAACCAAATCGCGCAGCCTCCTCGCGGGTGACGCCGTAGGTCACCAGCTGCACGGACGACCCGTCCACGGGCAATCGACCGTCCTGCAGTCGGGCGATCAAGTCATCTTCGATGCAACCACCGGAGACCGAACCGATCACCACGCCGTCCTCGCGCAAGGCCAGCATCGCGCCCGGTGGTCGCGGCGCACTGCCCCAGGTCTGGACCACGCTGTAGAGCACCACTCGCTGCCCGGCGCGGCGCCATTCCAGGACGCTGCGCAAGACATTCAGATCGACACTGTCCATCAGGCTTCTGCCTGCTGCCAGCCCTGCAACTGATAGCGAACCGGCAGACTGCGGATGCGCTTGCCGGTCGCCGCGAAGATCGCGTTGCACAGTGCCGGGGCAATCGGCGGCACTCCTGGCTCACCGACACCCCCCAGGGGCACGTTGCCCACCGGCGTGACCAGATGCACGGCAATCTCTTTCGGTGCCAGATTCATCCGCGCCACCTCGAACATATGGAAATTGTCCTGCTGGACCTTGCCGTCCTTGAAGCTGATTTCACCCAGTACGGCATTGCCCAGGCCCATTACACAGGCGCCTTCGAACTGCGAGCGAATTCGCTCGGGGTTGATCTGTGGGCCGCAATCCACGGCAATATCGGCCTTATGGACGATCAGGGTGCCGTCATCTTTGACTTCGACCTCGATCACTGCCGCCGCATAAGTGACGAAGCTGTAGTGCACCGCCAGGCCCAGACCACGCCCCTTGGGCAAATGGCGGCCCCAACCGGCCGCCTTGGCCGCGGTTTCCAGTACGCCGCGCAAACGCGCGGTATCGATTGGATAGCGCTCCGGTGATTCACCGTAGTTCCACTCTTCACTCAAGGTCCGCGGGTCGATATGACGATCCGGGCCGAGCAGTTTCAGCTGGTACTTGAGTGGATCCTGCCCGGCTTGATGCGCCAGTTCGTCGACAAAACTCTGAATCGCAAAGCCATGGGGAATGTTCGACACCGAGCGATACCAGCCAACCCGGGTATGGGCGACGGCTTCGGGGTTTTCCAGGCGAACGCTGGGAATGGCGTAAGCCATGTTGGCAAAGCCCATACCGAGTTCAGCCGCGCCCTGGTGGATCACGCCGGGAGCAAACAAGGCGGTGATGCTCGGCGCCACGGTACGGTGCAACCAACCGCTCGGCATGCCGTCATTGCCGAGGCTGGCCTTGAGGTACTGCACCGAGACGGTATGCAAGTAACCGTGGTGGATGTCGTCTTCCCGGGTCCATTGCACGCGCACCGCTTTACCCGGCAAGGCCTTGGCCAGTACCGCCGCCTCGATGACGAAATCCGGTTTGGCTTTTCGGCCAAACCCTCCGCCGAGCAACGTGACATTGACGGTGACTTTCTCCAAAGGTATGCCCAAACGCTCGGCGATAGTTTCGCGAGCTCTTTGCGGGGCCTGGGTCGGCGCCCAGACTTCGCAATGCCCCTCGTTGAACCGGGCTGTGGCGACCATAGGCTCCATCGGTGCCTGGGCCAGGTGCGGCATATAGTAAGTGGCTTGCAGACTGCTGTGGGCACGACTCATCGCCTCATCGACATTCCCGCTACTGCGTATCACTTTACCCGGCTGCGAGGCCGCAGCTTCCAGTTGCTGGCGGTAGGAGATCGAGTTGTAAGCACCGTTGACACCGTCATCCCACTCGACTTGCAGCGCCTCGCGGCCCTTGATCGCCGCCCAGGTAGTGTTCGCGATCACTGCCACGCCCCCCAAAGGCTGGAATCCGGAGGGTAATGGACGGCTGTCGATTTGCATGACCTTGATCACCCCCCTGACTTTCATCGCGGCACTGCTATCGAGGGACTTTACCTTGCCTCCGTAAACACCTGGTCGCGCCACGGTAGCAAAGAGCATGTCATCGAAATTCAGGTCGGCACCAAAGAGTGCGCTGCCATTGACGATATCCTCGCCGTCGATGGCTCGATTCACGTCCTTACCAATGTAGCGGAACTGCGAAGGTTGCTTCAAACGCAGGTTCTCACGGGCAGGCACAGCCAGCTCGCCGGCCGCCCCTGCCAATGCACCATATCCCAGAGTTCGGCCACTGGGCTGGTGAACCACCGTGTGTAATTGGGCGAGGCACTCGACGACTGGCACTTTCCAATGTTCTGCAGCCGCTTGTTCAAGCATTGCTCGGGCTGCAGCGCCGCAACGGCGCATAGGCTCGTACCAATGGCGCATGCTGCGCGAGCCGTCAGTGTTTTGGTTGCCGAAGCGCACTTCGTCACCCGGCGCCTGCTGAACCTTGACCAGAGTCCAGTCCGCGTCCAGCTCATCGGCCACCACCATACTCAAACTGGTACGAATACCCTGCCCCATCTCCGACCGGTTACAGATCACCGTCACTGTGCCATCGGCGGCGATGCTGACGTAGACCTTGGGATCATCGATCCAGCCGTTGGGCATGCCGTCGGCGCCGAACTTCTTCTCTGCGGCAAACGCCCCCTGCCAACCCCAACTGGCCGCCAACACCAGCGCACTCGTGGCACCGACGCCTTTGAGGAACCCACGGCGGCTGCAATTGCTCAGGGCAAAATCATTCGGTAACGGGCTCATGCCTTGGCCTCCTGCAGATGAGTGGCGGCTCGACGGATCGCGGTTTTGATTCGGTTATAGGTGCCGCAACGGCAAATATTGCCGACCATTGCCTCCTCGATCTGTTGGTCGCCGGGATTGCGATTGACCTTGAGCAAGGCCGTGGCGGACATGATCTGCCCACCCTGGCAGAAACCACACTGGGCTACGGACGTGTCCAGCCAGGCTTGCTGAACCACTTGTCCGACCGGGTCGCTGTGAAGGTTGTCGATGGTGCTGACGTTCTGGCCGACCACCGAACCGATCGGCGTGATGCAGCTACGCGCCGGTGAGCCATCGATATGGATGGTGCAGGCGCCGCACAGGCCCATGCCGCAGCCAAATTTGGTGCCGCTGTAACCCGCCACGTCGCGAATAGCCCACAGCAGCGGCATATCCTCGGTGACATCCAATGGGTGATCCTGTCCGTTGAGTTTCAGGGTAATCATGGGCACGCCCGCCTGTATTTCTGGTTATGGGGTCGAGCAATCTGCCGTTTGAATCAGCACGTGTTAAACGCAGATCGGCTCAGGCGAATGGGCTCTCTTATGAAAACCGCAGGGTCTTCATCGGGCCTTCCTTGGAACTGAGCGACCTATCGTTAGGAGGCGGGGTTAAAGCAGCATTAACAAAAAAGCCCTGCAACCACGAAAGGTTTGCAGGGCTCTGGATTGCTGTTTTCGGCTTTCGGCCTGTAGCTCAAGGCTTGCAGCCTGGCTTCAATACTGATTGGGTTCCATTTCCAGCTGGACCTTGAAGCGTTCGGCAATGTCTTTCTGGATTCGTTGTGCCAGGTGCAACAACTCCAGCCCGGTCGCCGCACCATAATTGACCAGCACCAGCGCCTGCAGTCGATGCACGCCGGCATCGGCCTCACGAAAGCCCTTCCAGCCAGCGCGCTCGATCAACCAGCCGGCCGCCAGTTTCATTTGCCCGTCGGCCTGTGGATAAGCCACCAGATCGGGGTACTCGAGTTTAAGCTCGGCAACCAACGCCGCCGCTACCAACGGATTCTTGAAAAAGCTGCCGGCATTGCCAAGCACTGCCGGATCAGGCAGCTTTTCGCTGCGAATGCTGCAAATGGCCTGGCTGACATCGCTGGCCGTCGGATGGCCGATGCCCTGTTCGTTCAAGCGTTGACGAACCGGGCCGTATTCCAGGTGCAGATGCTCGACGCGATTCAAGGCAAACCGCACCCGCAGAATCACCCAACGCCCGGCCTCATGCTTGAACAGGCTGTCGCGGTAGGCAAAGTTG
This sequence comes from Pseudomonas fluorescens, assembly GCF_902497895.1. Taxonomy (GTDB): domain Bacteria; phylum Pseudomonadota; class Gammaproteobacteria; order Pseudomonadales; family Pseudomonadaceae; genus Aquipseudomonas; species Aquipseudomonas fluorescens_BP. Next base: position 25,587 of record NZ_CABVHQ010000044.1, read on the forward strand.
CACTCAGCCAAAGTGAAATCCCGCAGCTCGCCAGTCTGGCGGTCCAACGCGGTCAAACCGGCGAACACGTCCTTGATCTCGACACCGTAGGCGCCGATGTTCTGCATTGGCGCAGCGCCCACCGTGCCAGGAATCAGACTGAGATTCTCCAGGCCCGACAGCCCCTGCTCCAGGGTCCATTGCACGAACGGGTGCCAGGTTTCGCCGGCCTCGGCCTCGACCACCACCAGGCTGGCGTCGTCACTCAACAGGCGAATGCCGCGGGTGGCCATGCGCAGTACCAACGCCGGGATATCAGCGGTGAGCAACAGGTTGCTGCCACCACCAATCACCAGCAGCGGCAATCCCTGTTCAGATGCATAAGCCAGCGCTTCGCGGACGTCGGCGTCGCTGTGGGCCTGGGCAAACACCTGCGCACGGACATCAACGCCAAAGGTGTTGAACGGTTTCAGAGAAACCTGGGGTTGCACTTGCAAGGTCATAACCGTCCCTTTAATTCGAGCACCAGCAAATCGCTGGCGCGCTCGATCAAATCCAGCACCTGCTCGAAACCCTGATCGCCGTCGTAATAAGGATCCGGCACTTCATCCACCACTGACTCATAGCGACGCAGGAACAGGTCCAGCTCAGCCTTGCCCTTGGCCGGTTGCAGGGCCTGGAGGTTGCGCAGGTTGCTCTGGTCCATCGCCAGGATCAGGTCGTAGCTGGCAAAGTCAGCGCGTGTCACTTGCTGGGCGCGCTGTGCCGACAAATCGTAGCCGCGCAACCTGGCGGCGGCCTGACTGCGCTTGTCCGGCGCCTTGCCGATATGCCATTCGCCGGTGCCGGCGGAGGCGACCTCCACCTGATCCGCCAACCCCGCTTCACGTAACTTGTGGCGCAACACGCCTTCGGCCGTGGGCGAACGACAAATGTTGCCCAGGCAGACAAACAGAACCCGCATCAAGCCTCCAGCAGGCGCCGAACGCGCTCGAGGTCTTCAGCGGTATCGACGCCCGCCGGGGGTGCTTGCACTGCGTCGCCGACGTGAATCCGCACGCCGTGCCAGAGTGCGCGCAATTGTTCCAGGCACTCGGTATTTTCCAGCCAGCACGGGCCCCAGCTGACGAAGTCATGCAGGAAACCAGTGCGGTAGGCGTAGATCCCGATATGTCGGCGATAAGGCACGCCGGCCGGCAATTGCTCGCGGCGCTTGGCGAAGTCGTCCCGGGCCCAGGGCAACGTGGCGCGACTGAAGGTCAACGCCAGGCCATTGAGATCGCTGACCACTTTGACCACATTGGTATTGAACAGGGTTTCAATGTCTTCGATCGGCTCGGCCAGGGTCGACATGCGTGCTTCGGGGTGAGCTGCCAGGTTGGCTGCGACCTGATCGATCACTGCCGGTGGAATCATCGGCTCGTCACCCTGCACGTTGACCACGATCGCATCGGCGGCCAGACCCAATTGCGTGGCGACTTCGGCCAAGCGATCGGTACCGGAGACGTGATCCTCACGGGTCAGCACCACTTCGGCGCCAAACGCCTTGCAGGCTTCGACAATGCGCGCATCGTCAGTGGCGACCACCACTCGCTGGGCATTGCTTTTACAGGCTTGCTCCCAGACATGCTGGATCATCGGCTTGCCGGCGATCATCTGCAGCGGTTTGCCGGGCAGGCGGGTGGAGGCGAAACGGGACGGAATGACAACGGTGAAGGCTGGGGTCATTTGTCCAGTCGCTCATCAGTGCTGAGGGTACGGGCTTCGCTTTCGAGCATCACCGGAATGCCATCACGAATCGGGTAAGCCAGACCGGCGCCCTTGCTGATCAGCTCGGTTTTATCGGCACTGAGCTTCAGCGGACCTTTACAGACCGGGCAGGCAAGGATGTCGAGCAATTTGGTGTCCATGAAAACTCCCTGGAAAAGCGTTAAGGCAAAAGACGATCCGGCAACAAGCGCATCAACTGCGTATCGAACCAGGCCACGAAGGCCTCGGACGGCACCGCGTCGACTGCCAGGTACCACCAGTCGGCTGCCGCGAACCCACGGCACTTGACCGCATCTTTCTCGGTCATGACCAGCGGCAATGGCGGCATGAAATTCAAGGTCTGCACGCTGTACTCGGCGTGGTCGGCAAAAGCATGCGGGACTGGCCGCCAGTGTAGCGTTTCAAGCGTGTCGAAGAAACGTTGCGGGTTGCCGATGCCGGCCACCGCATGCATGAATTGCCCGGGAGGAAAGTGGTCCAGCGGGAGACGCTCGCCGGTCAGTAGATTGACCAGCGCAGTCGGTTCGAGCTGGAAGGCAAAACCGTCGTCGCGGTCGGCCCGGGCGCCGTTATAGAGCACGGCATCGACGCTTTGCAGGCGTTCGATCGGTTCGCGCAACGGTCCCGCCGGCAGACAGCGCTGGTTGCCCAGGCCACGCGCAGCATCGATCAGCACCAGTTCAAGGTCGCGGGCCATGCGGTAATGCTGCATGCCGTCGTCAGAGAGGATCAGGTCCAGCGGCTCGCTGGCCAGCAGCGCCTGCACGGCGCGGCTACGATCCGGGTCGATCATCAGCGGTACGCCGCTGCGCTGGACAATCAGCAGCGGCTCGTCACCGGCGACTTCAGCGGCTTGCTCGGCCTCGACCCGCCATGGCAGGTGCGGTGGCTTGGCACCATAACCGCGGCTGACCACGCCGACCCGCAGACCACTGCGCTGACAATGCTCGATCAACCAGAGAATCAGCGGCGTCTTGCCAGTGCCGCCCACGGTGATATTGCCCACCACCACCAACGGCACAGGCGGTTGGTAGATGTCACCCTCACCGGCGAGAAAACGTGCGCGCTTGCGCATCACTACGCCTCGATACAGCCATTCCAGCGGCTGCAGCACCCTCAGCGCAGGATGGCCGGCATACCAGGCGGCGAGCAAACGATCGGAAAGGGCCATCAGGGAGTCGGCGCCGCCTCGACGGTGGTCATGCGCAAGTGACTGAAGCCAAGCTTGCCGGCTGCATCCATCGCGATGATCACAGCCTTGTGCTGGGCTTTGCCGTCAGCGCTGATCGACAGGGGCAGCGTGGTATCGCCAGCGGACTCCTTCTGCAAGGCCTCTATCAGGCTGGCCAGGTCACTTTTCGGTAGCAACTGATTGTTCAGGCTGAACACGCCGTCGGCGCTGATGGCGATGTCCAGGTGCTTGGCTTGTTGATCCTCGGCGGGCGAGCCGCTGACCGCTTCCGGCAGTTCGACGCGCAGCTGGGTTTCACGGGTAAAGGTGGTGGTGACGACGAAAAACAGCAACAGGATAAACACCACGTCGATCAGCGACGCGAGGTTGATATCGATCGTCTCCCGCGGTTTGCGGCGAAATTTCACGCTTTTTTGCCCTCGGCCAGATCCACGTCACGGTCGCCCTGTACCACCTCGACCAGTTTGATCGCTTCCTGCTCCATACCCACCACCAGTTCATCGACCCGACGTTGCAGGAAACGGTGGAAGAACACGGCTGGAATACCCACCATCAAGCCTGCGGCCGTGGTGATCAGCGCCTTGGAGATACCACCGGCCAGCACCGCGGCATTGGTGCTCATGCCCGAGCCCATGAATGCGCTGAAAATATCGATCATGCCCAGGACCGTACCCAACAACCCCAGCAGCGGCGCCATGGCGGCGATGGTGCCCAGTGCGTTGAGGTAGCGTTCGAGTTCATGGATGACCCGCGCGGCGGCTTCTTCGATGCACTCTTTCATGATCTCGCGGCCGTGCCTGGAGTTTGCCAGGCCCGCGGCCATGATCTCGCCCAATGGGGAATGGGCGCGCAGTTCCCTGAGTTTGTCTTTATTGAGTTGCTTGTCCTTGATCCAGACCCAGACCTGCCCCAGCAAATGATCCGGGGAAACGCGGCTGGCCCGCAGGGTCCACAGACGCTCGGCAACGATGGCCAGCGCCGCAATGGAACTCAGGATGATCGGCAGCATCATCCAGCCGCCGGATTTGACCAATTCCCACACAGTGACAGCCCCCTCGAAAAAAGTGGCTCACTCTAACATAGGGGGTCGATGCACCGAAGTACGCTATGTCGCATGGGATTTAGTCCTCTTTACCTGTTCTGCGACGGTGCCTCACGCCAAAAGCGCCGCTGGTCGCGCAATCCCCGGGGCCCGTCGAAAGTCCCGAGCTGCAGACGCAGCGCGCCTTGTTCAACGCTGTCATAGGCCTGAATGCCCAACTCCCGGTAACGCTGCAGCACCTCGGGGTGCGGATGGCCGAAACTGTTACCGAGCCCCCGGGAGATCAACGATGCCTTGGGCCGCAGCACCTCGAGAAACTCCCGGGACGACGAACTGCGGCTGCCGTGATGAGGCGCCTGCAACCAGTCCACCGGTTGCGCCATGGGACTTTTGAGCAGGGCCCGCTCGGCGCGGGCGTCGATGTCTCCTGCCAACAACAGGCGTTCGTCCTTGGCCTCGACCCGTAACACGCAGGAATGCTGGTTGCTGTCACCGGCGGCCGACCATTGCCACAGGGAAAACCTGACCCCATCCCATTCCCAGTTCTCGCCGGTCATACAAGACTCAGCCTGCAGCACGCCGGGCAGGTCACCCGGCTCGCCACTGAGCACCCGCTTGACCGGCAACCCGCGATGCACTGCAACGGCGCCACCGGCATGGTCGGCATGGGCATGGCTGATCAGCAGCAGATCCAGCTCGCGGATTCCCAGCTTGCGCAAGGTCGGCAACACCACTCGCGCCCCCAGGTCATGCTCGGCGAAACGCGGACCGGCGTCGTAGAGCATCGCGTGCTGGCGAGTTCGCAGGATATAGGCCAGACCCTGACCCACATCCAGCTGCCAGACTTCCACCTCGCCCACCGGCACCTTGGCGCCTGGCGCAAAAACGGCCAGCAACAGCATCGGCCAACCCAGCAATCGCAACGGTATGCCTTTGGGCAACAGCAGCAGCACCGCCCCCAGGCCACTCAGCGCCCAGGCCCAGACCGGCAGCGCCTGCGGGACCCAGGCCGGCAGACCGGCGGCCATCAGGCCCAGTACCTGGAACAAACCGTCGAGCAGGCCGCCGGCTACCCACAACAGCCCTTCGCCGAGATACGGCACCGCTAGCAATACGGTACCCAGCAAGGCCAGGGGTAATACCGCGAGACTGATCCAGGGCACCGCCAGCAGATTGACCAACGGTCCGCTGAGGCTGACCGGCAGGCCGAGAATCAGCAGCATCGGCAACAAGCCGATAGCGATCAGCCACTGGGCACGACTCCAGGCCTGCCACCACTGCCAGGCGCCCAGCCGACCGCTGAAGGTAAAAATCAGTACCGCCACCGCAGCGAAGGACAGCCAGAACCCCGGCTGCAAGCTGGCCAGGGGCTCCAGAATCAACACCCCGTTCAGCGCCAGCAGCAGCGGCCACCAGGCTCCCAGATGACGGAAGCGCAACCGCCAGAGCAATACCAGACCGAGCATCACACAGGCCCGTTGCACCGGAACCTGAAAACCGGCCAACAGGCCATAGCCGAGCGCCGCGGCAAATGCCAGACCGCACGCCCAGGGCAACCAGGGCCAACTTCGAGGCCAGCAGCCATAACGTGCCAGACCGGCGACCAAGGCGTAGATCAATCCGGCCAGCAACCCGATGTGCTGACCGGAAATCACCAGCAAGTGCACCGTGCCGGTGTCCTGCAGCACGCGCCAATCCTGTGTGGTCAGGCCGGAACCATCACCCAGTACCAGCGCGGCCAGGGCACCGGCGCGGCCGTTGGCGTCGACATCCAGCAAGCGCTGGCGGAGTCGGTCGCGCCACGCCCACTGCGCCGGGGCCAGCAATTGACCGTCCTTGACCGATCCAGTGGCACCGATTCGCCTGGCCAACAATTCGGCTTCGGCATCGTTGCCGTGGGGATTGAGTAATCCATGGGGCCGCTTGAGCTTGACCGCCAGGCGCCAGCGCTCGCCACTCTTGACCGGCGGCCCGCCGTGCCAGCTCAGGCGCATTCGCCGGGGCAGCACACCCCGCCGCGACTGGCTGTCCAGCAGTTCGAAGCGCACGGACTGACCGTTGCTCTGCGGCAAACCCGTCACCCGCCCTTCAAGCCACAGGGTTTTCCCGTCGAGACTGGGCGACAGACGATCATCGAGTGCCCACTGCGCCGAGAGACAGGCCCAAGCCAGGCCGAGCAGGAAAAATGCCAGTGGATAAGTGCGAAACGGCAACAACATCAGCGCCACTACCGGCAGCATCAGCAATAACCCGACCGGCGGCAACCACGGTAAAAACCGCAAAGCCAGAAGACCCAGCGCGAGCGCGAACATCCCTATGCGCATACAACCATCCTTGAGCGATCCCCCTCTTGGATTAGCTGACCTGCAGGTACGCCGTTTTATTAATTGTCACAAAGTCTGAATTTGCCTTCGGGAGAATCCGGGCATACTGGTCGCCTGAACCGACCGAGAACCCCAATGCCCCGGCGCCTATTCAAACGCTACATGCCAGACCCGACCAGCATCAGGGAACACAAGTCCTTACGCTTTCTCGGCAAGCTGCTGCATGACCCGAACCTCTGGCACCTCAATCGCCACTCGGTGGCACGGGCGATGGCCATCGGGCTGTTTGCCGCGTTCATACCGATTCCGTTGCAAATGCTGCTGGCGGCCTTTCTGGCCATTGCTGTGCGCGGCAACCTGCCGATTGCCGTCAGTCTGGTCTGGCTGACCAACCCCATCACTATGCCGCCAGTGTTCTTTTTCACCTATCAGATCGGCGCCTGGCTAATGAACTCCCCCGCCAGAACCCTGCCTGACGAGTTGACCTGGGAGTGGATCAGCGGGCAGTTGTCGACCCTGTGGCAGCCTTTCCTGCTCGGCTCGGTCGTCGCCGGCCTGGTGCTGGGTGCCCTCGCCTATTGCCTGACCATGGTCTATTGGCGCTGGTGGGTCGGCCGGCAATGGAAGAAGCGCAAGAAAAACCGCCTGTAGGCGCTGCCGCAGGCTGCGATCTTTTGATCTTCGGCGCCTATGCGACTGTTGAAGGTGCCGGGGGAAGCCAAAGAACAATATCAAAAGATCGCAGCCTGCGGCAGCGCCTACGTGCGCATGCCACGGCCGCTGACCAGCAGCCGGGCACATCCAACGTACAGCACCACCGTCGCGACCAGCATGAAGGTGATGGCCACGCTGATCCTGATATCCGAGACCCCAAGAATACCGTAGCGGAAGGCGTTGACCATATGCAGCACCGGGTTGGCCAGCGACACGGTCTGCCAGAACGGCGGCAACAGGCTGATCGAGTAGAACACCCCGCCCAGGTAAGTCAGCGGTGTCAGCACGAAGGTCGGGATAATCGAGATGTCGTCGAAGTTGCGCGCGAACACGGCGTTGATAAAGCCCAGCAGCGAGAAGATCGTCGCGGTCAGTACCACCACCAGAATGGTCACGCCCAGGTGATGCACCTGCAGGTCGGTGAAGAACAGCGAAAGCATTGTCACGATCACCCCGACCATCAGCCCGCGCAACACACCACCCAGTGTGTAGCCAATCAGAATGGTGTGTGGTGAAACCGGCGAGACCATCAGTTCTTCGATGGAGCGCTGGAACTTGCTGCCGAAGAAACTCGAGACCACGTTGCCGTAGGAGTTGGTGATCACCGACATCATGATCAGCCCGGGCACGATGTATTCCATATAGGTGAAACCACCCATATCACCGATCTGCCGACCGATCAGATTACCGAAGATCACGAAGTACAGAACCATGGTGATCGCTGGTGGCAGCAGAGTCTGCGGCCAGATCCGGGTAAAGCGCCGGACTTCACGATAGACGATGGTATTCAGTGCGACGAGGTTGGGTTGCAGCTCGGAACTCATACTGCCACCTTCGCCAGATTTTTCTCCACCAGGGACACGAACAACTCCTCGAGGCGATTGGTTTTATTACGCAGGCTCAACACTTCGATGTTCTGTGCCGCCAGTTGGCCGAACAGCGCGGTGATGCCCACCGCTTTATCGACCTGGACTTCCAGGGTGTGGCCGTCAACCAGGCGGTTCGGATAGCCGATCAGCTGCGGCGCAACCTTCGTGTCGTTCTTCAGGTCGAGCAGGAAGGTCTCGACATGCAGCTGGCTGAGCAACTGGCGCATGCTGGTGTTCTCGACAATCGTGCCGTGGTCGATGATGCCGATATTGCGGCACAGCTGCTCAGCCTCCTCCAGATAATGAGTGGTGAGGATGATGGTGATGCCTTTCTGGTTCAGCTCGGTGAGGAAGGTCCACATCGAGCGACGCAGTTCGATGTCCACCCCGGCCGTCGGTTCGTCGAGGATCAGCAGACGCGGCTCATGCACCAGCGCCCGGGCGATCATCAACCGACGCTTCATGCCGCCGGACAACGAACGCGACGGCACATCGCGCTTGTCCCACAGACCGAGCTGGGTCAGGTACTGCTCGGCCCGCTCCTTGGCCACTTTGGGCGGAATGCCGTAATAGCCGGCCTGAGTCACGACAATGTCGAAGGTCTTTTCGAACTGATTGAAGTTGAACTCTTGCGGCACCACGCCAATGCAGCGCTTGAGCGCGGCTGGCTCGCGGTCGAGGTCATGACCAAAGATATTCACCGTGCCGCTGGTCTTGTTCACCAGGGTCGAGAGAATGCCGATGGTGGTGGATTTGCCGGCACCGTTGGGGCCGAGCAAGGCGAAAAAGTCACCTTCGGCGACATCCAGATCGATACCACTCAAGGCCTGGAAACCGTTGCCGTAGGTTTTGGTTAGCTGCCGGATGGACAGAGCGGAACTCATATCGGATTTACGCACCAGGAAGGGAAGGAAAGTTACAAATAAGGGCGGACCGCACGCAATACAACGGCGGCGCAAGACCAATGGTGCTTGTCGACGCCGCACAAGTACAGTCACCTGTATTGATAGTCAGTATTAAGTCAAAGCGGTCATCACCGCCTTGCGGTAGGCGGGGCGCTGCTGCAGACGCTCGTACCAGGCTTGCAGATGGGGCATCTGTGGGCGCTCGATGGGCATCTCGAACCAGGCATAAATGAAGCTGCCCAAGGGGATGTCGCCCAAGCCAATCTCCTCGCCGGACAGGTACGGTTGCTCGGCCAGCGCCTGATCGACCATCGCCAGCAACTCGACACAGGTATCGCGCGCAGCATGAATCCTTACCCAATCCTGCTGATCCGCCGGGGTGCGCAATACGCCCCAGAACACCTGACGGAACGGATCGGCAAAGGTCGACGTGGTCCAGTCCATCCATTTTTCGGCAGAGGCACGTGCCTGCGGATCCGCCGGATACCAGACCGAGTCGGGGGCATGTCTGGCACACAGATAACGCACAATGGTGTTGGATTCCCAAAGTACAAAGCCGTCATCTTCGATGACCGGGACTCGGCCGTTGGGGTTCATCGCCCGGTACTCGGGAGTGTCGACCACGCCGAAGGCGCCGCCTGCATCCACCGCCTCGTAGGTCAGGCCGAGTTCTTCGGCGCACCAGAGTGCCTTCCTGACATTCGACGAATTTTTCCGACCCCAGATCTTCAGCATGACCGCTCCTTAGATAGATGAATGCCGGGGCAGTCTACGCCGGATCAGGCGCGAGACAAATCGGTCTGCGCGCGCAACGTCTCGGCGAACTCCACTCCCCAGGGATGGTCACTATTGAGACGTCAGACATGACGTTTCGGCCAGATATCAGCGTTTGCCGCTCTGTATGCGGACGATTTCAACAGTCTGCCATCGCGATAACCGTCAAATTTCAGCCAATGTTTCCTACAAATTCAAACACATCGCTCTTACCTCCCTTTTTGCGGATGCCGTCTAAGCTCTGAGGGTGGTTTTGCCCCTGGTTTCACGGAGGATTAAATATGCTGTTGTTGTGGATACTGGTTCTGGTGGTCGGCATTGCGTATCTGGCACATCGGCGCATCGCGCCTCTGCCCGGGTTGGGCGTGGTTGCCGTCTACCTGCTGGCGATGGGCGCCTTCAGCCATGCACCAGGCTGGCTGTTGCTGCTTTTCTGGGTGCTGCTCGCGGCAGTGGCCGCGCCCCTGTTGCTGCCGGACCTGCGTCGCAAATACTTCACGGCGCCGCTGTTCAGCTGGTTTCAGAAAACCTTGCCACCCATGTCACAAACCGAGCGTGACGCGATCGATGCCGGTACGGTCTGGTGGGATGGCGAGCTGTTCAGCGGTCGTCCGGACTGGAACAAGCTGCTGGCCTATCCGAAAGCGCAACTGAGCGAAGAGGAACAGGCATTCATCGATGGCCCGACCGAAGAGCTCTGCGCCATGGTCAGCGACTGGCAGATCGGCCAATCGATGGACCTGCCGCCGGAGGCCTGGGAGCACATCAAACAGCACGGCTTTTTTGCCCTGATCATTCCCCGGGAGTTTGGCGGCAAAGGTTTCTCGGCCTACGCCCACTCCCAGGTAGCGATGAAACTGGCGACCCGCAGTGGCGACCTGGCCTCGACCGTGATGGTGCCCAACTCCCTCGGTCCGGCCGAACTGTTGCTGCATTACGGCACCGACGAACAACGCAACCATTACCTGCCCCGGCTGGCCCGCGGCGACGACATTCCGTGCTTTGCACTGACGGGTCCGCTGGCCGGTTCCGACGCCGGGGCGATGCCGGACACCGGGGTGATCTGCAAAGGTGAATGGGAAGGCAAGGAAACCCTCGGCCTGCGTCTGAACTGGGAAAAGCGCTATATCACCCTCGGCCCGGTTGCCACCTTGCTCGGCCTGGCCTTCAAGGCTTATGACCCGGATCACTTGCTGGGCGACAATGAAGACCTGGGCATCAGCCTCGCGCTGATTCCGACCGAGCTCCCCGGGGTGGAGATCGGTCGTCGCCACCTGCCGCTGGGTGCCGCGTTCATGAACGGCCCGAACTCCGGCAAGGATGTCTTCGTCCCGCTGGAGTTCCTCATTGGCGGCCAGGAGATGCTCGGCCAAGGCTGGATGATGCTGATGAACTGCCTGTCGGTCGGGCGCTCGATTTCACTGCCAGCGGTCGGCACCGGCGCCGCCAAGTTCACCAGCCTGGTGAGCGGCCAATATGCCCAGGTGCGCGAGCAATTCAACGTGCCGTTGTCAGCCTTCGAAGGGATTCAGGAAGCACTGGCGCGAATCGGCGGCAATGCGTGGCTGATGGACAGTGCGCGGATGCTCACCGCCAACGCAGTCGACCTTGGCGAAAAACCCTCGGTGCTCTCGGCGATTCTCAAGTACCACCTCACCGAACGCGGCCGCGAGTGCATCAGCCATGCGATGGATATTCATGGCGGCAAGGCCATTATCATGGGTCCGAACAACTATCTGGGGCGTAGCTGGCAAAGTGCGCCGATCTGCATCACCGTGGAGGGCGCGAACATCCTCTCGCGCAACCTGATGATCTTCGGCCAGGGGGCGATTCGTTGTCATCCGTTCGTACTCCAGGAAATGGCCCTCGCCGACCGCGAAGACCAACAACAGGCGCTGATCGAGTTCGATGGCCTGCTGCTCAACCACATCGGTTTTGCCGTGAGCAACGCCGCCAGCACCCTGGTGCTGAACCTGGGCCTGGGGCACTTCGAACACGCACCGGGGGACAAGCTCAGCCAGGGTTATTTCCGTGCCCTCAACCGGCAGGCCGCAGCCTTCGCCATGCTTGCCGACCTCAGCATGATGCTGCTGGGCGGCGAACTGAAACGTCGCGAACGCCTGTCCGCACGCCTCGGCGATGTGCTGAGCAATATGTATCTGGCCTCTGCCGCACTCAAGCGTTACCACGACCTCGACTCGCCGGAGCATATGTATCCGCTGTTCGCCTGGGCCATGGAAGAAAGCCTTGGCCAAGCCGAACGGGCGCTGGACGAACTGCTGAGCAACTTCCCGAACAAGCTGATCGGCTGCCTGCTGCGGGTGGTGGTGTTTCCGTTCGGCCGTCGGCACAAAGGCCCGTCGGACAAACTGGGGGCCGAAGTGGCCGCGGTGATCGGTCGCGCCAAAGGCGATCCGACCCTCGAAGAGTTGCTCGGTGGCTGCTATCGCCCGCAATCGGCCGACGACCCGGTCGGCGCCCTGCAACACGCCTGCAATCTGTTGAACTCGGCGCAACCGCTGCAGAAAAAACTGCAGCTGGCCCTCAAAAGCGGCCAGCTCAAACCCGTCGCCGGGGAACCCATCATCGATGCCGCGCTGGAGGCTGGCGTCTTGCAACCGGGTGAAGCCCAGACCTTGCGCGAGGCAGAAGCGGCGCGGCGCAAAGTCATCGACGTCGACGATTTTACCCAGGAGCAACTGACCCTCAGCGAGGGCAAAGTCCGCTAAGTCAATCCGTACAGCTGTTCAATTATGAAAAGCGGGCGCCGGAGTTATATACTCTGGCGCCCGTTTTGCTTAAGTTCTAGAGGACTCCCGTTATGCTCGACCACACTCTCGCCCTGCTCGCACACCTGCGCAGCATCCTGGTCGCCTTGGGTGAAGCCGAACAGGTTCCGGAAGAAAGCCACGAGCTGTTCCTCGAACGCTTCGATGAACTGATGCTGCAGCTGCCGGTCGATCCGATCGAAAGCCAATACCTGGGCCAGGACATTCTTTGCCAGGTCATCGCCCGTTATCCGCAGATTGCCCATCTCGTGCCACGCGACCTGCTGTGGTACTTCGCCGGCGACTGCCTGCACTTCATGCCCGACGACGAGATCGACCTGTACCAGGCCCTTGAAGATCGTCGTTATGAAGCCGAACAAAACGACGAACCCTTCGACTGGAACCAGGAAAAGCAGCTGCTGTCGATGTCGAATCAGGGCAGCAAGCACTGATCCACGATCGGTAACCAAAAAGGCCCGCACGGTTAAACCGGCGGGCCTTTTTTATCGCCCATCCCCCTGTAGGAGCTGCCGCAGGCTGCGATCTTTTGATTTTGCTATTAAAGCACCCCATCACTCTCCGGCAGCTCGTACGCCCGGCTGCCAGCCACCTTTCCAGGCTTGCCCAGGGTCGGCTCCTTTCCCAGGCACTCCACCAGATAATCGATGAGCACCCGCAGCTTCGGCGGCATATAGCGCGTCGGTGAATACAACAACCAGGCTCCGCCGTGATACGACGCGAGGAAACTCCAGTCCGGCAGCACCTGCACGATCAGTCCCTGCTCCAGCGCATGGCGCGCAGTGAAGTACGGCAAGCTGCCAATCCCGATATGCTCCAGCACCGCCCCCAACCGCACACCGGTGTGATTGGCCGCATAACGTCCGCGCACGCCCACGGTCACCGCCTTGGTGCCCTTCTTGAATTTCCAGCGCGCATCGCTCGGCGTTTCGCCCAGATAAATACAGCTGTGGTTGAGCAAGTCATGGGGATGAGTCGGCGTGCCGTGTTCCGCCAAGTACTGCGGTGTGGCGCAGAGCAAATGGTCGATGGTCAGCAACTGACGTCCGACCAGGCCTGCCGGAGGTCGATCGGTGATGCGGATCGCCAGATCGACGTTGTCATCAATCAAGTCGACCTGACGATCCTCGAGCAGCAGTTCCACATCGACTTTGGGATATCGGCGCAAGAATTCCGGCATATGCGGATGAATCACAAACCGCCCCACCGCCTTGGGCACACTCACCCGCACCAGGCCCTCGGCTTCATCGGTGTACTGGCCGCTGATTTCCATCACCGACCTGGCCGCACTGACCATCTCCTGGCAGCGCTTGAACACCTCTTCGCCACCATCGCTGAGGCGCAACTTGCGGGTGGTGCGTTGCAGCAGTCGAGTGGCCAGGGCCTTCTCCAGCCTCGAGATGCTGCGGCTCACCGCAGACGGTGACGAGCCCATTTGCCGGGCCGCTTCCGAGAAGCTGCCGGTCTCGACAACCTTGACGAAAATCGCCATTTCACCCAACAAGGGCAGTGGTAGATTTATGCTCACAACGCAAAAGTCCATTGATGTTTGAATGGATTATCACGCAATTCCTCCCTCCCTATAATAAAAAACAGAAATTCAATAAGAGTATGGAAAATATGACACTGCGCCTTTTTTTCCATAGCGATGACCTCAAAGCCAATGTGGAAGTCCTGGATTGCACACCCCACGAGAATGAATTTGCAGTGGTCCTGCGCGCGACACTCTTTCACCCTCAGGGGGGCGGGCAGCCCTGTGATACCGGCTGGATCGGCGACAGCCAGGTATTGCGAGTCGCCCAGGACCCGGACCGGATCGTCCACTACGTCAGCCACCCGGTAAATGTGGGAATGGTCCAGATTCGAGTGGATGAACAGCGCCGCCAGTTCAACAGCCGAATGCATTCGGCTGGCCATCTGATCGGCCACTTCGCCGAAACCCTCGGTTGGACCCCGATCAAAGCTCACCACTGGCCCGGAGAGGGGCGGGTGTCCTTCAAACCAGGAGAAAGTCCGCGGAACTTTGACCTCGAGACCATCCAGAACGGCGTGAATCAATGGATTGCCGATGACTTGCCGCGCTTGATTTCCCTACGCGAGGGCTCCCGTGAAATCGGCTTCGGCGAGTTGCCCGCTTACGGCTGCGGCGGCACCCATATACGGCGTCTGTATGAACTGGGCACGGTCAAGATCACTTCCCTCTCGCAGAAGAAGGGAACGCTAACCGTTCATTACAGCGTGGACTGAACCCTCGGACGAGCCGCGCAACTCATTGCCAGGAGCAGGGATAGCCCCCGGGGCGCGGGATCGATCACCAATCTGATAGATGGACCTTGAACATGATGCTTGACGTCGAGCGTCTCGATGAGACGTGCATAAAAAAACTTGTCCACGAAGAAGTACTCGCCATTCGTCTCAAAGGCTTTCTGCCAAAACCCCAGGCGCTGCGGATCGGCGACAAGATTCTCGCTCCCGGTTTCGAGGGCTATCTCAACGCCCCCAGCATTGGCCGCATCGGCATGGCGTTTTACGAGGCGCAAAATCAGCCGTTGCTGATCGAAGACTACTTTCATTGCGCGGCGTCAAACATCGCAGAACTGCGTGCGCGTTGTGCACCTTATGCCTCACCGATCGACACCCTGCGCTGCATGCTCGATGAGTGCTGGCCGGTCGGTGCGCACCTGGAGAACATTTACGGACGCAAGATGTATGTCGGCCTGTCACGGGTGGTGAACCCTGGCGTGTGCTTCCTCGCCCACCACGACATTTTCGCCAAGGATGCCCCCGACAGCCTTCAGGCCCACAGCCTGGAGGCGCAACTGGCCTGCAACGTCTACCTGAATATGCCGCCCGAAGGCGGTGCTCTGCAAATCTGGAAGGACGACATTTCAGCGGATCGATTCGATGAAATGCGCGGCGACAGCTACGGCATCGACCCCGCGCTGCTTGGCCCTCCTTCGCTGGAAATTCGCCCGGAACCGGGCGACTTCATCATGTTCAATTCGCGGCGCATGCACTCCGTCACCCCGGGTGTATCCGACCCACGCTTGAGCCTGTCCTTTTTTGTCGGCTATCGGGGCAATACCTCGCCCCTTACTTACTGGAGTTGAAATGCTTTCGAACTACCTGGGCGAATTTCTCGCATTAGCCACGATTCACTTTCTGGCGGTGGTCGCCCCCGGGCCGGACTTTGCGGTCACCATCCGCCAGAGCGTGCGTTACGGTCGAGTAGTTGGCCTGTGCACGGCCATCGGCATCGGCGCAGGCATTTCGGTGCATGTGCTTTACACCTTGCTCGGGGTTGGCGCGCTGATGCACAGCACGCCCTGGCTGCTGAGCGTCGCCAAGGTCGTGGGTGGCGCCTACATCCTCTATCTCGGTATCAGCCTGCTGCGCAGCAAAGCGAAAACCGCGGTTGAAGGCGGCACTGCCCTGCCGGAGCAACTGGAACGCCAGACCTTGCCCAAGGCCTTTATGACCGGATTCCTGACCAATGCCACCAACCCCAAGGCCACACTGTTTTTCCTGGCGATTTTCACCACGGTGATCAGCGCATCGACTCCACTGAAGATTCAGGCGCTTTACGGGGTCTGGATGTGCTTTGTGAATGCACTGTGGTTCGTCATCGTCGCGCTGTTCTTTTCCAGCGCCCGGGTGCGACTGCTGTTCATGCGCATGGGCCACTGGTTCGAACGGACCATGGGCGTGATCCTGATTCTGTTCGCCGGGCGCTTGATTCTGTCGATGTGATTCGACACACCACGCAAAAGGCTCGCTCAGTATGACTGGCGAGCCTTTTTTATCGTGTCGCGTCAGCGGGTGACAAATCACGCACACACAAAAACGCCGCTCAATGAGCGGCGTTTTTGTAAAAATGGAGCGGGAAACGAGACTCGAACTCGCGACCCCGACCTTGGCAAGGTCGTGCTCTACCAACTGAGCTATTCCCGCAAATGGCGTCCCCTAGGGGACTCGAACCCCTGTTACCGCCGTGAAAGGGCGGTGTCCTAGGCCACTAGACGAAGGGGACACGCTGACCGGAACACATGGTGTGTGTTCCAGTGTCCAGCCCCGCATCCGAAGACTTGGTTCTGGTTTCACTCAGCCCTGCCCGAAAGCAACGCTGTTTAAAATTGGAGCGGGAAACGAGACTCGAACTCGCGACCCCGACCTTGGCAAGGTCGTGCTCTACCAACTGAGCTATTCCCGCAATGGCGTCCCCTAGGGGACTCGAACCCCTGTTACCGCCGTGAAAGGGCGGTGTCCTAGGCCACTAGACGAAGGGGACACACGTACAACATTCACTACTTACTGCGTTTCGCTCTGTGCTTTACGCTGTAAGTGGCGCGCATTCTATGGATGGATTGTCAGGTCGTCAACCCCCAGATATAAATTTATTTAAATCAATGACTTCGCTGTCCTTTAGAGCACCGTTTCAGGCATTGATGCGTCGAGGATCTGACGCCTGTATTCCGTCACCTGACAAGGCGCTATAGTCCACGCCTACGAATGATGGCAATCTGTACCCCATACAGCAAGCAATCCCGAACCTGCGTAAAGGCTCGGCTCAACTCGTCGTACGAGCCTATGCGCCTATATACATAGCCACTACACTCGACTCGCACGCGAACCCTATAAAGAGGTCTTAACGGTGACACCACTCATGATCACCCTGCTAGTAGTAGCCGGGATCGTAATACTGATCGCCATTGGCTACATGAACCATGTAGTGGAAAACAACAAACTGGAAAAGGCCCGCACTAAGGTCGAACTCAATGATCGCCTGCGCCGTTGCGGGGAAATCACCGAGACCTTCCCCGGTCAGTTGATGACACCAGCCCTCAAGCTGCTGCTGACTCGACTGGAACTCAATGTCTCCCAGCGCTTGCTGCACCTGAACAAGTCCGACTCCACTACAAAGGTACGGATAGCCGAACTCAACGCACTGGTCGCCCAGGGCGAGTCGATCCCGGTCAGCAACCCTCCAGCACCGATCCAGACCGAAGCCAAGGCCAAGGATGTACGCTTTCTACTGGAGGCCTTGCATGGCCAGGTAACTCGGGCGGCACAGGATGGTTTTCTGCCAACCAATGAGGCCAAGCACTGGGTCAAAGAGATTCGTCATATCCTGGTTCTGCTGCATATCGAGTTCTTCAACAACCTCGGACAACACGCCCTGCAACAGAACCAGCCCGGCCAGGCACGCCTGGCATTCGAACGTGGCGTGCAGTATCTGCGCAAACAGCCGGACCCGGTGGTTTACTCCGAGCAACTCAAGTACCTGGAGAAACTCCTGGCGCGGGCCAACTCGATGGTGCTGACCAACATTCAGCCGGCGGAAGATGAAGTCAACGAGCTGACTGAAGGCCTGAAAACCGTTGAGGCCGATGCTGACTGGAAGAAAAAAGCGATATACGACTAAGCGGTGTCGCTCGCCGCGCGAGCCATTCGTGCGGCGAGCGGCGACAGCGTGACCGGACGTCTTCGCGGACAAACCCTGATGTCGTAGCAGCCTGCGTTCGGCTGCGAAGCAGTCGCAAATCCTGCTTGCACGGCTTGTCTGGAATACCGCAGCGCCTGATTTTACGACTGCTGCGCAGCCGAACGCAGCCTTCGGCAGCTGCTACGGTTCGCGTAATGTCTTAAATGACTGCTCCTACCCCAATCCAAAGCTAGCGCCCTACAACCGGAAATGCCCGACCATCCCCTTCAGCTCTGCCCCCAACTGCGCCAGCTCGATACTGGATGCGGCGTTGCCCTGCATCGCCAGGGAGGACTGATCGGCACTGGCGCGGATGCTGGTCACGCTGCGGTTGATCTCTTCGGCAACCGAGCTTTGCTGTTCGGCGGCAGCCGCGATCTGCTGGTTCATCTGCTGGATCAACGACACTGCCGCGGCAATGCTGCCCAGCGCGCTTTCGGTCTGCAAGGCATCGCTGACCGCCAACTTGACCAACTCGCCACTGCTCTGGATTTGCTGGACTGAAGCCTGCGCGGCCGAGCGCAAGGCGCTTACCAGCCGTTCGATTTCCTCGGTCGATTGCTGAGTACGCTTGGCCAGCGCCCGGACTTCATCAGCCACTACCGCAAACCCCCTGCCCTGCTCACCCGCACGCGCCGCTTCGATGGCTGCGTTGAGCGCCAACAGGTTGGTTTGTTCGGCCACGCTCTTGATCACCCCAAGCACGGTGCCAATGTTTTGTATTTGCGCACTGAGGCTTTCGATGCTGGTGCTGGCCGAGGTGGCTGAGTCTGCCAGCTGCTCTATACGCTGCATACTCTGGCGGACCACCTGCTGACCACTCTCAACCTTGTCGTCGGCCCTCTGTGCAGCCTGCGCCGCCTCTTCGGCATTGCGTGCCACGTCATGCACCGTGGCCGTCATCTGGTTCATCGCAGTGGCGACCTGATCGGTTTCTTCTTTCTGGCTGCTGACTTCGAGATTGGTCTGTTCGGTCACCGCCGACAGCGACTGGGCCGAACTCGCCAACTGCTCGATACCGGCCTGCAAGCCACTGACGATGCTGCCGAGCCCGGCCCCCATCTGCTGCATCGCCAGCATCAGTTGGCCGATTTCGTCACGCCGGGTAACCTCGACCGTCGAGCTGAGATCCCCCGCCGCAATTTGTTGCGCAACATGAATGACCCTACGCAGTGGCACAACGATCAATCGGGTGATCACCCAGGCGGCGATCAATCCGACCAGCAGCGCCAATGCCGACGAGCCGACAATCAGCATCGAGTTGTTCTTGAGCTCGACCTGCATCGACCGGTCTTCAGCCGCATAAGCCTGATCAACCCGCTCGACCACTTGTGCGGCGCGCTCATGCAGTTGCAGATAGACCTGTTTCTCTTGCGCCAGCAAGCCGGTGTATTCGCCCAGCTTTTCGCTGAAACTGGCGATATGCCCGGCCACTTCGTTGAGGACGGTCTGATACCCCGCATCCTTGACCGCCGTCTTGAGTTGTTCGGCCTGGGTCAACGCTTGCTCGGCCTGTTCGATCTTGCCTTGCCCCGCGCGCTCGTCCTCGCCCTTGCGGCTCTGATCCAGGCGCACCCGCGCTTCGTTCATCGCCTGCAGCATCAGCCGGGAGACCTGACTGACCTGACTGGCCTGCTCGATAAACTCTGCGCCCTCCTTGCCCTGGGATTCTTTCAGCGTGTAGGCGCCATCATCGGCCAGACCGGCCTGGAGCACATCGAGATTATTGGCGACACTGGAAACCGACCAGCTGGCCATTTCCAGCGCCAGGTCTTTGGCCTGGGCCAGTTCGACGAACTCATCGAAGCTTTTGCGATAGGCAGCAAGCGCTTGTTCGACATCGTTCATCACCGGCACGTTGGTGGTCGACTGAGCCTTGAGCTGCGTCGCCAGCCCGATCAGGCCATCAACGCCTTCATGCAAGGCATCGACGGTTTCCGGATCGCCATGCAAGGCATAGTCCTGCTCCAGCAAGCGCACTTTAAGCAGGCTGCTATTAAGCGCCGACATTTGCTTGAGACCCTCGAAGCGCTGACTGATGGTCTGCAGGGACCAAACGCCAATGGCCGCCACCAGGGCCGTCAACAGCAACACCAGAACAAACCCGACACCCAGCTTTTTCGCCATACCGAGGTTGGCAAAACGTCTTTGCACGGCCGAAATCATTGCGCTCAGTCCCCATCCGATACCCAATGGCAGAAAGGCCATTTTGCTATTCATGCAGATTCGCAATGGGCTGCCCTTGAGCACAAGTCTCGGGCGTCGGAATAATGGCAAAAAGCTACGCCAAGGTCGTTTTCAGGATGGTCGAGGTCGATCCGACAGCGCCGTGACGCGGGAAAACGTCCAGAATCCTGGGTAATGGGTGCAGGGCCAAATTTGCCGGCCTGCCAAGTGGGCCGCCGTCGCGGCCGTCACCAAACGTCAACAGACCCTAGGCTTTTTTTCATAAAAAACGCCCCGAGCCAACAAGGCCCGGGGCGCTTTAGAGATCAATAGCCCTGGATCGCATAGCGCAATGCTCAGGTAAACCGCTTTGCCAGGCAGGCCCGGGATTACCGGTGTGCCGGAGATCAGAGCTTCGCGGCGTGCCGCTGGTGACGCTCCATGTAGCGCTCCACATAAGAGCACGACGGAATCACTGTGTAGCCCATTTGCTCTGCGTACTCGAGCGCCTGTTCGGTCAGCGCAGCCGCTATGCCGCGACCACGCAGGGCGTTGGGCACGAACGTCCGATAGATGTCCAGGGTCTGCTTACCCAGGTCCATATAAGTCAGGTAGGCACGATGACCGTCCACATTGGTCTCGAACTGATGACTGGCCTGGTCATGGTGGATGGACAACGCCTCGCTCATCACTACTCCTCGCGGGTCTTGAATTTTGACCCCTACCTTACCGATGTTTTTCCGGCGAAGGAACATCTACGCCACCCCGTGCCTGTCTGGACACCGAGAAAAGCTTACCGATCTCGCACAGCCGAGCACGTTACAAATAGTAGGCACCATTGTTGAAATTGCTCAAGGCGCGCTCGTCATCGCGTAGCTCCCGCGGATACAGCCCGGTACGCGTAGAGGCGGCCCGACCTGCGATTGCCTGGTCGAAGCCGGTGCATTGCCGGAGTCGATTCTTGAGACGAACGCCCCTTCTTAAAGTCACCTCTACAGAAACAAAGATACGTGAACCGCCCCGCAGATTCTGAACAAAAGTGTAGACCGATCAATATAGACCGACTTCCCCCAACAATCTGAAACAACATCGGACAACAGCCCCAGCTTATGCTAGACAATGTAGCGACTAGCCCAGCGCGGGCCTCGCAGCTGCATGCTTTCTATACAGATTCATGAAAAGTTGCTCGAAAAAGAATCAGGGATTAGAATTTTTACAGCTTCTTGCGCTAACTCAGTTTACTTACTACAAGTAATGGGTAGTATGTACGCCGGCTGTTTCCTCACTCTGAAGAGATAGCTATTAATTGAAAGTCCTTGAAGGGGAACACGATGAACAACGTTCTGAAATTCTCTGCTCTGGCTCTGGCCGCAGTTCTGGCTACCGGTTGCAGCAGCGTCTCCAAAGAAACCGAAGCACGTCTGACCGCAACTGAAGACGCAGCAGCTCGCTCCCAGGCTCGTGCAGACGAAGCCTATCGTAAAGCTGATGAAGCTCTGGCTGCTGCTCAAAAAGCACAACAGACTGCTGACGAAGCTAACGAGCGTGCTCTGCGCATGCTGGAAAAAGCTAGCCGCAAGTAATAGTCCTTCGGGATTGTTATCAAGCCGATCCATTCTTGGATCGGCTTTTTTATTGCCCGGCATTTCTGTCGACAATAAAAAACCCGCCGTAGCTGTGAAGCTGCGACGGGCTGTTTTCGAGCCGTTACTGTTGCAGATCGATCGGCGCGCTGGAGACCATGGACCCGGTGCCCGGTATGGCAATCTCTACCGGAAGGCCATCTTCAGCGGCTACCACGTCACGCACCACATCCCAGTTCATGCGCACGTTATTGGCCAGGTCTTCGCGCTTGAGCAAGGCATTGATCACCGCAGTGTGCTTGTCGACGACTGACGGATTGCCATTGTCATCCAGCGGCGTATGGGCTTCCAGATAGACCTTGCCGCCACTGAGGCCGAACTTGTATGGATCGCTGATGATGCGCACCGAGGTGCCCACTGGCACCATACTGGCCATTTCCAGCACGTTATTGTTGAACATGCGGAAGCAGCCATGGCTGGTACGCATGCCAATACCGAACTTCTTGTTCGAACCGTGAATCAGGTAACCCGGAGTGCCCAGGGTGAACTTGAACGGCCCCAGCGGGTTGTCCGGGCCTGCCGGTACGACGTTTGGCAACGGGTCGCCATCGGCAAGGTGCTCGGCCTTGATCGAGGCCGGAGGGGTCCAGGTCGGGTTCGGGGTTTTCGCGACGATACTGGTGTGGGCGATCGGCGAGCCCCAGCCTTCACGGCCGATGCCGAGCGGAAAGGTGTAAACCACATCCCGGCCTTTGGGGTAGTAGTACAGGCGGTATTCAGCCAGGTTGATCACGATGCCTTCACGCGGGCCCGGCGGCAGGATGAAGCGCGTCGGCAACACCACCTCGGTGCCCGCCCCCGGCAACCATGGATCGATACCCGGGTTGGCCGCAACCATTTCCAGATAGCCGAGATCATAGGTCGTACCCAGGTCGGCGAAGGTATCTTCGTACTTGGCCTTGACCACTTGCACCTGACCGACGATATCTTCGCCTGGTGGTGGTAATGGCAGCTCCAGGGCTGCAACGGGGCCGGCAACACACAGTGCGGCAAGAGACAGGCAGCGGGTGACGGCAGGAAAACGCGGCAACATCCGGAAAATCCTTCGCATGATCAACGGGTAAAAAAAGGGATTGTACACCGCTGTCCACCGCTTCGGGAGCCGAGGCGACGAGGTCCAGTGCACACCGAGACAGGGTCTGGCGTAGCCTGCAATCTTTTCAAACGCCCCAAAGATCAAAAGATCCCGGCCTGCGGCAGCTTCTACAGGGCGGTGCTCCTGTTCGCCTGGTTACAGCTCGAAACGCAATTCCGGCCAGATCGGCGAAGTGCCGCGCTTTTGCGACTCGAGGATCGCCCGACACAGCGAACACAGGCGCTGGTCCTGGAAAACCGTCCGGTCGACGCTCGACCAGCGCGGCTGGGCCGGCAACAAGGTGCCGCACAGCGTACGGTCCGCCGAGCCTCCCAACTCCAATTGACGCGTCACCAGATGCACCCGGACTTCCTGGCAGGCGAACAGATCCAGCTGCTCATCAGGCTCGATCAGTTGGTAGGCAAACAGGGACCAGGCAGGACGCGGCATCGGGGGCTCCAAATCGGGGCGCCACCTTAGCCGAAAGCTTGCCTGTAGAAAAGTGTCAAAGCAGCGGTTTCAGCGCCGGCCAGACATTTTCCAGCAACTTGCCCTGGGCCACCGCCGCCGGGTGAATGCCATCGGCCTGCATCAGCTCGGGATTGCCGCCCACCCCTTCGAGAAAAAACGGTACCAGCGGGATGTTTTTCTCTTCGGCGAGGTTGCGGTAGACCTCGGCAAAAGCCTGGGTGTAACGCACGCCATAATTAGGCGGCAACTGCATGCCGAGCAGCAGCACTTTGGCACCGCTGGCCCGGGAGCTGTCGATCATCGACGCAAGATTTTGTTGCAATTGCGTTGGCAGCTGACCACGCAGGCCGTCGTTGCCACCCAGCTCGAGGATCACCAGGTCCGGCTTATGCGCTGCAAGCAGCGCGGGCAGGCGCGCCTGGCCACCGGCACTGGTGTCGCCACTGATCGAGGCATTGACCACTTTATCGGTGAAACCTTCGCTCCTGAGCCTCTGCTCGAGCAGGGATACCCAGCCCAAGCGGGTATCCAGGCCGAAAGCCGCGCTGATACTATCGCCAACGATCAGCACAGTACCCGCCGCTGCGTTCTGGGCCATGCACATCAAGGCCAGGCCAGCACTCAAAAACCACACACGCATCGGACTCTCCATGGGCGCAAGCATTCTCACAGCGCGCAACCTTAGCAAAGTGGTTCCCAGCGCGGAAGGTGAACTGACCATCCTGCACGAACTCAGCCTGGAACTGAACCAGGGCGACAGCCTGGCCATCGTCGGCGCCTCCGGTTCCGGCAAATCCACCCTGCTCGGCCTGCTGGCCGGTCTCGATCTGCCCAGCAGCGGCGAAGTGGTGCTTGCCGGTCGAGCCCTGAGCACCCTCGATGAAGATCAGCGCGCGCGAGTCAGGGCCGAGCATGTCGGTTTTGTGTTCCAGTCATTTCAGCTGCTCGACAGCCTCAATGCCCTGGAAAACGTCATGCTGCCGCTGGAACTGGATGGCCGCTCGGACGCCCGCGAACGCGCCAGGGAGCTGCTTGAGCGGGTTGGCCTGGGGCAACGCCTGAGTCACTCGCCACGCCAGCTCTCTGGTGGTGAACAGCAGCGGGTGGCGATTGCTCGTGCGTTTGCCGCGCAGCCCACTGTGCTGTTCGCCGATGAGCCGACCGGCAACCTCGACAGTCATACGGGCGAGCGCATCAGCGACTTGCTCTTCGAACTCAATAAGGAAAGCGGCACGACCCTGGTGCTGGTGACTCACGACGAACGCCTGGCGCATCGCTGCCGGCGCCAGATCCGCCTTGAAGCCGGCCTGCTGGTCGTCCCACTGGAGCCTTGATGGCACGCTTGCCGCTGTTGCGCCTGTTCAGCCTCGCCATTCGCCAATTGCTGCGCGATGCCCGCGCCGGCGAACTGCGGGTGCTGTTTTTCGCCTTGCTGGTCGCGGTGGCGGCGAGTACCGCCATCGGCTATTTCGGCGCTCGCCTGAACGGCGCCATGCTGTTGCGCGCGACCGAATTTCTCGGCGCCGACCTGCTGCTCGAAAGCAGCTCGCCGGCGCGCCCGGAACAGATTCAACGCGGCATCGAGCTGGGTCTGGAACATGCCAGGGTGGTCGAGTTCTCCAGCGTCATCGCCACGGACAACGGCATCCAGCTTTCCAGTGTCAAAGCCGCCGACGATGCCTATCCGTTACGCGGCGAACTCAAAAGTGCCGATGCCCCCTATACCCCGGAAACAGTCGGAGGCGGCCCGAAACCCGGTGAAGCCTGGGCCGAGGCCCGGCTGTTGCCGGCGCTGAACCTGAAGATCGGTGACAGCATCGATGTCGGCGTGAAAACCCTGCGCCTGACCCGGGTGCTGACCTACGAACCGGATCGCGCCGGCAACTTCTACAGCCTGACCCCGAGGGTACTGATCAATCTGGCAGACCTCGAAGCCACCGGCGTGGTGCAACCCGGCAGCCGGGTCAGCTACCGTGAACTCTGGCGCGGTGCGGCAGCCGGGCTCGAATCCTATCGCAAGTCGATCGAACCCGGCCTGGCCGCCAACCAGCGATTGCAGGACGCCCGCGACGGCAATCGGCAGATCGGCGGAGCCCTGGGCAAGGCCGAGCGTTACTTGAACATGGCCAGCCTGGTGGCGGTGTTGCTGGCAGGCGTGGCGGTCGCGCTATCGGCCACGCGCTTCGCCACCCGCCGCTTCGACGCCAGCGCCCTGCTGCGCTGCCTGGGATTGTCACGCCGGGAAACCATGCTGTTGTTCAGCGTGCAGTTGACCGTGCTCGGGCTGCTGGCCAGCCTCTGCGGTGCCCTGCTCGGCTGGCTGGCCCAACATGGCTTGTTCTACCTGCTGCATGATCTGTTGCCGAACGATGTCCCGCCCGGCGGGCTGCTGCCGGCATTCGCCGGGATCGGTACCGGACTGGTAGCCCTGGCAGGGTTTGCCCTGCCGCCACTGGCCGCCCTGGGGCGTGTTCCTCCGCTACGGGTATTGCGCCGGGACATGTTGCCTATCCCGTCAAGCACCTGGATGGTCTATGGCGCGGCATTGGCGGCGCTGGCGCTGATCATGTGGCGGCTGAGCCTGGACCTGCTGCTGACCTTCGCCCTGCTCGGCGGCGGAGTAATTGCCGCGCTGCTGCTCGGCGGCCTGTTACTGTTGCTGCTGCAAAGCTTGCGCCGGTTGCTGGCGGGCGCGCCGCTGCCGTGGCGCCTGGGGCTGGGCCAGTTGC
>NZ_CABVHQ010000045.1 GCF_902497895.1 Pseudomonas fluorescens
CATCACCGAGATCGGCTGCATGGCCCATGCTCGCCGCAAGTTCTTCGACCTGCACGCGACCAACAAGAGCCAAATCGCCGAAAAAGCGCTGCATTACATCGCCGCGCTTTACGAAATAGAGCGTGAAGTAAAAGAGCTAGAGCCGGACGTGCGGCACCGAATACGGCAGGAAAAAGCGGCACCGATAATCGATGCGTTGCACACCTGGATGATCGCCCAGCGCGAACTCGTGCCCGAAGGGTCGGCCATCGCCAAAGCCCTGGATTACAGCCTTAAACGCTGGACTGCGTTGACTCGATATCTTGAGGACGGCGCGGTACCTATAGACAATAACTGGTGTGAAAATCAAATCCGGCCATGGGCTCTCGGGCGTTCAAACTGGCTGTTCGCCGGGTCACTGCGCAGCGGCAAACGTGCGGCTGCGATCATGAGTTTGATCCAGTCGGCACGGCTTAACGGCCATGATCCGTATGCCTATCTGAAGGACGTACTCACGCGCCTGCCGACGCAGCGGGCGAGTGAAATTGACGAGTTGCTGCCGCATAGATGGAAGCCCGTTTAACCATGCAAGGTGTGTTGGGCGGACGCTTACGCTGAAGCCGCAAGCAACGACATTAAAAAGTCCCCGTGGAAAGTTTCGCCAGGATTTTCAGCCATTTCCTCATCTCATCATTCCTTCGATTGGTGGTTCGAGCGCCGCCCCTACTAACGCGGCCCCCTTTTTTCGGCGAGGCTTGGGAAGAACCTGGTGTGCTTTTCCTTTCACTCAATCGTCAGTAGCAGGGGTCAGTATTCTTCCCAAGGGTAGTCATCCCCTTTGGCGTCTAGCAGCAGATCACGTACTTGATCAAAAGTAGCGGACTCGTCTGCACCAATCGAAAAATTACCTTCATCGCATCTGACCCAGGTGTCGCCAACTACCCATAGAATAGATAGAGGAAACGCTCCCACCATCTGCATGACAGGTGCCAGTAACAATGGATGTTCATCCAAAACCGATGGGCTCATGCGATTTTTCCTTGATCATATGGAGACGTCGCTGGAAACTTGGAAAACCATCTGCATTGCTGCTTTTTGAGCAGACCGAGCATGCGCGGTTGCGTCTGCCAGTAGGTGCTCATGAAAGCGGCTCAAGGCATCAACGAACTCCGTCGTGAGCCAGTGGTAGTCCACAATCACGACTTGGCTGCGAGTGATACCATGCGCCGCCAGTACGGGATTGAGCATGCTTTCATCCGGTTGTGATTCGCCGACAACGTAATAGACCAGCTTCGCTCTACCGTCCCTGTAGAGATCGGACTCTGCTGCTCCGGTATGAAGGAGCCCGCATCTTGCCGCCCACAGGTCCTCAGCGTTGAAATCGAAAGTGTTGCCATTGAACAGAAAACGATTCACCCAATCCTTAAAACCTCGGCCGCCAGGTTCGCCTGCTGCGTTCAGCCAGGACATGTGGTCGATCGCCGAATAAATTAAGGCAATTGCATGGGTATGGTGCCCTGCCTCCATCAGCGTGGTGATTGCTGAAAGGTTGGAACTGAACGTGCTGAAAATTCTTCTATCAAGCTGGCTCATAGTCGTACTCATATGCGCATGGTCATAGCGGAGGATTCCTCTAGCTGGTGATCAGCCTGCGAACTTTTCCCTTAACTCAGTATCGATCATGCTGGAGCGATCAGCGCGCCCCATGCGAAGTGGCCGGTTAACGCTCTAGCCTCTCTGTGATGCTCAATATCTGGCGTAAGGTTCCGATCTCCCCCGTGGCCACGTCTTCAACCTTGTTTCGATAGCGGACTCGATCTAATCGGAACGTTCGCTCTTCTTTTCGCAGATGACATAGGCCGTAAAAGTACAGGTCATCATTCCAGCCCGAACCGGCGCTGTTTACTTGATACACGGTCACTTCGCGTGTCGTTGCTGATCCGTCTCCGCTGCGGTAAGCGAAGCGAATTCGCTTCTCCCCGTCCCAAAGCACGATCATATGATCAGCGCTTTCGGCGTCACTCAAAGGGAAAGGCTCATTTCTACTCAGGGTCGATTCGACCGTCCTGGGAGGCGCGTTGTCTCTCGCAGATGTCTTGATATCCGGCTTAATTGTTTGGCCTTTTTGCGGTGCCTGATGTACCTAATGGTTTCGAAAGCAGCCCATGCGAAGTAGATCATGGCAATCGCAGATCCCCAGCTTTGGCCAGGTGCAACGAGCGCAAGGAAAATGCTAAAACCCAAATAACCGCCCCACACATAAAGGGGACGGATGGGTGTCGAAAAGGGAAGGCTCATTAGATTTTTCCTTGATTCTGTCCGTAGTAATCAGGTTTGAAATCGGGCTCGTCCAGAAGCTCCAGCCAGCGCTCGCACTCTCTCGGTTGGTTGGAGAAGAGCTTTACAAGTCCAGGCGTCCACAGATCACCACGGTTTGGGTCTTCCTCTGTGATCGCGTCACACAAAAGCTTGAGTGAGTCGTGAAGGGCGATGTGCACATCTGCGTGCTGATTCTCGTCAAGATCAGTGAGAAGTAGGCGACAGATAGCCTTTACAGTGCTTGATGACTTCTCGTATCTCCAGTCAGGTGTTGGCATTAGGCATTATCTCAACTCAGCAGACGCGAAAGTCGCGCCTCTTCTAATGACTCAGCCCCGGTTTTTAGGCCTGGGCTTGGGGTGAGGGTGGATCTGAGCGATTTACCTACGAATTCACCTGATGGAACAGTTGCTGAAGAGACTCAGCCACAGTGGGTGTCGGTTCACCCTCCCACCAAACGCGGTGACCACATGGTTCCCCAGCCTGCGGCTGGCTTGGGCATCTTCAATGCCCGAATTTCTTCAGCCTGATCGTTGCAGTTTGGCTAACCTGGCCTGCTCACGTTGAGCTGCATTGTTTGGTGATCAAGTGTTTCTCAATGCACGTTCAATCCGATCCCTCATCCATGGATGGGTGACAAACTCAACGTGTTCATTATCAATGTACAGCCCACCCTCGACATTCGGCAGGGCGCACTCAGTTCCGAACAGTAGGTAAGCCTTGCTGGATAATTTTTCGAGCATCCATCCGGATCTTAAAAGGCGTGCAGACATCTGCTCGACTTCAAGTAAATCTTTTGAAAGAGCGAAGCCCTGCCGCTCAGTATCTCCATAGCCCGACAAGTAGTCATGCATGCTATCAATTGTCGCGAACTCACCTCCGATAGCGTCGTAGGCTTCGCGATATTCATCAGTGTCCATGTTCGGTCTCCCTGCACTTTGAGCGCGTGAAACTCACGCCTCATGTACGGCCTCGGATTTTCCTACGGCTTAACGCCATTAGCTAGTCGAGAAAACCGCGCCATTATTTCTGCGGCTTCACCTTGGGTCTGCATGTCACTAGCCTGCGCGGCAATCACCCATAGGCCAAACAAATCGGCTCCCAGCTTAGTTTCAGCATGATCTTGGAGCTGCGATAACCGAGTCAGGTATTGGCCTTGTTCGGACTTAGGTCGCTTGCAAAATTCAGATAGGTTTCCAAACTCCTCCATGAAGCCAGAATTGATTACGTCGACAATCAAACCTGCCTGGATTTGATCGGCTGGGTGAGCCTTAAGACATTGAGGCTTCAGCCTTCCGAGCGCTTTTTGCGTAAATGTTTTTCTCCTGAAAATGTCGAACATGGGTCCTTTTCCTTGAACTGATCAGATGAACCAGTAGCGAATACCTACAATCATGCAGCAGATCACTAAAGCGGCTAGCAAAGCCCACATAAGTGCTTCATTCCTGCGTCGTGCTTTCCGATCCACTGGTTTGGATATTGGGCTCACGGCTTCACCACGGTCAGGGTGGGCCTGGCGCGGGCACGCTCAGCTGCATGCTCGGCCAAGGCTATCTTGGCGGCATCGCCGCAGCCCTTGGCGATCGCATACAGCAGCGCCTGGGCATGCTCGGCACCGATACCGCCGGTCATTTCACCAGCCGCCGCAGCCATAAATCCAAACCATAGCTGAGCTTTATCAGCATCTGTGGTTATAAAGTTATCGGCGGCGGCTTGGTGAAACGTATCGGAAAATGCCAGCCACGCATCAGCGCCAAGCTGTATGTTTGGGGACTTCGCATGCATGACCGCACCCTTCTCGTCTGTTTTCGCGGACGCAAAAATGGGCGTCCTTCTACTGACCCAACCCCGCGTTTTAAGGCGAGGTTGGGTGTGTACCTGGGCGGAAAATTCCTAGATCAGATCGCGATTACTAAAGGGACGCTAATTCGGCCTATCCGCAACAATGCTCAACGGCGCTGTAGAGCCCCAGACCGGCGGCAATCCAGACTGGCAAAATTAGCCAACTCCAAGCATTGCCATCCATGAATGCAAATTCGTTTTTAGCTTGAGTGCCTCGAATACGGCGATAAAGCCTCGCTGCCAAAACACGAACTGAAATCAACAGAGCTATTGCTGCGATCGTGACGAAAATGCTCGGCACGATCAGGACATAAACCCTGAGTGATTGACTCATTCCGTGCCAGCCATCAAGGATCAAGAAAATCGAATACAGCAGGCTCGCTATCCCTAGCAGTGCACCAAACGCTTTCGCCATTGCCAATCTCCCAGGTTGCCATGCGTTTCCTAAATCAATTCATCAATTGCCATTCCGACATTGTCGTCAGAAATTTCCAGGAAGCGCTGCTTGCTGGCCCCATGCGTAGCATTCATCACCCAAAACGTCCTTTAAGAATTTATGGGTCGTATGAAACTTGATAGCCACGGGACTAGTGAAGTCTTGGATTGCCGCATATGACTCCGCTTTTACCCGAATGAATTTGAGAGCAAGAATGTCGTTGGGAAATTCAGGGGCGTCCCATTTTGAGTATGGCTTTTCGACCTCCCCCATCCCAGCGAGACCATACCAGCCACGTAGCTTGATCAACGGATTTAAGAGCAAAACCCCATCGGCCCTGCGCAGCCATACTTTTTCGCGCGCGAAAGCATCAATCATTCCCGGATTGGCAGCCTCGTAGGGCTCCCATGCGGAAGGTAGGACCGTTATCCCGATCCACTTCTCCTGTTGCTCTGCCTTGTAGGCTTCGATCAGTGCCTTACCGAAATACACCTGATGGCGGCCTGACGAGTCGAGCTCGACCTCAAATTCTCCGAACGATATTGCGCCTCGCGCGGCGATTCCTGCTGCTAGCATCGCGGACAAAACCATTGAGCCGATGGCGTAGACGTCCAAGAATGCCCAATTGCCATAGCCTTTGGGGTCTTGATAGAAAAGGAAGGTATCCGAAAAATAAATGGTCTTGAACAGGCCATTCAGCTTTTCCCACCGCCCGAACGCATTTAGTGCACTGTCGATGACATCGTAAATTTCTTTGGTAGGCCTGGTCTCTACTAGATCGCTGAAGCCAAGGATGTCGAGAAACAGGAGATAGCGGCCTTCATTCAAACTGTTACTTCTATTCATGTTCACCAACATGTCAGTTAGCTTGAAGCCCCATCAGAAATCTCGGAGCGCCGGTTTGATAATCAGGTCCATGATTCTTTTCCCTTAACAGATTGTTCGTTTTGCACTCAGTCTTCGCCGGGGCGCTACGGTGCGTCATACACCGGCACGACATTTAGCACCTTCAACGCCACCGACTATCTCTGCACCGGGTCCACCACCAACAGCCCGTGCTCCAATCGCGCCGCCAGGGCCTTAGCCACCATCTGCGGTACGTCCGGTACGTTCTTCAACTGGCCGTCCTCGATTTCCAGCGCTAACTGCCTCCTGGTACACCGACGCAATGTGTGTGAGATGGTATCGGTGCTTCGAGCAGCAGCGCTACCGGGCAATCACCTCAACCTGGTGACCGCCGCTATTGTGCTGTGGAACATGGTCTACCTGGACGTGCGACTCAGGGGCTGACTGACGCCGGTTTTCCTAGGTCAATCGTCCGCGCTGGAACTCAACGTCCAACCCGGAGCATACAAGATGGATTTTTCCTTCTCTTGATCGGCCGTTGTCTGCGAATCGAGAACGACTTCATCACGCTTTATTTTTTTCGGTTTGAAAGACGACTCCAAGCCCAAGCCAATTCTGCCTCCCTCTCCTTTGGTTTTCTTCTTGTACTGGCGGATCTGCTTCGCAAAGTCGCTCATTGCCTGATTTCGCTTTCTGCCCATGGGCCTTTTTTCCTATACGTTTAACCACCATTTTTCCCGGCGTCCCGACTCATATACTTAGCACGTAGCGCGAGCATCTCCTCTGACCTCCTCAGTGCAGGCTCAGCCTTCTCGGCAGATACGAAGCGCTGAAGGTCCTCCAATAAACGATCAATACGGTGATCATGCTCTGAAAGTTCTGCTTTCTTGCCCAACCTTTTTCGCTCGTACCATTCAAACGCTGTAATGACGAGTTTAACCGGCAACAATACCGTTAGCAGCGCAATAGCCAAGGCCAGAACACAGAGCGCCCGACCATAGACTAGAGCCCAATGGAACTCTCCTGCCCGGCCGAGGAATGTTACTTTCTGCACCCTCAGCCATGTTTTGAAAGCCTGCCTCCAAGAATAGTTATCATCAAGTCCGAGCACGTCTCGGAAGTACAATTCGGACTGCCCATTGCCAGCCAATGGGAAATCCGCATTGCGACTGAATCGCCCGAATGCACTTCTGTCCGAAAAGTGAGCGTGTAAATCACCTTCTGCTCCACCGGCATCACTCATCTGCCTGAACAAAAGCACCTCATCAATAAGGCGGTAATCCTGGTTTCCTCCATAGCTCATGCGCTCGTTTACCGAGGCCATTGCGGTGAAGCCAATCTTATAGAGTGGCCCATACGCAGATCTGATACGTACGTAGTAGAGGTTGCCAGCCTTCCCGTCCTGGCGGATACGGCTAAGACTGTTGTGCACCCGCCTGCTACCCATTGGATATGGCCATTGTGATTTCCATATTAATGCTGACTAGCGGATAGAGTCACCGATGTCACTATGCCAGTGCAAGCTCGAAAGCGCGGCGGATAACCTCGATGTCAACAGTTAGATACGGCTTGCTGTGGTCGAGACAGGCATGCCCGAGAATGATCTGAACTGTCTCAACGTCGCCGGTTGCGGCCAGGACTTTTGCAGCAAGCGAGCGTCTGCCGCTGTGGGATGATCCCAGCTTGATACCGGCCTGTCGGTAGAGCCTGCTGATGGTCTGTTGAAGCGAATCGCACGCCCGGTAAACCTCTGGCCCACTGTCCAGCTCCCGATGCTTGAAGGCCAGTTCAAAAGCCTGGCCCTTGTGTGTCGTGACCAGCTTCGATGCAGGCCGCAACCCTCGATACTCATCAGTGCCGGAAAGCCCCCAGCGGCGCCGAGATCGCACCGCTATCCAGTCATTCAGGGCGGCAAGGCATCGAGCATGGGTCAGGTACACGTTTCGCGGTCGGCAGCCCTTCGTGATATCGGCACGCAGGTAGACTTCGGGCTTAATGGTGCCACTCGGGTACATCACGTCTGCGACCTCCAGCAAGGCCAGTTCGGTCACGCGGATGCCGGTTGTATGAGTAAGCCAAAGTAAAAGCACGTCCCGCTCAGGCATTCGGCCCGTGACGGATGCAACGCGAATCAGGTGCCAAAATTGTCCAGGGCGAAGGGATGTGGCGCGGCGGATTGCGGTGACCATGGGTACTCTCTATCAGGATTGGCGGTGATTTGTGATTGATCCTGAGAGAGTCGGGCCATAGCCTCCTGAAAAGCATACCAGCAGGCCCGACAAGGTGTTCACAGAAAATCGTTCCCCACCTGGCCGGGCTGGCGGGCCGAATGCGCCTTACACACGATTATCCAAATAGCCCGAAGACTCTGCCGACCAAGCAGCCAAAAAAGCCACTGCTAAAGGACATGACCGAGCTGCGCCGCGCGCTGGACGAAGCTGTCATCGCCGGTAAGGTCACGGACACCGATGCCCGGGACATCTACCACCAGCTCCCCGCTAGCCAGGAGCTGCCGGATGACTTGACAGCCAAGCTAGCGTCAGCCCTCAAGAGCAAGCGCACGCTGTAAGTGCGTGAGCACGCTGTTAGCTCAGTCGTGATTTTAACGTGGTCACGCCCCCACAGCGTGATCACCGAGATATGACTTTTGAGCATCCCCAAAACCCCGAAGCAGCGCCAGACAAAGCGTCGAGACAGCCTGAAAACCGCAGGGATAACCCGAATGACCCTGTCCCTGGACAACGCCACCGCCAAGATCCTGCGATCGCTGGCAGTTGAGCACAAGGTGACCCAGCCCGAAGTACTTAAGATGGGCATGTTGCTGACCCGCAATGCCCTAATGGCGGCTGAGGAACACCAAGACACTCTTAGCACTTCACTCGCACCTGCGATCGCACTGGATGCCCAAGGCAATGATCTGCCGCCAATGCGCGCATCAGAAGCACGGGCCGTCAGGCTCGGCCTCGCTGTTGAGGCGTATCCGTGAGTACCGCGACTCAACCCATTGGGTGCCAGGCAAGAGACATTTCCGCTGCGAGAAGCTGAGCGCCACCATGAGCAGCGACGACTGCTCTGATCGGTACATACGGGCCGTAGCCGGTGATGAGCGGGCATCGGTTTGCCGCTTCTGCCCGATCGGAGCCGTGCACGCTGGCAAAGTCGATCCCCTCCAGACCGCATCGGCTTCTGCCAAGATAAAGATCACGAGACATCCGGATCAGGGCACCAGATGCACTCGCTGTGGCCGGTCCGATCTTCGACTCATTCATGCTAGTAGCGACATCTGTGTGAGCTGCTGGAACCGGCAGCGCGAGTGGAAGCTTGGCAGGAATGCCAGAGGGAAGGCTCCAAAGACATACGTGCCACTCCGTGCACGTCGCGTCGGCATTATCGTCAATGGCAAGCCTGATTATCGGTTAGTTGCTGAATCTCAGAATGACACCGAGGTGCTGGCCAGGTGCATTCGAGAGATGCCGGACGGCTTGGCCTTTCACGATGAGCAGCCGGGTATCACCGCCTGGAACGAACAGGCGCAGCGCTTCGAGTACCGTGATCGAAACGACTCACGTAACGTGATGCTTGAGCTGAAGCATGATGGTCTGATCCACTATGTCTCCGTAAAAGCGGACAGCCTACGCCCTGACGGAGGTCGCGGTACCGTGCATGTCCACGGTATGCATGAGCGTGCACAACGCAGCGACTTGGCTTGCGCTGGATCAGGATGGCAATGGCGCTGCAATCACCAGCGAATGGCGTCCGCAAGCGATCGTGTGCTCGGCCTGCGGCGTCGCTCAGATTCAAGCTCGGGCCATTGCCGGCCGCGTCGACTGCCGCTGCCCGGCTTGTGAGGCAAAATCACTCTTCACTTAGGATATCGATGCAGAGTGCCGCGCTAGCCCAGTGATAGCCAGCGAAGCAAAGGCAGAAGGCATAGAGTGGTAAGTGCTTGAATTATATGGTGTCCCAGGGCAGGTTCGAACTGCCAACCTTCCCCTTAGGAGGGGGATGCTCTATCCAATTGAGCTACTGAGACAAATGGCGACCGCTGTAAACTGTGCGGCGCAAGGGACGGCGAGCATGTTAACGGCCAGAGCTGCTTTTGTCATGTCGTCCTTGGGCTTTTTAAGTGTAGGCCAGCGGTAACGTGGACCACCCCATCGGCGATCGTGCAAATTGCATCACCCCAAAAGGCCATCATTGCAAAATGCAATGGCCAGATTTCCAATAAAACAAGCTAAGTCATTGTTTTTAAAGGGTTTAATAGTGGTTAAACTCTTGGCATAAGCGCTGCTTTACTACTTTCCCAAGAAACAGCGGAGATATCGCCATGAACAGCGCCCTATTATTGCTCCTGAATGCGCTCGCATTGGCTGTCGTGGTGGTTTTTCACTTTCAAACGGATGACAGCACGGTTCAGCTGGCCTCTACCACCCCACATTACATTCAACATCAAGCACCGAAACCGGCAGTGGTGAGCGACGACGCGGTTGAATCAGCCTGGATTGCGCGAGATACCCAGGTCGGGCAACCGAGCCAACAGTCTTCGCCCAGCTGGGTATTCTGAATCACTTCATCAGGAGCACCGCATGTCAAAACCAGCCGCAGTATTCTTGATTCTGGCCCTGCTCAGCGCTGCCATGACGCTCATCCTGACGGGGAAAGACGCCAGTCCTCTGCCGATGATTGCTTTCGGAGCATTTGCCGGTTTGTTCATTCTGGCGCTGATTGCCGGACGCAAAATCAAGTTCGATCCGGTTTTACGCTGATCCCCTGCTGCTCCAACAGCCCGAGGAAATGTTCGACAGTGACGGACAACTCCTCCGAGTTATCCAGGCGCAGGACTGCGCTTGCGTCACCCAAAGAGCCACTGGCGAGAAACAGCTCGTTGCGCCGCAGCCTCGCTTCAATTTCATCGGCACTTTCACGCCCGCGCCGCACCAGGCGCTGGCGCAAGACCTCGCTCTGCACTGTCAGCAAGACAGGTAACACGTTCGGGTAACGCTTACGCGCTTCGGGCAGATGCTCTCGGGAGCCATTGACCAGCACATGGCGCCCGCTGTCCAGCCACTGATCAATTTGCACCGGTATTCCGTAGTCCAGACTATTGGCGTGCCAGTGCAAGGCAAAACCTCCTTGTTCGCACAGTCGCTCGAATTCCGCCTGAGAGACCCCTGCGGCATCTTCCCCCACGGACTCGGCCGAGCGGGTGATGACCCGTCGCACCACCTCACAGCCGAGCCTGCGCAAAGGCTCGCGGGATGCGTCTATCAGGCTGTCCTTGCCTGCCCCTGACGGGCCCATCAAATAGATCAGTCTGCCCGGTGCTCCGGTAACGTCTCTTGTCGCTGGAATGCCTAGTAAATCGGCCATTTGCCACTATCCTATAAAAAGAAGGATAAACGATCGTATCCGCACAAAGTGCGCGCTCCAGGGGCATCAAACACCTCCTGGCGGGCAAGAGGAAGCGGTTAGAGGTGCGGGACGGGGCCAACTTTTCAAACCAGTCCGCATTTCTGATAATTGGTGCTGGCATAACGCCTTTAGCCAGTTCAATATTTGTCACAGAATTGACGCCAACGATCTGGCATTTGGAGGCATGATGCGGGCCTCCTAACAATTCAGGTTGAACATTTGGCAAGAAAGCTTGTCCTAACAGACATCTTGCGGCCAATTCCGAAAACCGCTCCCCTGAACTAACCGGTTAAATATATGCGCCCATTGAAACAGGCAATTTATTCCAGCCGTACGGCTGACAAGTTCGTCGTGCGTCTGCCCGATGGAATGCGTGAACGCATCGCCGAGGTGGCTCGCAATCATCATCGCAGCATGAACTCTGAAATCATCGCACGCATGGAGCAAAGTCTCATTCAGGAAGGCGCGTTGGGCGAAGAGTTGAGCATGCGTCTGGACAGCCCCGAGCTGTCGTTGCATGAACGCGAACTGCTTCAACGTTTCCGCCAGCTCTCCCACCGTCAGCAAAACGCATTGGTGTCGCTGATCGCTCATGACGCCGAAATGGCAACTGACGCTTCCTGATTCCATCCTGAAAGCTCAGCCAGCCCAGTGCTGGCTTTTTTTTGCCCGACATTTGACTCGGCGACAGCCTTGCCGAAGAGACATCAATCGAGGGTAGAAGGGAATTCGCGCAGCTCGCCAACTGGCCAGGCTGCGCAAAGAAGACTCAGAGCAGGAAAATCGTTGCCAGCCCGAGAAAGATAAAGAAACCGCCACTGTCGGTCACGGCGGTAATCATCACGCTCGCGCCCATCGCCGGATCTCGACCGACCCGTGCCAGGGTCATGGGGATCAAGACCCCCATCAATGCCGCCAGTAACAGATTGAGGGTCATCGCCGCGGTCATCACCACTCCCAGCGACCAGCTGCCGTACAGCAGATAAGCCACCACACCGATCACCCCACCCCAGACCAGGCCATTGATCAAGCCGACCGCCAACTCTTTGCGCATCAGCCGCGAAGTGTTGCCGGTGCTGACCTGATCCAGCGCCATGGCGCGCACGATCATGGTGATGGTCTGGTTACCGGAGTTGCCGCCAATCCCGGCAACAATCGGCATCAATGCGGCCAGGGCCACCAGTTTCTCGATGGAGCCTTCGAACAGCCCGATCACCCGGGAGGCAATAAACGCGGTAATCAGGTTGATCGCCAGCCAGGCCCAACGGTTGCGCAGGGATCTCCAGACAGAAGCAAAAATATCTTCCTCCTCACGCAGACCCGCCATGTTGAGGACTTCGTTTTCGCTCTCTTCACGAATCAGGTCGACCATTTCATCAATGGTCAGACGGCCGATCAGCTTGCCGTTCTTGTCGACTACCGGTGCCGAAATCAAGTCATAACGTTCGAACGCCTGGGCGGCATCGTACCCATCTTCGTCCGGGTGGAAGCTCACCGTATCGCTGGCCATCACCTCCGACACTTGCTTGTCCGGGTCATTGACCAGCAACCGCTTGATTGGCAGCACGCCCTTGAGCACGCCGTCGTAGTCGACCACGAACAGTTTGTCGGTATGGCTCGGCAGCTCCTTGAGCCGGCGCAGGTAACGCAATACCACTTCGAGACTGACATCCTCGCGGATCGTCACCATCTCGAAGTCCATCAATGCGCCGACTTGATCCTCGTCATAGGACAACGCCGAGCGAACCCGCTCACGTTGCTGGCTATCGAGGGTTTCCATCAGTTCATGGACGACGTCTCGCGGCAGCTCGGGCGCCAGGTCAGCGAGTTCGTCGGCATCCATTTCCTTGGCGGCCGCGAGGATCTCGTGATCCTCCATGTCGGCGATCAGGGTTTCCCGAACGGAGTCGGAGACCTCAAGAAGGATGTCGCCATCGCGCTCGGCCTTGACCAGTTGCCAGACCATCAGACGCTCTTCGAGCGGCAAGGCTTCAAGGATGTAGGCGATGTCGGCGGAGTGCAGGTCGTCGAGTTTGCGCTGCAACTCGACCAGGTTCTGCCGGTGGACCAGGTTCTCGACCCGGTCTTGATGATGACCTTCCTGACGATGAGTCAGGTCTTCGATCACTCGCTGGCGCTGCAGCAGGTCAACGACTTGAGCGAGGCGGTCTTGCAGGCTTTCTTGGGTTTTCTTTACTTCAACTTCAGACATAGGCGAACTCCACTCCCAGCAGCGGGGCACGCCGGAAGATCAATCAGTCAATTCATGATTGTAAAAACGAGGTACTGAGTAACTACTGGGTAAGTCCATGGAGGTATTCCACAAGCCCCGGCGGGGCTGACGGGCGCAATGATACACCGCTTGCCGTCTTTTAACGCTAAAAAATCTTGGCAAGAACAAGCGCTTGCGAGGCAAACCTGAGCGCTGTCCGAATGTGTAAAGCTGCGACGACTTATCCAGAAGAGAAAACACACCCAAGGTCAAAAAATCCCCGAATATCTATCTTCCACCCCATTGTTACGGCACCAGTACAGGTCGTAGTGCGCAAATCCTGTCCGACATATCAGACGCCAACCCCATCCGCCAGACAGCAAAAAGCCCGCACAGGGCGGGCTTGATGCTTACATCCGGTTTCACTTCATCGTGACGAGCTTCTTCAGCTCTTGATCGCGCAACTCACGGCGCAGGATCTTGCCGACGTTGGTGGTCGGCAGCGCGTCGCGGAACTCCACGGCTCTTGGCACTTTGTAACCGGTGACGTTGGCGCGCATGTGCTCCATGACCTGCTCCTTGGTCAAGGTCACGCCCGGCTTGGCGACGATGAAAATCTTGATCGCTTCGCCCGACTTCTCGTCCGGCACGCCGATCGCTGCGCACTGCAACACGCCGGGCAGAGTCGCCAGCACGTCTTCCAGTTCGTTCGGATAAACGTTGAAACCAGAGACCAGAATCATGTCTTTCTTGCGATCGACGATGCGCATGAAGCCGTCTGGCTGGATGAGCGCGATGTCGCCGGTCTTCAACCAGCCTTGGCTGTCGAGGATTTCGTCGGTGGCGTCCTGACGCTGCCAG
The DNA here is from genome assembly GCF_902497895.1 of Pseudomonas fluorescens. Taxonomy (GTDB): domain Bacteria; phylum Pseudomonadota; class Gammaproteobacteria; order Pseudomonadales; family Pseudomonadaceae; genus Aquipseudomonas; species Aquipseudomonas fluorescens_BP. The sequence goes on from NZ_CABVHQ010000045.1 coordinate 13,908, forward strand.
TAGCCCTTCATGACTTGCGGGCCCTTGACGCACAGTTCGCCAATTTCGCCCAACGCCAGCTCGGCACCAGCGTCATCGATGACTTTGCAGACGGTCGAAGGCACTGGAATGCCGATGGTGCCGATCTGGATGTTCTGGATCGGATTGACCGTGGCCACCGGGCTGGTTTCGGTCATGCCGTAACCTTCGCAGATCGAGCAACCGGTTACCGCTTTCCAGCGCTCGGCAGCGGCCAGTTGCAGGGCCATGCCGCCAGACAGGGTGATTTTCAGCGCCGAGAAGTCCAGCTTGCGGAATGCCTCGTTGTTGCACAGCGCGACAAATAGGGTGTTCAGGCCGACAAAGCCGCTGAACTTCCAGTTGGACAGTTCCTTGACCATTGCTGTCAGGTCGCGCGGATTGCTGATCAGGATGTTGTGGTTGCCGATCAGCATCATTGCCATGCAATGAAAGGTGAAGGCATAGATGTGGTACAGCGGCAACGGGGTGATCAGAATCTCGCAGCCTTCATTGAGATTGGAGCCCATCAGCGCCTTGCATTGCAGCATGTTCGCCACCAGATTGCGGTGGGTGAGCATCGCGCCCTTGGCCACGCCGGTGGTACCGCCAGTGTATTGCAGCACCGCGACGTCGCTGCTGGCAGGGCTGGCATCGTTGACCGGGCGGCCATGGCCTTTGCTCAACACGTCGTTGAACTTGATGGCCTTGGGCAGGTGATAGGCCGGGACCATCTTCTTCACATACTTGATGACACTATTGACCAGCAGGCGTTTGAGCGGTGGCAGCAGGTCGCCTACTTCGGTAACGATCACATGCTTGACCGAGGTCCTGGGCACCACGGTTTGCGCCAGGTGCGCCATATTGGCCAGGCATACCAGCGCCTTGGCACCGGAATCGTTGAATTGGTGTTCCATTTCCCGCGCGGTGTACAGCGGGTTGGTATTGACCACGATCAACCCGGCGCGAATGGCACCAAACACGGCGATAGGGTATTGCAACAGGTTCGGCAGCTGCACGGCAATTCGATCGCCGGGTTGCAAGTCGGTATGCTGTTGCAGATAAGCGGCAAAAGCGCCTGACAGTTCGTACAGTTCACCATAGGTGAGCGTCTTGCCGAGGTTGCTAAAGGCCGGTTTGTCGGCAAAGCGTTGGCACGATTGCTTCAACACCGCCTGAATGTTCGGATACTCGTCTGGATTGATATCAGCAGCAATTCCAGCCGGGTACTTATCCTTCCAAAAGTTTTCGTTCATGGAAGCCCACTCCTCAGCAACGCGAATTCATCACCGCATTTGATGCGATTATTATTGGTGTGTGTTTTATTGGTGAATCTGGCTTTTACTTAGGCCGAGAAGTCACAAAAGCGGGCCGAGAGTAGCAGCTTTGCCAAGGGTCGACTAGAGCCAAAGAAGGCCTATACAGTCACATTGATGACCAAAGATAATTCAATGGTCACTTTTAGAGTAAAGATTCTATAAAGCCTTGAAACCTTCTGAAATGGGCCGTTAAGAGCAAAAGATCGCAGCCTGCGGCAGCTCCTACGGGATTTGTGTTCACCCTGAATGGGCGAGGTGAACCCGGTCGGCGTAGGAGCTGCCGCAGGCTGCGATCTTTTAAAGGCGCCGCGAAAATCCGATCTCAACAACACCTCATCAAGCGATACCGCGCAACTCCCGCCGCAATATCTTGCCCACCGGAGTCATCGGCAGCGAATCACGCAGCACGATATGTTTCGGCACTTTGTAACCGGTGAAGTTTTCCTTGCAGTAAGCCTTCAGCTCTTCAAGGCTGACACCCGATTCGCGCGCGACCACAAACAACTTCACCGCCTCCCCCGAACGATCGTCCGGCACACCGATGACTGCGCAGTTGGCGACTTTCGGGTGGGCCATGACCACATCTTCGATTTCATTCGGATACACATTGAAGCCCGAGACAATGATCATGTCTTTCTTGCGATCGACGATGCGCACAAATCCGTCCGGATCGATTACCGCAATGTCGCCGGACTTGAACCAGCCTTCGGCATCCAGGACCTGCGCCGTGGCTTCGGCTTGTTGCCAGTAACCCTTCATGATCTGCGGGCCCTTGATGCAGAGTTCGCCGCGCTCACCCATCGCCTGCTCGACGCCCTCATCGTCAATGACCTTCAAGGTCGTACCCGGCACTGGCAGCCCCACCGTGCCCAGCCGCGATTTGTCGCCGTAAGGATTGGTGCAGGCCACCGGCGAAGTTTCGGTCAGCCCGTAACCTTCGGTAATGCGGCAACCGGTCATGGCCAGCCAACGCTCTGCAGTCGCCTTGACCAGCGCAGTACCACCGGAGTTGGTGAGTTTCAGGCTGGAGAAGTCCAGGGTCTTGAAGTCCGGGTGATCCATCAGCGCGACAAACAAGGTGTTGAGCCCCAGCAACGCCGAGAATCGCCAGTTTTTCAGCTCCTTGATAAAGCCGCCGATGTCCCGCGGATTGGTGATCAGTACGTTGTGGTTACCGGTGACCATCATGCACATGCAATTCGCGGTGAAGGCATAGATATGGTACAGCGGCAGCGGCGCGATCATCACCTCGCGGCCTTCCTTGAGCAGCGGCTGGCCATCAGTCCCAAGCTGGGACAGGCACGCCCGCGCTTGCTGCATGTTCGCCACCAGGTTGCCATGGGTGAGCATCGCGCCCTTGGCCAGGCCAGTGGTGCCGCCGGTGTATTGCAGCACCGCGATATCGTCGAGGCTGACCTTCAGCGGCCTGATGCCCCGCCCTCGACCCAGACGTAGCGCGCTCCTGAAAGAAATGACCTGGGGCAGCTGGTAGGCCGGTACCATCTTTTTCACTTTTTCGACCATGGTGTCGACCAGCCAGCCCTTGGCGGCGGGCATCAGGTCGCCCATCTTCGCTTCGATCAGGTATTGGATATCGGTATCGGCCAGCACTTCCTGGACTTTCTGGCCGAACATATTCAGGTAGACCAGCGCCCGGGCGCCAGAATCCTTGAACTGGTGACGCATCTCGCGCGGGGTGTACAGCGGATTGGTGTTGACCACGATCAAGCCGGCACGCAAGGCTCCGAACACGGCAATCGGGTAATGCAGGACGTTGGGCATCTGCACCGCGATACGATCGCCAGCCACCAGATCGGTGTGCGCTTGCAGATAACCGGCGAACGCTGCGCTGTAGCGCTCCAGCTCAGCGTAGGTCAGGGTGACTCCCATATTGCTGAATGCCGGGCGGTCAGCGAATTTCTTGCAGGAACGCTCGAAAACCTCGATCACCGACTTGTAGGCACCCAGATCGATATCCAGGGGGACGCCGGCCGGGCGTTTGTCATTCCAGAAATCAGGTTGCATTATTTTTGTTCCTCTTTACCTGAGCGTGTCCGGGCCGCATCTCTGTCTCTTTGAAAGGCGGGGCTCTCCGGACGTTAGCAGCTATGGCGATTCAGGCAAATATGCCGAACAGCGTCATTGACCGTGTGAATCTTCCCGCCGTGGCGTGGCCTGATCAGACGTTAAGCAAAGGATGCGCTATACAATGCAGCGACCCCGTGCAAAGGAATCGCCATGATCCACGATACTTTCTGGCTGACCGCGAGTGACCGCTGTCGCCTTTTCGTCAACCAGTGGTTACCCGAAGGCCAACCCAAGGCATTGATCCTGCTGGCCCACGGCATGGCTGAACACAGTGGTCGTTATGCCCGTCTGGCCGAGGTGCTCTGCGCCAATGGCTACGGGCTGTACGCCATGGACCTGCGCGGTCACGGCAAAACCGCCGAGCACGGCATGCTGGGGTATTACGCGGACAAGGATGGCTGGCAAAAAGTGCTCGGTGACCTGGCCTGTCTCAACCAGCACATTGGCCAGCAGCATCCAGGAACACCTATTGTGCTGCTCGGCCACAGCATGGGCAGCTACCTCGCCCAGGCCTACCTGCTGCACCACAGTGCCAGCCTGCACGGGGCGATTCTCAGTGGTTCGAACTTTCAGCCCATTGCGCTCTACCGCGCTGCCCGTCTGATCGCGCGATTCGAACGCCTGCGCCAGGGTGCTACCGGCCGCAGTGCGCTGATCGAATGGTTGTCATTCGGATCGTTTAATAAAGCTTTCAAACCCAATCGGACACCTTTTGACTGGCTTAGTCGAGATCCCGACGAAGTCGATAAGTACGCCAAAGACCCGCTCTGCGGCTTCCGCTGCACGAATCAGCTATGGATCGACCTGCTAGGTGGCTTGCAGCAAATCAGCAAAGCGTCCAATCTCGCGCAGATCGATCCGGGCCTGCCCCTGTTGGTGATGGGTGGCGAATGTGATCCGGTAAGCAATGGCACACGTCTCAAGGACCTGGCCGCCGCATTGCGCGCGGCCGGGAGTCAATGCCTGCAACTGAATATCTACCCGCAGGCGCGGCATGAACTGTTCAATGAAAGCAACCGCGATGAAGTGATTGCCGACCTGCTGGCCTGGCTCGCGCAAGCGCTGAACAATCGCCGGCCAGCCAAAACCGAATAACTTTCAAAAATCGAAGCAAGTTAATTTAATTCGTCACAGGACTCGAGACAGATGACCCAGGTTACCAACACCCCTTACGAAGCCCTCGAAGTCGGGCAGACCGCCAGCTACAGTAAAACTGTCGAAGAGCGTGATATTCAGCTGTTTGCCGCGATGTCCGGCGATCACAACCCGGTGCACCTGGACGCCGAGTTCGCCGCAGCGACCATGTTCAAGGAGCGCATCGCTCACGGTATGTTCAGCGGCGCCCTGATCAGCGCTGCCGTTGCCTGCGAATTACCTGGGCCGGGCACTATCTATCTGAGTCAGCAAATGAGCTTCCAGAAACCGGTGAAGATCGGCGATATCCTGACTGTGCGCCTGGAAATCCTGGAGAAGCTGCCGAAATTCCGCGTGCGCATCGCCACCCGGGTATTCAACCAGCGTGATGAGTTGGTGGTGGATGGCGAGGCCGAGATCCTCGCGCCGCGCAAGCAGCAGGCCGTGACGTTGCCGACTTTGCCGACGATCAGTATCGGCTGATTTTTTGGGGGCAAGCGTCAATGCCGGTCAGTTAAGGAACTTGTGGCTTCGCACATTCCCCCGTAGCAGCTGCCGAAGGCTGCGTTCGGCTGCGAAGCAGTCGTAAATCTTGCGTCCACGGTTTGTCTGGAATACCACAGTGCCTGATTTTACGACTGCTGCGCAGCCGAACGCAGCCTTCGGCAGCTGCCACGTGCTGGGGCAAGCCCCCTCGCCACAACTGCCTCAGCGCGTCAACTACCTGCTCCCCTCCTGCACCTGCACACTCGCGGTCATCCCCGCGCTCAGGTTGATGCCTTCGGGCAGTTTGTCGAACTTGATCCGCACCGGAATCCGCTGCGCCAGACGTACCCAGTTAAAGGTCGGCTCCACCTCTGCCAGCAGTTGCGCGTCCGGCGTCGCGTTGCGGTCGGTGATGCCGCGGCTGACGCTTTCGACATGCCCTTGCAACGCTTCGCCGGCGCTCATCAGCCACACCTTGACCGGGTCACCGACCTGAATCCGCGGTAATTTTGTCTCTTCGAAATAGGCTTGCACGTAGAAGGTCGAATCATCGATCAAGGCCATCACCGGCTCCCCGGCATTCACGTAGTTGCCTTCAGCCAGACGCAGGTTGGTGATGTGCCCGCTGCGTGGGGCATGCACCTCACTGCGGGCCAGGTTGAGTTCGGCGACCTTGGCTTCAGCCTGGGCCTGGCGCAGTTCGCCACGGGCAATCCCGGCGTTGATCTGCGCGTTCTCCCGCAGTTCGGCACTGATCGCCTGCGGGCCGAGACTGGCGCGGCGACTCGCTTCATGCTCGCGCAAACTGAGTTGCTGTTGACGGGTCTGCACCACCGCCTGGGCTTTTTCCAAGGCCGCTTCGAAACGCTCGCGGTCGATGCTCAACAGTAAATCCCCGGCTTTTACCTGCTGGTTATCGTAGGCCTTGAGCTGGCGCACCCATCCAGAAACGTCCGGCGCGACAATCACTACGTCGGCACGAATCTTCGCATCCCGGGTCCAGGGCGTGAGCATGTAGTACTGCCACAGATGGAAGCCGGCGAACACCGCCACTGCCACCAGGCACAGGGTAATAGCGACACGTACCGATGTACGCATGGGCAACTCCTTATAAGGGTCCGAGGACGACGGTGACCAGGGTCAATATGCAGACGTACAAGGCACAATCGAACAGTGCTTCGTGCCAGATCCAGCGTCCCAACGGCGTGACGCGCAGCAACATGCGCAACGCTCCGGTCAGCAGCAAGGCCAGCACGACATAAATCAGAAACGGACTGAGCAAAACCCCGCCCAGCGACCATTCACGCAACCCCATGGTGTTCCTCCTGCTGGCGACACCAGCTGCGCCAACTGTTGTGCAATTGCAGCACCGCGCCTTCGGCCAGTTTCAGTGCATCGCTGGGCGGCAAGGCTTGCAGGGTTTTGAGCAACGCCGCAGTGGGTTGCGCGAGTGCATCGGCGCGGCTGACGGCCGGCCCTTGCTCCAGCACCTGTTCCAACTGCTGAAGATAGTTGCGCTGCTGTCTGCTGACCGGCACCTGCGCGACAGCCAGGCTCAAGCGCAAATGCAGCAGTTCATCGCCAATGTCCAACCCGAGCAAGCCATCATCCCAGTGGCTGCGGGCCCGCTGCGGCAATTCCGGATAATACCCCGCCAGTTGCAGCAGCCGATCGGCCATGCGCCCGCCAAACCAGCTTTCCGCGCCGCGCAGGTTGCGCCGGGTCAACCGCACCAGATCGTCGAGGGTCGCGGCCAGCAATCGGCGACCGTGCCACGCCGGGTCCCGCAGGATCAGCAAATGGAAGGCCAGCACTGCTGCGCCGACTCCGAGCACTATCGCCTGGGCGCTGTTGAGGAAGATCGCGACGTCAAACTTCATCGCGTTCAACGGCGACACCAGCACCACAAAGTGCAGACAAAAGGAGGTGGCCGTCGCGCCGATCTGTGGCTTGGCCATGCCCAGCGCGCCGAAGAACAACGGCACGCCCATGGCCATGCAGAGCATTGGAAAGCCGCTCCATTGCGGCAACAGGATTTCACCGACGACAAACGCCACGGGGATCGCCAGCAGGATCCCGCGCAAAAAACTCATGCCGATCTGCGCGCCATTTTCACGGCTGGCAAACAGACTGCAGACCACGCCGGTCAGCAGCATCGCCCCCGATGCAGCCGGCCAGGCGGTCGCCAGCCAGAAGCAGGCGACGGTTAAAAAGGCCAAGGCACTCCGAGCACCAAACACCAGCGCCAACCCGAGGTCGCGATGGGGGGCCAGGGTATTGGGTTGCTCACTCGGCCTGCTGCCCTCCTCCACCGAACGCAAGGCCAGCCCCGCCCCTAAAGCGGTATCCAGCAGCAGGGCCAGACGCGCCAGACAATAACTTTGTGCCGGGCTGAACTGCGGGTCATGGGCGGCGTCCTGCGCCCGCGGGCGCAAGGCTTGCAGAGCCGAGGCATCCGAGGCATCCGAGGCATCCAGCGCCTGCTGCACTTCATTCAACCAGGGCGCCAGTTGCGCGGCCTCGTGCTCGTCCAGTTGCCGCCATTGGCGGCGCGCCGAACGGGCAACCCGCAGCAGCATCAACAGTTTCTGACTCAAGCCGCTGATGGCCCGGGCGCGCAGACGACCCCGGCCACCCTCGAACCAGGCATGCTCGCGCTGAGCATCCACCGCGACGATCCGCCCGAGAATTTCCAGCAGTCCTTTACGCGCCTGAGCATGGCCGGCCAGCGTTGCACGAGCGGCGTGCAAGCCACTCTGCCAGGCGGTGCGCGCTTGGTCGGCCAGTTGCCGTTCGACTCGCATTGGCCAGAGCAAAGCACTGCTGGCGGTGGCGCAGACGATCCCGAGGCTGATTTCCGTGCAGCGCGCCACGGCCTGATCGAACACCGTCAGTGGATGAGTCAGTGCCGGCAAGGCAATGATCGCCACGGTGTATCCGGCCAGCACAAAAGAATAGGACCAGGCGCTGCGCAGCAAGGTCGAACTGGCCGTGCACAGCCCCAGCCACAGCGCCAGAGCCAGCAAGAACAACCAGGGAGTCTGGGCAAACAGGCCCATGAACACCACGGACATGAAAGTTCCCACCAGGGTGCCCACCAGCCGGGCCAGCCCCTTCTGCACCACCATGCCAGACAGCGGCTGCGCGACGATAATTGCCGTCATCAAAGCCCAGGCCGGTTGCTCCAGCCCCCAGCGCAATGCCAGCCACAGCGCCAGGCCAGCGCCGAGCACAGTCTTGATCGCGAATTGCAGCGCGGGAAGGTCGGGTGCAAGCAGAGCCTGCAAGGTCATACGCACGGAAGGAACCCTTGAAACGACAACGTAACGATAGTCGGGATAATGCGGGGGGATGAGCGGGGCAGAATTATTAGCTAGCTAACTAATATTAGTCCAGCGCTAAATCCGATTCATAAAAAAACGCCAGACTGGCTGGCGTTTTTGCTGGGCGAGCGGCGCTCAAGAACGGGCGCGCGCCTGATTGCGCAGGGCTTTTACCTGGTCGTGATTGCGTTGCACGCCATGGTATTGGCGTTCTACCAGATCACGAATACTCACCAGGTTATGCTTGTTGATGGTTTCCAGCGCGCTTTTATAAGCTTTCAACGCGTGGTCTTCACCGCGTTCGGCTTCATTCAGCACAGCTTCTTCGTCCTTGCCGGTGACCAGCGACTTGAGGTCAACCCAGCGACGGTGCAGATCCCCGCTGACGCTGGTAGACATTTCCGGATCGCCACCCATCGAACGCACCTCGGTCTGCAGCTCAGCTGCGGCAGCGGCGCAGTCGTCCGATCGTTTGATGAACAGTGCTTTGAGCTCAGGATGCTTGATGTCTTTTGCACAGGTCTTGAAACCTTCCTGTCCGTCCTTGCAAGTCTCGATCAAATCGTTCAGGACTGAGATCGCTTCTTTATTCAAGTCAGTCATTTTTCAATTCCTCCAGGTTGAGAGCGTTGCAATAGCTGTTGCACCTCGCATGCCAGTCTGGATCTGAAACATTATCGTTATTTTTCAAATAGTTAACTTTTAAAGGCAAATCTGTATCCGCGTTATTTGCATGATCTGTCATTTGGCCTGCATGCAGAATGCCTGTATTTTCCAGAACGAAGAATCAAGACGGCTGTGCCATGAATCCCGAAAAGCTCGAACTGCTGGTCACTCGCGAAATGCCCTTTGGCAAATACAAGGGCCGCATCATTGCCGACCTGCCCGGCCAATACCTCAACTGGTTCGCTCGCCAGGGTTTCCCTCACGGTGAATTAGGCGGATTGCTGGCGTTGATGCAGGAGATCGATCACAACGGGTTGTCCGACCTGCTCGACCCGTTGCGCGCCAAGCACGGCAAACCCAAACCGCGACACTGAGCGAGTCAACCATGCCCGAGAACTCTTACCACGCCTACGATGAAGCTTTTTGGCAGATGTTCGCCGACCGCTACGAAGTCGAGCCAGGCCCCATCAACCTGGAAAACGGTTACTTCGGCCGCATGAGCCGCACCGTGGTGGATGAATACGAGCGCAATATCGCCTTCATCAACCGCAGCAACTCGGTGTATGTGCGCCAGCATTTCGAACAAGTCGATAGTGTGCGGATTCGCGGGCAACTGGCCGATTTGTTGGGGGTCGACGCCAACGCAGTCGCCTTCACCCGTTGCGCCTCGGATGCCCTGCAATCGCTGATTCGTAACTACAACGGCTTGCAACCGGGCGATCAAGTGCTGCTCAGCGACCTGGAGTACGGCACGGTCAAAGGCGCGATGCGCTGGCTGGCGCGCCAGCGCGGGGTAGAAGTGATCGAGATCGAACATCCCCACCCCGCCAGCTTCGACAGCCTGCTGGCAAGCTACCGCGAGGCTTTTGTGCGCTACCCGCGCCTGAAGCTGATGGCACTGACCCACGTAACCCACCGCACCGGGCTGGTGATGCCGGTCCAGGCGATTGCCGCGGCGGCGCGGGGACATGGGGTCGATGTGATCCTCGACGGCGCCCACGCCCTCGGCCAAATCGAGTTCGACCTCGAAGAGCTGGGTATTTCCTTTGCCGGTTTCAATCTGCAGAAATGGATCGGCGCGCCGCTGACCCTGGGCTTTCTCTATATCGCCCCGCGGCGTCTGGCCGACATTGATCCGGACATGGGAGAAAGTCATTTCCCGATCACCGACATTCGCTCGCGCACGGCCCACAGCACGCCGAACATTCCGGCGCTGCTGACCTTGCCGCTGGTGTTTGAGGAGCATCGGGTCATGGGCGGTTCGGCCGCCAAAGGCGCGCGACTGAATTATTTGCGCAATCTGTGGGTGAACGAAGTTCAAAAACTGCCGGGCATCGAAGTGATGACCCCGGACGACCCGCGACTGTACTGCGGCATCACCTCGATGCGCTTCACCCGGCACGTCGATCAGCAGGTGATGGCCGAGCGGCTGCTCAACGACTACAACCTGTTTACCGTGGTGCGCAGTGGCTCGGCGTGCGGGCCGTGCATTCGGATTACCCCGGGGTTTACCACCAGCGCGGCGGATATGCGGTTATTGGCCAAGGCGCTGATTGAACTGAGCTGAGTCAGTAAAGGAATTTCTGGCTTCGCACATTCCCCCGTAACAGCTGCCGCAGGCTGCGTTCGGCTGCGAAGCAGTCGCAGATCCTGCCTCCACGGTTAACCTGAAAAACCGCGGTGCCTGATTTTACGACTGCTGCGCAGCCGAACGCAGCCTGCGGCAGCTGCTACGGATGGCAGTACATCAGGCATACCTGTTTCTTACAGGCAAAAAAAAACGGCGCACTGACCAAGTGCGCCGTAAAGCCGTAGAACAACAACGATTTTCAGTAAAATCAAATCAGTCCAGCAGAGCCAATGCCTCGGCGGTGCATTCCTGGATCCGGGCCCAGTCGCCATTTTTGATCCACTCCGGATCCAGCATCCAGCTGCCGCCGACGCACATCACATTCTTCAACGCCATGTAGCTCTTGATATTGGCCGGAGTGACGCCGCCAGTCGGGCAGAAACGCACTTCGCCGAACGGACCGCCAAGGGCTTTGATCGCCGCGACGCCGCCGCTGACTTCCGCCGGGAACAGCTTGAAGCGGCGGTAACCCAGTGCGTAGCCTTCCATGATCCCGGACGCATTGCTGATCCCTGGCAACAGCGGAATCGGGCTGTCGGCACTGGCTTCAAGCAAGTCGCGAGTAATGCCTGGAGTGACGATGAACTGCGAGCCGGCCGCTTCAGCAGCGGCAAGCATGCTGCGATCAAGCACGGTACCGGCACCGGTGACCAGCTCCGGGCGTTGTTCACGCAGCACACGAATCGCCTGCAGGCCAAACTGTGAACGCAGGGTCACTTCCAGGGCAGTCAAACCACCAGCGGCCAGCGCATCGGCCAGCGGCAGAATGTCTTGCTCGCGGGCGATGGTGATCACCGGCAGAATCCGCGCCTTGGCGCAGAGACTGTCGATCAGGGCAACTTTGTCCGCCATGGAAACGGTCGGGAGTGGATTTGTCATAGCGGCTGATCCTTGGCTCATGGGCACCAGTAAATCTCTAACGTAGGTTGCAAAAACGCGCGAATCGGCATTTCGGCGACAGAGTCGCCGGCCAGTGCGGCACTCAGGGTGGTCAGTTTGGACTGACCGGAAATCGACAGAACGGTGGTCTTGGCCGAGGCCAGTAGCGCACGGCTCATGCTCAGGCGCTGATGGGGCACGGTTGGCGCCAGCATTGGCCAGCAACGGCGCGAGCCATCGGCCTTGAGCGCTTCTTCAAGGTTCGGGCTCTTTGGAAATAGCGAGGCGGTATGCCCATCGTCGCCCATGCCCAAAATCAGTACGTCGATCGAAGGCAACTCAGCCAGCAGGCGATCGGCGTGCTCGGCAGCCCGTTCAATGTTGGCGGCAGCGCTGTAAAGGCTGAGGAACTGCGCGTTGGCCGCCGGGCCTTGCAACAGGTAGCGTTTGAGCAGGCCGGCATTGCTGTCGGGATGCTCCACCGGGACCCAGCGCTCATCAGCCAGGCTGACCACCACATTCGCCCAATCCAGCGTCTGCTTGGCCAGGTGCTGGAAAAAAGCCACCGGGCTACGCCCACCGGACACCACCAGCACCGCAGTGCCGCGCTCGCTGATAGCGTCGCTTAACTGCTTGGCCACTTTCAGGGCCAGGCCTTCGGCCAGCAGCACCGGGCTGCGGAACTCATGGGCGCTGACGCCCTGAGGCAGTTTCAATTCAGATATCGCCATACCACGACCTCCCATCTCGCGTAATCAGTGCAATCGAGCTCATCGGCCCCCAGGACCCGGCCGCGTACGGCTTGGGCGCATCACCGGATTTCTTCCAACCGGCGATCAACTGGTCACACCATTTCCACGCGGCTTCGATTTCATCTTTACGGACAAACAGGTTCTGATTGCCACGCATGACTTCCAGCAACAACCGCTCGTAGGCATCGGGAATCCGTGCGCTGCGGTAGGTATCGGAAAAATTCAGCTGCAACGGACCGCTGCGCAGCTGCATGCCCTTGTCCAGGCCTTGTTCCTTGGTCATCACCCGCAGGGAAATACCTTCGTCCGGTTGCAGGCGGATGATCAGCTTGTTGCTGATCTGCAGGCGCTGCTCGGGGGCGAAGATGTAGTGCGACGGTTCCTTGAAGTGGATGACGATTTGCGACAGTTTCTGCGGCATGCGCTTGCCGGTGCGCAGGTAAAACGGCACCCCGGCCCAACGCCAGTTGCGAATGTCGGCACGCAGCGCGACGAAGGTTTCGGTGTCGCTTTGGGTGTTGGAGTTTTCTTCCTCCAGATAACCCGGTACCGACTTGCCTTCGCTGTAACCGGCGATGTACTGGCCGCGCACCACTTGGGTGGTCAGGCCTTCCGGGCTGATCGGCGCCAGTGCCTTGAGCACCTTTACTTTTTCGTCACGGATGCTGTCGGCGGACAGGTCGGCCGGCGGGTCCATGGCGATCAGGCAGAGCAGCTGCAGCAGGTGATTCTGAATCATGTCCCGCAGCTGGCCAGCCTTGTCGAAGTAGCCCCAACGACCTTCGATACCGACCTTCTCGGCCACAGTGATTTCCACGTGGGAGATATAATTCTGGTTCCACTGGGTTTCGAACAGGCTGTTGGCAAAGCGCAGGGCGATCAGGTTCTGTACCGTCTCTTTGCCCAGGTAGTGGTCGATCCGGTAGGTGCGGTTTTCCGGAAAGTACTGCGCCACCGCATCGTTGACCTTGCGCGACGACTCGAGGTCGGAGCCGATGGGTTTTTCCAGCACCACACGGGTGTTCTCGGTCAGGCCGACCTTCGACAGGTTCTCGCAGATCGCACCGTAGACCGCCGCTGGCGTGGCGAAGTAGGCAATCACCCGCTGCTTGCTTCCGGCCTGCTCGGCCAGGGCGACATAATCGTCAGCCTTGAGGAAGTCGACATGCAGATAGCTCAGGCGCGCCAGGAAGCGTTCAGCCAGCGCTTCGTCGAACTCCTTGGCACCTACATAACGGCGCAGTTCGGTCGCGATAAAGGCCAGATGCTGCTGCTCGCTGCCAGGCTCACGGGCCAATGCGATAATTCGCGTGTCCTCGTGCAGCAGGCCAGCGCCATCGAGTTGATACAAAGCAGGAAACAACTTGCGAAGCGCCAGATCGCCAAGGGCGCCGAACAGGGCAAAGGTGCAAGGTTCAACCGTAATCGAAGGCATGATGTTTGTTCTTTTATCAAGTTAAGCTACAAATACCTTTTTCCAAGGCATCATTCAAGGGAAAATGTAGTAATAACCACAACATTTGCTCAAAATATAGATTCCGAGTGGTGGTAGGTCGAGGCCATCAGTAGGATAGGCCACCGCCACGGGCCGATTCAAAGGCCCAATTTGCATAGCCGACCAAGGAAATCCGAATGGACCGCGTGCGAAACCTTCTGGAAACGATCCAGAAACGCCTCGAAGAATTGAACAAGGCTGAACGTAAAGTCGCCGAAGTCATCCTGCTCAATCCGCAGCAAGCGACCCGCTTCAGCATCGCCGCCCTCGCCCAGGCCGCTTCGGTCAGCGAGCCGACGGTCAACCGTTTCTGTCGCTCGTTCGGCGTCAGCGGCTACCCGGAACTCAAGCTGCAGCTGGCCCAGAGCCTGGCCAGCGGCGCGGCCTATGTCAGCCGTGCGGTGGAGGCCGATGACAACCCCGAAGCCTATACCCAGAAGATTTTCGGCAGCGCCATCGCGTCCCTCGACAGCGCCTGCCAGGCGCTGGACCCGAACCTGATCAGCCGCGCCGTCGACCTGTTGATCCAGGCCCGGCAGATCCACTTCTTCGGTCTCGGCGCGTCGGCCCCGGTAGCCCTGGATGCCCAGCACAAGTTCTTCCGCTTCAACCTGGCCGTCACCGCCCATGCCGACGTGCTGATGCAGCGGATGATTGCTTCAGTGGCCCATACCGGCGAATTGTTCGTGATCATTTCCTACACCGGCCGCACCCGCGAACTGGTGGAAGTGGCGCGCATTGCCCGGGAGAACGGCGCTTCGGTACTCGGCCTGACCGCCGCCGGCTCGCCCCTGGCCAAGGCCAGCACCCTGAGCCTGAACATCCCGCTGCCGGAAGACACCGACATCTATATGCCGATGACCTCGCGGATCATCCAGCTTACGGTGCTCGACGTGCTTGCCACCGGCATGACCCTGCGCCGCGGCGTGGACTTCCAGCCGCACCTGCGCAAGATCAAGGAAAGCCTGAACGCCAGCCGGTATCCGATTGGGGATGAATTTAGTTAGGACGCTTCGCGTAAAAGATCGCAGCCTGCGGCAGCTCCTACAGGTGTACGCCGGTCCTTTGTAGGAGCTGCCGCAGGCTGCGATCTTTTGATCTTGCTTTACCCCCCGACCCGCGCCTGCAAACTCAAATGCGCCCTCTCCCCCGGCGCCAGGCTGAGGCTGTCGGTCCCGCCTCGGGCCGCTTCGACGCAAACGAAGCCGCAGACTTCACTCCCACTCACCCCCAACAACGGCCGCGGCCCGGGGTGCCAGACCACGGTGTCGGCGCTGTCCCCGGTATCGATGCACAACTCGCGCTGCCAGGCGTGATCAATCAGCTGCAATTCGCCGTCATGCTGGAATACCCGCTGGCAACCGCCCTCGACCCGCAACTCGCCCTGTTGTTGGCAAGCCTGACGACTCAATTGGTCATAACCCTGCACGCCATCGAGCCCAGACAGCGCTACCTCGCCAACATCACCAATACGCCAGTAGGCGTGCAATGCATGACTCAACTGGCACGGCAGGCTGTCCTGATGCTCGGTGCTCAGGCGCAAGTCCAGGCTTTCCCCCAAGTGCGCGTGCAGGTCCACTTGCCAGTCACACAGCTGCAATTGCCAGTGCAGGCGCACGCCGTCGTCGCGACTGCTGCTGTCGAGCAGCTTCCAGTCAATCAAGCGTGCCCAGCCATGGGAAGGCCAGGCGTTTTCGCTGGGATGACGGCCATACCAGGGCCAGCACACCGGCACGCCACCACGAATCGCCCCAACCTGCGGCCACTTCGCCGCACACCAGAGCCAGGGTTTCTGCCCGTGTGGCTGAAAGTGCAACAGTTGTGCGCCCTGACGGCTGAACACCGCCTGACACAGCGGATGATCGATCACCAGCACGTCACGCGCCTGATAACGCTCCCAGGCAAAGGTGGGGCGTTCGCGCAGGGCGGTGAAAAAGCGTTGTAGCGGGTGCTCATGCATGTGCCGCGGTCCTGAAAATCATTTGTCCTACCAGTTGAGATCATCGTGGCGAGGGAGCTTGCTCCCTCGCCACAAATATTGTGCTCCACTCGTGTTTCCACAGTGGCCGCACATCCCCCCCAAAAAAAACGGACAGCCTGGGCCATCCGCAAAATGCGCACATAGAGAGGGAGCTTATCGCAGCTGCGTTAGAACACCGACTGAATTTTCAGCCCGGCGACGATCGCGTCGTCGACTTGGTCCACTCCACCCGGGTGTTTGATGTATTGCAGGTTAGGCCGCACGGTCAGCCAGTTAGTGACATGGAAACCGTAGTTGATCTCGGCGTTGTACTCGGTGTCCCGCACAGGCATGAAGCTTGGGTTGTCGTAGTCGTCGATACCGTTGGCGGCGTTGATCAGCCTGGTGTTTTTCTGCACATCTTCATTGACGTGGATGCGCGCGATACCGATGCCCATGTCGTCTTTCGGACGGGCATTGAACGGCCCTTTGTAGACCAGCATCAGCTGCTGGTAGTTGTCGACGACGTTGGTGTCCTTGTCATGGAAGGTAGCATTGGCAGCAATGTTCAGGCCGCGGCTCTGGTCACCGTTGTGGTCGGTGAGTTGCTGCTGCGCCACGAACCAGTAGCCGGACTTGCTGCTGTGGCTGCGATAGGCATTGCCGCTCGTTGCCGCGTCCTGACCATTGGCGTCCTTCAACACATCATTGGCCTTGGCGGTGCTTTTGTAGTAACCAACGCGGTACTCGCCCGGCAGGCTGTTGACCTTGGGTGACCAAACCAGCTCGACCGGGATGATGGTGCCAGCGGTACCGCTGCCGCTGAGTTTGAAACCATTGCCGGTTTCCAGTTGCGACGGGTTCTGGTTATAGGCACCGATTTGTGCGTAGAACTCAGGTGTGATGTTGTACTTCACACGGATCGCCGCCTGGCTGACGGGCCAGTTGTACCAGATGTCGCCGACCCAGTTACCCACTTGCGAGCCGCAGAACGCCAGGTTCTGGAAGTCGCACGGGAAGGTGTTGAAGTCTTCGCCTTCACCGAAATAGCCGACCTTGATATCCAGCGCGCCGTCGAAGTACTTCTGCTTGACCCACAACTGAGTCAGACGCCAGGTCTGCCCACGGCCCCAGACTTCCTGCGAGGAACTGAGAGTGCCTGCACGCGGATCGCCGATACGGTCGTTGGAAATGTTGCGACCGCTACGCTCGGTTATCGCCAGTTTGAATTCGGCGTCGTTCCAGCCGAAGATCTTTTCCAGATCCAGTTTCGCGCCGATCGCGAACTGGTCACTGTAACGTGCGGTGGTGTCGTCGTTGTAACCACCCTTGAGGTTGGAACCGACTTCGCCCACGTACTCCAGGGTGAAATCGTAGCCCGCTTCGATCAACCTGGTCCGCTCGCCCCCCCAGTCACCTGTCATCCATTGCGACTCGGAGCTGAACGCCTCAGCAGCCTGCACGCTGCCTGCCAGACTCATCAACGCAATCGCTGACAACTGGCAGATAAGCTGAGCGTTGTTCTTCATCATCATCCCTACATCCTCGTTTTATTGTTATTAGCTGTTTTTATCTAACGCGGCTTACATCGGTTGCACATTCCCCTGTGGGAGCGAGCTTGCTCGCGATGGCGGTGTAGCAATCGACATTGATGTTGAATGTCAGTCCGCTATCGCGAGCAAGCTCGCTCCCACATTTTTTGATCTTCAGCGGCCTTTGAATTGTGCGACGTTGGCGGCTCGAGTCTCGGCTTTCGGTTGACCGGCAGCCCCCAGGCGTTCTCCGGTCTTGGCGTCGAACAGCAGCACTTTGGAAGGATCGAATTGCAGGGTCAGGGTCTCGCCGACAGCGGGCGCGACGTCCGGCGCCAGGCGGCAGCAGACCTTGGTTTCGTTGAGGTTGACGAACACCAGGGTGTCCGGCCCGGTGGGCTCGGTAACCTGGACTTCGGCGCGAATAGTCGGCAGACCATTGGGCTCGCTCGGCGCCAGCACGATCTGCTCCGGACGCATGCCGAGGATCACTTCGCGATCTTCGAGGCCGGCATCCTGCATACCCAGCGGCAGCTCGCAGCGCGCCTGACCGCTGTCGAGCAGAGCCAGCAGGCGGCCTTCCTTGCGTTGCAAGCGCAGCGGGATGAAGTTCATCGGCGGCGAACCGATGAAGCTCGCCACGAACAGGTTGGCCGGGTTGTTGTAGATATCTTTCGGCGTACCGAATTGCTGAATGATCCCGTCCTTCATCACCGCCACCTTGTCGCCCAGGGTCATGGCTTCGATCTGATCGTGGGTGACATAGACCGTGGTGGTTTTCAGGCGCTGGTGCATCAGTTTCATTTCGGTGCGCATCTCGACCCGCAGCTTGGCGTCGAGGTTGGACAGCGGTTCGTCGAACAGATAAATCTTCGGCCGCCGCGCCAGTGCGCGGCCCATGGCCACCCGCTGTTGCTGACCACCGGAAAGCTGGCCGGGCTTGCGCCCGAGCAGGTGTTCGATTTGCAGCAGCTTGGCGACGCGGGCGACTTCTTCTTCGATCTCGGCCGCCGGCATTTTGCGAATCTTCAAACCGAAGGCGATGTTGTCGCGCACGCTCATGGTCGGGTACAGCGCATAGGACTGAAAGACCATGGCGATGTCGCGATCTTTCGGGCTCATGCCGCTGATGTCGGAGTCGTCCACCAGGATCGAGCCGCCGCTGATGTTTTCCAGGCCGGCGATGCAATTCATCAAGGTCGACTTGCCACAGCCGGACGGGCCGACGAGGATCAGGAACTCACCGTCATCGATCTTCAGTTCGATGTTTTTCAGGGTGTCCGGCAAACCGCTGCCGTAGGTTTTGTTGACGTTGCGTAATTCGAGAGTTGCCATGTTCTACCCCTTGACCGCGCCGGACGTCAGCCCACGCAGGAAATACTTGCCAGCGAATATGTAGACCAGCAGTGTCGGTAACCCGGCGATCATCGCCGCTGCCATATCAACGTTGTATTCCTTGGCCCCGGTGCTGGTGTTGACCAGATTGTTCAGGGCCACGGTAATCGGCTGTGCATCGCCACTGGCGAACACCACCCCGAACAGAAAGTCGTTCCAGATCTGAGTGAACTGCCAGATCAGGCAGACCATGATGATCGGCACCGACATCGGCAGCAGGATCCGCCCGAAGATGGTGAAGAACCCCGCGCCATCCAGCCGCGCCGCCTTGACCAGTGCATCGGGGATGCTCACGTAGTAGTTACGGAAGAACAGCGTGGTGAACGCCAGGCCGTAAACCACGTGCACCAGCACCAGGCCCGTAGTGGTGTTCGCCAGGCCGAGCTTGCCGACGGTGAACGAGGCCGGCAGCAGCACGGTCTGGAACGGCAGGAAGCAACCGAACAGCAACAGCCCGAAGAACAGCTGCGAGCCACGGAAGCGCCACATCGACAACACGTAGCCGTTCATCGCGCCGATGAAGGTCGAGATCAACACCGCTGGAACGGTGATTTTCACCGAGTTCCAGAAGTAGCCGCCGACCGTGTCCCAGGCCTTGATCCAGCCAATGCCGTCGATCACCTGCGGCCAGCTCAGGAGGTTGCCGGTGCGGATGTCTTCGGGGCTCTTGAAGCTGGTCAGCAGCATCACCACCAGCGGGATCAGGTACACCGCGGCAGCCAGCAACAAGGTCGCGTAAATGGCCACGCGGCTCAGACTCAGGGCCGGTTTGCCAAGCTGATTACTCATGGCGCTTACCTCGCAATTCGGAGTACAGGTACGGCACCAGAATCGCCAGGATCGCGCCGAGCATCATCATTGCGCTGGCTGACCCGATGCCCATCTGGCCACGGCTGAAGGTGAAGGAATACATGAACATCGCCGGCAGATCGGAGGAGTAACCCGGACCGCCGGCGGTCATCGCCGCCACCAGGTCGAAACTCTTGATCGCGATATGCGCGAGGATCATGAACGCGCTGAAAAACACCGGGCGCAGGCTTGGCAGGACGATGCGCAGATAGATGGTCGGCAGGCTCGCACCGTCGACCTGGGCAGCGCGGATGATCGACTGATCGACCCCGCGCAGTCCCGCCAGGAACATCGCCATGACAAAGCCCGAGGCCTGCCAGACTGCGGCGATCACCAGGCAATACACGACCCGATCCTGATCCACCAGCCAGTCCAGACGGAAGCCCTCCCAGCCCCAGTCGCGCATCATCTTGTCCAGCCCCAGGCCGGGGTTGAGCAGCCATTTCCAGGCAGTACCGGTGACGATCATCGACAGCGCCATCGGGTACAGGTAGATGGTGCGAATGAAGCCTTCCTTGCGAATCCGCTGGTCCAGCAGCACCGCGAGAAACACCCCCAGCACCAGGCTGATACCGATAAACATCCCACCGAAGACCGCGAGGTTCTTGCTCGCGACCCACCAGCGATCGTTGTCCAGCAAGCGAATGTATTGCTGCAGGCCGACCCACTTGTAGCTCGGCATAAAGCTGGAGTTGGTGAAGGACAGAATGAATGTCCAGATTATGTAACCGTAGAAACCGACCAGCACGATCAGCATGCTTGGCGCCAGCACCAACTTGGGTAGCCAACGCTGCAGTGCATCGAACGGTGAGGTTTTGCGCATTACCGCCACAGAGCTCATCGGAAAAGTCCTGTTGAAGGAGTGAAATCCAGACCGAGCGCCTCCAGCAACATGGGCCGGGGCTCATGCCGTGCAGGCAACGGTGAGGGATTGGCCGCAGGCGTGCCTGCGGCGGGTGCAGCTGTTACCGGGCGGCTTTGATCGCCGAGGACATCTGCTTGCCGGCCTTGGCCGGGTCGGCATTCTTGTCGCTCATGAAGTTGGTCACCACGTCGAAAATCGCGCCCTGTACCGCCAGGCTCGTGGCCATGTTGTGGGCCATGCTCGGCTCCAGCTTGGCGTTTTTGTCCGCTTCGGCGAAGTCCTTCGCCGACGCCTGGCCACAGGCGTCGAACTTGCTCATGTCGAGGTCATTGCGCACCGGGATCGAGCCTTTGTTCTGGTTGAACACGTACTGGAATTCAGGCTCCAGAGCGATCTTCGCCACATCGTTTTGCGCCGCGATATTGCCCGGGGTGTTGTTCTTCGCCGACAGCTTGAACATCGCCAGGGAGTCGATGTTGTAGGTGTAGCTGCCTTGGGTGCCGGGGAACGGCACGCATTGGTAATCCTTGCCGGCGACCTTGTCGGCCGCGGTCCATTCGCTCTTGGCCCAATCGCCCATGATCTGCATGCCGGCCTTGCCATTGATGACTTCGGCAGCGGCAATGTTCCAGTCACGCCCGGCGCGGTTTTCGTCCATGTAGCCGCCGACTTTTTTCAGGGCAGTGAAGACTTCAACCATCTTCTCGCCGGTCAGGGTTTTCTCATCGAGGTCGATGAAGGCTTTCTTGTAGCCATCGGCACCCATGATGCTCAGCACCAGGTTTTCGAACACCGTGCTGTCCTGCCAAGGCTGACCACCATGAGCCAGCGGGATGAAACCGGCGGCCCTGAGCTTGTCGCCAGCGGCATAGAATTCTTCGAGGGTGGTCGGGGCTTTGTCGATGCCGGCTTTTTTGAAGACTTCAGGGTTGATCCACAGCCAGTTGACCCGGTGAATGTTCACCGGCACGGCGACGTAATGCCCGTCGTATTTCATGGTGTCGGAAACGGTCTTGGAGAGCAGCTTGTCCCAGTTGTTCTGGCTGGAGACTTCATCGAGGTTGGTCAGCAGACCCAGTGCGCCCCACTCTTGCAGGTCGGGGCCTTTGATCTGTGCGGCAGAAGGCGGGTTGCCAGAGACCGCGCGGGTTTTCAGCACGGTCATGGCCGCGGCACCGCCACCACCGGCGACAGCGCTGTCTTTCCACTCGTAGCCGTCTTTTTCAACGAGATTTTCCAGGACTTTGACCGCTTTGGCTTCGCCACCCGAGGTCCACCAGTGCACAACTTCCACCGTACCTTTGGCATCGGCAGCAAGGGCGCTGAAAGGAAACAACGAGGCGAGTGAAATGACAGTGGCGAGGCGAGTGATCGCATTCATATGAAGTACCTTTCTTGTTGTTATGCATGCAAGTCTGGTGCTTGCGCTGCATAGGATTTTAACCAGGACTTTGGCCTTCGCAGGTAACGAAGGGATGGGTAAATGTCACCACATGGTTACACAGCCGCGTTCCCGGATAACTGCGCCAACGCGGTGGCCATGCTCGGCGCCAGCGGCAAGCGGGGCAGCAGGACGGCTTGCCAGGCGTGATAGAGATCGGGTTTGCCAGCCCAGATATCGGCGCTGGGCCGGTTCTGCGGGTCCAGTTCGTGATGCCAGCTACCGTTGACCCGGTCGATCAACCGGCTCTCGCTGAACTCCCAGAAGCGCCGATACCAGGTTTCGTAACGTTGCTCCCCGGTGCGTTTGAGCAAGGCGCTGGCGGCGGCGCTGGCTTCGGCATGGGTCCAGTGCAAGCGCTGGCGAATCACCGGGCGCTTGTCCCAGTCCAGGGTGTAGACGATGCCCGGTGCGCCATCGACCTCCCAGCCGTGCAGACAATTGCTCTCGAACAGTTGTTGCGCGTCGATCAACAACCACTCAGGAGTCTGGAGCCCCAACCCATGGCGTGCCGCTTCAAGGTGCAGCACCAATCGCGCCCATTCGAAACCGTGACCGGGAGTGGTGCCGTAGGGACGGAAGCCGTCGGCAGGATTGTCCTGGTTGTATTCGCGTAGCGGCTGCCAGTGACGATCGAAATGCTCGATGACCATGAACTCGTTGGCCGCGGCATGGGTATGAATCACTCGCTCGACGATGCGCAAGGCGCGGTCCAGCCAGCGGTGGTCCTGAGTGACATCCGCCAGGGCCAGAAAGGCCTCGGTTGCGTGCATATTGCTGTTGGCGCCGCGATAAGCCTCCTCGGAGCGCCAGTCGCGATTGAAGGATTCGCCCATGGCGCCCTCCTCCTCGCGCCAGAAATGCTCGTCGATCACCTTGATCGCCTCCGCCAGCAAGACCTGTGCACCCGGGCGCCCGGCGACTACCGCGGAGCTGGCAGCCAGCGCGACAAAGGCATGCAGGTAGGCGGATTTGTCCGTGTTGCCGTCGCGGTGGAACGGCGCAGCAAACCAGCCAGCGTGTTCGGTGTCACGTAGCGGTCCGCTCAGGGCGGCGATGCCGTGGTCGATCAACCCGGCAAACCCGGGAATGCCCTGGATGTGCGCCATGGCAAAGCTGTGGGTCATGCGCGCGGTGTTCAGGGTGTCGGCTTGGGCATCGGCCGGCAGGCAGCCCAGATAGTCGAGATTGCCAAAGCCTTCGGCGACCTTCGAGGCCTTGGCAAATGCCAGCAGGCGCTGGCCTTCGGCGGCGAGCCAGGCGTGGTGGGCAGGTGCGTTCAGCCAACTGCCGGACGTTGCGGGAGTGGTGTCCATGGGGTGCCTTTTTTGTTGTTATGACTGACTGGAGTCTAAACAAGGCCTGTGAAGATGCAGGTAACGAAGGACCGGGGAAATGTCACCGATCAGTGACATAAGATCAAAAGATCGCAGCCTGCGGCAGCTCCTACATTGGATCGGCGTGCACCCCGTAGGAGCTGTCGAGCGAAGCGAGGCTGCGATCTTTTCGCCGCGCCGCGCTATCGCCTCAATCCACCGAACGCGGCAAATGCAAGGTCACCCGCAACCCGCCTTCGCGCAGATTCTGCAAGCTCACTTCGCCGCCATGGCTGTGGGCAATGTTGCGGGCGATGCCCAGTCCCAGGCCGTAACCCTGCTGTTGCCCTGCCAGACGAAAGTGCGGTTCGAAGCACTGTTCCAGACGCTGTTCCGGCACGCCGGGGCCTTCGTCATCCACATGCAGGATGAACGCGCTGTCATCGTCGTCGATGTGCAGATGGGCCTTGCGCCCATACTTCAGGGCGTTGTCGATCAGGTTGCCAATGCAGCGCTTGAGCGCCAGCGGCTTGCCGGGATAGGTGGCCAGCGCGCGCCCCTGCTGAGTCACCCGGCCATTACCGTTGGGTGCCAGATAGGGTTCGACCAGGCAATCGAGCACATGGTTGAGGTCCACCGGCTCGATGTTTTCATGAATATCGGTGTCCTTGACACATTGCAGCGCGCCCTTGACCAGCAACTCCAATTCATCGAGATCGCGACCGAACTTGGCTTGCAGCTGTTCATCTTCCAGCAATTCGACCCGCAGCCGCAGACGGGTAATCGGCGTGCGCAAGTCATGGGAAATAGCGCTGAACAACTGGCTGCGCTCGGTCAGGTAGCGGCTGATGCGCTCGCGCATGGCATTGAACGCGCGGCCGACCTCGACCACTTCGCTGCCGCCGCCTTCGGCTACCGGCTCGACTTCGGCGCCCAGCGACATGTCCCGTGCGGCCCGCGCCAAGCGCTTGAGCGGCCGGCTCTGCCAGTGCACCAGCAGGCCGATAAACAGCAGCAGAAAACTGCTGGTCAGGACAATGAACCACACCTGCTGCGACGGCAGCCCTTGCGCTTCGAGGCTGGTGTAGGGCTCGGGCAACAATGAGGCGATGTACAGCCATTCACCCGGGGCCAACTGGATTTGCGTCACCAGCACCGGCGGGTTCACCGGTTCCAGGGTCAACGCGTAATGGGCCCAGGAGCGCGGCAACTCATCGAGTTTCAAACCACCGTTGAAGATTCGCAGGTCCTCGGCGCTGACGAACTGCACCGAGATATCGGCCTCATTACCCAGGGACTGGCGCAGCACTTCTTCCACCGCCTTGAGCACCGCCTGCTTGCGCGGAGTCTGTGGCAAAACCTCCATGCCCAACGGCTTGTCGTTGAGGGTCACGACGAAACGCGTACCGCCCATGCTGCGCAGCTGGTCGAGGACCAAGGGTCGGTAAGCCACTGGCAAGGAGCGGAAGTAACTGACGCTGGCGGTCATTGAATGGGCCAGGCTACGGGCGCTGGTGACCAGGCCTTCCAGCTGGGTGGCACGCAGTTGCGAGACCCAGATCACACTCGACAGCGTCTGGGCGAACAGCACCGCGAGCAAGGTCAGCAGCAACATTCGCCCCAGCAACGAGCGCGGCATTGGCACGCGCCGGGCGATCCGGCTGAAGAACTCAGTGACCATTGCTGGCAACCACATTGGCGGCCAATTGATAACCGCTGCCGCGCACCGTGCGAATCAAGCGTGGCGGTTTGTCGGTGTCGCGCAAACGCTGGCGCAAGCGGCTGACCGCCATGTCGACGATCCGGTCCAGGGGCATCAGATCGCGGCCGCGAGTGGCGTTGCCGATGGTGTCGCGGTCGAGGATTTCCTGGGGGTGATCGAGGAACAGTTTCAGCAAGGCAAAATCGGCGCCGGACAAAATCACTTCTTCGCCGTCGTTATGAAACAGCCGATGACTGACCATATCCAGGCGCCACTCATCGAAAGACAACACCTCGCCGCCGGAGCGCTCCTGGCCGAACTGAGCCCGGCGCAGCAGTGCTTTGATCCGCGCCTGCAGTTCCCGAGGGCTGAAAGGTTTGCCAAGGTAGTCGTCGGCCCCCAGCTCCAGACCGATGACCCGGTCGGCTTCGTCGGAACTGGCGGTGAGCATGATGATCGGCACCTGGGACTGACGCGGGTGCTGGCGAATCCAGCGGCACAGGCTGAAGCCGTCTTCGTCCGGCAGCATCACGTCGAGGATCACCAGATCACTCGGTGCCTCGTTCAACGCCTGGCGAAACCCGGCACCGTCAGGCGTGGTCCGCACCTGGAAACCGGCGCGACTGAGGTAGGTGTCCAGCAACTCGCGTATCTCTTGATCGTCATCGACCAACAAAATCGACTTGTTGACTGCGCTCACGGGGGTCGTCCTTGTTGTTATGGATGGAACCGGAACTGAGGATTATGCCTGAGCGCAAATGTACGGCGAATGGGCTTCTGTGGCGAGGGGGCTTGTCGGAACGCCGCATCGCCCCGCTCGGCTGCGAAGCAGTCGTAAACTCTGCAACTGAGTTTTGTCAGATAAAACCCGATGGCAGGCTTTGGGACCGCTTCGCGCTCCAGCGGGGGCAAGCCCCCTCGCCACAGTAAGCCCGCTCGCCACAGGTGATCATTTTCAGCTAGATAACCGCCTGCTCCAGCGCCACGCCCGCGCCGGTCAATCCGGAGTACGGTGCCGTTACCAGCCACACCGGAATGCCCTTGAAGTAATCGCTCATGCAGCCCTTGTCGGCGAAGCAACGAGCAAAACCACTCTCCAGGAAGAACTCGGCAAACCGCGGAACAACCCCGCCGACGATGTACACCCCACCCCGCCCCCCGCAGGTCAACACATTGTTGCCGGCGACACGGCCGAGCCAGCAGCAGAACTGCTCCAGCACTTCCAGGGCAATCGGATCACCCGCCAGCCCGGCAGCGGTGATCTCTTGCGGGGTATCGAGCACCGGTTCATGCCCGTCCACCGCGCAAATCGCTCGATAGACCCGTGGCAAGCCGCTGCCGCTCAATGCTGTTTCAGCGCTGACATGCCCGATTTCACTGTAGATGTGTTGCCACAACTGGGTTTCCCGCAGGCTACTCAATGGCAGGTCGACGTGTCCGCCTTCACCCGGTAACGCCATCCAGCGACCTTCGCCCAGATCCAGCAACGTACCCACGCCAAGTCCGGTACCGGGACCGATCACCACCGCCGGGCGCAATGGCTCGGGAGTCCCTCCGCAGACCACGCGAAAATCGTCCGGCTGCAAGCGGGTCATGCCCAAGGCCATGGCCGAGAAGTCGTTGACCAGTAACAGCTGATCGACCTGCAAGGTCTGGCAGAAGGCTTTGCGACTCAGCCGCCAGTGATTGTTGGTGAAGCGAAACTCATCGCCACCCACGGGGCCTGCCACCGACAGGCATACCGACCCGATCGAACCGGGCGGCAAGCCCAGTCCGCTCAGATAGACACCAATCGCCGCTTCCGGGTTGGCGTAATCTGCCGTCGCCAGCACCTGGATCGACTCCAGGCGCTGATCTTTCCACAACGCAAAACGTGCATTGGTTCCGCCAATGTCACCGACCAGCGCTAACTTCACTTAAGGGTCTCCAGTGCAGAGGTAAAGGCGCTGGCGCCCTGCTCTGCCGAGCTGAAGGCCATGCGCATGAAACCGAACAATTCACGACCGCAGCCGATGCCGTTATCCAGCAAGCCCTTGGCCGGCTCACGGGCGGCAAATTCATCGGCGTCCACCATAAGCTGCAAGGTGCCTTCGACGCCATCGACGCGGATGATATCGCCATCGAGCACCCGCGCCAGCGCGCCGCCGACAAAGGCTTCGGGGCAGACGTGGATAGCTGCCGGGATCTTCCCGGAAGCGCCGGACATGCGCCCGTCGGTAACCAGTGCGACCTTGAAACCACGGTCCTGCAGCACGCCGAGGAACGGTGTCATCTTGTGCAGTTCCGGCATGCCGTTGGAACGCGGCCCCTGGAAGCGCATCACCGCGACAAAGTCCTTTTCCAACAGACCGGCCTTGAACGCATCGGCCAGGTCTTGTTGATCCTGGAACACCACCGCCGGCGCTTCGACGATCTGATGCTCAGGCGCAACCGCCGAGACCTTCATCACGCCGCGACCAAGGTTACCTTCCATCACCCGCAGGCCGCCCTCTGGCGAGAACGCCCGAGCCACCGGCCGCAAGATGTTTTCATCGAGGCTTTCGATCGGACCTTCACGCCAGACCAGTTCACCGTTCTCCAGGAACGGCTCCTGGATGTAGCGGCTCAGGCCATGGCCGGCCACGGTGTTGACGTTTTCGTGGAGCAGACCGGCTTCGAGCAGTTCGCGGATCAGGAACGACATCCCCCCGGCAGCCTGGAAGTGGTTGATGTCGGCCTTGCCGTTCGGGTAGACGTGGGACAGGGTCGGCACCACCTCGGAGAGGTCGGCCATGTCCTGCCAGGTCAGTTGAATGCCCGCCGCCATGGCAATCGCCGGCATGTGCAGGGTGTGGTTGGTCGAACCGCCGGTGGCATGCAGGGCAACGATCGAGTTGACCAGCGAGCGCTCGTCGACGATTTCGCCCAGCGGCATGAAATTGCCGCTCTGTTTGGTCAGACGGGTGATCTGATGCGCCGCTTCGCGGGTCAGGGCATCGCGCAATGGGGTGTTCGGATTGACGAAAGAGGCGCCCGGCAAGTGCAGGCCCATGACTTCCATCAGCAACTGGTTGGTGTTGGCGGTGCCGTAGAAGGTGCAGGTGCCGGGGCTGTGGTAGGACTTCATCTCCGTTTCCAGCAGCTCCTCGCGGCTGGCCTTGCCTTCGGCATAACGCTGGCGGACGTCGGCTTTTTCCTTGTTGGAAATCCCCGAGACCATCGGTCCGCCGGGGACAAAGATCGTGGGCAGATGACCGAAGCGCAGCGCGCCCATCATCAGGCCGGGAACGATCTTGTCGCAGATACCGAGCATTATCGCCGCATCGAACATGTTGTGGGACAGCGCCACGGCAGTCGACATCGCGATCACTTCGCGGCTGGCGATCCCCAGCTCCATCCCCGGTTCGCCCTGGGTAACGCCGTCACACATGGCCGGCACGCCACCGGCGAACTGACCGACCGAGCCGATCTCGCGCAGTGCGTGTTTAAGTTGTTCCGGGTAGTGCTCGTACGGCTGATGCGCCGAGAGCATGTCGTTATATGACGAAACAATGGCTACGTTGGCGGCGTTCATCATTCGCAGATTGTTTTTGTCTTCAGTGCCACAAGCGGCTACGCCGTGGGCGAAGTTGGCACATTGCAGTCTGGCGCGTTGCGGGCCATCGCTGGCGGCACCGCGAATCAGGGCAAGATAAGCCTCACGAGTAGCGCGACTGCGGGAAATAAGCCGTTCGGTGACCTCAAGGACGCGGGGATGCATGTGTAGAACTCCAGGCTAACGGATGTGGCGACCTGATTGTCTATGCTGACTGAAGGGGTCTGCGCTTGGCATTGCAGACGTGTTTTTCAATCATTCGGACCAGTTGATTCAGGTCACTCGTTGTAGATAAGATAAAATATTGCCACTAAAAAGGCTTGTTTTCTATTTTTTTACGAATAATCTTGTTATTCCAACAACAAAACGATGACAGGCGCTTTTCAAATGACTCTAAGAATTGCAATCAATGGTTTTGGCCGTATTGGCCGTAACGTCCTGCGAGCACTCTATACCCAAGGCTACCGCCAGGATCTGCAGATCGTCGCCATCAACGATCTGGGGGACAGCGCGATGAATGCCCACCTGCTCAAGTACGACACCGTCCACGGCACCTTTGATGCCGATGTACAGCACGATCGGGAAAGCCTGACCGTCAACGGTGACCGAATTGCCGTCAGCGCCATCCGCAACCCGGCCGAGCTGCCATGGGCTGCCGAGAAGATCGACGTCGTCTTCGAATGCACTGGCCTGTTCACCGACCGTGCCAAGGCCGCCGCGCATATTACTGCCGGGGCCCGCAAAGTGATTATCTCGGCACCGGCCAAAGGCGCCGACGCCACCGTGGTTTACGGGGTCAACCACGACATTCTGCGCCAGTCGCATCAGATCATCTCCAACGCCTCCTGCACCACCAACTGCCTGGCCCCCATCGCCCAGGTGCTGCACCGCGAGTTGGGTATCGAAAGCGGCTTGATGACCACCATTCACGCCTACACCAACGACCAGCACCTGACCGACGTCTATCATGTCGACCCGTATCGTGCGCGTTCGGCCACCCAGAATATGATCCCGAGCAAGACCGGCGCCGCCGAAGCGGTGGGTCTGGTGCTGCCGGAACTGGCGGGCAAACTGACCGGTATGTCGGTGCGCGTACCAGTGATCAACGTGTCGCTGGTGGACCTGACCGTGCAACTCAAGAGAGAAGCGAGCGCCGATCAGGTCAACGCGTTGCTCAAGGAAGCCAGCCAGCACTCGAAGATCCTCGGCTACAACACCCTGCCGCTGGTCTCCAGTGACTTCAACCACAACCCTCTGTCGTCGATTTTCGATGCCAACCACACCAAATCCAGCGGCAAGCTGCTCAAGGTGCTGGCCTGGTACGACAACGAATGGGGCTTCTCCAACCGCATGCTCGACAATTGCCTGGCGCTCTGCAACGCCGAATAGGCGGACCACCTTGGTCGCCCATCTCACCGAATCGTGTGTCACTACAATTTCACGGGTGTACCCGGTCGGCGTAGGAGCTGGCGCAGCCTGCGATCTTTTGGCGATTTTGGAGTTGGCCCCAGAGCAAGATCAAAGATCGCAGCCTGCGGCAGCTCCTAC
Organism: Pseudomonas fluorescens; assembly: GCF_902497895.1. Classification (GTDB taxonomy): domain Bacteria; phylum Pseudomonadota; class Gammaproteobacteria; order Pseudomonadales; family Pseudomonadaceae; genus Aquipseudomonas; species Aquipseudomonas fluorescens_BP. The sequence continues at coordinate 43,859 of NZ_CABVHQ010000045.1, forward strand.
GAGTGCGCGTTGTCATTCAGAATAAGGCGGATCCCCTGTGGAACAGCAACCGATGATCGGTATCAGCTTCACCCAGAAAACCATGGCGGCGCGCAAGCGCATCGCCCTGGTCGCCCATGACCACTGCAAGGTGTTCCTGCTCGATTGGGCCGAGCGGCAACAGGACAAACTCGCCCAGCACGAACTGGTCGCCACCGGCACCACCGGCCTGCTGCTGAGCAAACGTCTGGGGCTGCCCGTGGAGAGCATGATCAGCGGCCCCCTGGGCGGCGATCAGCAGCTCGGCGCGCGGATCGCCGAGCAGCGGGTGGATATGCTGGTGTTTTTCTGGGACCCCTTCGAGCCACAACCCCACGACCCGGACATCAAGGCGCTATTGCGGGTCGCGGCGGTCTGGAACATCCCGGTGGCGTGCAATGAATGCAGCGCCGATTACCTGCTCGGCAGCCCGCTGATGGATCAGGCGCACTCGTATCGGATTCCTGATTACGAGGCGTATCTGCTGAGTCGCAAATAACCCTGGTAGGAGCTGCCGAAGGCTGCGATCTTTTGATCTATGCTGCCCTCTCTTCCCGGAGGGCCTTCGATGACCGATTTTCTGACGTCCATTCAAGCCGCACTCGGCTTGCCCCACACCCCGATCCAATTCACTTCCAGCGGCGCCCTGCCCTCGGCCTTTGCCGTGACCGATCTGGCCAGTGCCAGCATTGCTGCCGCCGGCCAGGCCGTCAGCGAGCTCTTGCACCAGCAAACCGGCCGTATGCCCAGCCTTGTAGTCGACCGGCGTCTGGCATCCTTCTGGTTTGCCACCTCGATCCGCCCGCAGGGCTGGAGCGTGCCACCGCTGTGGGACCCGGTGGCCGGCGACTACGCAACCAAAGACGGCTGGATCCGCCTGCACACCAACGCGCCGCATCACCGCGCCGCTGCCGAAGCGGTTCTCGGTCCTTGTACCGACCGCGCGGCAATGGCGATCAAGGTGGTGCAATGGGCCAAGAGTGCTCTGGAGCAAGCGGTTGTCGATGCCGGCGGTTGCGCGGCCGAAATGCGTTCGTGGGAGCAGTGGCAGGCCCATCCGCAGGGAATGGCGGTCAACGCCGAACCACTGATGCATTTCGCCGCCAACCCCGACCGGAACGCGAAGCCATGGCAGGGTTCGGTGGCGCAGCCGCTGGCCGGAATCAAGGTACTGGATCTGACCCGAGTCCTCGCCGGCCCGATTGCCAGCCGCTTCCTCGCCGGACTCGGTGCCGATGTGCTGCGTGTCGATCCGCCAGACTGGAACGAGCCGGGTGTGGTCCCCGAAGTGACTCTGGGCAAACGCTGCACCCGGCTGAACCTGCATGACAAGGCTGATCGCACGGTGTTTGAAGCGCTGCTCAAAGACGCCGACATCCTGCTGCATGGCTACCGGGCCGATGCGCTGGAACGTCTTGGTTATGGACAGATTGAACGGCAGAACATCGCACCGGGGCTGATCGATGTCTGTCTCAACGCTTACGGCTGGAGCGGCCCGTGGCAGAACCGCCGGGGGTTCGACAGCCTGGTGCAGATGAGCAGCGGGATTGCCGAGGCCGGCATGCGCTGGAAAAAAACCGACAATCCCACGCCGCTGCCGGTCCAGGCACTGGACCATGGCACGGGTTACCTGATGGCCGCGAGTGCGATTCGGGCGCTGACGGAGCGTTTGAGCCACGGCCATGGGAGTTCGGCGCGCCTGTCATTGGCACGGACCGCGAAGTTGTTGGTCGAGCATGGCCAAGTGGGTAAGCAGGCGCCCTTGCGGGCAGAAGACTCAGAGGATCAGGGCCTGCTGGTCGAACAGACTTCCTGGGGGCCGGCGTATCGTTTACAAGTGCCACTGAAAATCACCGGCACACCGCTGCAATGGTCTATCCCGGCCGGGGAATTGGGTTCCCATCGGCCGCAGTGGTGGTGAGCTGCACATTGCTTGCGCGAGCAAGCCCTAATGCCAGTTGGTTAAGGCGGTACGCGAACCGTAGCAGCTGGCGAAGCCTGCGTTCGACTGCGCAGCAGTCGTAAAATCAAGCGCCGCGGTATTCCCGACACACCGTGGAAGCAGGATTTACGACTGCTGCGCAGTCGAACGCAGCCTTCGGCAGCTGCTACGAGGAATGTGCGTAGCCAGAAATTCCTCTCAACGAAGTCCAAAGCTGCTGCGCCGCATACGCCCGCCACGGGCGCCAGGCTTCGGCTCTGTGCAACAACTGGCGAGCAGTGACCGGCCCACCCTCAAGCGCCGCCAAGGCATTGATCAAACCCACATCCCCGGAAGGGAACGCATCGACCTCCCGCATCTGGCGGATCGCGATGTACTGCGCCGTCCAGTCACCAATCCCGTGCAGTTCCAGCAACCGTGCAATGCCTTCGTTCAGATTCGCTTTCGGTTCGAATACCGAGGGATCATCCAACAGCGCCTGCGCGACCCCGGACGACGTCCTGCCACGGCTTTTGGGCATGCCCAGGGTCGCCAGATCAGCCCCGGCCAATACCGCTGGTTCAGGAAAGACATGGGTCAATCCTGGCAGCTGCGGATCCGCTGAACGTAACGGCTCGCCATACTGAGCCACTAATTTTCCCGCCAGTCTGATGGCCGCACCCACTGTGATCTGCTGCCCCAACACCGCGCGGATCGCCAACTCGAAACCATCCCAGGTACCGGGCACCCGCAGACCTGGACGGGTAGCCGTCAACCGGGCCATCAACGGGTCCAGCGCCAGTTGCCGGTTGATCGTGTGTGGATCCGCCGCCAGATCGAACATCCGCTGCAAGCGCAGCAGGATCTGCGGTATTGAAGCCGGATCGGCACCGCGCACCGTTACCTCAAGCGCATCACCCACTCCCGGCCTCACCGAAAGCACTCCATGAACACCCTTCAAATTGATGCTGCGCCAATACACCCCATCGACCACGCATTCCATTCCGGTTATAGCCCGTGCCGACAAGAAACCCAGCAGCGCCGGCCAGTCAAAGGGCGGCCGATATTCCAGCAACAGCTTCATAACGACAGCATGCCACTGGACAAACCGCGGACCGACGAAAAAACCATGTAACCCCCGATTGTTCACTGCCAAAGCGATCAGCGCGCTGAGTCGCAGCTTTTGCGCTGGTTGAGACATCCTTACTCTTGGTTCAAGTTATTCAAGTCAGAACGGACAGGATCAAGGCGATCCTGGTGTCGGCGCTGGCGGATATTTAAAAGCTGATGCAAACCACTGTAGGAGCGAGCTTGCTCGCGATGGTCGCCAACGATAACGCGGGGCACCAGGAACACCTCGGCGTTTTTTAAGTTCATCGCGAGCAAGCTCGCTCCTACAAGGGACCGAGTCAAGCCGATCCATTTCCGAATTTAGAAGGACTGCATCAGCTGGGCAGTGATTTTCTGGTGATCGCCACCAACGTCAACGCAGCCTATATCGATTTTAGCAACCGACCCAGAAGGCCATCGCCCAGGCCCACCCGGACGAGCTAGAACTTCTGAGCTTCGCCGCCGGCTCCATGGGGCCGAAGGTCCAGGCCGCTTGCGGGTTCGTCCGCAACACTGGAAAAATCGCGGTGATCAGTTCACTCTCCGACATCGAGGCGATCGTCCAGGGCACGGCCGGCACCCGCATCCACACGGTGAAACCTGGCATCACCTACGTATAAGAAAGAAACTCCGGGGGCAGATATAGGGTCTGCCCTTCTCCAATGCCTTCGAAGGAAACACGCCAATGGCAACGTTCGAGCCCGGTCATCTGCACATGGAGCGCCACGCGCTGAACAAGGACGATGTCAGCTACAGCGTGTATATCGACTATGAAGTCACCGAGGATCCCAAGGAGGGTAAAGGGATGCTGTTCACGATGCATGGCAGCATCCAGGGCAAGGATCTGAAAGAATCATTCTTCCTGCCCAAGGATCATGCCTACAACTTCGCCAGCAACATCACGAAAATCGTAGAGAAGCACGGCATTCCCAAGGCGCTGAGCAGCATCGGTTCGGTGCACAAGCACTACGACGAGATGTTCGAAGACGTGCGCAAGCAACTGAACGTCAAGTCCGGGGACCCGGTGAAGCCTGAACATCTGGAGTGAATCCGAAGGCCACCCCTAACCCTCTCCCCAGGGGGGAGAGGGGACCGACCGAGGGGTTCTTTGGATGTACTGCGACCAGCAATTTCGAGTCGAACTCAGGCATTGAAAGCGCTAGAGATCTGCTCCCTTTCCCCCTCTCCCCTATGGGGAGAGGGCTGGGGTGAGGGGTGGATCTCGCAGCCAACATCAATCTCAAGATTTCACCTCCAGCCCTCCTCCAAGGCATACTTGCCACCCTCCGCACTCCAGAATCAAAAACCGCCCCATGCGTATCCACGTCAGTTTCATCGACCGCGTTGGCATTACCCAGGAAGTCCTGGCGCTGCTGGGTGGGCGCAATCTCAATCTGGATGCGGTGGAAATGGTTCCACCCAACGTTTACATCGATGCCCCGACCTTGAGCCCGCAGGTGCTGGAAGAGTTGCGCGATGCGCTGTTCAGCGTGCACGGCGTACAAGCGGTGCGGGTGGTCGACATCCTTCCCGGCCAGCGCCGTCATCTGCAACTCGACGCATTGCTCGCGGCGATGACCGACCCGGTGCTGGCCCTGGACAGCGCCGGTAAAGTCCTGCTGGCCAACCCGGCGCTGATTGCCTTGTACGGTCGCGAACCGGCTGGCGAGAGCGTCGCCGAACTGTTTGCCGATCCGGCGCTGCTGGATACCTTGCTCGAGCATGGTTTCCGCTTGCCATTGCGCGAGATCACCGTCAACGGCCAGACCCTGCTCCTCGACGCCACACCGATCACCGATGCCGGCGCCTTGCTGACGCTGTACCAGCCGAACCGCATTGGTGAACGCCTGTCGGCGCTGCACCACGACCATGCCGAAGGTTTCGACGCGCTACTCGGCGACTCCCCGGCAATTCGTACCCTCAAGGCCCGTGCGCAACGGGTGGCGACCCTCGACGCACCGCTGCTGATCCAGGGTGAAACCGGCACCGGCAAAGAGTTGGTGGCCCGCGCCTGTCATGCCGCCAGTGCTCGCCACAGCTCACCGTTTCTCGCACTGAACTGCGCCGCGCTGCCGGAAAACCTCGCCGAAAGCGAACTGTTCGGCTACGCACCCGGCGCCTTCACCGGCGCCCAGCGCGGTGGCAAGCCGGGATTGATGGAGCTGGCCAACCAGGGCACGGTATTCCTCGATGAAATCGGCGAGATGTCGCCGTATCTGCAAGCCAAGCTCCTGCGCTTTCTCAACGACGGCAGCTTCAGGCGTGTGGGCGGTGATCGCGAGGTCAAGGTCAACGTGCGGATCCTCAGCGCGACCCACCGCGACCTGGAAAAAATGGTCAGCGAAGGCAGCTTCCGTGAAGACCTGTTCTACCGCTTGAACGTGCTCAACGTCGAAGTCCCGCCCCTGCGCGAGCGCGGCCAGGATATCCTGCTGCTGGCGCGCTACTTCATGCAGCAAGCCTGCGCACAGATCCAGCGCCCGGTCTGTCGCCTGGCCCCGGGGACCTATCCGGCATTGCTGGGCAACCGCTGGCCGGGCAACGTGCGGCAATTGCAGAACGTGATCTTCCGCGCCGCCGCGATTTGCGAAAGCAGCCTGGTGGACATCGGCGACCTGGACATTGCCGGCACCTCGGTAGCGCGTCAGAGCGACACTGAAGTCGACAGCCTGGAACAGGCCGTGGAGGAGTTCGAGAAAACCCTGCTGGAAAAACTCTACGTCAACTACCCCTCGACCCGACAACTGGCCAGCCGCCTGCAAACCTCCCACACCGCCATCGCCCATCGATTGCGCAAGTATGGGATTCCGGGCAAAACCTGATCACACGCCTGCCACGCCGACCGCATATGCCTGCAATGTTGCGGGCATATCCAATCCGACTGTAGGAGCTGCCGCAGGCTGCGATCTTTTGACTTTGCATTTGTAGTGCCTGCGACAAGATCGCAATCCCCCACCGTACGCTCCCCCCCGTAGGAGCTGCCGCAGGCTGCGATCTTTTGACTTTGCATTTGTAGTGCCTGCGACAAGATCGCAATCCCCCACCGTACGC
>NZ_CABVHQ010000046.1 GCF_902497895.1 Pseudomonas fluorescens
CAGCAATTCCAGCCCGTCGGTGCCGGCCGCTGCCGCGAGACGCGGCGGTAGTGCATCAGCGATGAGTGCCTGCCCGGTGGCCGCGTCCGCCCCACCGCACAAGTTTGCGAGTAGCGTGCGGTTGCGCGTGCGCTCGATCAGGGTACGCAGCAGGTACATCGCCGCGTCCGCGAGCCCCCAGGCGAGGTTGCAGCCGAGCGCGGCGATCATCATCGTACGTTCCGCCTCCTGGCCAGCCGTCGCCACGCTGATCGTTCCGGTGAAGGTCATCGCCATGAGCAGGCCGAAGATCACCTCCGTGACACGCTCGATCGGATCGAGCACAGGTGCCGGCTTTTGATCTCCAGTGCTTTGCATGTGTCCAACCTCGGCAGATCCGGGCCCGTGTCAGGACCCTTTGGGTGAGGTTCATGGGCCAGATACCGGACCGATTTTCGGGGAAGGTCTTTTCCAGCCCCATTTCATTGTAGTTTGAAACGATCTTGTCGCTGCGATGGCTGGCGTGCTGTCAACTGCGGCGCCCTTTTGCGCGGACTACACTAACCCGGTACCAACGCCCTGGCCTGAAGCCACTTACGGAACAGCCGATTTCAAAAAATTTCGGCAAAATCTGACGTAAATCATTCGCCTTGAATCTCAGTTGCGCGGTGTTCGCGGTTTGTTTCCTCCGCGTTTGAGTAACCAAAGCCGTCAGCGGAGTTTTTATGTTCGTCAGCCTGTTAATCATCCTCGCCTCCTCCCTGGTAGTCATTGCTCTGTTCCATCGCCTGCGATTGCCGCCGGTGCTGGGCTACCTCTGTGTGGGGCTGATGGTCGGGCCGACGGCGTTCGACTGGGTGAACGAAAGCGCAGCGTTGCCGCTCCTCGCCGAACTGGGCGTGGTGTTTTTGCTGTTCTCCCTGGGGTTGGAGTTTTCTCTGTCGAAAATGATTGCACTGCATCAGGTTGTATTTGGCTTCGGCAGCCTTCAAGTGATTTTGTCCGGGGTACTATTGGGCGCTTTGCTGATGATCTCAGGCATGCCGGCCACATCTGCGTTTTTACTCGGCGGCGGTCTGGCGTTGTCTTCCACGGCCATTGTCAGCAAAGAGCTCGGCAGCCTCGGTGAGATTTTCAGCAGCCACGGCCAGAATGCCATCGGCGTGTTGCTATTCCAGGACGTGGTGGCGGTGTTGTTGCTGACCCTGGTGCCGGTGTTCGCTGGCACCAGCGATCAAGCCTGGTATTGGGCATTACCCCTGACGCTGGGCAAGACCCTCGTGCTGTTCGTCGGGCTGTCGCTGACCAGTCGCTGGTTGTTGCCACACCTGTTTCATGAGGTGGCCGCGTCCCGTTCCGCAGAGCTGTTCGTGCTGCTGGCCCTGGTGATCGTCCTGCTGACCGCCGGGCTGACTCACCTGATCGGCCTATCCCCTGCTCTGGGCGCGTTTCTCGCTGGCATGCTGCTGGGGGAAAGCCACTACCGGCATCAGATCGAGGCCGACATCCGCCCCTTTCGCGACATCCTGCTCGGAGTGTTCTTCGTCAGTATCGGCATGCTGATCGACTTGCGATTGTTTGCCAGTCACGGCCTGCTGATCCTCGGCCTGACCCTGGGGTTGCTGCTGATCAAGGGCAGCGTGGTCGCGCTGTTGGTCAAATGGCGCGGTAGTGATAATGAAACCGCTTGGCGCAGCGGCCTGGCATTGGCCCAGGGCGGTGAGTTCTGCTTTGCACTGATGGCGCAGATGCAGCAAAACCAACTGATGCCCGCCGACCTCGGCGGCCTGTTGCTGGCCGCGACCTTCTGTTCAATGGTGGTGACGCCGTCGCTGCTGCGCGCCGCCCCTCACATTGCCGCACGTTTGCACCGCAAGCCCAATGAAGAAGCGAAACTCGAGGAAATCAGTGCGCTCAGCGCGGGGGTGCAGGGCCATGTGGTGATTTGTGGTTACGGTCGTGTGGGGCAATCCATCGGACGTTTTCTGCGCAATGCCCATCAGTCCTACATCGCACTGGATAACGACCCGGTACGGGTTCGAGAAGCAGCGGTCGGTGAAAGCAGTGTGCACTACGGCGATTCACATCGTGGTGAACTGCTAGTCGCGGTAGGGCTGGAGCGCGCCAGTCTGCTGGTAATCGCTGTGGACAAGACGGACACCGCACTGCAGGTGTTGAAAGAGGCACGCCGAATCAACCCGACCGTGCCGATCCTGGTGCGCACTCGGGACGACAGTCAGAGGGCCGAGTTGAAGGCGGCCGGTGCCAGCGAAGTCGTGCCCGAGTTGCTGGAATCCAGCCTGATGCTCGCCTCTCATGCGCTGATCATGTTGGGTTTCCCCGAGCAGCAGGTGCAGGACCGGGCCGACCAGGTACGACATGACCGCTATAGCCTGCTGCACGGTTTTTATCCCGGCGCTGAAGATGACGAATCCTAGTCAGTACAAAATCGTCTTTCACTAACAATGGAGTGTCGTCATGCATTGATCTAAGGCAGCTGTTTGAATTGCGAGCAGATTTATTCTGTTGTCTCTTTTCTCCTGCATTGGAGTCATGCAATGTCTGAATCTCCCGGAAAACTCCGGCTGGGCGCATTAGTCGCGCTGGTGGTCGGCTCGATGATTGGCGGCGGGATCTTTTCGCTGCCGCAAAACATGGCGGCCAGTGCCGATGTCGGTGCCGTGTTGATTGGCTGGGCCATTACCGCCGTGGGCATGTTGACCCTGGCCTTTGTGTTCCAGACCCTGGCCAATCGCAAGCCTGATCTTGACGGGGGTGTCTACGCCTATGCCAAGGCCGGATTCGGTGACTACATGGGCTTCTCATCCGCCTGGGGCTACTGGATCAGCGCCTGGCTGGGCAACGTCGGCTACTTCGTGCTGCTGTTCAGTACCCTCGGCTATTTCTTCCCGATCTTTGGCGAAGGCAACACCCTGGCCGCGGTGATCGGTGCATCGGTGTTGCTCTGGGCCGTGCATTTCCTGGTGCTGCGAGGGATCAAGGAAGCGGCATTCTTCAACCTGGTGACCACGGTCGCCAAGGTCGTGCCGCTGGTTCTATTCGTGTTGATCGCGGTGTTCGCGTTCAAGCTGGACATCTTCACCGCCGACATCTGGGGCCTGAAAAACCCGGACCTGGGCAGCGTGATGGACCAGGTCCGGAACATGATGCTGGTCACTGTCTGGGTGTTCATCGGCATTGAAGGCGCGAGCATCTTCTCCGCCCGTGCCGAGAAGCGTTCGGATGTCGGCAAGGCGACTGTGATCGGCTTCATCACCGTGCTGCTGTTTCTGGTACTGGTGAACGTACTGTCGCTGGGCATCATGACTCAACCTACACTTGCCAAGCTGCAGAACCCGTCGATGGCCGCCGTGCTGGAGCACGTGGTCGGTCACTGGGGTGCGGTGCTGATCAGCGTCGGCTTGATCATCTCGCTGCTCGGGGCGCTGCTGTCGTGGGTGCTGCTGTGTGCCGAGATCATGTTCGCCGCCGCCAAGGACCACACCATGCCGGCGTTCCTGCGCAAGGAAAACGCCAATCAGGTGCCGGTCAACGCCTTGTGGCTGACCAACGCCATGGTCCAGATTTTCCTGATCATCACGCTGTTCTCGGCCAGTACTTACCTGTCGCTGATCTACCTCGCCACCTCGATGATCCTGGTGCCTTACCTGTGGTCCGCGGCCTACGCGTTGCTGCTGGCGGTGCGCGGCGAGAGTTATGAAAACGCCCTCGCCGAACGCAAGAAAGACCTGGTCATCGGCGCCATCGCGTTGATTTATGCGGTCTGGCTGATCTATGCCGGCGGCGTCAAATACCTGTTGCTCTCCGCACTGCTCTATGCCCCCGGCGCGATTCTGTTCGCCAAGGCCAAGCTTGAAGTCAACAAACCGGTTTTCACCAACGTCGAGAAGCTGATTTTCGCCGCAGTCGTCGTGGGCGCCCTGGTGGCAGCTTACGGACTGTATGACGGCTTCCTGACCCTGTAACACCTGAATGATTTGTCATCTGGAGGATCACTGTAATGACCACGGAAAAAGTTAAGTACGGCGTCCACTCCGAGGCCGGCAAACTACGTAAAGTCATGGTTTGCTCCCCCGGCCTGGCCCATCAGCGGCTGACCCCGAACAACTGCGACGAACTGCTGTTCGATGATGTGTTGTGGGTCGCCCAGGCCAAGCGCGACCACTTCGACTTCGTCACCAAAATGCGCGAACGCAACATCGATGTGCTGGAAATGCATAACCTGCTGACCGACATCGTGGCTATCCCTGAAGCCCTGGACTGGATTCTGCAGCGCAAGATCACCGCCAATTCGGTGGGTCTGGGCCTGGTCAACGAAACCGGCTCGTGGCTGCGTAGCCTGGAGCCGCGCAAGATCGCCGAATTCCTGATTGGCGGCGTGTCCGCCGATGATCTGCCGGACAGCTTCGGCGGCAAGACCATCCAGATGTTCCGCGATTTCCTCGGCCACTCGAGCTTCATTCTGCCACCGCTGCCCAACACCCAGTTCACCCGCGACACCACCTGCTGGATCTATGGTGGCGTGACGCTCAACCCAATGTACTGGCCGGCCCGCCGTCAGGAAACCCTGCTGGCCAGCGCCATCTACAAATTCCACCCGCAGTTCACCAACGCCGACTTCCAGGTCTGGTACGGCGACCCGGACCAGGAACACGGCAGTTCCACCCTTGAAGGCGGCGACGTGATGCCGATCGGCAACGGTGTGGTATTGATTGGCATGGGCGAGCGTTCGTCCCGTCAGGCCATCGGCCAACTGGCGGTGAACCTGTTCAAAAACAAAGCAGTGGAACGGGTCATCGTGGCCGGCCTGCCGAAATCCCGCGCGGCGATGCACCTGGACACGGTATTCAGCTTCTGCGACCGCGACCTGGTGACCATATTCCCGGAAGTGGTGAACCAGATTGTCGCCTTCAGCCTGCGCCCTGACGAAAGCAGACCGGGCGGCATCGACATCTGTCGCGAAGACACCAGCTTCCTCGACACCGTCGCCGCAGCGCTCAATCTGAAAACCCTGCGAGTGGTCGAAACCGGCGGCAACAGCTTCGCCGCCGAGCGCGAACAGTGGGACGACGGCAACAACGTGGTGGCCGTGGAACCCGGCGTAGTGATCGGTTACGACCGCAACACCTACACCAACACCCTGCTACGCAAGGCCGGTGTCGAAGTCATCACCATTACCGCCGGCGAACTGGGCCGCGGCCGTGGCGGCGGCCATTGCATGACCTGCCCGATCATCCGCGACCCGATCGACTACTGACCCATCAATTGACGTGCTTGCCGCGGCTCTCACGAAGAGCCTCGGCAAGTGGACGACCGACATCCAAGGAGATCCATCATGGCTTTCAATATGCGCAACCGCAGCCTGCTCTCGCTGATGCACCACACCACTCGCGAGCTGCATTACCTGCTGGACCTGTCCCGCGACCTGAAACGCGCCAAGTACACCGGCACCGAACGGCCGCACCTCAAAGGCAAGAACATCGCGCTGATTTTCGAAAAAACCTCGACCCGCACCCGCTGCGCCTTCGAAGTCGCGGCCCATGACCAGGGCGCTCACGTCACCTACATCGACCCGGTGTCGTCGCAGATCGGCCACAAAGAAAGCATGAAAGACACCGCCCGGGTGCTGGGCCGGATGTTCGATGCCATCGAATACCGTGGCTTCGAACAGGAAATCGTCGAGGAGCTGGCCCAGTTCGCCGGCGTGCCGGTGTTCAACGGCCTGACCGCCGAATTCCACCCGACGCAAATGATCGCCGACACCCTGACCATGCGCGAACACAGCGACAAGCCGCTGCACGACATCAGCTATGCCTACCTGGGTGACGCGCGCTACAACATGGGCAACTCGCTGCTGATGATCGGCGCCAAGCTGGGCATGGACGTGCGCATCGCCGCTCCCAAAGCCCTGTGGCCCCATGCCGACTTCATCGCCCAGTGCAAAGCCTTCGCCGAAGACAGCGGCGCGCGCATCACCATCACCGAAGACCCGCTGGCCGCGGTCAAGGGTGTCGACTTTATCCACACCGATATCTGGGTCTCCATGGGTGAACCGGTGGAAGCCTGGGACGAGCGGATCGAGCAACTGCTGCCGTACCAGGTCAACGCCAGGATGATGAAGGCCTCGGGCAACCCCCGGGTGAAATTCATGCACTGCCTGCCGGCCTTCCACAACAGCGAAACCAAGGTCGGCAAGGACATCGCCGCGCGTTATCCGCACCTGGCCAATGGCGTTGAAGTCACCGAAGAGGTGTTCGAATCGCCGGCCAACATCGCCTTCGAGCAGGCAGAAAACCGCATGCACACGATCAAGGCGATCCTGGTGTCGGCGCTGGCGGATATCTAACGGCTGACCACTTTTCATGATCTGCCACTGACTTGTAGGAGCTGCCGCAGGCTGCGATCTTTTGATCTTCCCAATAGGCGACTCGTCGCCTGAACTGGCGCCAAGTCAAAAGATCGCAGCCTGCGGCAGCTCCTACGGGATCTCCGAAACTCTAGAAGGACTGCATCATGCGCATCGTCGTTGCTCTGGGTGGTAACGCCCTCCTGCGTCGTGGTGAACCCATGACCGCGGACAATCAACGCATCAACATCCGTACCGCTACCGAACAGATCGCCAGGATTCATCCCGGCAACGAGCTGGTCATCGCCCACGGTAATGGCCCGCAGGTCGGCCTGCTGTCGTTGCAGGCGGCCGCCTACACCTCGGTAACGCCCTACCCGCTGGATGTCCTCGGTGCCGAAACCGAAGGCATGATCGGTTACATCATCGAACAGGAACTGGGCAACCTGTTGGACTTCGAGGTGCCCTTCGCCACCCTGCTGACCCAGGTCGAAGTCGACCCCCAGGACCCGGCCTTCCAGAACCCGAGCAAGCCCATCGGCCCGGTCTACGCCAAGGCCGATGCGGAACGACTCGCGGCGGAAAAAGGCTGGAGCATCGCCCCGGACGGCGACAAGTTCCGCCGCGTGGTGGCCAGCCCGAAACCCAAGCGCATCTTCGAGATCCGTCCGATCAAGTGGTTGCTGGAAAAAGGCAGCATCGTGATCTGCGCTGGCGGCGGCGGCATCCCGACCATGTATGGCGCCAGTGGCAAACTCCAGGGGGTGGAAGCGGTGATCGACAAGGACCTGTGCTCGGCGCTGTTGGCCGAACAGCTGGACAGTGATTTGCTGGTGATCGCCACCGACGTCAACGCGGCGTTTGTCGACTGGGGCCAACCAACCCAGAAGGCCATTGCCCAGGCCCACCCGGACGAGCTGGAACTTCTGGGCTTCGCCGCCGGCTCCATGGGGCCGAAGGTTCAGGCCGCGTGCGAGTTCGCCCGCAACACTGGAAAAGTCGCGGTGATCGGTTCACTCTCGGACATCGAAGCGATCGTCCAGGGCAAGGCCGGCACCCGCATCAGCACGGCGAAACCTGGAATCACCTACCAATAAAAACCTCGGGGCAGGATCCTCGCCTGCCCCCCACTTCAATACCTTTTGAAGGAGAGACGCCAATGGCCACGTTCGAGCCCGGTCATCTGCACATCGAGCGCCACGCGCTGAACAAGGACGATGTCAGCTACAACGTGTGCATCGACTATGAAGTCACCCAGGATCCCAAGGAGGGCAAAGGCATGCTCTTCACGATGCATGGCAGCATCCAGGGCAAGGATCTGAAAGAATCATTCTTCCTGCCCAAGGATCAGGCTTACAACTTCGCCAGCAACGTCACGAAAATCGCAGAGAAGCACGGCATTCCCAAGGCGCTGAGCAGTATCGGTTCGTCACACAAGGACTACGACGCGATGTTCGAAGATGTGCGGGTGCAGCTGAATATGAAGTCGGGGGACCCGGTGAAGCCTGAGCATCTGGAATGAATCCGAAGACCACCCCTCACCCTAACCCTCTCCCCAAGGGGGAGAGGGGACTGACCGCGTAGTTTTTTCGAGGTACTGCGACCTGAACGACCGAGTCGAACTCAGGTTCTGAATAGCCCCCGATCTGCTCCCTTTCCCCCTCTCCCCCTTGGGGAGAGGGTTGGGGGTGAGGGGTGGCTTTTGAATCCTCCAGTGTTCTCCGGATTTCACCTCCACCACTCCTCCAAGTCATACTTGCCACTCTCCGCACTCAAGAACCAAAAACCGCCCCGACTTCGTCAGCCCTGAACGGGAGGCAAACGGAAAAGCTTGTAAGCCTGGACCTGGAACAACCTACAGTTGGCAGAAGGGGGCTACTCCATATTGGAGCGCACCGGGTCATCCATCTCTGCCTGTTGGCTCAGTTCGTGTTCGCGGATCAGCCGCTTGTTTATTTTCCCGACACTGGTTCCAGGAATATCGGCAACGATCCTGATCTGCTTGGGGATCGCCCACTTGTTGATACGGCCACTCTCGACATACTGATGCAGATGGGCCTCCAGAATTTCCGGGGTAATGCCTGCTCCTGGTGCGCAAACTACCAGGGCCACTGGTCGCTCACCCCACTGCGGGTCAGGAATGCCCACGACCGCAACTGAGCTGACTGCCGGGTGTTCGCTGATCAGACTCTCCAGCTCCAACGAGCTGATCCACTCCCCTCCCGTCTTGATGACGTCTTTGATCCGGTCCTTGATCTCCACCACGCCGAGGGCATCGATCGAGGCGATATCACCGGTATGCATCCAACCGTTTTCCCAAAGCTGCGCCCCCTGCTCCGGCTCTTTGAGGTAGCCTTGGGTCAACCAGGGCGCACGTACTACTATCTCGCCCAGCGCCTCGCCATCGTGAGGTGCGTCGTTGCCACTGGCATCGATGATCCGCAAATCGACCATCGGCACCGCAATCCCGGTCTTGATTCGAGCGGCCAATTGCGCTTGGGCGGGTTGTGCAAGCTGCGCCTCACGCAAGTGAGTCAAACACAGCAATGGGCAGGTCTCGGACATCCCGTATCCGCTATGGACATGCAGTCCCCTTGCCGTCGCCTGGGCAGCGATGCCCTGGGTCAATGCACTTCCACCCAAGAGCATTTTCCAGCCGTTGAAGTCAGTCTGCGCTGCTTCGTCGCAACCCAGGATCATCTGCAGAATCGTCGGCACGCAATGGGAAAAGCTGACCTTTTCTTCGCGGTACAACCTGACCAGGCTATTGGGCTCATACCGCCCCGGGTAAACCTGCTTGATCCCCATCAGCGTCGCGACATAGGGCACGCCCCAGGCATGCACATGAAACATCGGCGTGATGGGCATATACACATCGTCCGAGCGTAACAATGGCAAACCCTGGTACACGCCCAGCGTGCCCACGGCGTTCAGTGTATGCAGCACCAACTGGCGGTGCGTGAAGTAAACGCCCTTGGGATTTCCAGTGGTACCGGTGGTGTAAAAAATGGTCGCCACCGAGTTCTCGTCGAAGTCAGGGAAGTCGAAGTGACCGTCAGCCTGCGCCAGCAGGCATTCATATTCCCCCACCACCGGCAGCTCGGTCGGCGTCGGGCCGACATCACTGAGCTGGATATAGCCCTTGACGGTCGTCAGCTCTCCATGAATCTGCTCAATCAACGGCAGGAAATCATCATGCACCAACACCAGGTCATCCTCGGCGTGGTTCATGGTGTAGAGAACCTGCTCCGGGGAGAGACGGATATTGACCGTGTGCAGCACCGCGCCAATCATGGGCACGGCAAAAAAACACTCCAGATAACGGTGGCTGTCCCAATCCAGCAGCGCCACCGTGTCTCCTGCCTTGACGCCGGCGTTCGTCAGCGCTTTGGCCAATTGCTTGATTCGCTCATTAAGCGTCCGGTAGCTGTAACGCAGCTTGTCCGCGTAGACGATCTCCTGCTCCGGTGCGTAACGCGCGCCCGAGAGCAACAGGCTTTTGATCAGCAATGGATAGGCATATGCGCCTTGCGCGGGCGCGATTATTTTTGTTGTCAGCACGGTAAGTCTTCCTGATTTTGTTTTTGGAGATCATCTCCAGTTCGCTGGGTCAGAACTGCGCCGCATCGAGCAGGTACAACGATTCGCTACCGGCCTTGACCGAGGCACTCAACGAGTGAATCCGCGGCAACAGGCGAGCGAAATAGAAGCGTGCGGTGCCCAGTTTGCTGGCGTAGAAATCGTCCTGCGCTTCCTTGCCCATGGCGGCCTTGGCCATCAATGCCCACATGTAGGCATAGGCGGTGTAACCGAAAGCCTGCAGGTACTCCACGGAAGCAGCGCCGATTTCATTCGGGTTGGTTTTGCAGCGATCCAGCACCCAGGCGGTCAATTCGTCGAGGTTGTCCAGGGCCGCATTCAGCGGCTTGGTGAACTCGGCCAGATCAGCACTGGCGGTGGCGGTGAAATGGCGGATTTCGTCGGCGAACAGTTGGTAGGATGCGCCGCCGGTGCCCACCACCTTGCGTCCGACCAGGTCCAGCGCCTGAATGCCGTTGGTGCCTTCGTAGATCTGGGTGATGCGCACATCACGCACCAGTTGCTCCTGGCCCCACTCGCGAATGTAGCCGTGGCCGCCGAATACCTGCTGGCCATGAATGGTGGTTTCCAGACCCAGGTCGGTGAGGAAGGCCTTGGCGACCGGCGTCAACAGCGCCACCAGCGCCTCGGCGCGTTTGCGGGTAGTCGGGTCTTCGCTGAATTTGGCGGTATCGAGCTGCATGGCCACGTAGGTGGAAAACGCCCGGCCGCCTTCGTTCGAGGCTTTCATGGTCAGCAACATGCGGCGCACTTCCGGGTGCACGATGATTGGGTCGGCGATCTTGTCTGTGGCTTGCGGACCGGTCGGCGAACGACTTTGCAGGCGATCGCGGGCGTACTCGATGGCGTTCTGACAGGAACGCTCGCCGCAAGCCAGGCCCTGGATGCCAACACCCAGACGCTCGTAGTTCATCATGGTGAACATGGCGGCCAGGCCCTTGTTCGGCGCATCGACGATCCAACCCGTGGCGCCGTCGAAGTTCATCACGCAGGTGGCCGAAGCCTTGATCCCCATCTTGTGTTCGATCGAGCCGCAGGACAACGCGTTCTTCTGGCCCAGACTGCCATCGGCGTTGACCATGATTTTCGGCACCAGGAACAGCGAGATGCCTTTCGGGCCTGCCGGCGCATCGGGAAGCCTGGCCAGCACCAGGTGGATGATGTTTTCGCTCAGGTCGTGCTCACCGCCGGTGATGAAGATCTTGGTCCCGCTGATCTTATAGGATCCGTCGGCCTGGGGTTCGGCCTTGGTGCGGATCATCCCCAGATCAGTCCCGGCATGGGGCTCGGTCAGGCACATGGAGCCGGCCCAGACGCCGGCATACAGGTTTGGCAGGTACGTCTCTTTCAACGTTTCGCTGGCGTGAGCGTTGATGGCCAGGCAGGCGCCGGCCGTCAGCATCGGATACAGGCCGAAGGAAAGATTGGCCGCGCTGACCATTTCCTCGACCTGGGCGCCAATCACCTTGGGCATGCCCATGCCACCGTACGCCGGATCGCCACCCACGCCGACCCAACCGCCCTCGGCAAACGCCCGATAGGCGGCCGGGAAACCGGCTGGCGTGGTCACCACGCCGTCGCTCCAGGAACAGCCCTGTTCGTCGCCACTGCGATTGAGCGGCGCGATAAGGTCCGCCGTGATCTTGCCGGCTTCCTCGAGGACCGCGTTGGCGGTGTCTTCATCCACCACCTCGGCCAGGGCCGGCATTGCGGCCCACAGCCTGGAGACTTCGAAGACCTCGTTGAGTACGAAACGAATGTCGCGCAGGGGGGCTTTGTAATCAGACATGAATGAAATACTCAGGCAATGTCAGGGCATTGAACATGCCCTGGTCAGTGGAAGTCTCACCCTCGCGGGTGAGCGCTAAAAAATCCCAATGGGGCCATTAGTTGGCCTGGATCGACTGGCTCCCGGTGTTTCGCAGCAGGAACCAGGACAGCGCCGGAATCAGGATCAGTGCACCGAGCATGTTCCAGATGAACATGAAGGTCAGCAGGATGCCCATGTCGGCCTGGAACTTGATCGGCGACCAGGCCCAGCACACCACACCGGCAGCCAGGGTTATGCCGACCAGACCGACGACCCGGCCGGTGAAGGCCACCGCATTGCGATAGGCCTGCGACAGCGACATGCCGCGACGCTGGTAGTGCAACTGCACACTGAGCAGGTACAGCGCGTAGTCCACGCCAATGCCTACCCCCAGGGCGATTACCGGCAGCGTCGCGACTTTCACCCCGATACCCATGATCACCATCAGCGCCTCGCAAAGGATCGAGGTGAGCACCAGCGGCAACAACGCCACCAGCGTCGCGCGCCAGCTACGGAAAGTGATCAGGCAGAACAGCGTCACGGCCAGGTAGACGTACAGCAACATGGTGCGGTTGGCCTCGCGCACCACGATGTTGGTCGCCGCTTCAATCCCGGCGGTGCCGGCGGCGAGCAGGAACTGGCGATCCTCGGTGCTGTTTTCCTTGGCGAAGGTGTCGGCGATGGCGACCACTGCGTCGAGCGTTTCGGCCTTGTGGTCCTTGAGGAACGCGATCACCGGCATCACCGAACAGTCGGTATTGAACAACTCCGGCGCATTGACCGAGGCCTGTTGCGCGGCGTAGTTCAGCACGTTCTGGTTGCGCTGGATGCTGTTCAGCTTGGGGTTACCCTCGAAGGAGCCGGCAGTGATCTGGCGGACCGCGTTGACCAGCGATGAAGTCGCTTGCACACCCGGGTGTTGCTGCAGCTCCCAGGCCAGGCGGTCGGCCAGGATCAGCGTCTGATAGTTCAGGCAACCTTCGGGCGGGGTCTTGATCATCACTGCGAACAGGTCGCTGGACAGCGCGTAGTGGCTGGTGATGTAGGCGTTGTCGCGGTTGTAGCGTGAGTCCGCGCGCAGCTCCGGGGCGCCACTGTCGAGGTCGCCGATTTTCAGCTGCAGGCTGACCACGAAGCCTGCGATGCCCATCACCACGGCACCCAGCACAATGCCCAAGGCCCACTTGGGGGTGGTGAAACGGTCGAGAAAATCCCACAGTTTGCCGAAGCCGCGATGCTCGGCGGCCCGGGTGTCGATCTTCAATGCACGGGCGGCAGCCTGGCGACCGACGCCGATATACGAGAGTGCCACCGGCATCAGCAGCAGCGAGGTGAAGATCAACACAGCCACACCGATACTGGCGGTAATGGCCAGGTCCTGAATCACCGGAATATCGATCAGCATCAACACCGCGAAACCGACCGCGTCGGCCAGTAGCGCGGTGACGCCGGCGATGAACAGGCGACGGAAGGTGTAGCGCGCCGCCACCAGTTTATGGGTGCCGCGGGCGATGTCCTGCATGATGCCGTTCATCTTCTGCGCCGCGTGGGACACGCCGATGGCGAAGATCAGGAACGGCACAAGGACCGAGTAGGGATCAATGGCATAACCCAGCCAGGCCACGATGCCCAGCTGCCAGACCACTGCCGTCAGCGAACAGACGATCACCAGCAGGGTGCTGCGGATGCAACGGGTGTAGAGGTAAATGATGACGAACGAGGTCATCACGGCCAGGCCGAAGAACATCATCACCTGGATCAGGCCGTCGATCAGATCGCCGATCAATTTGGCGAAACCGATCACCCGGACCTTGTACTTGCCCTTGCCCTCCTCCCCGGCCTTGCGCGCCTTGCTGTCACCGGCGAACTCGATCTTGTCCCGCAACTGCTCTTCAAGAACCTGGGCGAACTGATAATAGTTGATGCCGTGCCCGGTGGCCGAGGCCCTGTCCAGCAACGGCACGATCAACATGCTCGATTTGAAGTCACTGGCCACCAGGCTGCCAACGATGCCGGCGCGGTTGATGTTCTGGCGCAGCTGCTCGATGTCTGCGGGTGAGCCCTGGTAGGTATCGGGCATCACCGGACCGCCCTGGAAGCCCTCTTCGGTGACTTCGGTCCAGCGCACCGCCGAACTCCACAGTGACTTCATCCAGGCGCGGTCGACGCCTTCAGTGAGGAACAAGTCGTCGTTGACCTGCTTGAGCACGCTCAGATACTCGGGGTCGAAAATATCGCCCTGGGTGTTCTCCACCACTACCCGTACCGAACTGCCCAGGCCGCGCAACGACTTGCGGTTCTCGAGGAAATTCTGGATATACGGCTGGCTCTGCGGAATCATTTTCTCGAAACTGGGACGCAGTTCCAGGCGGGTCACCATCATGTAACCCAGCACCAGGGTGATCAGCGCCATGAGCAGCATGAACAGCGGACGGTAGTTGAACACCCACCGTTCCAGCAGATTACCGGTGCTTCGATCGAAGTCATGCAAGTCGCAAATCACCGGCATGGTGTCTTGCTTGATATTGCCCATGTCAGGGTACTCGCTCTAATTGATCCAGTTCTTATTCGACGCGAAGCGCACGTGCACCACGACCGCCCACCAACACCAGCGAGCCATCGGCGGCCATGGCGGCACCGGCTACCGGTGCCTGGTTTTGCTGTGCCACCCACTGCAGTCGCGTGCCATTCTCCTGGCTGAGCAGCATGTGCCCGGCCTGGGTAAATAGCCGATAGCGGCCGTCGGCGCCCAGCGTGGCGGCTGAGATGCTGACCTGCAGGCCGGTTGTGAGCGGGCTCCAGCTGGCACCGCTGTCGGTGCTGCGAAACACATGCCCGCGCAGACCGTAGGCCAGTATTTCCCCAGGTTTGCCGACCACACCAAAAAAGCTGCCCTGATAGGGCGTCTGGAGGGCCGTGAAACGCTGGAGCGAGTCATCCCACTTGAGCAGCAGGCCCTGTTCTCCGGCGATGTAGAGCGCGTCACCGGTGGAGGCGATGGCGTTGAGGTGCAAGCCCTGGGGGTTATCGGTACGGTCCTGGAAAGGCGTCCAGTGCTGGCCGCCGTCTTCGGTACGCAGGATCAGGTTGAACGCACCGACCACATAGCCGAGTTTGTCGTTGGCGAACCAGACGTCGAGCAGCGGTTTATCGGCGCCCTCTTCGATCAGCCGCTGGCCATCGCCGACAAGCTGCGCCCAGTGTTCGTTGGCCGGTTCGGCACTGGCCAGCGCGCTGTAATGCTTGACCAGCAAAGCGCCGATCTCACGGCCGTCTAACTGCTTGGTCCAGGTGACGCCGGCATCGCTGCTGTGCAGCACCACGCCATCGTTGCCGACCGCCCAGCCCTGCCCGGCGGAAGAAAAATGCACGGCATTAAGGTCGGCACTGACCGGCACAGCGGCCTGCTGCCAGTTCTTGCCGGCATCATCGGAATAGAGAATGTGCCCACGCTGACCGACGGCGACCAGACGCTCACCCGCACGGGCCGTGTCCAGCAAGGGACTGCGCACCGCCAGGGCACTGATCCTGGCCGGCAGATCCAGCACGTCAACGTAGCTGGCCGCCTGAGCGACACCCTGCAACAGTGCCAGCGTGGCGCCCAGCGCCAGCAATAGGTACTTCTTGTACGAACACATACTGCGTCCTCTTGAGGGAACTGCGCCGGGGCTACGCAGAGTGCAGCCCGGCGTTGGAATCAGGCGCCCTGGACGATCGGCACCACACCGACAGGCGTCCGGTCACACTGCGGGGGGCAATGGACCGAACGGGCGCTTTATCACAGTGTGTCTAGCGAATACCGGCCCCCGCCAGGGACTCCGGCGACCACTGCGCCTTGGACAGCGAATCGATGTAGCGGATGCCGCCGTAAGGACCTACCACTCCGTTGATGTTGTAGGAGCCACCGACCAGGTCGTAGATCATGAAGGGCGTGGAATCCGGAACCTGCTTGTCATAGCTCTGGCTGAGGAAGGCGAAGGAGCCACGGTAGAGCTGGCCACGCGCGTCGTACTGGTCGGAGGCCAGAGCAGCCCAGGTGTCTTCATCCAGGTAGAAGCGGCGCTTCTGGTAGACGTGACGTGCGCCGGCCTTGAGATTGCCCTCCACGACCCAGACACGGTGCTTCTCCCAGCGCACGAAATCGGGTGCGAGGTGGTTGGGGGTGGTCAGCGTCTTGGGATCCAGGGCGTAGGTCAGCTTGTAGGTGTTGTAGGGCACGATCATTTCCTGCTTGCCCACCAGCTTCCAGTCGTAGCGATCCAGCGCGCCGTTGAACACGAATACATCGTCGTAAGTGCCGGCGCCGGCGGTACCGGGGTTAGGCGTGTCATAGGCCAGGTTCGGCGCCAGTTTGACCCGACGCTGACCCGGCAGGTACTGCCAGGCGCGACGCGGCTGTTCCAGCGGGTTGGCGGCGTCCTTGAGCATGATCGCCTCGCCGGCCCGGCGCGCGGGGCCGGTGTAGTACAGCTTCATCTGGTAGTACACGTCGGCGCTGCTGATTGGCTGCGCCATGTTCTCGTAGATCGGGTAGGTAATGAACGCCTGGCCGGTGGTTGCCAGGCTCGGCACGCCGGCCGAGTCGACGTTCCAGGAGTCGTACTTGGAGTTGATGTTGACCCCCTGGTAACGCAGCAAGAAGTTCCACATTGCCTCGCTGCCCGATTGCGGGATCGGAAACGGTACGCCGGGCAATACGTTGTCGATGGCCAACCCGCCTTCAAGGGACTTGGCGCCGTTGGCATTCTTCAAACTGTTATCCAGCACCGCCTGCGGCAGTGCCGCGGTGCGGTGGGTCGGATAAACGTCGACGCGGTAGCTGGGGAAACGCTTGGCCAGCTCCACGGTGGTGGCACTGAGCATGCCCTTGTACTGGTCGACGTTCTTGCCATTGATCACCAGCAGCGGTTTTTCACCGGCAAAGGGATCCGGGCGCATGCTGTCACCCGTCTTGAAGCTGGCCGGGGCAGTGTTCAGGCCGCCGTTATAGGCGGGAATGGAACCGTCGGCATTACCGGACTTTTCGGCACCCACCAGGGTCAGGCTGCTGCCCAGTTTGGCCGCCTCTGCAGCCGATACGGCTGCCTGTGCATGAGCGGCAATGGTCATGGCCAGGGACGCGGCCAGCAGAGTTTGGACGAATTTCATATTGTTGTTCTCCTGCTTAATGACTAAGCAATGGGTGAATCAAAAGGTGGTTTTCAGCGTTAGGTACAGCGCGCCACGGTCTTCGGTGGTCGCACCGCCTCCCGAGAAGGCCGAATAGCCACCGGCATAGCAGGCATAGTTCTGGTTACCGCTGAAGGCGTTCGGCGTGGAGCCATCGCCACTGCCGGCATTGGCAGCACCGGTACCGATCCCGCTGACATCACACTTGTCTGCCTTGCCGAAGGCATCCACGTACTTGAGGTCGACAAAGTATTTGTTGTAGATGGCAGCACCGACGCCAAGCGCATAGTTGCCGGTGTCTTTCGCACCACCGCCGGACACCGGTGAAACACCGTCCAGGCCCACGTTGACGGACATCGGCATGCTCATGTCGACGCCAGGGAACACCTGGTACCAGGTCGGCGTGAAGTTGACTGCGATACCCCAGTTGTCCCGGGTCGGCGCATCGATGCCGCGATAGCTGCTCTTGCCCTTGTAGAGCCCCTCGTTCTTGCTATCGAGCTTGAGCAGGTTGCTGTAATACAGCTCGCCGAGCAGCACGGCCGAATCGAACAGCGGTGTCCTGGAAATGGTCATCAGACCGTTGAGCGTCCAGTGCAGCGTGTCGCCGGTGGCGCTCATGCTGTCGCCTTTGCCCGGGGTGTCATAGACGATACCGGTGGCTGCCGTGCGAGCAGGCAACAGGCCCAGACCTTGACCCAGACCCAGCGGTCCGGTGGAACTGAGCACGGCCGGGATGCTGGCCAGCGGCATGTTGTGGCGGATGTTCAGATCACTGCCGACACTGATCCCGGCAACATCCTTGGACAGGCTGAAACCGATGACGTCGATGTCGTCGCCATAGGCCAGTTGATAGGTGGCGGTGCTCAGCGAATTCAACGTATTGACGACAGCCGGCACCATCCCCGCTGGCGGCGTACCGTTGGCATTCGCCGAACTCAGCCCCGCGCCGTTCAACCAGGCCTGCGGCAAAATATCCGAGGTCTTGCGGTAGTAAACGCCCAGCGTACCGTCCAGCCATTGCGGCGACCATTTGGCCATCACCCCCCAGTCGCCGTGCTTGTCCGGTTTCAAATCATGCCCACGACGCACATTGGTCAGCCCATTGCAGGGCGCCAGGCCACAACCCAGCGGGCTTCCAGCTACCACGGCATTGGTATTGCCCAGCAGGAACGACTGCGCGCCAAACCCCACCAGATCCGAGCCGCCATAGTAGGTGCCGGCCTCAGGCAGGCGCGCGGCATTCCAGTCCAGGAAGTACTGGGCGCCCAGGGTCAACTCGGGGTTGACGGTGAAGGACATCGACACCTGATTGCGCGGGACGAACAGTTCCTTGGCCTCGGTACCGGGGGACGCCGCCAGCTTGGCCAGGTCAAGGCCGGACTGGCCGTAGCTGACCGAATGCACCGGGTTCAGAATGGTCTCACCCCAGAACACGTTGTGTTGCCCGGCCTTGATGCTGAACAGGGACTCCTCACCCACTTCGGTGCTGTAGAACACGAAGGCATCCAGAATCTCGCCGGAGGGACCGGTGTAGTAGCGCTGGGCGTAGTTGCTCAGGTGCGGGCTGCCATTGCCGACATTGTCCCGGGTGACCGCGCCAAGACGCGGGTCATTGGCGACCAGGCCCGAAGTTGCGCCATTGCCGTTGACGAAAGGGTTGGAATTGGAACCGGTGTTTTCATACGCCTTGTCGTACCAGCTCGCGGCACTGACGCGAAAACCCTTGTTGCCTTGATAGACTACATCCATCTCGGTCAACAGGTCAACACGGTTGGTAATGTTGGTGCCGGACTTGCGGAAGTTGTAGTCGCCGTCGTTGTTGTTCGGCGTCCCCAGCATGCGCTGGTCGGCGCTTTCGGTGCGCACGCCGTAGTTGTACTTGACGGTGTTGTCAAAGCGCACGGCCCAGTCGGGATTGCCGGTGTCGAGTTCAAACCCATGGGCAGCCGGCACGCAAGCAGCAAGGATAGCCAGGGCTAGCAGGCTGCGATGTGAGGGGTTGTGGCTATGACTCTTATTGTTATGCATTGCGTTGTCTCCGCCATGTTGTACTTGTTTTTAAGCGCAGCTTCCCTTGCGCAAGCCCTGGTGAAAGGGACTGCGTTTTTTCACGCGTTAGAGAAATTACCGAACGCGTTGCGACCGGCCAGGTGCCTGACTAGCGATCCAGTTCCAGAATGAGTGCTTCGGCCTGCGGCCAGTGGCCAAAG
The DNA here is from genome assembly GCF_902497895.1 of Pseudomonas fluorescens. Classification (GTDB taxonomy): domain Bacteria; phylum Pseudomonadota; class Gammaproteobacteria; order Pseudomonadales; family Pseudomonadaceae; genus Aquipseudomonas; species Aquipseudomonas fluorescens_BP. Next base: position 19,139 of record NZ_CABVHQ010000046.1, read on the forward strand.
CCCGAAGCCGGGTTGAGGTGGCCGACTTCGCCGAGGTTGACCAGTTCGCTGTCCCAGTCGTGGGCCATGCGGGTGACTGCCTCCAGGCTGGCCAGGTGATCGTTGGTGCTGCCCGCCACGAGGCTGCGAAAAGGCAGCGCGCCGGTGGGCAGAGGGGCCCAGCCATTGGCTCGAAGGGTTTGCGGGGCTGGATAGCCCTGCGGCCAGGTAGCATCGAGGTCAGGCGGCGCGGCCAGCAGAGCGCCCTTGATTGGGCCGCTGTGCCGGGCAGCCCAGTGCGCGACCATCAGTACACCGGCGCTGTGAGCGACGAGAATCACCGGCCCGTCGATCTGCGCAAGTTCGTGCTGGATGGCACGCACGCGAGCGGCGCAGTCGAGCTTGTCGGTTTCAACTGGTGGCACGCTGCGTACCTTGCTCAACCTGGCCTCAAGCAGGGTTTGCCAATGCTCGGCAACATGGTCGCGCAGGCCCGGTACGATCAGAACGGTTGCGGTAGTTTGCAGTTTGTCCACTTGAACACCTTCGTCTTCTCGATGGCTCGACTGGCTGTTTCGCCAGAATCTTTTTGTAGTACCGACATTAAAGAGCCCCCCTCCTCTGCGCTTCTCATTTGACGTCAGCCACTTTTCTTTTGATGACAAATTTCCCGTTGCGCCGATTTTTCCTTAGGGCGCAAAAAAGTACGGGAGTCAACGCGCAGCTCAGGTCCAAAACTTTTCATTTCATGACTTGCTGGATATAGCCAGTCACGTTAATTTCGGTCGCAACCACTACAAGAAAAAGCTCCTACATGACTAAGCTCGTACGCGCCGCCGTGTTGACCAACTACCTGGAGGTGGCGCAGCACCTGGGGTTGAACCCACAGGTCCTGCTGGCCGATGTCGGCTTGAGCAAAGCCCTGTTGCAAACCCCCGAGCACCGTATTCCCATCGATGCTGCGGTGCGCCTGCTGGAAAACTCGGCCAATGCCAGCGGTTGCCAGTACTTTGGCTTGAGCATGGCCGAGTCACGCCAGCTCTCCGATTTTGGTGTTGTCAGCCTGCTGCTCACCCATCAACGAACGCTGCGTGATGCGTTACAGGTGCTGGTGCATTACCGTCATCTGATGAACGACTCGTTGGCGATCTTCGTCGAAGAAGCGGGCAGAATGGTGATCATCCGCGAGGAGGTGATCCCCGGCTCGCCGATGCCCTGCCGACAGGCCAATGAACTTGCAATCGGTGTGATGTTCCGCCTGTGCGCCGCACTGCTCGGAACGCACTGGCACCCCTACAGCGTCAACTTCACCCACCAGCCCCCCGATAACCTGCAACTGCATCGCCGGCTGTTTGGGTGCAATCTGGAGTTCGGCAGCGAGTTCAATGGCATTGTCTGTCCTGACGCCAACCTTGACATGGCCAATCCCCATGCCGATCCGGGCATGGCACGCTACGCCCAACGTTATCTCGATTCGCTGCAACGCGATGAAGGACCTTCGACCCTGTTCGAGGTACGCAAGGCTATCTACTTGCTGCTGCCCATGGGACGCGCCACCATCGAGCAGATCGCCCAGACCCAGGGCATGAACGTGCGCACCCTGCAGCGCCGCCTGAAAGAAGACGACTGCACCTTCAATGACCTGATCAACGACGTGCGTCGCGATCTGGTGTTGCGCTACCTGGAGAACCCGAGCTATTCGCTGAGCCAGGTTGCCGACATGCTGGGATATTCCATGGCGAGTTCCTTTACACGCTGGTTCATCACGCAGTTTGGAATGCCGCCGGCGTCCTGGCGCAGCGCGCAAAAAAAACAACCCGTCAAAGCGCCGACTGCAACAGGCAGCCTCCCCGACCGCACAAAGCCCTGAAGCGGGCGGCACGCCGTGCGCATAGGGAGACCGGGAATATCAAAGAAAAAAACGGCGACTGCCGTCACAGTCGCCGCAAAGGAACCGGTGCCTGTGGCTCCGGTCGAGTGCCCCACTGCGCCATGGAGTAAAACGCAGTGCGGGCGCAAGTTGGTGCAATCCGTAGCAGGGTTTACAGCCCCCAGTGCAGCAACAGCAGCACAAGGACCGCGAGGAACACCGTTTCCCCCACCATCAGCAGGATCGGCTTGATGCCGACCGCGGCGAGCTCCTTGAGCTGAGTCTTCATCCCCAAGGCACTGATGGACACCACCAGGCTCCAGCGCGACAGCTCGTTGACGGAGTCCTGCACCACCGGGGCAACCCAGCCAGTGCTGTTGATGCAGGCGAGAATCAGGAAACCAACGGCGAACCAGGGCAGCAGCGGCGGCCGTTTGGCCGTCGGGTCGGCGCCCTGCATACGCGTGATCATGGCGGCGCAGAGGATCACCGGTAGAAGCATGGCGACACGCATCAACTTGAGCACCGTGGCCGTATCGCCGGTCTCGGTGGACATGCTGTAGCCGGCGCCGACCACCTGGGCGACATCGTGGATGGTGGCGCCGAGGAACACCCCGGCGACTTGTGGCGACAACGACAACCCATTGGCAATCATCGGGTAAAGGATCATCGACGCAGTGGAAAGCGCCGATACACCGATCACGGTGAACAGTGTGGCGCGCTCTTTCTGCGGGTGGTTGGGCAACGCCGCAGCCAGGGCCAGCGCCGCCGAGGCACCACAAATCGCGGTAGCCCCACCGGTGAGCATGCCGAACAGGCGCTGGAAGCCCAGAGCCTTGGCCGCCACCACCGAGAGACCAATCGTCACCACCACCAGGATCACCACCAGGGCAAAAGGTTTCCAGCCCAGCGCGGCGATCTGTTCGAGTGTGATCCGCATGCCCAACAGGGCTACGCCGATGCGCAGCACGGTGCGCGCCGTGAACTCGATGCCGGCCTTGCACGGGCCCTCGCCGGAGAGAAAATTCAGCGCCATGCCGAGCAGCAAGGCAAACAACATGACCGGCGCACCGTAGTGCTCGGAGAGGAAGGTCGCCGCCGCCGCAACGATCAGGCTGACGATAAAACCCGGCGCCAGTTCGCGCGTTCGGCTGTGGATGCTGGTGAGAGCAATGGCGCTCATGGCGCAGACTCCTCGGGGACGATAACGATGAATGCCTGGCCGTCGACTACCTCGACCGGGTAGTTGGCGACCTTGAGTTTGGTGGAGTTGAGCAGGTAGCCGCTGCGCAGATCGAAGCGCAGGCCATGGGCACAGCATTGAATCACCCGCCCATCAAGGCGCCCGCCACACAGCGAGGCACCCTGGTGCGGGCAGCTGTCGTCAATGGCATAGAGCCCCCCTTCGACGTTGAACAACGCCAGGCTTCTGCCATCGACTTCGAACAGCGCGCGGCCTCCGACCTGCGGGAGTTTGCCGGCAGGCACCGGTATACGCAGACTCATGACGGCTGCCCCTCGGGCTCGCTATGCAGCAGAACTTCGCACATGGCGCCAAACAACACCTCGGCAGGCTGTGCCCCGGCTATCGCGAGGCGATGGTCGAAGTGAAAACAGGGCACGCTGCTGGCAGCTCTTGTGTTGCCGACGAAGGGGCTGGCATCGCCCTGCAGGCAGTCGGCCACGGCGGTGCAGTCGAAACCGCACGACGCGGCGATGGCCATCAAGGTGTCCCGGCACCCCAGATCCTCACCGTAATGGAAGTAGGCGGCAAACAGCCGCTCGAGCAGGACCTCACGCTGCGCCGTGTTGCCGAGCGAGTTGGCGTGCTCCAGCAGGCGATGGGCGTCGGCGGTATTGGGCATCTTGCCGATGCCGCTCAGGTCGATGGACAGCCCGACTGCCGCCGCGGCCTGCTGTACCTGCGCCTGGCGCATGCGCACGGTTTCGGCACTGCCCAGGCGCTTCAGATAGAACTCGGCGAAGGGTTCACCCTGTGCCGGCAGCTGTGGCAGCAGCTGGACCCCTTGCCATGCCAGCGTGATCTCGACATCCGGCTGTTGGCTGCGCAACCGGGCCAGCGCGCGCTCCAGTTGACGCTTACCGATCAGGCACCAGGGGCAGATGAAGTCGAAGAACACATCGATATGCAAACGACGACTCACGATTTCACCTCGTATACCGCTTTGTTGGCTCTGTCATTGATGCTATCGCCCTTAAGCCGCGCAATATCGTTGTGGTAGTGGCACTTGGCATAGAAGAACACCGCCGCCGCCGCGATGCTGACCAGGGGTACCAACTGGAAGGCGGCATGCAGGCCGATGAAATCGGATACCTTGCCGGTGATGAACGGCCCCGGAGCCAGCCCCAGCATGTTGTTGGCCAGGGTCAGCGTGGCGAAGGCGGTGCCGTGGACTGAGTAGTGGGTCAAGTTGGCAACCATCGCCCCGGCAGGCCCGGTGGTGCCGGCGGCAAACAGCATGCCCAGGCAGATCAACGCCAGTTGGGCGGACCCCGCCGGCAGGGCAAAAGCCAGCGTCAGCAGCAGGCAGCTGCCCAGGCAGTAGGCGATGGCCAGGGCGACCTTGCGTTCCGGCGATTGGCGACACAGACGGTCGCTGAGCATGCCACAGAGAATCATCCCGGCACCGCTGCACAGCACGATGATCGCCGCTACAGCACCGGCCTTGTCTGTACCCATTTCGTAGTAACGGTTGAGGTAGCTCGGCATCCACACGATCACGGTGCCGCCGACGAACAGCTGCAAGCCGCTACCGACATAGGCGCCGATCACCGAACGACTGGAAAACAGCGTGCGTAACGGACGCTTGACCGCTGCAACGGCCTTGTTCGCGGCCATGGCGGCGCGCTGTGGGGCGATTCGCGCTTCCTTGACGATGATCGGGTAAAGCCCCGCCAGCAGCAGGCCGAACAACGCCATGCCGGCGAACGACCAACGCCAGCCCAGCTTGGCGGCGATCACTCCACCCAGGGCCATGCCCAATACCGAACCGAACATGCCTCCCGCCATAAAGGCACTGGAGAGCGTGGCGCGCATATGCTTGGGGAAAACCGAGATCACCACCGCGATGCCGACGCTGCCGTAGGCGGCTTCGCCGACGCCGACCATGAAGCGGGCAATAAACATTTGCTGGTAATCCTGCGCCAGCGCGCAGCCCAGAGTGGCCAGGCTCCACAGCAGCGCCATCAACGCCAGGCTCTTGACCCGCCCAAAGCGATCAGCCATCAGCGACAGGGGAAACGTCAAGAGGCCAACCATCAAGGCGACGATGCCGCTGAGCAGGCCGAGTTGGCCGTCACTCAACGCCCACTCGCTCTTGAGCATCGGGAATACGGCGTTAAGCACTTGCCGCGACATGTAGTCGGAAATCAACAGGCCGAACGTCAGCGCGAAGACAATCCAGGCGTATTTACGCGCAACACCGACCGAGCCTGGCTCATCATCGTCTGCTGCGCTGGGGTGAAAGGCCATGCTGCCTCCTCGGAGTTTTGCTGCTACTTATTATTGTTGTAGGGAATTTCGACCTTGTTCCAATGCAGCGGGCGAGAAGCCGTCGGCCTCCCGCCCCGCTGCCGGTCAGCCGCGTTGCGGCACACCTTTCTGGCCAGCCTTGCGGTTTGGCGCCATGCCGTTGGCCAGCAGGGTTTCTTCGATGCTTTGATACTGCACACCGATGCGATAGATTTCGCGCGCTTGCTGGCCGGTGGCGATTTCGCGGCCCAGCTCATGAGCGACGCGCACGGTCTGCTCGATCTGCTGCACCGAGCTGAAGCGCTTGCCCTTCTGATCGATGATCGTGTCTTCGATGCCCACGCGCGGGTGCAGTCCCATGGCCAGCGCCATGACGTTGAACGGCAGTACGTTCTTCAACAGCGACTCGGCGGTCAGGGTGCAGCCGTCCGGCGCGCGGTGGACGAAGTTGAAGAAGTTGAACGGATTAGGTCCATCGAAACCACCGCCGATGCCGATCCAGGTCAGGTTCAGCGGTCCCCTATAGACGCCCTTGCGCACCAGGCGCTCGAGGGTCTCCATCGCATGCATGCCGGTCAGTTGAAAATGCGGCTGGACGCCGGCCGCCATCAGGCGCCGCAGATGTTCCTCGACCCAGGCCGGGCCGGCCGGCACGGTCATCTCGCTGTAGGCGGCCTGATAGGCCGGGTTAGCCAGGGAAGTGCCTTCCAGATACTCCGGATAGAGCAGCTCCATGATGTTCATCTGGGTGGTGTTGATGGCCACGGTGACCTGGTCCGGCTTTGGCGTGAGCTCAGCCAGCATGTGGCGAGTATCGTCGGACAACCATTTGGCGGCTTCGCCATCGCTTTCGGGGGCGAAGGAAATCGAGCCGCCGACCTGGATGATCATATCCGGCACGGCTTCACGTACGCCGGCGATCAGTTCGTTGAACTTCGACAGGCGCTTGGAGCCCTTGCCGTCCAGTTCGCGCACATGCAGGTGCAATACGGTGGCACCGGCCTCGTAGCAATCGACAGCTTTCTGCACCTGCTCGTCCATGGTCAGCGGAATGTCTTCGGGGAAGTCTTCCGGCATCCATTCAGGGCCGTACGGGGCGACGGTGATTACCACCTTTTCCATGTTTTCAGGGTGCAGGGAATCGTCGAAGAATTGCATGAGCTACTCCTATTATTATGGTTGCCCGCTCCCCCCGGGCTGTGCCGGGCAGGCGCGTATGCGAGTGCAGAAGCGGTTGATCAGTAAGTCTTGTCACCCATGATGCCGGCGCGTTCCATCTTGCGATGGCAAGGTGGGTAGTCCATTACGGCGTAGTGCTGGGTACTGCGGTTGTCCCAGATGGCGATGCTGTTCGGTTTCCAACGCCAGCGCACCTGATACTCGGGGATGTACGCCTGGCTGATCAGGTAGCGCAGCAGGTCGGCCGCGCCAGGGTTGGCATCCTGGCCGTAGCGCACCCGCTCGGGGGTATGGTAGTTACTCAAGTGGGTGGTGAAGGCATTGACGAACAGCACCTTTTCGCCGGTTTCCGGGTGGGTGCGCACCACCGGGTGCTCGGCGTCCGGATACTGGGCCTTGAGCGCCAGGCGCTTGTCGATCGGCATGGCCGCGCCGAAGCTCGCCTCGATGCTGTGGCGCGCGCGCAGGTCGGCGATCTTCGCCTTCACGTCATCGGGTAGACGCTCGTAGGCCACCACCATGTTTGCCCACATAGTGTCGCCCCCCACCGGCGGGCACTCCACGCAACGCAGCACACACCCCATCGGCGGGGCCTCACGCCAGGTGGCGTCGGTGTGCCAGGCGTTCTCGTAGCGGTCCATCGGCTGGTCCGGGTTCTTGTAGATGCGTACCAGGCCCGGATGATCCGGGTCACTACCCGCCACCGGATGATCCTCCAACTCGCCGAAGCGGCGGGCGAAGGCGACGTGCTCGGCGCGGCTGATGTCCTGGTCACGCAAGAACACCACCCGGTGCTTGAGCAACTGGGCACGAATCTCGGCAAAAAGACCGTCATCATGGAGAGCGTCGGCGAGGTTGACGCCGACTATTTCCGCGCCGATGTTGCAGGTCAATTGTTCGACTTTCATGGCAGGTGGCTCCCTTAAATGACGAAAATCGACGAGCCAGTGGTTTTGCGTGATTCCAGGTCACGATGGGCCTGCACGGCATCCTGCAATGCGTAGTGCTGGTTGATCTCGATCTTGATTCGACCGCTACCGACGTGATCGAACAACTCACCCGCCAGGGCGGCCTTCTCCGCCGGGTCGGCGATGTAATCGGCCAACGCCGGGCGGGTCAGGAACAGCGAGCCCTTCATCGCCAGCAGCACCGGGTCGAAGGCCGGGATCGGACCAGAAGCAGTACCCACGCAAACCATCAGGCCTCGGCGCTTGAGCGAATCCAGAGAGCCCATGAAGGTATTCTTGCCGACGCTGTCGAACACCACGTTGACGCCGACGCCGTCAGTCAGCTCGCGAACGCGCTTGGCAACGTCTTCGTGGCTGTAGTTGATGACGTGGTCGCACCCATGGGCCCGGGCGATTTCGCCCTTGGCCTCGGTGGACACAGTGCCGATTACCGTCAAGCCGAGCAGCTTGGCCCACTGCGAGACGATCAGGCCGACGCCACCTGCGGCGGCGTGCAGCAGAATGCTGTCGCCAACCTTGAAATTGTAAATGCGGCGCATCAGGTACGATGAAGTCAGGCCGCGCATGGTCATGGCCGCGGCGGTCTCGAAGCTGATGGTTTCCGGCAGTTTGATCAGCGGCGCGGCCTGGATCAAACGCTCGGTGCTGTAGGCACCCAGGGTGTTGAGAAAACCGGTGTAGGTGACGCGATCGCCAACCTCCACATGGGTCACACCCTCGCCAACGGCCTGCACCACACCGGATGCTTCGACCCCCATGCCGTTGGCCAGCGGGATCGGGTAGGTGCCATTGCGAAAGTAGGTGTCGGCATAGTTCAGGCCGACAGCCACATGACGAAGACGAACCTGACCCGGGCCGGGTTCGCCAACCTCGACGTCTTCATAGCGAAGGACTTCGGGACCACCGGTTTCGTAGAAGCGTACGGCTTTGGCCATGCCTGTTTTTCTCCAATCTGCGATTTTGGCGTGAATTGCGCTGATTGGACTGTAGGCCGCAGGCTGACTGATCGCTTCTCATCAGACGACAATGGCTTTTCATTTCGTGACAAAGATGAGGCGTCCCGGCTTGATGTCGAACTGCTCTTCGACACGATCAACCATTGTCTTGGTGCTCTCCTCTCTAGCGGAGTACGTGGCTACGCGCCGCACTGTGAGTGAAAATACGTTCACTGGCTGCGTAACGGTGCCGGTTGCCCAGCGTCGGCGTGCACTTGGGTTTGACCAGGCTGGTGGCTGGCTGCAGAAAGCCCAGTAAGGCCTGCTGGGTGTCCTGCCAGGCCGTCTTGTGTTCCATATCGAGGAAGTGCCCGGTGTTCTTGATTGTGCTGAATTGGCACTGACGGACATGGCCGGCGAACAGGCGGGCGTCTTGCGCCGAGGTGTACTCGTCCCATTCGCCGTTGACGAACAGCAGCGGAACCTCGATGGCATCGACGCAGTCGACGTAGCATTTGGTGTCCTGGGTCAGCACCTCATTGATATGGAAATGCATCTGCCTGAATTCGTGCTCGGCCAGGCTGCTGATATGGCGGTAGTTGAAGCGCTTGAACAGCGACGGCAGGTGCTTGCCGATGGTGCTGTTGACCAAGTGTCCAACGTTGCAGCGGTCGCAGGCCTCCAGAAGACCCAGGCCGCTCTCCAGGTAGTCGCGCATCGGCTTACTGATCCGCGCCGCGAATGAACTGATCACTGCCTTCTCGATTCGTCGCGGCCGCTGAGCGAGTGCCAGCAAGGTAGCCGCCCCGCCCCAGGAAAATGACAGCACATGGTCGGCGCGAAAGTGTTCGACCAACTCCAGCAGTATCTCTGCTTCGTCCTCCTTGCGGATCGGCTGGCGGTATCGGTTGTGGGGGCGCGACTGGCCGGCGTAGGGCTGGTCGTAGAGAACCACATTGAACCGCGGCTGCAGGTAACGCACCGATTGGGCGAAGGATGCGGTGGTTGCCAGCGAGCCATTGACCAGAATTATGGTCTTGTCAGCGGCGTTATTCACATAGTGTTCGGTATAAACCTTGTACTTGTTGAAAATCTCGACGATGGCAGTCTCTGGCTTCATGTCGTTATCCTTCCGGCACAAGTGTGGTTCGCAAAACAGCGTGAGCGGCTGTTCGCAGGACCATTCAGTTGATTGCAGAACGCCCGGCCCCAAACGTCAGCACCAGACAAATAACTTGTTTTATTTCAATAAGTTGCAAACATTAATCGGTAATGCTCTGCGCCAAGGCAGAGGCTTGCGCCCGATTGAACCCGGCAGCACAGAAGCGCGAGGACTCCCGGACGCTCGTTGTGACCGCCAAGTCACTTATCGACCCGAGGTCTCTGATTTAAGCAGGCGATCTCTCACATGCAAGGGAAAGATGAACTATTCCGACGAACCGGGAGCCATCCCATCCGCCGCGACGCCATCACTGGCCGTATGCGGTCAATCGGATGACTTCTGGCTGTTCATGAACGACAAAAGGCACATGCCCTTTCTCGGACCAGGCATTAAAATCATTTGCCCGCACCGTATTGGAGAGCGCCGATGATCAAGCCCTCAATGCCCTTTGTCATGGTTGCCATTGCCATAGCGGTCAGCGGATCGTCCTGCCATGACTATGGGAAAAGTGACAGCTCAGCAAACACTCCGCAAAGCCAGTCACCGGAAGCCAGTCACAATAGTCGCGTGATTGTGCCTCGGCAGCAGATCGAACCTCAAATCCAGCCGAGGCCAAGAATGTAGCCAGGCACCCCATCATCCGATTTCCTGGTTTGTTCAATAAAAAGCCCGGGAGAACCCTTTGTCTCTTCGGGTTGGTAATCCCGCTAGCAGCGACCATAGTTAAGCGAACGCTGCATCCCTGTAGGAGCGAGCTTGCTCGCGATGGACTCAAGGGCGGCGCGTTTATTCAGAAAACACGCGTTATCGTTAACGTCCATCGCGAGCAAGCTCGCTCCTACAGGTTTGCCACGCCCCTCCTGAAGCGAGGAACAGTCATGAGCGACAATGACCATCTGCGTAAATATTCCTCTCAAGTGGTCGACGGCGTGGAGCGCACGCCCGGCCGCGCCATGCTGCGCGCCGTGGGCTTCACCGATGAGGACTTCAAAAAGCCGCAGATCGGCATCGCCTCCACCTGGGCGATGGTCACACCATGCAATATGCATATCGACAAGCTGGCGGTCGAAGCCGAAAAAGGCGCGAACGCCGCCGGGGCCAAGGGCGTCATTTTCAACACCATCACCATTTCCGACGGCATCGCCAACGGCACCGAAGGCATGAAGTATTCGCTGGTGTCGCGGGAAGTGATTGCCGACTCCATCGAGGTGGTTGCCGGTTGCGAAGGCTTTGACGGTCTCGTGGCGGTGGGCGGCTGTGACAAGAACATGCCGGGATGCCTGATCGGGATGGCCCGCCTGAATCGTCCCTCGATCTTCGTGTATGGCGGCACCATCCAGCCGGGCGCCGGCCACACCGACATCATTTCGGTGTTCGAGGCCGTGGGCCAACACGCGCGGGGTGATATCAACGAGATCCAGGTCAAGCAGATCGAGGAAGTGGCGATTCCCGGTCCCGGCTCCTGCGGCGGCATGTACACGGCCAATACCATGGCCTCCGCCATCGAGGCGTTGGGCATGAGCCTGCCTGGGTCCAGCTCCCAGGATGCGATCAGCAGCGACAAGGCCTCGGACAGTTTCCGTGCCGGTCAGCAGGTTATGGAGCTGCTCAAGCGAGACATCAAACCCCGCGACATCATGACCCGCAAGGCCTTTGAAAACGCCATTCGGGTGGTGATCGCCCTCGCCGGCTCCACCAATGCCGTGCTGCATCTGTTGGCCATGGCCCATGCCGTCGATGTCGAGCTGACCCTGGATGACTTCGTGGAGCTGGGCAAGGACTCCCCGGTGGTGGCCGACCTGCGCCCCAGCGGCAAATACATGATGAGCGAGCTGGTCGCCATCGGCGGCATCCAGCCGCTGATGAAGCGCATGCTCGATGCGGGCATGCTGCACGGCGATGTACTCACGGTCACCGGCAAGACCCTGGCCGAAAACCTGGAGAACGTACCCGACTACCCCGCGGGCCAGGACGTGATCCTGCCCTTCGACCAGCCTATCAAGAAGGACTCCCACCTGGTGGTGCTGCGCGGCAATCTCTCGCCCACTGGCGCCGTGGCCAAGATCACCGGCAAGGAAGGCCTGCGCTTTGAAGGCAAGGCCCGGGTCTACCACGGTGAGGAAGGTGCGCTGGCCGGTATTCTCAACGGCGAAGTCCAGGCCGGCGACGTCATCGTGATCCGCTACGAAGGCCCCAAGGGCGGCCCCGGCATGCGCGAAATGCTCTCGCCCACGTCTGCCGTCATGGGCAAGGGACTGGGCAAGGAAGTCGCACTCATCACCGACGGCCGCTTCTCCGGTGGCTCGCACGGGTTTGTGGTGGGGCATATCACGCCCGAAGCCTTTGAGGGCGGCCCCATCGCGCTGATTGAAAACGGCGACACCATCACCATCGACGCCGAAACCCGACAGATCACGGTCGATGTCTGCGACGCCGAACTGGCCGAGCGCAAAACCCGCTGGGTACGCCCGGAATCCAAGTACAAGCGTGGTGTGCTGGCCAAATATGCCAAGACCGTATCCAGCGCTTCGGAAGGCGCCGTCACCGATAAATATCTCTGATCCTTATGCCTATTTTTTGATCTAGCCTCGTACTCGTAGCAGCTGCCGAGCCTGCGAGGCTGCGTTCGAGGACGCAGTCCTCGCAAATCCTGCATACGCGGTTTACCTGAAAGAACCCGTTGCCTGATTTTACGACCGCTTCGCGGCCGAACGCAGCCTCGCGGGCTCGGCAGCTGCTACGCAGTATTTCAAAGTTTTGTAGATACCTATGCCCTCAAGGGGTTACGCAGACAGTCTGCGCCCGTCAGGCGCAGGAGATGCCGTTTAGCGCTTCGATTTCGAAATAAAGCACTTTGCCCTCGCGGATTTGTGCGCCCTTCGTTCGCGGGTATCCCGCTACATTAGAACTCCATGCTCCTGCAGCGCGACCCAGAAAAAACAGCCAGCTCGCCTCAATAATCTGCCAACCACCAGGAGTCATACCCATGACAGCATCCCAGATTCGCGCTCTTCAAGTTGCCGGCTTCGCGTTACTGACGGTTAGTGCAGGCGCTGCGTTGGCTGAAGATATTACCTTTGTCTCCCAGGGCGGCGCCTACCAGGAAGCGCAAAGCAAAGCGATTCTCGAGCCGGCCGCGAAAAAGCTCGGTTTGACCCTGAAGCAGGACAGTTCCCCGAAAGCGTACCCGATCATCAAGACCCAGGTTCAAAGCGGCAAGGTCAGCTGGGATGTGGTTGATTTGCCAACCGGCGATTGCCTTCGCGGCGAGCAGGAAGGTCTGTTCGAGAAACTCGATCTGGCACTGATCCCCAATGCTGCCCAATTGCCCCCTGAGCTCAAGGACGACTACAGTGTCGGCTACATCAGCTACTCCACGGTACTGGCCTATCGGACCGATGCGTTCAAGGGCAAGAAAGTGCCTAAAACCTGGGCGGATTTCTGGGATACCGATAAATTCCCCGGCCAACGTTCGCTGCGCAACTTGCCGCGCCCGACCCTGGAAATTGCCTTGATGGCCGATGGCGTGGCCCCGGATAAACTCTATCCGCTGGACGTCGACCGGGCTTTCAAGAAACTTGAACAGATCAAGCCCGACATCTCGACCTGGTGGACCTCCGGCGGCCAGTCGGCACAGCTGATCAGTGACGGTGAAGTGGACATGATCCAGGCCTGGAACGGCCGGATGACTGCCGTACAGGCCGCAGGTGCTCCGGTAGCCTTCGACTACAACCAGGGGGTGCTGGAAACCAACTCGCTGTGTGTGCTTAAAGGCACCCCACACAAGGTCGCCGCGATGAAGTTCGTCAACGAAGCCATCGACGCCAAGCTGCAAGCCGCCCTGCCCTTGCTCATCGATTACGGTCCGCTGAACCCTGAAGCCTTCAAGACCGGGACCATTCCCGACGGGCTCGCGGCAAAACTGCCGTCCTCGCCGGAAAACATCGCCCGTCAGGCGTTGCTGTCGTCCAAATGGTGGGCCTCCGAGGAGGGCGTGAAAGCAGAAGAACGCTGGTTGTCATTTGTTCAGAAGCAATAAGAGCAGGATCAAAAGATCGCAGCCTGCGGCAGCTCCTACGATACCCGGGTTTTACATGACCCTGTAGGAGCTGGCGCAGCCTGCGATCTTTTGGCGGTTTCGGGAATGCCAAAGAGCAAGATCAAAAGATCGCAGCCTGCGGCAGCTCCTACAGTCGGAGATGCCTGCAGCCCCCCGTGAACCCTGAAAAAACCCCCGACGCAGGACATGCCGTCTACCTCCCCTATTTCGCAATAAAGCACTCTGGCACCGCGCATTTGTGCCTGCTTCATTTGCCGACCTGCCGGTACATTAGAGGCTGCATGGTCCTTACAACAAAAAGCACGCCCAGCTCGCCTTTAGCATCTGCCCCACTCGGGAGTCCTCCACATGACAACAATCCAGCACTGTCTGTTTTCTATCGCGAGTCCGGTATCACTGAGCGCCAGAGCAATTGCGGCTTATGCCGACCTCATGAACAAGTGATGGGAGGCCAACATGTCCAATACCTACTTAGCCAAATCAGCCAAATCCATGCCTGACTCCAGCAACGGCCCGCGCCAGCCATCGGCGATCACTGCGCAAGCCCTGGCCCGTGAAGAACGCAAGGAAAACCGCTCCATGTTGTTGCTGCTGACGCCAGCCCTGGTGATGGTGGTGGTGTTGTTGATCCTGCCGATGTGCTGGCTGGCGTTTCAGTCGGTACAGACCGAAGAAGGGTTTTCCCTGGTCAACTATGTGCGGATTTTCCAGGAGCGCATCTACTGGGACACCTTCGCCCTGACCTTCAAGATCAGCTTCATGGTGACCGTTCTCTCGATCTTCCTTGGCTTTCCCATCGCCTACGCCGCTTCACGGTTGCAGGGTTTCTGGGCCAACCTGGTGCTGATCTGCGTGATCATTCCGTTCTGGACCAGCGTACTGGTGCGCTCCTACGCCTGGCTGGTGCTGCTGCAACGCCGGGGCCTGGTCAACCAGACGTTGATCGACCTGGGGATCATCGACCAGCCGCTGAACCTGATGCACAACACCACCGGTACCGTGATCGGCACCTTGCACGTGATGCTGCCGTTCATGGTGCTGCCGCTGTATTCGGTGATGCGCAAGATTCCCCAGGACCTGATGCAGGCCTCCGAAAGCCTCGGCGCCAAGCCGTTCTATACCTTCCGCCGAGTGTTCCTGCCGATGGCCGCTCCCGGTGTAATGGCCGGTTCGATTCTGGTGTTCGTGATCTGCCTGGGCTTCTTTATCACCCCGGAACTGCTGGGTGGCGGGCGGACGATCCTGGTCTCGATGCTGGTACAGCGCAACGTTGAGTTGTATCACGCCTGGGGTGCTGCCAGCGCCGTGGGTCTGGTGTTGCTGTTTGTGGTGTTCCTGATTTTCTGGGGGATCAATCGCTTCATTCCGATCGAACGCATTCTGGGAGCGCGCTAAATGAAAATGCTTGCCAACCTGCGCCATATTCGCCTGTCCCAGGTGCTGTTCACCGTCCTGGTCGCGGCAATCCTGCTGTATCTGATTCTGCCGGTACTGATCGTGGTGCCGATGTCGTTCTCCGAGGCGCGCTTCCTGCAGTTTCCGCCCAAGGAATGGTCGTTTCGCTGGTATGAAGCGTTTTTCAACAGCCTCGAGTGGATGGCCGCCTCCAAGGTCAGCCTGATCACTGCGCTGGTGACCACCGTGGTCAGCCTGCCAATCGGGATGGCCGCCGCCTACGCGATCAACAGCTCCAGCCTGCGTATCGTGCGCACCCTGCAAATCGTGCTGCTGCTGCCGATGATGGTGCCGATCATTCTGATCGCCGCCGGGGTGTTCTTCGTCTATGCGCGGATCGGGCTGATCAGCACCCTGACCGGGCTGATTCTGGCGCACATCATGCTCGCCCTGCCCTACGTGATCATCGCGTTGCTGGCCGGGCTGCGCAACTTCGACATGTCCCAGGAAATGGTCGCGCGCAGTCTGGGCATGAACCGCTTCCGTGCCTTCATGGCCGTCACCCTGCCGCAAATCAAGCCGAGCCTGGTGTCGGCCACGCTGTTCGCTTTCATCACCTCGCTGGATGAAACCGTGGTGGCGCTGTTCATTTCCGGTGGTGACAACCAGACCCTGACCAAACGCATGTTCACCGCGCTGCGCGACGAGATCGATCCGACCATCGCGGCGATCAGTTCGATACTGATCCTCGCTTCGTTGCTGCTGGTGGTGATCGCCGGTCGCAACAAGCCGCAGTGACTGACGCCGGCACCGGGGCTGCCACGGTGTCGGCACAGCCTGCCGCCAAGGGCTGCAATTCAGCATCAACTATCCGTTCGAGCGGCTATCTCGGCATCGGCCGCTGGCCAGTCCTTTTTACAATCGGTCCCATGGTTCGGACCTTTAAAGGCACTCATTATGTTCAAAGCTAAACTGCGTGACCCCTCGCTCCTGGTCGAGCGCGCCTACGTCAACGGTGAATGGATCGAAGCCGACGACGGCGCAACGATCGCCGTGACCAACCCGGCCGACGGCAGCGAAATCGCCCGCGTACCCGCCTTGCAAGCAGTGGAAACACGGCGTGCCATTGCCGCCGCCGACAGCCGCTTCAGCACCTGGCGCGAAGTTCCCGCAGCCGAGCGCGCCCGCCTGCTGGAAGCCTGGCACCGCCTGATCATGGACAACCAGGAAGACCTGGCATTGATCATGACCGCCGAACAGGGCAAGCCGCTGAGCGAGTCCCGCGGGGAAATCGCCTACGGTGCGAGTTTCGTCAAATGGTTCGCCGAAGAAGCCCGGCGTATCTATGGCGACACCATTCCATCGCCGACCGCCGACCGGCGCATCCTGGTGATCAAACAACCGGTCGGGGTGGTCGCGGCGATCACTCCGTGGAACTTCCCCAATGCGATGATCACTCGCAAGTGCGCCCCGGCCTTGGCCGCTGGCTGCACGGTGTTGATCAAGCCCTCGGAAATGACCCCGCTATCGGCACTGGCGCTGGCGGTCCTGGCCGAACGTGCCGGTATTCCGGCTGGCGTGTTCAACGTGTTGACCGGGATGCCGGCCGGCATCGGTGGCGAAATGACTGCCAACCCGGTGGTGCGCAAACTGTCGTTCACCGGCTCGACTCGCATCGGCCAACTGCTGATGAGCCAGTGCGCCAGCACCATCAAGCGCCTGAGCCTGGAGCTGGGCGGCAACGCGCCGTTCATCGTCTTCGATGATGCCGACCTGGACCTGGCGATTGCCGGGGTGATGTCGAGCAAATTCCGCAACGCCGGCCAGACCTGCGTCTGTGCCAACCGCATTCTGGTGCAGGACGGGATCTATGACCTGTTCGCCGAACGCCTGAGCGCGGCCGTCAACGCCTTGAAGGTCGGTGACGGCCTGGCCGAGGGAGTCACCATCGGGCCGCTGATCAACGGCGCGGCCGTGGACAAAGTGGCCTTGCACATCAGCGATGCCCTGGAAAAAGGCGCCTCGATCGCTGTTGGCGGCGCCCCGCAAGGCAATGGCCTGTTCGTTCAGCCAACCGTGCTGCTCGACGCGACCCCGGACATGCTGCTGGCCAATGAAGAAACCTTCGGCCCGGTCGCACCGTTGTTTCGCTTCAAGGACGAAGCCCAGGCGTTGGCCATTGCCAACAACACGCCATTTGGCCTGGCCGCCTATTACTTCACCCAGGACATGCGTCGCGCCTGGCGAGTCGGCGAGCGTCTGGAATTCGGCATGGTCGGGCTCAACACCGGGGTGATCTCCATGGAAGTGGCGCCGTTCGGTGGCATGAAACAGTCGGGCACTGGCCGTGAAGGTTCCAAATACGGCCTGGACGAGTTCCTCGAGATCAAGGCCTGGCACATCGGCGGCCTGGACTGACGGACAGCGGATCGAGATGTCGTCGGGCAGCAGATCCTGTTTGTCCGGCGACCTGAAACGGCACGAACAGGGCAACAGCCCTTGTTCAGATGGCAAGCAGACACTCCGGAATCCCCCGTGCTCTGCAAATGGAGGACGCTTCATGAGTTTCACTGAAGGCTTCGAATCGGTCAGCGTCAATCAAGTCTGCAAGCATTACGGTAGCCTCAAGGCGCTGGATAACGTCAGCCTCAAGGTCGAAGCGGGAGAATTCATGTCTGTGCTCGGTCCGTCCGGTTCAGGCAAAACCACCTTGCTGAGCATTCTGGGCGGGTTTATCCGGGTCAGCTCCGGCAACATTTTGTTCGGTGAGCGCGATGTCACCCTCATGCCGCCGCACAAGCGGGAAATCGGCGTGGTGTTCCAGAACTATGCGTTGTTCCCGCATATGACGGTCGGCGAGAACGTTGCCTTTCCGCTGCGTGCTCGCGGCGAAAGCGCAACCAAAAGCCATGATCAGGTCAAGCAAGCGTTGGCCACTGTCGAGCTGACCGGTTATGAAAATCGCTCGATCGCCGCGCTCTCCGGCGGCCAACGGCAACGGGTGGCACTGGCCCGGGCGATTGTCTTCGAACCGAAGTTGATCCTGATGGATGAGCCGCTTTCCGCCCTCGACAAACAACTGCGCGAAACCATGCAGATCGAGCTGCGGGCACTGCACAAGCGCCTGGGGGCCACCATGATTTACGTGACCCACGACCAGCGTGAAGCGCTGACCATGAGTGACCGCGTGGCGATCATGCGCGGCGGCCAACTGGTTCAGGTCGATACGCCGCGGCGTCTGCACGATCATCCGTCCGACGATTTCGTCGCCAGCTTCATCGGCGAAAGCACCCTGATTCCCCTGCAGCGCAGCAGCGACAACGGGCTGACGTTGGGGAACACAGCACTGCGTACCACCCGGCCGATTCCGCCATCGGGGGATCTGTTCCTGGCCCTGCAATCGGAAAAGCTGCTGCTCGACAATGACACTGCCGGCCCTGAATGGAACCGTCTGCGCGGGCGGGTTGCGGACATCGTGTTCCAGGGCGAAAGCCTCAAGGTCTTCGTCGATCTGGACGGTGGCCCGACGGTCAGCCTGCGTCAGCCCAGCCACCACGAGGGCAACCTGAACCTGCCACCCATCGGTGCGCCCATGCTCATGCGCCTGCACCCCGAAGACACCATCGTGGTACCCCGGGCAATCGCCTGATCACCTCAGCCTACGGAGCACAAGATGAATTCTGCACTGACTGAAAACCAACGCCTTTTAGCCTTGCGCGATCAACACATTCCACGGGGCATCGCCACCGCTCACCCGGTGGTTGCCGCCCGCGCCGATGGCACTGAGCTGTGGGACGTCGACGGCAAACGCTACCTGGATTTTGTCGGCGGCATCGGCGTACTCAACGTCGGCCACAATCACCCGCGGGTGGTCGAAGCCGTGCGTCGTCAAGTCGGTGAGATTTCCCACGCCAGCTTTCAAGTGGTGGCCTATGAGGCTTACATCCAGGTTGCTGCGCGCCTGAACAAACTGGTCGGCGGCGATGAGCATTATAAGAGCGTGCTGTTCACTTCCGGCGCCGAGGCGGTGGAAAACGCCATCAAGATCGCTCGCGGCCACACCCATCGTCCTGCAGTCATTTCCTTCCGCGGAGGCTTTCATGGGCGTACCTTGCTCGGCGTGACCCTGACCGGCATGAGCCAGCCCTACAAGCAGAATTTCGGGCCCTTCCCCGCCGAGATCTATCACACGACTTACCCCAACGCCTATCGAGGCGTCAGTAGCGAAGACGCCCTGGCCGAACTGGATGCGCTGTTTGCCACCGACGTTGCGCCAGATCGCGTGGCGGCCATCATCATCGAACCGGTTCAGGGCGATGGCGGTTTCCTCGCCGCCCCCAAAGCCTTTTTGCAAGCCCTGCGCCAGCGCTGCACCGAGCACGGCATCGTGTTGATCCTCGACGAGATCCAGGCAGGTTTCGGCCGTACCGGGACGATGTTCGGTTTCCAGCACGCCGACATCCAGCCGGACCTGGTCACCGTGGCCAAGAGCCTGGCCGGCGGCATGCCGTTGTCGGCGGTGGTCGGGCGCGCCGAGATCATGGATGCACCGACGCCCGGCGGCCTGGGCGGGACCTACGGTGGCAATGCTGTGGCCTGTGCCGCGGCCCTGGCGGTCATGGACCTGTTCGAGGAGCAGGACCTGCTGGCCCAGGGCGAGCAGCTGGCGACGCAACTTCGGGATGGACTGCTGGCCCTGCAAAAACGCTATTCGTGCATCGGCGATGTGCGCGGCCTGGGCTTTATGCAAGCCATTGAAATCGTCGCCCCGGACAGCCGGCAAAGCCCGGATACCGCCCTCGCGCAGAAGATCATCGACGAGGCGCGTTATGCCGGCCTGCTGGTCATCAAGTGTGGGGTCTACCGCAACGTGGTGCGCTTCCTCGCGCCATTGATCACCACCCAGGCGCAGGTGGCAGAAGCCTTGCAGATGCTCGACAAGGCCCTGGCCGCCGCCAGCGTCTGACCGGGTGCAACCTGCAGGGTTATCGCCAGGCCCGGCCAGCACAGCTGCGTCGGGTTTCTGGTTGATTCCCTCAGAGATCGACAAGCGTTACCCAGGAGCTGATCATGAAAGTCACCCAGTACAAAGCGTTGGGGTTCTCCTTCGGCACTCTGGTGGATCGGGAACGGGGCATTCTGGAAGGCTTGCGTCCGTTATCGGTGCAGGCTCAGGCATTGGCCAGCGACGAGCAAGTACTCAGTGCCTATCGGCGTACCGCCCTCGAGCTGGCGGCTACGGGTACCAGCAATAGTCCCGCGGCGTTTCACGGCCAGCTCTACCAGCGTCTGGCCCATCAATTGCATATTGTTCCCGGTTGGGATGATAGTGTTGCCTTTAGTACCGCCTCCAGTCAGTGGCCTATTTTCGAAGACGCGCCAGGGGCGTTACAGTATTTGAGCAAGTTTTATCGACTGGTACTGATTGCACCACCCTACGGCATGGATATCGAGTCGTTGACCAGTCGCTTGCCGGTGGACTTCGATGCGATCATCGAACCCAGGGCCAATGACTGGCATGCGAGTCTGGAAAGAGCGTTGCACCGCCTGGGGCTGGAGCGATCCGAGTTGCTCCCGGTGCGAAGTACCGAAACAGACGACCCCTGGAATGAGCGAGTGGACTTTCCGGTTTGCACCCTGCGCCGCGACCACCACCAGCCCTGGAATCACTCAGCCCAGGCACTCGACGGCAAACGCTGCGAATATGCAAGTCTGGCCGATCTGGTTCATGCGCATCAAAAGGCCCTGCATGCCTGACGACAGCCACCCAGTATGTGACATTGCGAGGACTGAACAATGGACGCTGCAACGAAGCTCGATCGTATCGATATCAATATCCTGGTCCAGTTGCAAAAAGACGGGCGCATGACCAACGTCAGTCTCGCCGAAGCCGTCGGGCTTTCGCCCAGTCCTTGCCTGCAACGTGTCAAACGCCTGGAGTCGGCCGGTTACATCAGTGGCTATGAAGCCCACGTGAACCTGGCCAAGTTCGCCAACTCGGTCACCGTGTTCACCGAAGTCACGCTCTCGGACCACAAGCGCTCCGACTTTGTGAAGTTCGAGTCAAGCATTCGCAATATCGATGAAGTGCTGGAGTGTCACCTGATCAGCGGTGGTTACGACTACCTGGTGCGTTTCCTCACCAGCAGCATCGCGCACTATCAGGAACTGATGGAGTCGATCCTCGACAAGAACATCGGGATCGAAAAGTATTTCAGCTACATCGTGATCAAGTCACCGGTGGTCAAAAGCACCGTGCCATTGCGCAGCCTGCTTCGATCGGTGTGAAACAGAGGCCGGGTGGCTGCCCCCCCGTAGCAGCTGCCGAAGGCTGCGTTCGGCTGCGAAGCAGTCGCAAATCCTGCTTGCACGATTTGTCTGGAATACCTCAATGCCTGATTTTACGACCGCTTCGCGGCCGAACGCAGCCTTCGGCAGCTGCTACGGCCCGGGCAGCCCCTGCGGTCTTCCGAACCCAGGAAAGAATGTCAGGAAAGAATGCAGAACACTTTCCGGACCTTCTCCAGGCTGGTCCAGGCATTGCTCGCCCCTGCGGGGACCACCACGGTCTCACCTGCGCGGACATTGCAGGGCGTGCCTTGCTCGGGCGTCAGCATCACCCCTCCTTCAATGATGTACATCAGTTCGCAATAGTCCGGCTCGAGCGTTTTGCGCCCATAGGCTTCGCACTCCCACAGGCCGATGCGCAGGTTGGCGCTGGAGAACAGCGTCTGGCTCCAGGCCTTCGGCGTTGCGGTGAGCAGTACGTTGGCCGCTGGTGGATTGCAGGGTTGCAATGGCAGGTGCACGTCGATCTTCAGCGGTCGGGTGGGCATTTCCGCACTGCCGGACAGCCCGGGAAACACCATGAACAGACGACGCAGCTCACCCCGCTGCCGCCAGCGCAGGGCAATGCCACGCGGGACCACGAAGCAGTCCCCCGCCTCCAGCGTGAGACTGAAGCCCTCGCCCTCCAGTGTCAGTTCACCGGCCTCGACGATACCGAGTTCGACCCAGGGAAAATCCTCGATCAGCAGATTGGCGCCGCTGCTCTGGATGACACCCACTGCATAACCCTGGACGGGGTCATGGAAGTGCAGGCTTCTGCCGGCTGCCAGAGGGTCGTCGCGCAAGGCAAAAGCCGCCAATGGCAGCCGCCGCTCGGTATGGGGTTGTGAGTAATGCAAAATCGCAGGCATGGGGTCAGACTCGTGGCTCATCGGCCAATGATATCCAGAAACTGCTGCCAGCCTGCGGCCAGGCGAACGCCTGGGGCACGGAAGGCGTGCATTGGAATGGGTTTGAAGTGCTCGCCGCTCAACAGGCCGAGCTCGACTTTCTGGCCCGCCGTCATCGCTGCCAGCTGCCTGCCCATGTAGGTCGACATGGCCACGCCGCCGCCGTTATAGCCGATGGCATAGAAACTCTTTTCATCCAGTTGTCCGGCATGGGGCAGATAATCGAGGGTCATGGCCACCAGGCCGGACCAGCGAAAGGCGATCGGCTGGTCGCGCAGTACCGGGAACACATCCCCCATGCTGCGCTGCAACGCGCGAAAAGCCGCTTCCGAGTCGTCCTTGCCGAAGGCCCCGCGGCCCCCGAAAATCAGCCGATCGCCCACCACCCGGAACCAGCGCAGCATGCGTTTGGTATCGCCGCAGACCTGCCCACCAGGCAACAGTCCGGCCAGGATAGTGGCCGGCAAAGGTTCGGTGGCGATGATCGCGCTGCGAAACGGAATCAGCCGCCGATGCAGGGTGTCGGTGGCTCGGGTCAGGTCCGAATAGCCGTTGGTGGCGTAGATCACCTGTCTGGCGCTGACCCGACCCTGGGGCGTCTGCACGATCATCCGTTCGCCTTCGCGGCGAACCTGCTCGGCCGGGCTGTTGATGAAGATCCTCACCCCGCGATCGTCAAGACTGCGGGCGATGCCCCGGGCATAGTTGAGCGGATGAATACCACCCGCCTTGGGCGTCAGCAAGCCACCGGTGAAGATTTTCGACCCGGTCAACCCGGCCACTTCGGCGGCGCTGATCATCACTGAAGAGCTGCCGCCGGTCTCACGCTTGATCCAGTTTGCGGTGGACTGCAGTCCGGCCAGTGCGTGCTGGTTGTGCGCCGCCGCGATGTGCCCGCCCAGGCGCAGATTCGCCCCGGTCAGTTCCAGGGTCTCCACCAACTCCACCAGGCTGTCGACTGCCTGATAGCCGGTGCGATACATCTGCAAGGCGGTGTCGCGACCAAAACGCGCCATCAGCGTCGGGAAGCCGACACGAAACTTCGGCGAGACCACCCCGCCGTTACGCCCGCTGGCGCCCCAGGCCAGGCTGTTGGCTTCGATAATCAACGGCTCACGACCGCTCAGGGCAATATGATGAGCCGCACAGAGACCGGTATAGCCCGCGCCGATAATCGCCACATCGCATAGCCGATCGCCTTGGAGCGATTGCAATATGGGTGCAGGTTCGGCGGTCGCCGTCCACAAGGTCTGAAGAGTCATTGCCAACATCCCAGCGAAAAAAACAGATGGCGCTTGCGGCTGGGCTGCAGCGCCAAGGTATTCAACCCAGTTCTTTCTCTACCGCGTCGGCCAGTTGCGCCAGCGAGGTGAAGTGGTAATGCGGTTCGGTGCGTTCCGACTCAAGCGTGCCGCCGGTGCCTTTTTGCCCGTGACGACGTTCGATCCAGCACACTTGATAACCCAGGCGCATCGCGACTCCGATGTCGTGGTACTGACTCTGCGCCACATGCAGGATGTTCTCGAACAGAATGCCTTGGGTAGCCAGCACCCCACGGGTGTAAGCGAAGAACTGCGGATCGGGTTTTTCGAAGCGCACATCATCGACGCTGATCTTCACGTCGAATGGTTCGTCCAGGGTCTTGGCCATATAGTCCAGGGCCCAGATGCGCGAGTTGGTGGTCGCCACCAGTTTGAAGTGCTTGCGCAGGCGCTTGAGGGCTTCGACCGAATCAGCGAACGCCGGGAAGTTCTTCACCGCCAGGCTCAGGCCCTTGGCGTATTCCTGGTTATCCGGCAGACCGAGTTTGGCGGCCATCAGGTGATAGCAGCGCTCCATGTCGTCCGGCCACCAGCCCGACTCGGGGTCGGCACGCGCTTCGCGGTAGGCTTTGAGGATATCGTCATCGCTGCAGGCTTGACCGGCGTCGCCCGCCACTTCGCGAACGTGAGACACAATGCCGGCTTCAAAATCAATGAGGGTACCGACCACGTCGAAAGTCAGGGCTTTGAATTGCTTGAAAGACATATGGCACTCCGCAGGGTGGGGGACATAGGAGAGCTGAGGCTCCGGGTCGAAAAAATTATCACCCCATGCTTCTCGCGCAATGTTCCGTTTTTACCACCTGCGGGGGCATAAGCTACTGTTTTTGCCAACTCGCCAAGCACTAATGCCCGATGTGCTTCAAGGCAGACGCTGGCTCAACTCGTTTGCCAGATAGCGGGCGAAGGTCGAGATCCGCTGGGCGATATGCCGACGATGCTGGTATAGCGCATGGATGTCCGCATTCGGCATCTGGTAGTCGGTCAGCAGCGCCACCAGTTGCCCGCTGGCCAAATGCTCACGCACATCCCAGTACGAGCGCATGATCAGACCATGCCCCTCCAGGGCCAGTTGCACCGCGACCTCACCATGGTTGCTGGAGAGACTGCCGCGGACTTTCTGGGAAAACTCGCGGCCGTCCTTATGGAAGCGCCAGAGCGCATAGTCACTGCCCAGTTGCCGCAGGACGATGCAGTTATGGTTGGCCAGGTCTTCGACACTTTGTGGCTCGCCGGCTCGTTCCAGGTAGCTGGGAGCGGCACAGAGGATCCGTGGATTGTCGAGCAAGTGCACGGCAATCAACCGCGAGTCGGGAGGCTCGCCCAGGCAAATCGCCATGTCGAAATCCTGGTCCAGCAGATTGACTGGCTGGCTGCTCAGCTCCAGGGAAATTTCCAGTTCCGGGTGCAGAAACGCAAAACTCGACACCACCGGCGCCAGATGCCGCCGGCCGAAGCCCAGGGTTCCATTGATGCGCAAGCGCCCGCGCAACGTCGTTTGGCGATTGCTCAGGGCGCTTTCCAGTTCCTCCAGTTGCTGCAGGATCGGTTGCCCGCCTTCCATATACAGCATGCCTTCGCTGGTCAGGGTCAGGCGCCGTGTCGTGCGTTGCACCAGCAACACCCCGAGGCGTTGCTCGAGTTGAGTCAGGCGTTTGCTGACCGCCGGCAATGACAGACCCAGTTCACGTGCGACGGCCGTCAGGCTGCCGCGAGTCGCCACATGCTGAAAGAACGTCAGGTCATCGATGGTGGACATCTATTCTTTCCATTTTTTCAAGAATGGTTTTCCAGAACAGCCAATTGTGCGTCACCAGCAACCAAATACACTGAAGCCATCGTCCTATCAACCCCCAGGAGTCCCATCATGAGCAAGCCCGGCTACAAAATCGCGGTGATCCCCGGTGACGGCATCGGCAAGGAAGTCATGCCCGAAGGCGTGCGCGTGATGGACGCCATCGCCAGGACCCACCACCTGGAACTGCACTGGGACTGGTTCGATTTCGCAAGTGCCGACTACTACGTCGAACACGGCAAGATGATGCCGGATGACTGGTTCGAGATCCTCAAGGGCTACGACGCTATCTACTTCGGCGCGGTCGGCTGGCCGGACGTGGTGCCGGATCACATTTCCCTGTGGGATTCGCTGTTGCAGTTCCGTCGCGAACTCGACCAATACGTCAACCTGCGCCCCTGCCGCTTGATGCCCGGAGTGAAAACCCCGCTGGCCAATCGCAAGCCCGGTGATATCGACTTCTACGTCGTGCGGGAAAACACCGAGGGCGAGTACTCGAGCGTCGGCGGAAAAATGTTCCCCGGCACCGAGCGCGAGATCGTGTTGCAGGAAACCGTGATGACCCGCATCGGTGTTGATCGCATCCTCAAGTTCGCCTACGAACTGGCCCAGAGCCGGCCGAAAAAACACCTGACTTCCGCGACCAAATCCAACGGCATAGCTATCACCATGCCTTACTGGGACGAACGGGTGGTCGAAATGGGCAAGCGCTTCCCGGACGTCAAGGTCGACAAGTTCCACATCGACATCCTCACCGCAAACTTCGTCCTGCACCCGGACTGGTTCGACGTGGTGGTGGCGAGCAATCTGTTCGGCGACATCCTGTCCGACCTCGGCCCGGCCTGCACCGGCACCATCGGTATCGCCCCTTCGGCCAACATCAACCCGGAGCGCAACTTCCCGAGTCTGTTCGAACCGGTTCACGGTTCAGCACCGGACATCGCCGGCAAAGGCATCGCCAACCCGATCGGACAGATCTGGTGCGGCGCAATGATGCTTGAGCACCTGGGGCATCCCGAAGCGGGCGCTGCCGTTCTTGCCGCCATCGAAACTGTATTGGCCATGGGCCCTGAAGCGGCGCCGCTGACGGCCGACATCGGCGGCACCGGGAATACCGAAGCGCTGGGCAAGGCGATCGCGGCGATCTGCTAGTGGCCTGTGTGGCTAGTTCGTTAGTTCAAATTCGGATGCCAGAAGTCCATAGCCAAGGCGCTGTGACGAGTCATAGCCCGCTATGGCGAGGAACAGCAACGCAGGATATGGGCTCGGCAACGAAGTTGACTAACAGAACTAGCCACACAGGCCACTAGGCTCACCGCGCAATCTTCCGTTTCGCGCCAGCTTTACGGGAGATTGTGGCGCGGCGACCGGTCATCCTGATGCTGGCTCATCCCGTTGCTTGCGAGGCCTCATGACACTGCTTTTCAAAGTCGATACCGAGCGCGGGCTGGCCTGGAAAAACCTGTTCCAGCGTCACGCGCCGGACATTGACGTCCGGTTCTGGCCGGACCTCGGCGACCCCGACGAAGTCCGCTACCTGGCGACCTGGCAGCCGCCACCGGACGTGCACCTGCTGTTGCCGAATCTGCAAGCAATATTCGCGACTTCCGCGGGTGTCGATCAATTCGATCTGCGCTGCCTGCCACCTCAGGTCGAGGTCGTGCGCATGCTCGACCCCGGCATCGTCCAGGCCATTGTCGAGTACGCCTGTTTTGCGGTGCTGGCGTTGCATCGAAAAATGCCCGAGTACCTGGCTCAGCAGCACCAGCAGCAGTGGCAGATCCAGCCTTGGGTCTCGGCGCCGCAGCAACGTGTCGGTGTCATGGGGCTGGGCAATCTGGGGATTGCCGTGCTGGATCGTTTGCAAACCTTCGGTTTCAGCCTCAAGGGCTGGGCCCGTTCCGCGAAGCGGATCGATGCGGTGGAGTGTTTCGCAGGGACCGAACAGCTGCCGCAGTTTCTGAATCAATGCGACATCCTGATCTGCCTGTTGCCGCTGACGGAAGACACCCGTGGCATTCTCAATGCTTCGACCTTCGCGGCACTTCCCCCTGGCGCCAAGCTGATCAATCTTGGCCGTGGCGGTCACCTGATCGAAACCGACCTGCTCCAGGCGCTGGACAGCGGCCACCTGCAGCATGCCGTGCTCGACGTGCTGAATGACGAACCACCAGCGGCCGACCATCCGTTCTGGCAACATCCGCGTATCTGGCTGACCCCGCACATCGGGGCAATGACCCAGCCGGAAACCGCCTTTGAGGTCTTGCTGGCCAATATCAGGCGTCATCAGCGTGGCGAACCTATGGTTGGCACCATCAAGCGCAGCGATGGCTACTGAGATCATGTGTACACATCTTTTGGGTCTGGCTCCCGTAGCAGCTGCCGAGCCTGCGAGGCTGCGTTCGGCCCGGGCCGCGTTCGGACGAAGCGGTCGTAGTCCGATGCATGCGGTCGTTCGGTTAAATCGCGATCACAGGTTTTACGGCTGCTTCGCAGCCGAACGCAGCCTCGCGCAGCTCGGCAGCTGCTACGGTGCCGGAACGTCCCGCTCCAGCTCACGCCGCCTGCGTCCGAGCCAGCCTCCCGATGCAGCCCACAGCAAGGCAATTACCGCGCCGATCAACATTGCCAGTTGCGGATACTCGACCAGCACATCCAGCCCGCGCTTGACCCAGCCGGCGACGGCATCGCCGCCGCGATAGACCACGGTGTCGATGAAGTTCTTGGCCTTGTATTTCTGTTCCGGCAACAGCACGGTGTAGAGCATTTCCCTGCCTGGGCGTACCAGCGCGTACTCACCGGCCCGGCGAATGACCATGACCACCACGAACACAGCGAACACCGGTGCCAGCGCCAGCCAGAGAAAGCCGAGGGCCATGACCAACGGTACTGCCACCAGCAACACCCCCACGCCAAGCTTCTGCGCGATGCGTCCGGTGAGGAAGATCTGAGTCAGGATCGCCAGGGTCTGGACCACTGCATCGATCAGTCCGAACACCTGGGTCTGGCGCGTGCGGTCAGTGAAGGTCTGCGCCACCAGCCGCGCCTGCTCGAAATACAGGAAGGTGCTGACACTGGCCAGTAGCACCACGAACAGCGCAATGCCCAGTAGATAAGGCGAGCGCAGGACCGCCGTGGCGCCGGCAAACGGATTGCCGCCCAGCGGCCTGGACCGCGGGTGTTCGACTTCCGCCGGCAATGGATGGCGATCACGCCAGCGCTGCAGGTACAACGCCGCAGCGATGCTGCCGAGCAGGAACAGTGCCGCCAGCAGCACCAGACCCGAGTGGCCGATGACCCCGACCAGCACTGCACCCAGAATCGGCCCGATCAACCCGCCCAGGCTGGCGCCACCGGCCATCAGGCCGAACAGGCGCTTGGCCTGTTCGTTGGAGAACAGGTCGGCCAGTACGCTCCAGGCCAGGGAAATGGCCAGCAGGTTGAACACCGACAGCCAGATATAGAATGCCCGTGCGACCCATAGATTATCCGGTTGCACGGCAAAGATCGCGGCAAACAGCAGCAGGTTGCTTGCCAGAAAGCCATAGGTCCAGGGCAGGATGCGTCGGCGCTCGACCCGTGAGGCCAGCCAGCCGAACAGCGGCAGCGCCATCAGGGTGGCGATGAACGTGCCGGTGAACAGCCATTGCAGGTTCTCCACCCCACCCGCTACACCCATGGTCTCGCGCACGGGGCGCAGCATGAAGTAACCGGCAAACAGCAGGAAGAACAAGGCCAGCCCGCCATGCACCGCGACACCCTCAT
Source organism: Pseudomonas fluorescens (assembly GCF_902497895.1). GTDB lineage: Bacteria > Pseudomonadota > Gammaproteobacteria > Pseudomonadales > Pseudomonadaceae > Aquipseudomonas > Aquipseudomonas fluorescens_BP. The sequence continues at coordinate 48,300 of NZ_CABVHQ010000046.1, forward strand.
CGTCGCGGACATTGAAACCCTTGCCCAGCAGGCTACTGAAGCGATTACGCATTGCCGGCCCGGACATGAGACCCGGGCGCTCAGGCGAATTGCTGGATCAGACGCTGCTGTTGCCCGGCGCCGAGCAATGGGCCGGTTCCAGCCTTGAGCTGATCGAGCTGGCGCTCGGGCCGGCTGGTGGCGGGGATCACCGTGGTCACGGCCGGATGGCTGATGGCAAACTTGAGGAACAGCTGCGCCCAGCTGCTGATTCCCATCTCCGCTGCCCAGCCCGGCAATGCCAGGTCCTTGACCCTGGCGAACAATCGACCGTCGTCGAAAGCCCGGTTGATCAGGACCGCCACCCCCTTGTCCTGGGCCAGCGGCAACACAGTTCTGGCGGCATTGGGCGAGTTCACTGAATAGTGGATCTGGATGAAGTCGAGCTTTTCAGTGCGCAGGATCTTCTCCAGTTCTGCCAGGCCGCTGTCGGTGTAGTGGGTCACGCCGATGTAGCGGGTTTTGCCCTGGGCCTTGAGTTCGCGGGCATAGGGCAGTTGCTCTTGCCAGTCGCGCAGGTTGTGGATCTGCAGCAGATCGACTTTGTCGGTGTGCAGTTTCTGCAAGGAGCCTGCCCACTGTTCTTCGGCTGCGGCGCGGCTGTTCGCGGCAATCTTGGTCGCCAGGAAAGTCTTCTGACGCCAGCCCCCCTCCTCCAGCAATTGGCCGAGCACCGCATCGGCGCTACCGTAATTGGGCGAGGTATCGATGACCCGGGCTCCGTGCTGGAAGAACACCTGCAGCACCTGTTTGAGCTGCTGGTACTGCGCCGACCCCGCCTCGACCTCGAAACTTCCGGAGGTACCGGCGCCGATCACTGGCAGCGCTTCACCGGTCGAGGGGATCTTGCGAGTCAGCAAAGGCGTTGCAGGCGGTGACTGAACGTTCGATGTGCTTTGGGCGAAAGCGCCGCTATGAACGGCGAGTAAACCGAGGCCCGCTGTGGCGGTGGTAGCCAGGAAGTGGCGACGTGTATACATGCTTGATCTCCTTCCACCGGAACGCGATTCAGTGGTTGCTAGCCAGGTAGAGGAATCCCCAGGGTCAACCAGATATTCCAGCCCTCTGCGCGATTCTGGCAAACAACCTGATACGTCAGGTTAGTCGCCGCGGGAAATGCTGCCACTTCCCAACAGACGACTCGTGGCCTGAACTGGCGCCAAAGTCAAAAGATCGCAGCCTTCGGCAGCTCCTACACCGACCGAATATATCCCTGACATCGCGGATGCACACAAATCCCGCCCGACCGCATACACCCGCGACATCGCGGATGCACACAAATCCCGCCGACCGCATACACCCGCGACATCGCGGATGCACACAAATCCCGCCGACCGCATACACCCGCGATATCGCGGATGCACACAAATCCCGCCGCCCGCATACACCCGCGATATCGCGGATGCACACAAATCCC
>NZ_CABVHQ010000047.1 GCF_902497895.1 Pseudomonas fluorescens
GTGAAATTCACTGATGGTCTTTGGCGATTCAAAGCTTTGCCTATGAAAGGCTATTTGTTACTCAGCAGGAGGTGCAGCAGGTCCTGGGCAGCCTTTACTCGCATACTTCGCATCGCCACTGTACGCGCAAGTCCACGCACCGGCGGCGTCTCGCGACCAGGTAATGTTACCTTTCGCGGCTATATTGTTTAAAACGACACATTTGATTGTTCCGTCACCAGTAGCTGCTTGAGTAGTTGTAATGGTGCAGTTGGTACTATCTTTCAATCCAATCCCGGCGACGGTGATAGCAGCCGCATTCCCTTCATTGACCATGGTTTCATACATGGTTTTGCCAGGAGTAACCTCCGCAAGCGCAGCTGTGACTTTGGATTTGGCCACGTAATCTGAATAAGCCGGTATAGCAAAGGTAGCCAAAATGCCGATGATCGCAACAACGATCATGAGCTCGATGAGCGTAAAACCTTTCTGCATGGATTTCAAAGGGACTTCCTTTTAGGCGACATTTATTTTCGGAGCAAGCGTCATGCCGGCTTCGGCGATCTAGCGGGATGAAACCATCTGATCGGCAATGGCACTGACGTTACGCAATCCTGCCGGCAATCATAGTCCGAAAATGGAAGGTGTAAAACCAGCGCTGCCGGTCATAAGTATTCATGACGACTTGAAAAAAAAGACCATCAGTGAAATTCACTGATGGTCTTTGGCGATTCGAAGCTCTGCCTATGAAAGGCTTTTTGTTAAACTCCAGGGCAGCCTTTAGCCCCGTACTTCGCTTTGCCACTGTACGCGCAAAGCCACGCACCGGCGGCATCTCGCGACCAGGTAATGTCACCTTTCGCTGCTATGTTATTTAAAACGGCACATTTGATTGTGCCGACACCCGTATCTGCCTGGGTAGTTGTGATGGTGCAGTTGGTACTATCTTTCAATCCAATCAACGCCGGGGTGATAGCAGTCGCATTCCCTTCATTGACCATCACTTCATACGAGGTTTTGCCAGTAGAAACCTCCGCAAGCGCAGCTACGACTTTGGATTTGGCCACGTAATCCGAATAAGCCGGGATAGCAAAGGTAGCCAAAATGCCGATGATCGCAACAACGATCATGAGCTCGATGAGCGTAAAACCTTTCTGCATAGATTTCAAAGGGACTTCCTTCTAGGCGACGATTTAATGGCGTTGAGGATTATATTTATTTCCGAAGCAAGCGTCATGCCACCCTCGGCTGAGCTGAGGGATTTCGCGGGATGACACATTCTGATCGGCAATGGCCATCCTGACATGCGTCAGATCGTGCCTGGCCACGAATTGGCACAGCCTGGCCCATGCCAACCCATGCCAGATCGTCAGCGCGCATTTGCGTTGGGGAAGGCCGAAGAGAGTTCATTTGCGTTCCTGCTATAACATGCCCAACCGACGGCTTTGGCGATCCACATGATTCCGATGTTCTCATCTTTGGGAACGCCTTACCCGGTATGAAGCAACTCCCCAGATGATGCATCGCATCAGGGTGCCCTTGATCTCGGCGTTTTTCAAGGTAGTTGTCGCGTCAACCGTCTCGCTATGCGACTTTTTATGTCGACCGTCAGCTCTCTTTCCGGATTGAGATAAACCGTACCGATCGGTTCCCAGTTGCGCGTCGTACCTGACCAGCGCTCAGGCTTTCGCTGCTTGGCAAGCCCATAAACATCGTCGCGCCGTGCAAGGATCTTTTTATCCTCTCCCTCGTGTCGCCTATGAATCACTAGACGATGAGCCAAATACCCCACACAATCGGCTCACGAAATGAGCCGAATAAACCCCTTATTCGGCTCATCGTTCAGAGTACGAGCCCATGAAACACCCACGCTGGATCTGGCAACAACCTGACTGGCCGCATTTCCACTCGCAAGCCGAGCGCCTGGCGCCCTTGTTGCGCGAGTGCGGGCAGGCGCAAGGACGGTTGTTGGGCATGTCCGGTTCAGCAGGTGGAGACTTCAGCGCGCAAAGCGAGCTGGATGCGCTGTTGCAGAACATCGTGACCTCATCCGCCATTGAAGGCGAGCAGTTGAACGTCGGCTCGGTGCGCTCCTCTCTGGCCCGTCGCTTGGGCATGGAGCAGATCGACGGCAACCACGTGAGCAAGCGTAGTGAGGGACTGGCGGAGTTGATGCTGGACGCGACCCAGCATTTCGACCAGCCACTGACTCTCGCGCGCTTGTTGCATTGGCATGAATGGCTGTTTCCCGCTGAAGACAACCGAATCATTGCTCGAAACATTCGAGTTGGCGCGCTGCGTGGCGATGAACCGATGCAGGTGGTATCAGGTCGCCTGGACAGGCCCACCGTGCATTTCGAAGCACCTGCGCGCCAAGGCCTGGAACAGCAGCTCGACGTCTTCCTCGACTGGTTCGAAACCAGCCGTGGCCAACCCCAACTCGATCCCCTGTTGCGCGCGGGCATCGCTCACTTCTGGTTCGTCACGCTCCATCCCTTTGACGACGGCAACGGCCGCCTGACTCGGGCCATCACCGACCTGGCCCTCGCCCAGGCCGAGGATCAGGCCATCCGCTTTTACGCCATGTCGGCGAGCATTCTCGACGATCGTTCCGGCTACTACCGTGCATTGGAAACCAGCCAGAAAGCCACCCTGGATATCACTGACTGGCTCGAATGGTTCCTGCAGACGTTATTGCGCAGCCTGCAACAAGCCATGGCCCCTATCGAGTTGGTACTCGGCAAGGCCCGCTTCTGGCAGAACCACCGGGGTCAGGCTTTATCCTCGGAACAGGCCAAGGTGCTCAACGGCCTGCTGGATGGTGGCGAGAAAGTATTTGAAGAGGGAATCAGCGCCGCCCAGTACCAGGCCGTGGCAAAAGTCTCCAAGGCCACTGCAACTCGCCACTTGGCCGACCTGCTGGACAAGGGCTGCCTGGTCCGCCTGCCCGGCGGCGGTCGTAGTACCCGCTACCAGATCAACTATCCGGGCGCTGGAAAGCGCTGAACCGGTGAGCCGCGCGCAAGGCACTCCAGGTCCATCTATACGTCCACTCATTTGCCCAAAAAGCCTCTCTCTGCTAGTGTCGCGCCGGTTTACCGTCAACCGGAATTGCCGCCATGGCCCGCAAAAAAGCTGCACTGGATTTCGAACAATCCCTCGCTGACCTGCAAACGCTGGTCGAGCGTCTGGAGAACGGCGAGCTGTCGCTGGAAGACTCGTTGACGGCCTTTGAGCAAGGCATCGGTCTGACCCGCGATTGCCAGGCGGCGCTGGCCCAGGCCGAGCAGAAGGTGCAGATTCTGCTGGAACGCGATGGCGAGTTGGCCGAGGAACCCTTCGATCCGGAACAGCCGGAATGATTGCCGCCTATCAGGCCAGCAGTCAGGCCCGGGTCAATGCTGCACTGGAAACCCTGTTCCGCGCGCCAGGCCCTGAGCTGGCACGCCTCTATGAAGCCATGCGCTACAGCGTGATGAATGGCGGCAAGCGCGTGCGGCCACTGCTGGCTTACGCGGCCTGCGAAGCCCTCGGTGGCGCCGCGGAACACGCCAACGGCGCGGCCTGTGCGGTGGAATTGATTCACGCTTATTCGCTGGTGCATGACGATTTGCCGGCAATGGACGACGACGATCTGCGTCGTGGCCAGCCGACTACTCATAAGGCTTTCGACGAAGCCTGTGCGATTCTCGCCGGTGACGGCCTGCAAAGCCTGGCGTTCAGTGCCTTGCTCGATCCGCAGTTGAGCGTCGTGGATAGCGAAACCCGTTTGCGCATGGTCACTGCCCTGGCATTGGCGGCGGGCCCGGCGGGCATGGTTGGCGGCCAGGCTATCGATCTCGGCTCGGTCGGTCTCAAACTGGATCAGCAAGCACTCGAATACATGCATCGGCACAAGACCGGCGCGCTGATCGAAGCCAGCGTCAAGCTAGGCGCCCTGGCCAGTGGCCGTGCGCAACCCGACGAACTGAAGTCCTTGCAGACCTATGCCCAAGCCATTGGCCTGGCGTTTCAGGTGCAGGACGACATTCTCGATGTCGAAAGCGATACCGCGACACTTGGCAAACGCCAGGGCGCCGATATCGCCCGGGATAAACCGACCTACCCGGCCTTGCTCGGCCTGGACGCGGCTAAAGCCTATGCCCTGGAGCTGCGCGACCAGGCCTTGCACGCCCTGCGACCGTTCGACGCGGCGGCCGAGCCATTGCGGGACCTGGCGCGCTATATCGTTGACCGTCGCAGCTAAAACCGTGGCTACGCCCGAAGGCATATAGTTGGCCAACTTCCGAGCTCTGCGTGGGCAGCTTGCGATCCATAAGGTAAACTGCCGCCTCTTCTATACCTATAACGATTCGCCTGATGCCCACGACGTTTCATGAGATTCCACGCAAACGCCCGACCACGCCCCTGCTCGACCGTGCCGACACGCCGGCCGGACTGCGCCGGTTAGGCGAAGCCGAGCTCGAAACCCTGGCTGATGAGTTGCGCCAGGAGCTGCTCTATACGGTCGGCCAGACGGGCGGGCATTTCGGTGCCGGCCTTGGCGTCATCGAGCTGACCGTTGCGCTGCATTACGTCTTCGACACCCCGGACGACCGGCTGGTGTGGGACGTCGGCCATCAGGCTTATCCGCACAAGATCCTCACCGGTCGTCGCGAGCGCATGGGCACCCTGCGCCAGAAGGACGGCATAGCGGCCTTCCCGCGGCGTTCCGAGAGCGAGTACGACACCTTTGGTGTCGGCCACTCCAGCACCTCGATCAGTGCAGCGCTGGGCATGGCGATTGCCGCCCGCCTGCAAAACAGCGAGCGCAAAGCCATCGCGGTGATCGGCGACGGCGCTTTGACCGCGGGCATGGCCTTCGAAGCGTTGAATCACGCGCCGGAAGTCAACGCCAATATGCTGGTGATCCTCAACGACAACGACATGTCGATCTCGCGCAATGTCGGCGGCCTGTCCAACTATCTGGCGAAAATCCTTTCCAGCCGTACCTACGCGAGCATGCGCGAAGGCAGCAAGAAAGTGCTGTCGCGCCTGCCCGGCGCCTGGGAAATTGCCCGGCGTACCGAAGAATATGCCAAGGGCATGCTGGTCCCGGGCACGCTGTTCGAAGAGCTGGGCTGGAACTACATCGGTCCGATCGACGGCCACGACCTGCCGACGCTGATCGCCACCCTGCGCAACATGCGTGACCTCAAGGGCCCGCAGTTCCTGCACGTGGTCACCAAGAAAGGCAAAGGCTTCGCTCCGGCGGAAGTCGACCCGATCGGCTATCACGCGATCACCAAGCTCGAACCCCTGGATGCTCCAGCGGCTGCGCCGAAAAAAGCCGGCGGACCGAAATACTCCAGCGTGTTCGGCGAGTGGCTGTGCGACATGGCCAGTGCCGATCCGCGACTGGTCGGGATCACCCCGGCGATGAAGGAAGGCTCCGACCTGGTGGCCTTCAGCGAACGTTTCCCGCAGCGTTATTTCGACGTGGCGATTGCCGAGCAGCATGCCGTGACCCTCGCCGCTGGCATGGCCTGTGAAGGCGTAAAACCGGTAGTGGCGATCTATTCGACCTTCCTGCAACGCGGTTACGACCAGCTTGTGCATGATGTTGCAGTGCAGAACCTCGACGTGTTGTTCGCCATCGACCGCGCCGGTTTGGTGGGCGAAGACGGTCCGACCCACGCCGGCAGTTTCGACCTGTCGTTCCTGCGCTGCATCCCCGGCATGCTGGTGATGACCCCGAGCGACGAAAACGAACTGCGCAAAATGCTCAGCACCGGCCACCTCTACAACGGCCCGGCCGCAGTGCGTTACCCGCGTGGCACCGGCCCGAATGCACCGATCGAGAAAAACCTCGAACCGATCGAGATCGGCAAGGGCGTGATTCGCCGTCAGGGCAGCCACGTCGCTCTGCTGGTGTTCGGTGTGCAACTGGCCGAAGCGCTGAAAGTCGCCGAGAAACTCGACGCGACAGTGGTCGATATGCGCTTCGTCAAACCATTGGACGAAGCCCTGGTTCGTGAAATCGCCAACAGTCATGAGCTGCTGGTGACCATCGAAGAAAACGCAATCATGGGCGGCGCCGGTGGCGCGGTGAGCGAATTCCTTGCCCGGGAAAACATCCTCAAGTCGATGCTGCACCTGGGCTTGCCGGACGCCTACGTCGAACATGCCAAGCCGGCGCAGATGCTGGCCGAATGCGGGCTGGACGAAGCGGGTATCGAAGCTTCGGTTCGCGAGCGCCTGAAACTTCTAGGGTTATAAACCCGCCCCCCCGTAGGAGCTGCCGCAGGCTGCGATCTTTTGATCTTGACCTTCGACAGCTCCGAAATCGCCAAAAGATCGCAGCCTGCGGCAGCTCCTACAAGGGGGCTGCGTCGTATCTGAATTGACTCGGATTACCGATGAAACTCTCTTCCCTTGCCTTGTCTCTGGTCTTTTTACCTGCCGGCCAACTCCTCGCCGACACCTTCGAACGCGAACAAGCCCTGAAACTGCCCGACGTGCTGATCAGCGCTAATCGCCAGGTCGAAGCCCGCAACGACAGCAGCGCCGCCAACACAGTGTTCACCCGCGAAGATATCGACCGCCTGCAACCGAGCAGCGTGACTGAGTTGCTGAGTCGGGTACCCGGTGTACAGGTCGCGCAAGCGGGCGGGCGTGGCAGCCTGCCGGGAATTTTCATCCGCGGAACCAAATCGGCACAGAGCCTGGTGCTGGTGGACGGCCAGCGCATCGGCAATTCGACTTCCGGCGACAGCAACCTGCAACACCTGAACATCGATCAGATCGAACGCGTGGAAGTACTGCGCGGCTCGCGCTCGGTGATCTACGGCAGCGACGCGATTGGCGGAGTGATTCAGATCTTCACCCGCCGTGGCGCCGAACAAGGGCTGCAACCGCGGATGCATGTGGGCTTTGGCAGCAATCAGACCTGGGAACGCAGCCTGGGGCTGTCCGGCGGCGATGAAAAAACCCGCTTCAATCTCGGCGCCAGCCTGGATGAGACCGCCGGGATCAATCGCACTCATGAGTCCTTCCCCAGCGACGGCGACCACGACGCTTACCGCAACAAGTCCCTGAGCCTGAGCCTTAGTCACGCCTTCAACGATGACCTCGAAGCAGGCCTGAATCTGCTGGATAACCGTGGCAAGAGCGAGTTCGACAGCCCGTTCGGGCGCTTCGACATGAACACCTTCGAGTCAGTCCAGCAGCAGCTCTACAGCGATTTCACCGTGAGCAGCGTCAGCACCTATGTCGACGCGCGCCTCAATGACCGGTGGAAGTCACGCCTGGAGCTGGGCCACAGCGAAAACCGCGAGAAAACCATCGACACGCTCAGCGACGAGCGCAGCGTATTCAACACCTATCGCGACTCGCTCAACTGGCAGAACGACCTGACACTCGATGACCGCAACAGCCTGATCCTTGGCGCTGACTGGTATGAAGACTGGATCAACAGCAGCACCCACTTCGACGAAGACAGCCGCTGGAACCGCGCCGCGTTCATCCAGCATCGCTTCCAGGCAGAAAGCTTCTCCACCGAAGTGGGCCTGCGCCGCGATCAGAATCAGCAATTTGGCAGCCAGAACAGCTGGAGCGGCACCTTCACCCTGCCGTTGAACCCGGACAACGATGTGCTGCTGACCTACAGCGAAGGCTTCCGCGCCCCGACTTTCAATGACCTGTACTACCCCGATTTCAGCAACCCGGACCTCAAGCCCGAGACCTCGAAAAGCTATGAGCTGCAATGGCGCAGCCAGTTGAGCGATACCAGCCGCCTGGAAGCTTCGCTGTACCGCACTGATCTTGAAGACGCGATTATCTTCGGCCAGAACTCTCGCCCGGAAAACGTCGCGTCGGCGCGGATCAATGGCTTCGAAGCCGCGCTCAAACAAGAGTTGTTCGGCTGGCAGAGCAACCTCGGCCTGGCGATCATCGACCCGCGCGACCGCGATACCGGCCATACCCTGAGCCGCCGCGCCCGACGCACGTTGAGCCTGGACCTGGATCGGCAATTCGATCGGCTCGGCGTCGGCGCCAGCTGGCAAGCGGTGAGCAGCAGCTACGACGACGAAGACAACCAGGAGCCGCTGGGCGGTTATGCCTTGTTCGGCTTGCGCAGCAGTTGGGCGGTGAATCGCGAGATCCGCCTGGAGCTGAAAGTCGACAACCTGCTGGACAAGGCTTACAGCCGGGCGCTCTACAGCTTTGGCGGGAATAACCATGGTTATCGCGAAGAAGGCCGGGCGTGGATGTTTGGGGTGACCTGGACGCCGCAGATCCAGCCATAGATTGTGGGTGATTGTGCTGGCCTCATCGCGAGCAAGCTCGCTCCCACAGGGTATGAGCTTGACATCAATTCTGTGAGCGCCTGAAAAACTTGTGGGAGCGAGCTTGCTCGCGATGAATACACCTCGGTCTCACTGATCGGGCGCGATCAACTCACACAGCTTGGCGGTGGCATCGATCATCTGCCCACTCGGCCGCTCCAGTCCCTTGTCCGCCACCAACAGCAATCGCCCCTGCGCCACCGCCCTCACTTGCGGCCAGGCTTTCCAGGCATCAAGTTGCGCCTGATCACCGGCCAGGATCACCTCGGGATTACGCTGCAGCACCGACTCCAGGTTGACCTGCGGTGCCGGCAGTTGCAGCTCGGCAAACACATTGCGGGCGCCGCAGACTTGCAGCGCATCGCTGATAATCTGCCCGCCGCCGACGGTGTACAGCGGTTGATCCCAGACCTGGTAGAACACCTGCAACGGCTCGTCCCGCTGATAACGCTGGCGCAGGTCTGCCAACTGCTTGCGCAAGTCCCCAGCGAGCTTCTGACCACGCTGCGGCCGCCCGAGTTGTTCGGCAATCGCTTCGATCTGGGTGGCGAGTTGTTCGAGGCTGTGGGGTTCGGCGACGTAGGTGGGAATATTCAACCGCTTGAGTTGCTCGCGCTGCGCCGGACCGACGCTGCCGGGCCAGAGCAACAGCAAATCAGGCTTGAGGCTGAGCAGGCGCTCCATGTCCAGCTGACCGTAGCGCCCGACCGAGGGGATGCTTTTCAACTCAGGAGGTCGTTCGCCGGCATCGAGCACGCCGACCAGCAGATCGGCAGAACCCAATTCAACGACGATTTCAGACAACGATGGCGCGAGGCTGACCACCCGCTGCCCCGCCAGCGCCGAACCACTGACTGCCAGCAGCAGGAGCACCAGCCAAACGCGCATCAACCGAGCTGACGCGGGATACGGTAGAGGTAGAACAGCACCGTTGTCGACAGCGCCAGCAGAATCAGCGGCAGCGCTTCCAGACCGACGAACACGGCCACTGCGGCGATCCAGGCCGGTAGCCCGGCAGCCAGGAATGCCGTGCGGCGCTTGGCCGCCAAATTCACCCAGGCGCCTGGTTCTTCAGGGGTGTCGAGGGCTTTCTGGGTAGCGATCAAGCCGTGCTTGTAGCCACCAAAGAAACGCAGGCTGACAAACATCGACGCCAGGCCGGCGATAAAGAATGGCATGGCCAGCACCGGCAATACGGGCTCGGTCTGGCCGAACAGCGCATTGATCACGAACAGCGGCAGCAACGCCAGCGCCAGATACTGCCACCAGTTGACGGACAGGCGCCGCTTTACTTGACCGCGGGTCACGCCCGATCAGCCTCGCCCTGGTGTTCGTTGCCCATCATGTGATCGAGCTTGCTGGCCTTGGTCGCCAGGTAGAGTTTGTTGTGCGGGTTGTGGCCGGTGTGCAGCGGGACGCGCTCGGCGACCACGATGCCCATGTCGGTCATGGCCTTGACCTTGCGCGGGTTGTTGGTCATCAGCCGCAGGGATTTCACCCCCAGGTGCTCGAGCATCGGCAGGCAGATGGCGTAGTCACGCTGGTCGGCGGCAAAGCCCAGGCGTTCATTGGCCTCGACCGTGTCGGCGCCGCCATCCTGCAACTCATAGGCGCGGATCTTGTTCAGCAAGCCAATGCCACGGCCTTCCTGACGCAGATACAACAACACACCACGACCTTCGCGGGCAATGGCCTGCAAGGCCGCCTCGAGTTGCGAACCGCAGTCGCAGCGCTGGCTGAACAACGCATCGCCGGTCAGGCATTCGGAGTGCAACCGGCCGAGCACCGGTGCACCATCAGCGAACTCACCCAGGCTGAGTACAACGTGCTCGCGGCCAGTGGCTTCATCGAGGAAGCCATGCATGGTGAATTGCGCAAAAGGGGTTGGCAGTTTGGAAGCAGCGACGAAAACGACGGGCACCGTGTGCTCCTGATCTGTAAGAGGACTGGAGATTCGCAGAGGCGGCATTGTAACAGCAGGTTCCAGCAGACGCTTAGGCTGAATTATCGGCCATAAAGATCAAGATGTTCGATCACTGCCCCGCAAAATCGGCTGAACACATCCCCGTAGCAGCTGGCGAAGCCTGCGTTCGAGCGCGCAGCGGTCGCAAAATGTTCGACCGAGCTTACCCTGAAGGAACCCGGATACCGGAATACGACTGCTTCGCAGCCGAACGCAGGCTGCGCCAGCTGCTACATTTCGTCGAATGGGTAAGGCTGTTTCCAGTGCTCGAAGATCGGTCGCAACTCGCCGTTTTCCACCAGCAACTCCATGCGCCGATCGAACAGCGCCAAGAGTGCCCGCCCCCCAGGAGTGTCGGAAAACCCCAGAAACAGTGGCAATTGAGCCAGATAGGTGCGTTTGTATCGCGAAGGATCCGGCGCGTCACTCAGCACGTAATCGATCTCGCTCCGGGCGTCGATGTAGTAGTCGGCATGACCCTGTTTGAGCATCGGCAAAATGCCGTTGCGACGCTCGATTTGATTGAAAGCATGGATATTCGGCAAGTATTTCTCGTATTTGTAGCCGCGCACCCAGGCCAATCGGTATTTGCCCAGAGTGGCCACCGTCGGTGCCGGATTACTGGCCAGACCTAGCGCGTAGATGGGGTCGGCGTCGTAATGCCAGTGGGGATACAGCACATCGCCGACCTCATCGCGGTAGGATCCGACCACGGCATCCACCTCACGACGCTGCACCAGCCCGATCGAGCGAGTGTAAGGCACCGTGCGAATCTGCAGCCTGACCCCGGCCGGCTCGAAGACTGCGCGCAACACATCCCAGGCCAGACCACGGCCATCGGCGCCGGTGTAGTCGATCCACTCCTCACTGGCCAGGCGGATCTGGGTGGGCATCGTCGGCGATTCATTCGCCCGTGCCGCAGTGCATGACAATACGCAAAACAGTATCAACAGCCAGCGGCCACTCATCCTTGATCCCTCAGGCGAAAAACCACACCAACCCTTGCATTGCCAGCCAGGCAAATACCCCCGCCAAAACATCGTCGAGCATAATCCCGACGCCACCGTGTACATGCCGATCGATCCAGTGAATCGGCCAGGGTTTCAGAATGTCGAAGAAGCGGAACATCAGAAACCCCGCCAGTAACCAGTACCAACCTTGCGGCACTAGCCACAGGGTAATCCACATCCCGACCATTTCGTCCCAGACGATGCCTTCGTGGTCATGTACCCGCAAGTCGTCCGCCACCTTGCCGCACAACCAGAAGCCGAACAGCATGGTGATGCCGAGCATCAGCCAGTAACCCCAGTCCGGCAACATTTGCCACAACGGGATAAAGGGTAGCGCAACCAGCGAACCCCAGGTGCCCGGCGCTTTGGGCAGAGTGCCGGACCCGAAGCCGAACGCCAGAAAATGCCACGGATTACGCCAGACCGAAGGCGGCACGAACTCTGCCGGGACCTGTTTGGGGTGATCTGTCACGGTGTCTCCCGAAAATGTTGATAACCCCGGTTTACCGGGGTGATATCTCGCCCATCGGCGTCCAAAAGCGTTACGCCCTGCCCGCACACGACCCGTCCGAGTACATGCACCGGCCAGCCATCGGCCAGTAAGTGTGGCAGCTCGAGGGGAGGTAAGGTAAAGGCCAGCACATAATCGTCACCACCGCTCAAGGCTGCCTCTTCGGCGGCTTGCTGGCCGAGAAACGCTACCAAGGCCCTGGACAGCGGCAGCTTGTCCCGCTCGACCTGCAAACCGACGCCGGAGGCGAGCGCGATGTGCCCACAGTCCGCCAGCAACCCGTCCGAGATATCCAGTGCCGAGGTCGCTTTGCCACGCAGTGCCAGGCCCAACGCCAGCTGTGGCTGCGGCGACCAATAGTGCGCCAGCAACGGCTCGGCGATAGCAGGTTCGGCTGTACGCTGCCCCAACACCAGCGGCAAGGCACCCGCCCCGTTACCCAGCTCGCCACCGACGCACAACAGATCCCCCGGCTGCGCGCCGCTGCGGGTCAGGGCCAAACCGGCGGGCACGCGGCCGAACACGGTCATGGTCAGGCTCAACGGGCCACGGGTGGTATCGCCGCCCACCAGACGCACACCGCAGTTTTGCGCCATGGTGTTCAAACCGCTGGCAAAGGCGTGCAGCCAATCGGCAGCAACCGTCGGCAAGGTCAGGGCAAGGGTAAACGCGAGAGGTGTTGCACCCATGGCTGCCAGATCACTGACCGCTACCGCCAGCGAACGCTGGCCGAGCAGAAAAGGCTCGCAGGGGTCTGCGAAATGTACACCGGCCACCAGGGTGTCGGTGGAGACAGCCAGCTGTTCCCCCGGGGAAACAGCCAGCAGGGCGCAGTCATCACCGATCCCCAGTGCCACGCCAGCGCCGACCAGCGCACAAGGCGCGGTGGCGAAGTAGTTACGGATCAGCTCAAACTCGCCCATGACGGTGTCCTGCAAGCGCGAATCAGCGCTTGAACGCCTTCACTTCAGCTTCACGCAGACGTGGGGCCAGTTTGTCGAGCACACCGTTGACGAACTTGTGGCCATCGGTGGAACCGTAGACCTTGGCCAGTTCGATCCCTTCGTTGATCACCACGCGGTATGGAACGTCGACGCGCTTGAGCAGCTCCCAGGTGGACAGGCGCAGAACCGCCAGTTCAACCGGATCGAGCTCGTCGATGGTGATGTCCAGGCACGGAGCGAGGGCAGAATCGATCTCGGTCTTGTGTGCCGGCACGCCGTGCAGGATTTCGTGGAAGTAGGCGGCATCGACATCGCTGAAATCGTTATCGACCCGGAACTGCGCTTCGATTTCGTTCAGCGAAGTTTTGGCCATGTGCCATTGGTACAGCGCCTGAGTCGCGAGCTGACGGGCTTCGCGACGCTTGACGCTCTTGGATGGCTTGCCAGCGTCCGCAGGTTTCGGATCGCGCGGGTTGAAACGATCGCTTTCGTCGCTAATCACTTGGCCTCCAACTGCGCCAGCAGGCTGACCATTTCCAGGGCGGACAACGCCGCTTCGGCACCCTTGTTGCCGGCCTTGGTGCCGGAACGTTCGATGGCTTGCTCGATCGAGTCGACCGTCAGCACGCCAAAGGCAACCGGTACGCCGAACTCCATGGACACCTGGGACAGGCCCTTGGTGCACTCGCCCGCCACGTATTCGAAGTGCGGAGTGCCGCCACGAATGACCGCGCCCAGGGCGATGATTGCCGCGTATTCGCCCTTCTGAGCGACTTTTTGCGCAACCAGCGGAATTTCGAAGGCGCCAGGCGCACGGATGATGGTGATGTCGCTTTCGCTCACGCCATGGCGAACCAGGGCATCAACGGCACCGCTCACCAGGCTTTCGACGACGAAGCTGTTGAAGCGGCCGACCACCAGGGCATAGCGGCCTTTGGGGGCGATGAAGGTACCTTCGATGGTCTTCAGGGTCATTCGATAAATCTCTTAAAGAGCCAGAGCGCATTCAGTACGCGCTCTATTAATGATGTTTGAACCGCGAATCAAAGCCCGCGAACTGCCGGTCTTTATTCGGAGGGCACGTATTCTACAACTTCCAGATCGAAACCGGATATCGCATTAAATTTCATCGGCGCGCTCATCAGGCGCATTTTGCGCACTCCGAGGTCACGCAGGATCTGCGAACCGGCACCGACGATGCTGTAGGTGGTCGGTTTTTTTGCCGGAATGTGCTCCGCGGTTTCACGGATATGCGCCAGTACCACGTCACCATCGAGTGGGTGGCCGAGCAACAGCACCACACCGCTACCGGCTTCGGCCACGGCGCTCATGGCCGCGCGCAGGCTCCAGCGCCCGGGCTGCTTGACCATCAGCAGGTCACGCAGCGGGTCCATGTTGTGTACGCGAACCAGGGTCGGTTCATCGGCGCAGATGGTGCCCAGGGTCAGCGCCATGTGCACGTCGCCTTCCACTGAATCGCGATAGGTCACCAGGTTGAACTGGCCCAGTTCGCTGTCCAATGGCTGCTCGGCAATCCGCTGAACGGTACGTTCGTGGATCATCCGGTAATGAATCAGGTCGGCGATGGTGCCGATCTTGATGTTGTGTTCGGCGGCAAAGGCTTCCAGCTCGGTGCGACGGGACATGGTGCCGTCGTCGTTCATCACTTCGCAAATCACCCCGCTCGGCTCGAAACCGGCCATCCGCGCCAGATCGCAGGCAGCTTCGGTGTGACCGGCACGGGCCAGGGTGCCGCCGGCCTGGGCCATCAGCGGGAAGATGTGGCCGGGGCTGACGATATCTTCGGCCTTGGCGTCTTTGGCGGCGGCAGCCTGCACGGTGCGCGCACGGTCGGCTGCGGAGATGCCGGTGGTCACGCCTTCAGCGGCTTCAATAGAGACGGTGAACTTGGTGCCGAAGCCGGAACCATTGCGCGGCGCCATCAATGGCAGCTTGAGCAGTTCGCAGCGCTCGCGGCTCATCGGCATGCAGATCAGGCCGCGGGCGTGCTTGGCCATGAAGTTGATGTGCTCCGGCAGGCAGCACTCGGCGGCCATGATCAGGTCGCCTTCGT
Source organism: Pseudomonas fluorescens (assembly GCF_902497895.1). Classification (GTDB taxonomy): domain Bacteria; phylum Pseudomonadota; class Gammaproteobacteria; order Pseudomonadales; family Pseudomonadaceae; genus Aquipseudomonas; species Aquipseudomonas fluorescens_BP. The sequence continues at coordinate 14,809 of NZ_CABVHQ010000047.1, forward strand.
TCTCGCGGTCTTCGTCATCCATGAGGATGACCATCTTGCCTTGGCGGATGTCTTCGACCAGTTCTTCGATGCTATTGAGCGCCACGCGGCACCCCCTTGGGTCAGGATTTGAGGTAGCCGTTGGCGGCCAGAAAGCTTTCGGTGATGTTGCCAGAGCTGGGCTCTGCGGCCTTGTCGCCGAGTAGCAGACGTTCCAGATAACGTGCAAGCAAGTCGACTTCGAGGTTGACCTGCCGCCCCGGTCGGTAGTCGGCCATGATGGTTTCGGCCAGCGTGTGCGGGACGATGGTCAGTTCGAATTCGGCGCCATTGACCGCGTTGACCGTCAGGCTGGTGCCGTCGACAGTGATCGAGCCTTTGTGGGCGATGTACTTGGCCAGGTCTTTGGGTGCACGGATGCGGAACTGGATGGCCCGGGCATTTTCTTCCCGGGCAACCACTTCACCGACTCCGTCGACGTGACCGCTGACCAGATGCCCGCCCAAACGTGTGGTCGGGGTCAGGGCTTTTTCCAGGTTGACCCGGCTGCCGCTTTTCAGCTGGTTGAAGGCTGTGCAGTCCAGGGTTTCACGGCTGACGTCAGCCCAGAAACCATCGCCCGGCAGCTCGACCGCAGTCAGGCAGACGCCGTTCACCGCAATGCTGTCGCCCAGTTTGACGTCGCCCAGATCGAGCTTGCCGGTTTCTACGTATACCCGCACATCCCCGCCTTTTGGGGTCAATGCACGGATACTGCCGATGGATTCAATAATGCCGGTAAACATGGAGTCCTCCTCGAGAACAGACCGTCGCTTAGCGAAAGCCGGGAATTATACGCCGGCTGATGGCACAGGAATCGCAGTGACTCGCCAATCTTCGCCAACCGCGCGGATTTCAATGATTTTCAACTGTGGCGCCGCGCTCATCAACTCCAGCGGCCAATCCAGCAATGGACGTGCCGATGAACCGAGAAACTTGCCGGCGATGAAGATTTGATATTCGTCCACCAGACCCTGCTGAGCGAAAGCCCCCGCCAGACGCGGGCCGGCTTCCACCAACACGTCGTTGACGCCACGGGCCGCCAGTGCGATCAGCAGCTTGCGCAGATCAACCTGGCCATCTTCACCGGGCACGATCAGGCATTCCGGGCCGTTGGCGTACTGCTCTTCCACGGCTACGCAGGTCGCGACCAGCGCCGGCCCGGCCTTGAAGAACGGCGCATCGAGAGGCACCCGCAGGCGGCCGTCGATCAATACCCGCAAGGGTGGCCGGCTCAGTGCCAACGCGGTTTGCTCGGCATCCAGCCCCAGCTCATCAGCACGTACCGTCAACCGGGCGCCATCGGCCAACACCGTGTCGGCGCCGGTCAGGACTACGCTGGCCCGGGCTCGCAGGCGCTGCACCGCAGAACGCGCGGCCGGGCCGGTGATCCACTGGCTTTCACCGCTGGCCATGGCCGTGCGACCGTCCAGGCTCATGGCCAGCTTGACCCGCACAAAGGGCAGGCCGTGTTCCATGCGCTTGAGGAAACCTTGATTGATCGCCCGCGCTTCGCCTTCGAGTACGCCGCTGTGGATCTCGATACCGGCCCGGGCCAGACGCTGCATGCCACGGCCGGCAACCTGTGGATTGGGGTCCTGCATGGCCGCGACGACCCGCGCCACGCCGGCATTCACCAGCGCATCGGAACACGGCGGCGTACGGCCGTGATGGCTGCAAGGCTCAAGCGTCACATAGGCGGTAGCGCCCCGGGCGTTTACCCCGGCAGCGCGCAAGGCATGAACTTCGGCATGGGGCTCGCCGGTGCGCACATGCCAACCTTCGCCGACAATCTGCCCGTCACGTACGATCACGCAACCGACCCGTGGATTCGGGTGGGTGGTGTAAAGGCCTTTACGCGCCAGCTCCAGGGCTCGCGCCATGTAGTGGGCGTCGAGAACGGCCTGTTCTGAGGAAATAGTCATTCTTTGGCGGGCTCACGGGCGAGGCGATCGATCTCTTCGCGGAACTCATTGAGGTCCTGGAAGCGTCGATACACCGAAGCGAAGCGAATATAGGCGACTTCATCGAGCTTCTGCAGCTCGGCCATCACCAGTTCACCGACAACCAGGGATTTGACCTCGCGCTCGCCCGTGGCTCGCAGTTTGTGTTTGATATGCACCAGCGACGATTCCAGGCGCTCGACGCTCACCGGACGTTTTTCCAGGGCGCGCTGCATACCGGCACGCAATTTTTCTTCGTCGAACGGCTGCCGGCTGCCGTCGGTCTTGATCAGGCGCGGCAACACCAGCTCGGCGGTTTCGAAGGTGGTGAAACGCTCACCGCAGGCCAAGCATTCACGCCGGCGGCGCACCTGTTCGCCCTCGGCGACCAGACGCGAGTCGATGACCTTGGTGTCGTTGGCACCGCAGAAGGGACAGTGCATGGTGGCAGGCAACAAAAAAAGGGAGGGCCATGGTAGCGCATCCCACTGGCAAGACAAGCCATAGGCTTTACGGTATATAGACTGGCTACTATGTATGCACACGGAACTTAGCCTTGCTGGAGCTACACATGCCGTTACGACCGCTCGTTTTGCTCAGCCTTTTCAGCCTGCTGGTCGCGTGCAGCAGCGCACCCAAGCCTGCGCCACCGGTACCGGGGCCCGCGCCGGAGCAGGCGCAGAAGAAAGCCCGGGCGTCGGCCGATCTCGGCCCGCTGCCGGCCTATCAACGGGAGTTGAGCGGCAGCCTGCAAGGGGTGCCGGCCGACGCTGAGGTTGAACTCGCGCTGCTGGTGATCGACGAGCGCGGCCGGCCACAACAATTGCTCGCCAGCTCCAGCCTGATCGGCAACAACCAGGTGCTGGCGTTCCGCCTGCGTTTCAATCCGGAATCCTTTCCGGTCGGGGCTCGCGTCGAATTGCGTGGCCGCGCCAGCCAGTCCGGGCAGCTGATTCTGCACTTGCCGACGCAACGTATCAGCCAACCGACCACCCAGGCCCTGGGCCAGCTGCAATTTGTCAAAGCCCCATGAATGCACCGCTCGACCTGCAACAGGCGCTGGGCGAACTGCTCGGTGACGCGAAACTTGTTTCCTGTCCGTTGCCCGAAACCGAGCTTCGGCTCTGGCTAATCGATGCCGAAAACATGGATCGCGCCTTCACCCCGGATGAAACCCGGCGAATCCTGCATGAACCGCCTTACTGGGGTTTCTGCTGGGCCAGCGGCCTGGCCTTGGCCCGTTATCTGGCCGAACGCCCGCAGTGGGTCGAAGGTAAACGGGTGCTGGATTTCGGTGCCGGCTCGGGCGTTGCCGGCATTGCCGCGGCCAAGGCCGGGGCGCTGGAGGTGGTGGCCTGTGATCTCGACCCACTGGCCATTGCCGCCTGTCGGGCGAATGCTGAGCTCAACGATGTACAACTGAGCTACTCGACAGATTTTTTCGCCGAGGCGGATCGTTTTGATCTGATCCTGGTAGCTGACGTGCTCTACGACCGCGCCAACCTGCCATTACTCGATGAGTTCTTGAGTCGTGGACGGGAGGCATTGGTGGCGGATTCGCGGGTGCGGGATTTCCGGCATCCGCTGTATCAGCGACTGGAAATGCTCGAAGCCTTGACCTTGCCGGATCTGGCCGAGCCGCAAGAGTTTCGGCATGTGAGCCTGTACCACGCGCGGCGTGGCTGAAACAGCCAAAAGATCGCAGCCTGCGGCAGCTCCTACGCCGACCGCGATCTTTTTCGGTATCCGCGTGTAAACCCGATCCGCAAGCTGCGATCTTTTGCGCCAGCCCTTGTAGGAGCTGCCGAAGGCTGCGATCTTTTGCGTTAGCCCCTGTAGGAGCTGCCGCAGGCTGCGATCTTTTGCGCCAGCCCTTATAGTGACTGAATTCACGCTCCCAAGAGATCCCCCATGAGTCAGGACACGCCGTATATCTTCGACGCCAACACTGCCGATTTCGATCAGTCGGTGATCGAGAACTCTTTCCACAAACCGGTGCTGGTGGACTTCTGGGCCGAATGGTGTGCGCCGTGCAAGGCGCTGATGCCGATGCTGCAGCAGATTGCCGAGAGCTATCAGGGCGAGTTGCTGCTGGCCAAGGTCAATTGCGACGCCGAGCCGGACATCGTTACCCGCTTCGGCATTCGCAGCCTGCCGACCGTGGTGCTGTTCAAGGACGGCCAACCGGTCGACGGCTTTGCCGGTGCGCAACCGGAGTCCGCGGTCCGGGCACTGCTCGAGCCCCATGTACAGATGCCGCCGCCAGTAGCTGCCGATCCCTTCGAGCAGGCACAGGCACTGTTCAGCGAAGGTCGTTTCGCTGACGCCGAAGCGGCGCTCAAAGCCCTGTTGAGCGAAGACAACAGCAACGCCAAGGCGCTGATTCTCTACGCCCGCTGCCTGGCCGAACGGGGCGAGCTGAGCGAAGCCCAGACCGTGCTCGACTCAGTCCAGGGCGACGAACACAAAGCCGCTTTGGCCGGGGCCAAGGCACAGCTGAAATTTCTCGGTCAAGCCGCTGACTTGCCGGATGTCGCCGATCTGAAAACCCGCCTGGGACAAAACCCGCTGGACGATGAAGCGGTCTACCAACTGGCCGTCCAGCAACTGGCTCGCCAGCAATACGACGCGGCACTGGACGGGCTGCTCAAGCTGTTCATCCGCAATCGAAGCTACAGCGAAGGCCTGCCGCACAAGACCTTGCTGCAAGTGTTCGACCTGCTGGGCAACGATCATCCACTGGTGACCACGTACCGCCGCAAGCTGTTCGCTGCCTTGTATTGAGTGCAGCCGAAAAGATCGTCCGAACGCGGCCCGAACCTTCGGCAGCTCCTACTCCGTCCGCGTGTAAACCGGATCCTGTAGGAGCTGCCGCAGGCTGCGATCTTTTGATTTCCAGGCAATTCAACCGCCGCAAAAACAAGATCAAAAGATCGCAGGCTGCGCCAGCTCCTACGCTGGTTCGTGCCAGCTGTAAATCGGCGTATCCCCGCCGCTCACCACCTTGACCTCGGCACAATGGCGCAAACGCACCAGCAAGCGTTTGCCGGCCGCGGCGCTGCCGGTCAGAGCCTCCATCTGCTCAAGCAGGTCCGGCCCACTCATTTGCCCGGCCTTGCGCAGCAGGTTCTTGGCGGTCTGCCACAGTGCTTCGTCCTGATTCGCCGGTCTGGCCGCAGGCGGAGCACCCTCAGGCTTGGCTGCCTGCAACTGCGCGCCCAGCTGCGCCCAATCACCTTCATCGAGCTCCAGGGTCAAGTCCACCGGCCATTCGCCGATATTTCCACGAATCCGCAACATAGGTTTTCCCTCAAGTATCTGATGAGCATGCTCCCACGCGACTTGCATAACGCCAAGCAGGCGGTCAAACTCTTGCCGATATTGTTATAAGATCACATAACAAAATCTTCATCTTCTGTCCCGGAGACCTGCCATGCGCCGTCTGCTACTCGCCTTGCCGTTTGCCCTGTTGCCGCTGGCTGTCGCCCATGGCGCCGAGGTCCATGAGCATGAACATGAACATGAACATGGCAGCCTCGGCGCCCACGAACATGGCGTCGGCCGATTGAATGCAGCGCTGGACGGTCAGACCCTGGAACTGCAACTGGAAAGCCCGGCGATGAACCTGGTGGGCTTCGAACATGTGGCCACTTCGGATGCCGACAAGGCCAAAGTCGCCGCCACCCGTGCGCAACTGGAAAAACCCCTGACGCTGTTCAACCTGCCGAAGGCCGCCGGGTGCGTGGTAGCCAGTCAGGAACTGCAAAGCCCGTTGTTCGGCGACAAGCCGGATGCCGATGACGACCACAACGAAGATGCCAAGGACTCCGACGGCCATAAGCAGCACCATGACCACAGCGAAATCCACGCCCATTACCAATTCACCTGCGCCACACCTGATGCGCTGAAGAATCTGGATCTGGCGAACATCTTCAACACCTTCCCGGCGACCCAGGAAATTCAGGTACAACTGATCAGCCCCAGTGGGCAGCAAGGGGTTGAAGTGACAGCCAAGGCTGCGGCACTGAAATTCTGATTCCACCCCAATCCCAATGTGGGAGCGGGCTTGCTCCGGGCGGCGATCCGACGATAGCGATCCAACAGTCGACATCTAAGTTGAATGTGATGGCCTCTTCGCGAGCAAGCCCCCTCCCACAGGTACTAAACATCCATGAAATCGGCTCAATGACCCAAGCACTTATCGAACTGTCCGACCTGGGCTTCAGTTGGCCAGGACACCCGCAGTTGCTGGACATCCCGACGTTTCGCCTGGAACCCGGTGAAACGCTGTTCCTCAAAGGTCCCAGCGGCAGCGGCAAGACCACCCTGCTCGGCCTGCTCGGCGGGGTGCAAAAGCCCGATCGCGGCAGCATTCGCCTGCTTGGCCAGGAGTTGACTGAACTCTCGGCCGGTGCCCGCGACCACTTTCGGGTCGATCACACCGGTTATATTTTCCAGCAGTTCAACCTGCTGCCGTTTCTCTCGGTGCGCGAGAACGTCGAGTTGCCCTGCCACTTCTCGAAACTGCGCACCAGCCGAGCGATCCAGCGCCACGGCAGTGTCGATCAGGCCGCCGCCACGCTGCTCGCCCACCTGGGTCTGAAAGATCCGGCACTGCTCGGCCGACGTGCGGATTCGTTGTCCATCGGCCAGCAACAACGGGTTGCCGCGGCCCGGGCGTTGATCGGCCAGCCGGAACTGGTGATCGCCGACGAGCCGACTTCAGCCCTGGACTACGACGCCCGCGAGGCGTTTATCCGGTTGTTGTTCGCCGAATGCCGCGAGGCCGGGGCTAGCCTGCTGTTTGTCAGCCACGATCAAAGCCTGGCGCCGTTGTTCGATCGCAATCTGTCGCTGGCCGAACTCAATCGCGCCGCCACGCCGTTCGAGGTTTGAAATGTATTTGTTTCGTCTAGCCATGGCCAGCCTGGCTAATCGCCGCTTCACCGCGATCCTCACTGCGTTCGCCATCGCCTTGTCAGTGTGCCTGTTGCTGGCGGTCGAACGCGTGCGCAGCGAAGCCCGCGCCAGTTTTGCCAGCACTATCAGCGGCACTGACCTGATCGTCGGTGCCCGTTCCGGCTCGGTCAACCTGCTGCTGTACTCGGTGTTCCGTATCGGCAACGCCACCAACAATATCCGTTGGGACAGCTTCGAACATTTTGCCAACAACCCAAAGGTGAAGTGGGCGATCCCGATGTCCCTCGGCGACTCCCATCGTGGTTACCGGGTGATGGGCACCACCGACGCCTACTTCCAGCACTACCAATACGGTCGTCAACAAAGCCTGCAACTGGCCAGCGGCCGCGCCTTCGCCAGCGACCCCTTCGAAGTGGTACTCGGTGCCGAGGTGGCTGATGCGTTGCATTACAAACTCGGCGACAAACTGGTGCTGGCTCACGGTGTGGCGGTGATCAGCCTGGTCAAGCATGACGACAAACCGTTCACCGTGGTCGGCATTCTCAAGCGCACCGGCACCCCGGTGGACCGCACGTTGCACATCAGCCTCGGCGGCATGGAAGCCATCCACATCGACTGGCAGAACGGTGCGCCGGCCCGGGGCAATGGTCGCATCAGCGCCGATCAGGCACGCAACATGGACCTGACGCCGCAAGCCATCACTGCGTTCATGCTCGGCCTCAACAACAAGATTTCGACCTTTGCCGTGCAGCGTGAGATCAATGAGTTCCGTGGCGAGCCGCTGCTGGCGATCCTCCCGGGCGTGGCCCTGCAGGAGCTCTGGAGCCTGATGGGCACAGCTGAAAAAGCCCTGTTTGTGATTTCCTTGTTCGTGGTGCTGACCGGATTGATCGGCATGCTCACGGCGATTCTCACCAGCCTTAACGAGCGCCGCCGAGAAATGGCGATCCTGCGTTCGGTCGGCGCCCGGCCGTGGCACATCGCAACCTTGCTGGTGCTGGAGGCCTTTGCCCTGGCGCTGTCCGGCGTGATTGCCGGGCTCGGCCTGTTGTACCTGAGCATTGCCGTGGCGCAAGGTTATGTGCAGTCGACTTACGGTTTGTACCTGCCCCTGGCCTGGCCGAGCGAATATGAGTGGACGCTGCTTGGCGGTATCCTGCTCGCCGCGTTGCTGATGGGCAGCGTGCCGGCCTGGCGCGCTTATCGGCAATCGTTGGCCGATGGCCTGTCCATTCGTCTATGAGCATCTGTTTATGAGGAACGCTGACATGCCCCGCGCCCTGCTTGCGCTGTTATTGCTGGTCGCCATGCCGTCATGGGCCGAACCGATCGACCTGACCTGGTTGGAAATGATCCCGCCGGATGCCACACCGGAAGTCCCGAACATGACGCCGCTGCACGACCTGTCAAAGCTCGGCGACGCCCTGGCCGCCGAGGCTGCACCGGCGGCCAAACAGGACATGCCCAACGCACCGGTGGTGAAAAGCCTCGATGGCAAGGAAATCAGACTGCCCGGCTATATCGTGCCCCTGGAAGTCAGCGAAGAAGGCCGCACCACGGAGTTTCTGCTGGTTCCGTATTTCGGCGCCTGCATTCATGTGCCGCCACCGCCGTCGAACCAGATCGTCCACGTCAAAAGCGATGTCGGGGTGAAACTCGACGAGCTGTATCAGCCGTACTGGATCGAAGGAGCACTGCAGGTCAAGGCCTCTACCAGCGAACTGGCGGATGCGGGGTATCAGATGGATGCCGAGAAGATTTACGTGTACGAATTGCCGGAGTAAGACCGACCGTTATGCGTCGCCCGCGGTCACGCCAAGATCGCAGCCTGCGGCAGCTCCTACAGGGCGCGCGTACACCCATGAGTCGGCGGTTGTACTCAATCGGCGTAGGAGCTGGCGCAGGCTGCGATCTTTTTTGGCCATCACCGTTTCATTGAGCTGAGTCAAAGCCCCGTTCTTGATGCTCTCTACCATTGGACGCAGATAACTTGAATCGTCCTTCGGAGCCTCCATGCACAAGTCTTTGCTTAGCGCTTCCCTGTTTGCCCTCGCGCTCGCAGCCCCGCTCGCTCACGCTTACCAGTCCGGTGACTTCATCGCCCGTGCCGGTGCCATTACCACCGCGCCTAACGAAGACAGTGGTGAACTGAAGCTCGACGGTGCAAAAATTTCAGGTACCAAAGCGACCCTGACCAGCGATACCCAGTTGGGTCTGACATTCGCCTACATGATCACCGACCACGTCGGCCTCGAACTGCTGGCGGCCACACCCTTTGAGCACGAAGTCGGCGTCAAAGGCCTTGGCCCGGCGCTGGACGGCAAGCTTGCCGACGTCAAGCAACTACCCCCGACCTTGTCGTTGCAGTACTACCCGCTGGACGCTTCGTCCAAGTTCCAGCCCTATGTCGGCGTCGGTGTCAACTACACCCTGTTCTTCGATGAAGAACTGACCAGCCAGCGTAAAAACGAAGGTTTCAGCAACCTGAAACTGAAGGATTCGGTGGGGATCTCCGGACAATTGGGCTTCGACTACCTGCTCACCGAGCACGTGCTGGTCAATGCTTCGGTCTGGTACGTCGATATCGACACCGAAGCCAGCGTTGACGGCCCGACTGCCCTGGGTGTCGGCCGCACCAAGGTCGACGTTGATGTCGATCCATGGGTCTACATGGTAGGTATCGGTTACAAGTTCTGATTCAACTTCACCACAAAAGCTGCACAATTCCTGTGGGAGCGAGCTTGCTCCGGGCGGCGATCCGACGATAGCGGCCTGACAGTCACATCAATGTTGAATGTAATGCCCTCATCGCGAGCAAGCTCGCTCCCACACTGAATCTAATTCAGACCAGATAAAAAAGGCGCCTCAACCGGGCGCCTTTTTCATGTTTTCAATAAAGCTTCAACGCCCCAGCAACCGCGCCAGCCCGACACTCATCGGGGTCTGCTGCGGAAATATGAAACGTTGCAGCAGCCGTTGATTGTTCGCCCGCGAGTGACGGATATCACCGGAACGCGCCGGACCATAGGTCACCGGCGGCAACTCCCCCACCACTTCGGCCAGAGCTGCGAGCAGTTGCTTGAGCGTGGTCGCCTGGTTCAACCCGACATTGATCGCGCCCGCTTCCACCTGCGGCGCTTCAATGGCTTGCACCAGTACGTCCACCAGGTCTTCGACATACACGAAATCGCGAGTCTGCTCACCGTCACCGAACACCGTGATCGGCAGTCCTTTTTGCGCCCGCTCGCTGAAAATGCTGATCACCCCGGAATAGGGTGATGATGGATCCTGACGCGGACCGAAGATGTTGAAGAAACGGAACACCACCGGCTCCAGCCCGTGCTGACGGCGGTAGAAGTCGAGGTAGTATTCACTCGCCAGTTTGTCCGAGGCGTAAGGTGTCAACGGTGCCTTGGGCGTGTCTTCGTCGATCGACGCACCCTCGCCATTGTTGCCATAGACCGCCGCACTCGAGGCGAACAGCACGCGTTTGACCCCGGCCTGACGCATCGCTTCGCAGACATTCAGGGTGCCAATGAAGTTGCTCTGATGAGTGCGCACCGGGTCATCCACCGAGGCCTGCACCGAAGCCACGGCCGCGAGATGTGCGACCGCCTGGCAACCGAGCATGGCCCGCGCCACCAGAGCGGCATCGGCGACATCGCCTTCAATGAGTTCGACCCGAGGGTTGTCCAGCGCCAGGTTGCTGCGTTTGCCGGTGGATAAATCATCGAGGATCCGCACCGAATACCCCTTGGCGAGCAAGGCGTCGACCAGGTGCGAACCAATAAATCCGGCACCGCCGGTGATCAAAACAGGACCGTCAGCCATGGCGATAAAACCTATCCAGTAAGCCCGGGAGTGCCGCACGCCAGGCGCGGGGCTTGATCCCGAAAGTGTGGAGAATCTTCTTGCAAGCCAACACCGCGTGCTGTGGCTCTTCGCCAGCATCCGGGCGCGCGGCATGGGCTTGTGCAGTCGGCGATTCAATCGCTAGCGAGTGTAGCTGACGCGCCTCGGTCAGGATCGCCTGACCCAATGCCAGCGGCGTGGTCGCCTCCTGCCCGGCATAGTGGTAGGTGCCCCACAGCGGTGCCGAGCAATCCAGTTGCTTGAGCACCGAGATAATCACTCGCGCCGCATCATCCACCGGCGTCGGGTTGCCCCGCCGGTCATCGGCCATCAGTAATTCTTCAGGCTGTTCAGCACGCGCGAGGAAACGCCCGAGGGTTCCGTCGGCGCTGTCATCGAGCAGCCAGCCAAATCGCAACAAGACATGTTGTGGACAGGTCGCACGGACACTCTGCTCCATCCGCCATAAGGCCTGGCCACGCGATCCCAGGGGTACCGGTTCGTCTTTTTCGCTATAGGCCGTGGCTCGCGAACCATCGAACACCCGGTAGCTGGAAGGCTGCATCAGGACAATGTTGTGATGCTTGCACAGTTCGGCAAGGCGCTCGATCGCCCGTTCCTGGCCGGCCAGACGCGCCTCGGGGACCGACTCCGCCTGAAACCAGTCGAAGTAGTACGCAAGGTTGATCAAGGCATCCGGCCGGGTGTCGTCGAGCAGTTGCGTCAGGCTCGCGGCATCCCAGCCGGCTTCTGGCGGACGGGGGGCGAGGAAACCGATATCTTCCTCCGCACCGAGGCGAATCAGCGCCTGCCCAAGGGCATTTCCGCCGCCCAGTAACATAAGGCGCATTCGCATAAAGTCAGCAGGCCCAGTCTGTGTAGAACGATGGTTTTTATCACAAAGCCTTGGGGCCTTGCCGTTGATAACTACCTGAATCGTTGCATTTTGCGGGTTTCCAGCGCAACCGTCACTTATAAAGTGCTGCAGAGTACCCAGGCGTAGCAGCTGCCGAAGGCTGGGTTCGGCCGCGAAGCGGTCGTAGAACATGCCATTGTGATCTGTCAGGTTGAACGAGTTAGTCCAATTACGACTGCTGCGCAGCCGAACGCAGCCTTCGGCAGCTGCTACGGGACTCTAGCCATGGGTTGCAAGTTCTGCCCATCGGCCGCATAAATCTCTGCATGAATCTTCCCGAATCAGCGGACAACGCCCTGACGGGCTTTCACCCCGCCGTCAGCGCCTGGTTCAACGCGACTTTCCCATCGGTCACCGCCGCCCAGGCCCGGGCGTGGCCGTTGATCCGCCAGCGCCGCTCAACCCTGGTCGCCGCGCCCACCGGCTCGGGGAAGACCCTGACCGCGTTTCTCGCGGTGCTGGATGAGCTGGTCCATCGCGGGCTGGAGCACGGCGGCCAACTGCCGGACGAGACCCTGGTGGTCTACGTCTCGCCGCTCAAGGCGCTGTCCAACGACATTCAGATCAACCTGCAGAACCCGCTGGCGGGGATTACCGAGCAATTGCGGCGCATGGGTTTGCCTCAATTGCAGATCAACACCGCAGTGCGTACCGGCGACACCCCGCAAAAAGACCGCACGGCAATGCGCAAAAGTGCGCCGCATATTCTGGTGACAACCCCTGAATCACTCTACGTATTACTCGGATCGGACTCCGGCCGACGCATGCTCGGCAGCGTGCGAACACTAATCGTCGACGAAATTCACGCTATCGCTGGCAGCAAGCGCGGCAGTCATCTGGCGTTGAGCCTGGAGCGTTTGCAGGCGCTGTGTGGCGAACCCTTGATGCGGATCGGCCTGTCGGCCACGCAAAAACCCCTCGAAGCGGTGTCGCGCTTTCTGGTGGGACGCGAGCGTCCTTGCGAGATTGTCGACATCGGCCACGCCCGCCCACGGGATCTGGCCATTGAGGTGCCGCCGGTGCCGTTGTCGGCGGTGATGGCCAATGACGTCTGGGAATTGGTGTATGACCGCCTCGCCGCCCTCGCCCGCGAACACCGGACTACGCTGGTTTTCGTCAACACCCGGCGTCTGGCCGAACGCCTGAGCCGGCATTTGAGCGAGCGTCTCGGCCAACAGGCGGTGGCCGCCCACCATGGCAGCCTGGCCAAGGAATTGCGCCTGGACGCCGAACAACGGCTCAAGCGCGGCGACTTGCAAGTGCTGATCGCCACCGCGTCGCTGGAACTGGGCATCGATATCGGCGATGTCGACCTGGTCTGTCAGATCGGTTCGCCGCGTTCGATCGCCGCTTTCCTGCAGCGGGTCGGCCGCTCCGGGCACCAGGTCGGCGGCACCCCCAAGGGACGTTTGTTCGCCACCACCCGCGATGACCTGATCGAATGCGCAGCCCTGCTCGACTGCGTGCGTCGCGGCGAACTCGACACTCTATTGATTCCCACTGCACCACTGGATGTTCTGGCTCAGCAAATCGTCGCCGAGGTCAGCTGCCAGGAATGGCAGGAGCAGCCGTTGTTGGAGCTGATCCGCCGCGCCTGGCCCTATGTCGATCTTGATGAAGAGCATTACCAGGCCATCTTGCGGATGCTCGCCGAGGGCTACAACGGTCGGCAGGGTGTCCGCAGCGCCTACCTGCATCGCGACGCGCTGACCCGCACCCTGCGTGGCCGACGAGGCAGCAAGCTGACCGCCGTAACCAGCGGCGGAACTATCCCGGACAACGCTGACTACAGCGTCCTGCTGGAGCCCCAGAGCCTGAATATCGGCAGCGTCAATGAGGACTTCGCCGTTGAAAGCATCGCCGGCGATATTTTCCAGCTGGGCAATACCTCGTACCGGATCCTGCGGGTCGAACCCGGCAAGGTTCGGGTCGAAGACGCTCAGGGACAACCGCCGACCATCCCCTTCTGGCTCGGCGAAGCGCCGGGACGCAGTGCGGAGCTGTCGTTCGCCGTAGCGCGCTTGCACGCGGGCCTCGATGAATTGCTCAGCGCCACGCCCGGCGAGCTGCAGACCAGCCTCGACTGGTTGACCGACAGCCTCGGCCTGGATGTCGCCAGCGCCGAGCAGCTGGTGGAATACCTCGCGCGTGCACGTACGACCCTGGGTGCCTTGCCGTCCCGGGACACGCTGATCATGGAGCGGTTTTTCGATGAGTCCGGCGGCACTCAGCTGATCATCCACAGCCCGTTCGGCAGCCGGATCAATCGCGCCTGGGGCCTGGCGCTGCGCAAGCGTTTTTGCCGCACCTTCAATTTCGAGTTGCAGGCCGCCGCCAGCGAGGACGCTATCGTGTTGTCGCTGTCGACCAGCCACAGCTTTGAGCTGGAGGAGGTCTGGCGCTACCTCAACAGCAACAGCGCCGAGCACATCCTGACTCAAGCCGTGCTCGAGGCGCCGCTGTTCGGCGTGCGCTGGCGCTGGAATGCCGGCGTCGCGCTAGCCCTGCCCCGCTACAGCGGCGGACGCAAAGTCCCGCCGCAGGTCCAGCGGATGAAAAGCGAAGACCTGATCGCCAGCGTGTTTCCCGATCAGATCGCCTGCCTGGAAAATCTCGCAGGGGAACGGGAAATTCCCGAGCATCCGCTGGTGGAACAAACTCTCGACGATTGCTTGCACGAGGCGATGGACAGCGAAGGCTGGCTCACCTTGCTGCGACGGATCGAGAACGACGAAGTCCGGCTGATCAGCCGCGACCTGCCGGCCCCCTCACCCCTGGCCGCGGAGATTTTGAGCGCGCGGCCCTACACCTTTCTCGATGACGCACCGCTGGAGGAACGGCGCACCCAAGCCGTGCTCAACCGGCGCTGGAGTGACCCGCAATCGACCGATGATCTGGGCGCGCTGGATACCGAGGCGATTCAAGCGGTGCGCGACGAAGCCTGGCCGGCGCCCACGGGTGTCGATGAAATGCACGAAGCGCTGATGAGCCTGGCGTGCATGACTGATGCCGAGGCGCAAGCCAATGAGCAGTGGCTGACCTGGCTGCAGGCCTTGGCCGACACTGGCCGCGCCAGTCGTTTGCAGATCAATCCCGGGCAGTGGTTATGGCTGGCGCTGGAGCGCCTGACACTGCTGCAGGCACTTTACTCCGAGGCCACGTTGCTCCCCGAGTTACAGGCCTTGCCCGGCTTCGATGAAACCTGGGATGTCGATGAAGCACTGGTGGAAGTGCTCCGCGCCCGTCTCAGCGCTTTCGGGCCGTTGCCGTTAAGCGAGATCGCCGAACCACTGGCGCTGCCGCCGGCCCGCATCACTCAGGCCCTGGCGCAACTGGAAGCTGAAGGCTACGTGCTGCGCGGACACTTCAGCCCCGGCGTCACCCTGGGACAATGGTGCGAGCGACATTTGCTCGCGCGCATTCATCGCTACACCGTCAGACGCCTGCGCCGGGAGATCGAGCCGGTGGCGCTGCAGGATTTCATGCGCTTTCTGTTCGATTGGCAGCATGTTTCGAGTGCGACACAAGGCCAGGGCAGCGCCTTTTTGCCAGAAATCGTCAGCCAGTTCGAAGGCTATCCGGCGGCGGCCGCGGCCTGGGACAGCGATATTCTGCCGGTGCGCCTCAAAGGCTATAGCGCCAGTTGGCTGGATGACCTGTGCCGCAGCGGCAAACTGGTCTGGAGCCGTTTGACCGCGCACAACAAACCGGCGAGTGCGGCGTTGCGCAGTACCCCTATCGTGTTGCTGCCGCGTAGCCAGGTGGCGCTCTGGAGCAGTTTGACCGAGCAGACCGACAGCAGCGAGTTGTCGCCAAAAACCCAAAAAGTCCACCAGGCCCTGAGCCAACATGGCGCGTTGTTTTTCGACGAACTGCTGCACGAAGCCCATCTGCTGCGCAGCGAACTGGAAAGCGCATTGCAGGAACTGGTGGGCGCCGGGCTGGTGAATGCCGACAGCTTCGCCGGGCTGCGCGCCCTGATTACCCCAGCGAGCAAACGTCAGGCCCACAGCGGTAGGCGTGGACGCGGGGCGTTTATCGGCGGCATGGACGATGCCGGGCGCTGGGCCCTGTTGCGCCGCCTGACGCCCCCTAAGGTGAGCGAAGTCACTCGTCCTGGACAAACGCCGGCGGCAACCCTGGAGCATGTCGCAATGACCTTGCTGCGGCGTTATGGCGTGGTGTTCTGGCGTCTGCTGGAGCGCGAGGCAGACTGGCTGCCCAGTTGGCGCGAACTGCTGCGCACCTTCCATCGACTGGAGGCCAGAGGCGAGATTCGCGGTGGACGTTTCGTCAGTGGCCTGGCGGGCGAACAGTTCGCGTTGCCAGAGGCGATTCCTCTATTGCGTGAAGTGCGTCGGCGGCCCCATGACGGCAGCCTGATCGGAGTCTGCGGTGTCGATCCATTGAACCTCGCGGGCACACTGCTGCCGGGCAACAAGGTTCCGGCGCTGGCCAGCAATCGACTGGTATACCGCGACGGCTTGCCTGCCGCCGCCGAAATCGCCGGCAAGCAGCATTACTGGCTGGAACTGGATCAGCAGGCCAGTGCCGAATTGCGCAACAAACTGATCCAGCATCGCACCTGAAAACAACATCAACCCTTGTGGGCTTGCGCTACGGACTGAAAACAACATCAAACCTTGTGGGAGCGAGCTTGCTCGCGATGGACGTTAACGATAACGCGTGTTGCCTGAATAAACGCGCCGCCCTTGAGCCCATCGCGAGCAAGCTCGCTCCTACTGCGTACTCGGCCGATCCGGCAACAACAGCAAATGACTGTCCGCCGGCGGCCCCTCATCCTCAGGCTCATCCACCTGGCCACCGCGAACAGGCAGCAAAACCTGCTGTGGATAAGTTTGCGCGAAATGCACCCAAGGGCTGTTATCCACAAGCTTTTTCAGGCGCTGGTTGAATGCCCGGTTCACCACATATTGCCCACCCGACACCGTGCGGAACTGTGCGGTCAGCACCACCCCGTTGAGGTCCATCTTGTCCACGCCGAACACTTCCAGCGGACCTTGCAGGTTGTATTTGAGGAATGGATCTTCACTGATTGAACGCCCGGCCTCGTGGATCAGTTCAATGGCCTTGTCGACATCGGTATCGTAGTTGAACTGCACCGAGAAGAACGCATAGGCGAATTGCCGCGACTGATTGGTGACCGCCTTGATCTGGCCAAACGGCACCGAATGCACGAAGCCCTTGCCATCACGCAGACGCAGGGTGCGAATGGTCAGGCCCTCGACCGTGCCGGCGTGGCCGGAATCGAGCACCACCCAATCGCCAATCGACAGCGTGTCTTCGATGATGATGAACAGCCCGGTGATCACGTCCTGGACCAATTGCTGCGAACCGAAACCGATCGCCAGCCCGACCACCCCGGCACCGGCCAGCAGTGGCGCAACGTTTATCCCCAGGTTGGCCATGGTGGTGATCGCACAGATCACCACCAGAATGATTTTGATCGCGTTGCGCAGCAGCGGCAGGATGGTTTTCACCCGAGTACTGGGCTGGCGCGCCGAGCGCTTGCTGACCGGTGGCTTCAAGGCCTCCTGAATCGCCGTATCGAGTACCACCCACAACAGCCAGGTCACCAGCAAAATCAGCCCGATACTGCTCAACGAGTCACTGATGGCCCGGCCCATCGAATTGCGCTCAGCGAACTCGAACAATGACACACCCCAGATCCGCCCCAGCACTTCGATGAATGCGACGGCCAGAACAATCCTCAGCAGCGCATGCAACAGGCTGAGGAATCGTTCCCTGTACGCGCTGATTCGCTGAACAGTCAAGGCACTGCGAGGCTTGAACAGATGCTGGAGCAAGGTGCTCAAGAACACCATGGCGATCAGCAGCACGGTGGTCATCAACGCACAGCGCAGCGCCTTCTGGCTGTCTTCACCGGCGCCGATCACGTTGATTGCCGAGACCAGCACCATCAGCAGGATCGGCCAGTACCAGAGCCCGGAAAAAATCCGTAGTGACTCCTGCAACGCTGGCTGCTTCACGCGTTGGGACAGCGATCGATTGCGAATCAGATGGGCGACCGGGCGGCGCAGACGGATCACCAGCAAACCGAAGATTATCGACGCGAAAAAACCGGTGAACACCGCGACGCTGCTGGTGATATTGCCGCCCACCTGGCGGGCGATCTGCGGGCTGGTCAGGGCATCGCTCAGCGCGGCGAAAAAGCCTATCAGGAACAGCGGCAGCGCCGAATAGCCACGGATAATACGCACGGCCGGGCGCTTGTGTCCGACGTTGAACATCACGATCAGACACAGCAACGCCGAGGTCGAGAAAATACCGCTGCTGGTGGCGTAGGCAAAACACAACGCCAGCGCCTTGCCGATCGAGGCTTGCAGAAAGTGGCTGACGAACAGCGTCAGAGGCACGCAGATGACGGCCGGCAAGGTGTACGGCAGCAGATAGCGGAGCAGCGCCCGACTGCGCGCGCGGGTATTGAGCCATCGATGCTGGTTGAGGCGCTTGGCGAGCACGCCGCCGAGCAGGCTGAGAAGCGCAAAAGCGCCGCCCCACACACTGGACAACAGCAGGAAATCACCGATCAGGCTCCAGGTCGAACGCGACGAGGGCTGGTTGACCAGCCGATCCACCTCACTCACGGCGCGATCGGCGCGCAGACGCCAGGCGTCCACCAGGTCTTCATTGAGGTCGAGTTGGTCCTGGACTTCATCAATGCTTGAACTGATTGCCCCGAGCAACCCGCCCTCGACCAGCAGTTCCGGTTTTTCCGGTGGTGGGGCAACGGTCGAGGTCGTTGCCGCCGTCATTTCGCCACTGCCGAAGATCAGCAGCGTTCCAAGCAGTAACGCGGTCCTGAGTTTGAACAAAATGCAGGGCTCCTTCAGCAGAATGGGTAAAGAACTGATCGGGAAAAGCCCGACAAGTTCGCCTTCGCGATGCCCATGCCCGAAAAATCCCGACCATCTTGACCCTTTAACTGCCTGTCAACCCAGCTTTTATGCCCTCACATCAGAATTCGATCCGTACATCACCCTTCGGCACGCTGCAGCACGAGAGAATAAAACCTTCGGCCTCGTCTTCTTCGGTAATCCCGCCGTTGTGCTCCATCTCGACTTCCCCGCCGAGTTTCATCACCTTACAGGTGCCGCAGATGCCCATGCCGCAGGCTTTGGGAATCAACAGGCCAAGCTTGGCGGCGGCGGCATGCACGGTTTCGCCCGGTGCGACGCGAATGCTTTTGCCGGAGGCGGTGAATTCCACCTGATGCAGGTCGGCCACATCGATTTCCGGAGCGTCGGCTGCCTGTTCGGCTTGTTCCACCGCATCGGCCCGCGCTTCCGGCGGAGTCGCGCCGAAGGATTCTTCGTGATAACGCGACATGTCGAAGCCGTTGGCTTCGAGCATGCGTTTGACCGCGTTCATGTACGGCGTCGGGCCACAGCAGAACACTTCGCGTTCAAGGAAGTCCGGCGCCATCAATTCGAGCATCTTCAGATTCAGGTAACCGCGATAACCGGCCCAGGGTTCGCCCAGACCATGTTTCTCACAGATCAGGTGCAGGCTGAAGTTGTCGATCCGCGACGCCATGTGTTCCAGCTCGCGGTGATAAATGATGTCTTTAGGCGAGCGGGCGCTGTGGATAAACACCATATCGACATTGCCATTGGTGTCATAGAACCAGCGGGCCATGGACATCACCGGGGTGATACCGACGCCACCGCTGAGGTAGAGCACTTTCGGCGCGGTGAAGTCCATTGCATTGAACAACCCGACCGGGCCGTGCACCGCCAGTTCCTGACCTTCATGCAAGGTGTCGTGCAACCAGTTCGAGACCTTGCCGCCGGGCACCCGCTTGATGGTTACCGAAAAGCTGTACGGCACCGAAGGCGAGCTGGAAATGGTATAGGAGCGCATGACCGGCACTCCGTCGATTTCCAGCTCCAGGGTGACGAACTGCCCGGGCTTGAAGAAAAACAGAATGGGCTGATCAGCCATGAAACAAAAGGTGCGCACGTCCCAGGTTTCCTGGATGACTTTGACGCAACGGACGATGTGCCGACCATTGGCCCAGGTCTGGGTTGTTACCGGGTTCAGGAAGCTGTTGGACATGCGGGTCTCCACGGCCGACTGTCGGCCTCATGTTGGCGATTCTGCTCAAGGTGCGAACCGACCACTTACCTATCTGCGACATTCACATACTTATCGCGACCAGCCCCCAACCACCGGGGGTTGCGCGTCGGGAACAGATTGGGCCATGTCGCCCATGGATAAGATTCCCGAGGCGCGCGACCGCACACTCGCTTCAACAGATAACAGCTGATTTATTAGCCTTGCGTAGCACCATGGCCTGTGTGGCGGGTTTGGCTGGATCAAGTTCGGATGCATGGAGTTCTGAGCCAAGGCGGCGCGACGAGTCATAGCCCGCTATGGCGAGGAGCGCCAACGCAGGATCAGGACTTCAGGCGCCGAACTTGACCAGCCAAACCCGCCACACAGGCCACCAGTAGCCACTTTCGCCGGCCACACAGAATGGCCATGAGGACTTAAACGATGGACGTCACCGCAACCCTGAGCTTGGGCGATCCGCTGGAACCCGCACGCAAGGCCACCGCAGAGATGCTGCAAAGCCGCGAGCGGACTTTCTCTCTGCCGCAGCCGTTTTACTCTGATGAGCGGCTGTTCGATATCGACATGCAGGAAATCTTCCAGAAAGAGTGGTTGATCGCCGGCATGACCTGCGAAATCCCGACCAAGGGCAACTTCCTGACCCTGCAGATCGGCAAGAACCCGATCATCGTCATTCGTGGCGCCGAAGGTCAGGTGCATGCGTTCCACAACGTCTGCCGCCACCGCGGTTCACGGCTGTGCACCAGCGAAAAAGGCAAGGTCGCCAAGCTGGTTTGCCATTACCACCAGTGGACCTACGAGCTGGACGGGCGCCTGCTGTTCGCCGGCACCGAGATGGGCGCCGACTTCGACATGAAGCAGTACGGCCTCAAGCCGGTGAATGTGAAGACCGCCGGTGGCTACATCTTTATCAGCCTGGCGCAGAACCCACCGGCCATTGATGACTTCCTGTCGACGCTGAACCATTACATGGAACCGTACGACATGGAGAACACCAAGGTGGCGATTCAGACCACCTTGTTCGAAAAAGCCAACTGGAAGCTGGTGCTGGAAAACAACCGCGAGTGCTACCACTGCAACGCCTCGCACCCGGAACTGCTGAAAACCCTGCTGGAATGGGACGACGTCACCGACCCGCGCGCCGACCAGGCGTTCAAGGACCACGTGGCCGCCTCCGCTTCTGCCTGGGAAGCCGAGAAGATCCCTTACGCACACGCCAGCTTCGGCCTGCGTAACCGCATCGTGCGCATGCCGCTGCTCAAGGGCGCCGTATCGATGACCATCGATGGCAAGCAAGGCTGCAAAAAACTCATGGGGCGGATCCAGAACCCGGACCTGGGCTCGATGCGTATCCTGCACCTGCCCCATTCCTGGAACCACTGCATGGGCGATCACATCATCGTCTTCACGGTGTGGCCGATCAGCGCCCAGGAAACCATGGTCACCACCAAGTGGATCGTGCACAAGGACGCGGTCGAAGGAGTGGATTACGACGTCGAGCGCATGCGCCAGGTCTGGGATGCGACCAACGACCAGGACCGTCGTCTGGCCGAAGAAAACCAGCGCGGCATCAACTCCACCGCCTATCAGCCTGGTCCGTACTCCAAGACCTATGAGTTCGGTGTGGTGAACTTTGTGGACTGGTACAGCGAGCGTCTGCTGAACAACCTCGGGGCCGAAGCCCCGGCTTACCTCAAGGGCGTCGCAGCACAGTAAAGGAAAAGAGGTCCCTGTTGTAGGAGCGAGCTTGCTCGCGATGGACGTTAACGATAACGCGTGTTTTCTGAATAACGCGCCGTCTTTGAGTCCATCGCGAGCAAGCTCGCTCCTACAGGGGGCAGCGTTCGCTTAAAGCGTTCTGACAATCAACTCCAGTCCATCGCCGCAAACCCATCTCCCACCTCGCGGCCCCCCGCCCCAATTCGTGATCCCCCATCAGCTCTTATAACTGTACGAAATATGAACTATCGCTGCCGGACCTATACGCACCAAGGGTCCTGACACTTCACCAACAAGTTATCCACATAGCCACCCACAGTTAATGTGGGCAAGTCGAGATTCGCCCTCAACTTTATTCACACAAACCCAAGAAAATCCGTGACTTATCCAGAAGCAGGGTTTTTACCAGGAACTGGCTGTTTTTTGATCACATCGCGCAAAGCCAAGCAGAGCGCGGCCTGCAGCGGAAGGCAAACACCTTATCCACAGAAGCGCCAACAGACTTTGGGGGCAACTTTGGATAATTCGCTCTTCCTTGTGGAAAACCGCTCCGCGCCCCGAAATATCTGGGTTTGGACGGTGTTCTAGAGGTCAAAAGGCTTGATTGGTCGATTTTCAATCAAATCTCTGAAAGCAACGTTTTACGTGGGCTACAGAGGATAGCGAACATCTTATCCACAGAACCGCCAACAGACTTTGGGGGCAAGTATTCACCGGGAGGGAGACTGGGGATTTCCTTATCCACAGAAAAAAGCTCGGAAAAACGGTGAGTTACGCTGGTCGATTTTCGTACAAGCGGCTGTAAGCGTTGATTTGTATAGCGTACAGCGAGGCGCGAACATCTTATCCACAGAACCGCTAACAGGGATTGTGGGTAAAAATCACCTGCTGTTCCTTCTGATTTGTGTTGAAGCAGTTAAGCCCTCTCCAGTTACCGAAGAGCGTCTACTTTGGACTGTATTCATCGGAATGTTGACCTGAGGGGGATTCGGAATAGCGGCCGCGGGTACTTGAGGAGGACTATTTCCATTCCATATATGCCTGACACCATTTCGAAAGTATTGCCAGGGTTTAGCCTGTCTCAAGATATCTTGGGCACCAATAAAGGTTCTTGTTGCGACACCTGCAACCGAAAGGGCAGTCCCTACGTTTGACACAATCGCGCCCACTGGGTATCCCGCCAGTTGCATGCCTGCTCCGACAATAGAAATAGGAGACCCTACCAGGCTGATCCGGGCGGCGTTCAGCGCCAACCCCATCGGGCGCGTCTTAACCACGGTGGTAACGGTTGCAGTAATGATTCCAAGATGGAGTGCGATGGTTTCCAAACGTTGGATCAATAGAGAAATGATCGCAAACTGTCCTGACGGATCTTCAAAGTTAATGGGATCCCCACCACAGTAAACATAAGCATTCACCCCACCCTTTCCAAACGGGCTCAACCGATCCGCGCAGTGAAAACGCATCAATACCGGGTTGTACACGCGATGACCATTTCCCAAGTGATACCAACCAGTGGGACGCTCTCGACGTTGTCCGTTGAAGCCTAGGTGGGTGCCCGCTGTACCCTGGCCGCTCTGCGAGCCATAGGCGGTATAAGCAAGGCGGTTCGGGCCACTGCGGTCCAGTTCGGCGAGGATGCTTTGCTGCAGGTCGGTAGCCAGCAACAAGGTTCGCGAGAACGCGATGTGCGTCGCTGGAGAGCGGGTGGAACCTTGAGGTTGGCGGGGAGCGGGCATCAACGGCGTCCTTACACAGAGCTGATTGACCCGCAGCGTTATGCGTTTTTCGCGGGCTGAACCTGTGGTCAACCCCGCTCATGACAAGCGGGATCACCTGTTCGGTACCCTATCAAACAGCCGGAAAAACCAACACTAGCAGTTCTGCTAGGGTCGCCTCAGGCAAAAACCGTAGGCATCACGCCTATGGCCGATACATCAGATAGGCTTCACCCGTAACCCGAATCATCGGATGGGGCGTGATCTGGCAGGTATCGACGATACGGAAGCCGTAGCGCTCGTAAAACCGACGGGCGCCGGTGTTCACGGCGTAGTCGATCAGGCTCAAGCCATTGAGCCCAAGCAGGTTGGCACGATCGTAAGCGTAGGCAAGGAATTGCTTGCCCAGGCCCTGATTCCGCCAGCCCTCATGAAGCGCCAGGCTGGAAATATAGAGGGTGTCGGGAATTTCCATCCTGGCATACGGCGCCAGGACCGGATCGGTCACGGGAGCCGCCAGTGGATCGTGACGCATCACGTAGCTGTGCATCATGCCAATGACGTTTCCCCCTGCCTCGGCGATGAGGCAGTTCTGCCATGAGAAATCCACATCGTCACGGGCGTACCGACTGGCGCCCACCTCCAGCAGATCCTGCCCTGGCTGCGCCAGCTGGCTCCAGATGTAGTCCGAAGCGCCCTCTGATGAAATCTGAAATAAACGAGCAATCTCCCGCGCATCCGCGCGCACGGCCGAACGAAACTCAACTGCCATTTACCTGACTCCACAGGACATTAAGCGTCCGTTTTTACACGGACGCTTTAGACGCGACAACGCGCCGGAGGGACGGTTATATATCCGGTTGTTGCAACTTGAAGCTCGACGCTAGCGAACCACGCCTTCTTCAATCAGCAGCTTGAGAATCGCCTCAGCCCCTGCCTCAGGACTCAACCCTTTAAGCACCTGCCCGCCCCCGCCACTGGCCTTGGCCGTCGCGGCTTTCATGCGATCGGCGCCGCTCTTGGCCTTGATCACTTTCAAGCGTTTTGGCCGCGGCTTGGCCGGTTGCAGGATTGCGACTGCGAGCAGTTCATCGTCGACGACTTCAACGTCATCGGCCTGCAACACCCCGCGTCGCGCCGGGCCATAGGCACTCTGCCGAGGCTTGGGCGCAGCGTTATCCACAGTCGCAAGAAACGGCAGACGGACTTTCAGGCGTCGACGCTGGCCCCGTGGCAAGGCTTGCAGTACCAGCGCTACGCCGCCGTCGATGGACTCGACCTGGGCCAGGCCCACCACCAACGGCCAGCCCAGGTTCTCGGCCAGCAGGAACGGCAGCATGCCCGAACCTTCACCGGTTTCTGCCTGGCTTCCGGTCAGTACCACTTGAACTCCGGCGCCACGCAGATACTCGGTCAATGCCGGCAGCGCATCGGCGCCTTGTGGTTGTTCCAGCACGTGCAGCTGCGCCAGGCCCATGCCCAGATAGGCCCGCAGCGCCGGTTCGGCGATATCGCCGGCGTGCAGCACTTGCAGCTTGTCTCCCGCCAGTTGCAAGCCCAGCTCAACCGCCCGGGCATCCTGTTCGGCACGCCGCGGGCGGCCGGAGGTCGGGTGGGCGCCGATGGACACCAGACTGATCACATTGGTACTCATACGCTAAGTCCTTCCCTTAAGCCGCATCGCGCTTGGCTTCGTTGCGGTAAGCCTCTACCGCCGCGATCAAGGCTTGAAGAATCTCTGCACTCTCGCCGATCACCGATAGGTCGGCGCGCTTGATCATGTCGCAGCCCGGATCGAGGTTGATCGCCACCACCTTGTCGCAGGCACCGATGCCTTGCAGGTGCTGGATCGCCCCGGAGATACCCACGGCGACATACACCCGTGCCGTGACCCAGGTGCCGCTGGCCCCGACCTGACGGTCACGAGCCATGAAGCCATCGTCCACCGCCACCCGCGAAGCACCTTCGGTCGCGCCGAGGGCCGCTGCGGTCTTGTGGAACAGCGGCCAGTCCCTGACCCCGTTGCCGCCGGAGAAAATGAATTCGGCTTCGGCCATGGGGATCGCGGCCGGATCGACCGCCACCGCTCCGAGGTCTTCGATACGCGACAAACTGCGCGCAGCGGCTGTGGATAACTCCACCGGCAAGGCCTCGTGACGGGTTTCGCTGACCGGTTCGGCGCACTCGGCAGCTGCCAGAATCAAGCGTGCGACTGGCCGTGCCAGATCCTGCAGGCCGGCACCGGCGCGGCCGATACATTCATCACCCTTGACCTGCCAGACCCGCGTCGCCGGGCGCTCGCCCAAGGCAGCAGCAAAGCGTCGGCCCAGTTCGCCGCCACCGCTGCGGCTGTCCGGCAGCAGCCAGTGCCGCGGATTGAACTGGTTATCCACAGACCGCAGGCCCTGGACCCGCTGTTCCGGTGCATAACCGCTGAACTCATCGCCTTCGAGCACCAGCAAGCGGTCAACGCCCGCCGTGGCGAAAGCGTTTTCCTTGTGCTCGCCAAAGACCACGGCCAGCACCGCACCGTCGTTGCCGGCCAATTGATGGGCCAGGCCCAGCAGGTCGCGGTCATGGCTGCTCAAGCGGCCACCGACCATGTCCGGAACGACGCTGATGTAGAACGCCGGTTGCGCCACTTGATGCAGCGGCAATTGCACTTCGACGGTGGCCGAACGCTTGGCCGCGCCGCCTTGCTGAGCGCCGCTGCGGTCAATGCGCTTGATGCCGTTGGGGCCGATAAAACCGATGCCGTGGGGATTCTTGCGAATGATGCCGTTAGGCCCCATCCAGCTGTGTTGCACCGGCTGCATGGCGGCATGCAGCGGGTGCAGACGATTGCGGGCGATCCATTCAGCGCGAGGATCGCGGCGGATAATGTCGCTCATCAATGCACCTCCGCAGGTTCACGTTTGGCCGGTGCCGAGGGCTTTCCCGGCGTTGCGTCTTCGAGCAACGCATCGGCCACCAGTTCGGCAATATCCTTGATCAGTGGCCGTGGTTCGACCACGCCTTCCAGCATCGCGGTGCACTGTGGACAACCCACGGCCACCAGCTCGGCGCCGGTTTCGCGAATGTCTTCCATGCGCATGTCGGGGATCCGCTGCTTGCCGGGAATGTCAGTGATCGGCGCACCGCCACCGCCGCCGCAGCAGCGCGAGCGGAAACCGGAGCGTTGCATTTCCTTGATCTCGATCCCCAGCGCCCGCAGCACTTCACGGGGTGCCTCGTATTCGCCGTTGTAGCGGCCGAGGTAGCAAGGATCGTGATAGGTCACGCTGCTGCCTTTGTGCTGGCCGAGGTTGAGCGCGCCGGCACCGATGATTTCCGCCATGTAGGTGCTGTGGTGCTGCACCACATAGTTGCCGTCGAAGGCGCCGTATTCGTTTTTCAGCACATGGAAACTGTGGGGATCGCAGGTGACGATGCGCTTGAAGCTGTACTTGGCCAGGGTCTGGATATTGCGTCTGGCCAAGGTCTGGAAGGTCGCTTCATCACCCAGGCGCCGGGCCACGTCGCCGCTGTCGCGCTCTTCGAGACCCAGCACGGCGAAGTCGACCTTGGCCGCTTTCAGTACTTTGACAAAGGCGCGCAGGGTGCGCTGGTTGCGCATGTCGAATGCCCCGTCGCCGACCCAGAACAGCACGTCGGTGGTTTTCTTCTCGCTGAGCAGGCTCAGGTTCAAGTCCGCCGCCCAGTTCATCCGCCCGCCCGGGGCGAAACCGCCAGGGTTGTCGGTGGCAATCAGGTTTTCCAGGACTTCGGCGCCCTTGTTCGGGGTCGCGCCTTTTTCCAGGGTCAGGTGACGACGCATGTCGACGATGGCATCGACGTGCTCGATCATCATCGGACATTCCTCGACGCAGGCGCGGCAAGTGGTGCAGGACCATAGGGTTTCAGCATCCACCAGACCGTTGACGATCGGTTGATGCGGGTTGCCGCCGTGTTCACCAATCGGCTTGCCGGGATACGGGCTGCCCGCAAACTTGGCGTCGGTACCGCCAGCCAGGCCGACAACCATGTCCTGAATCAGCTTTTTCGGGTTCAGCGGCTGGCCTGCCGCGAAGGCCGGGCACGCCGCTTCGCATTTACCGCACTGCACGCAGGCGTCGAAGCCGAGCAACTGGTTCCAGGTGAAATCCTTGGGTTTCTCTACGCCCAGCGGTGCTTTTGGATCATTCAGGTCCAGCGGCTTCAAACCGGTGGAACGACCACCACCAAAGCGCTCGGCGCGGCGGTGCCAGGCCAGGTGCAAGGCACCGGCAAAGGCGTGCTTCATCGGCCCGCCCCAGGTCATGCCGAAAAACATTTCCGACACGCCCCACAGCACACCCAGACCCAACACGGCGGCCAGCAGCCAACCACCGAAGTCGGCAGGGAGAATCCCGGCCACCGGCAAGGTCACCAGGAAGAAACTGACGGAAAACGCCATCAGGCTTTTCGGCAGACGCATCCACGGGCCTTTCGACAACCGCGCCGGTGGATTGCGCCGACGCAGGGCAACAAAGACCGCGCCGACAAACATCAGCACCGAGGCGAACAGCAAGGCGTAACCGAGGATGCGGTTCTGCAGGCCGAAGCCGTGCACCAGAATCGCCAGCACCGCAGCCAGCACAAAGCCGCCAGCGGTGGCGACGTGGGTGTTGGCGATGTATTTGTCCCGGGCCACGACATGGTGCAAATCGACCATGTAGCGCTTGGGCATGGCGAACAGGCCGCCGATCAGGTCGACCTTGGAGGCCCGGCCCCGGCGCCACATAGCCACCCGCCGCAACGCGCCGAGGACAGCCAGGCCCAGGGCAGCGAACAGCAGGATTGGAAGAAGGGTGTTTAACATGTGGAGCTCCCAAAGACCTCGGGGTCTTGCACGGGTTCATGTGCGTGCCGATGAAGGCCATGCACCTACTTGTGGCGAGGGGGCTTGCCCCCGTTGGGCTGCGAAGCGGCCCCAAATCAACCAATGCGGTCTGTCAGAAAAAATGCATTGGCCGGTTTTACGACTGCTTCGCAGCCGAACGGGGGCAAGCCCCCTCGCCACAGGTGAGGGTGGTGATACCGTTAGAAATCCTTGCACAACCGCAGCGCGTCGTAGATCGCCGCGTGGGTGTTGCGCTGGGCCACGCAGTCGCCGATGCGGAACAGCAGGTAGCCGTCACCCGCCTGGCTCAGCGAAGGCTGCGGCTTGATTGCGAACAAGGCTTCGATGTCCATCTGGCCCTTGTTGCGCGAACCTTCCTTCAGTGCGTAGTAGATTTCTTCGTCAGGACGCACGCCGTTTTCCACCACCACCTGGTCAACCACCCGCTCCTCTTTGGCGCCGGTGTATTCGTTTTCCAGCACGGCAATCAACTTGTCGCCTTCGCGGTAGACCTTTTCCAGCATCATGTCGCCGGTCATGATCACTTCTTTGGGGTACATGCTGCGGTAGTAAGTCGGGAACGACGTACCGCCAATGGCCACGCCCGGCTTGATGTCATCGGTGACTATTTCGACCTGACTGCCTTTGTCGGCCAGGAAGTCGGCGACCGACATCCCGGTGAATTCACAAATGGTGTCGTAGACCAACACGTTCTTGCCCGGCGCGACTTTGCCGTCGAGCACGTCCCAACTGCTGACCACCAGACCTTCAGCGGCGCCCCAATGTTCGTTCTGCTCGAGGAATGGATGACCGCCATTGGCGAGCACCACCACATCCGGACGCAGGTCGAGAATGGTCGCGGCATCGGCCGCGGTGCCTAGGCGCACATCCACTTTCAATCGCGCCAGTTCCAGCTGGAACCAGCGGGTAATACCGGCGATCTGGTCCCGTTGCGGGGCTTTCGACGCGGTGGTGATTTGCCCGCCCAGGGTGTCTTTCTTCTCGAACAGGGTCACGTCGTGGCCACGCTCGGCAGATACCCGTGCGGCTTCCAGACCGGCAGGACCGGCACCGACCACCACCACCTTGCGTTTCACACCGGTGGATTTCTCGATGATGTGCGGCACGCCCATGTACTCACGGGAGGTCGCGGCGTTCTGGATGCACAGCACATCCAGGCCCTGGTACTGACGGTCAATGCAGTAGTTGGCGCCGACGCATTGTTTGATCTGGTCGACCTGGCCCATCTTGATCTTGGCGATCAAGTGCGGGTCGGCGATATGGGCGCGAGTCATGCCGACCATGTCGACGTAGCCGCCTTCCAGAATCCGCGTGGCCTGGTTCGGGTCCTTGATGTTCTGCGCGTGCAGCACCGGGGCCTTGACCACTTCCTTGATACCGGCGGCCAGATGCAGGAACGGCTCCGGTGGATAACTCATGTTCGGGATAACGTTAGCCAGGGTGTTGTGGGTGTCACAACCCGAACCGACCACACCGATGAAGTCGAGCATACCGGTGTCGTCGTAGTACTTGGCGATCTGCTTCATGTCCTCATGGCTCAGGCCATCGGGATGGAACTCGTCGCCGCACAGACGGATACCGACGCAGAAGTCCGGACCGACTTCCTTGCGCACCGCCTTGAGCACTTCCAGGCCGAAACGCATGCGGTTCTCGAAGCTGCCGCCCCATTCGTCGGTGCGTTTGTTGACGCGCGGGCTCCAGAACTGGTCGATCATGTGCTGGTGCACCGCCGACAATTCAACGCCATCCAGGCCCCCGGCCTTGGCCCGCCCGGCAGCGGTGGCATAGTTGCCGATCACCCGCCAGATTTCTTCCGGCTCGATGGTTTTGCAGGTCGCACGGTGCACCGGCTCACGGATGCCCGACGGCGACAGCAGGGTTGGCCAATGCTCGCCATCCCAGCGCGAACGACGGCCCATGTGGGTAATCTGAATCATGATCTTGGCGCCATGCTTGTGCATGGCGTCGGCCAGATTCTGGAAATGCGGAATGATCCGGTCGTCGGCCAGGTTGACCGATTTCCACCAGCCTTGCGGGCTGTCGATGGCCACGCTGGAAGAACCGCCGCAAATCGCCAGGCCGATCCCGCCCTTGGCTTTCTCTTCGTAGTACTTCACGTACCGATCGGTGGTCATCCCGCCGTCGGTCGCATAGACCTCGGCGTGCGCGGTGCTGAGCACGCGGTTGCGGATGGTCAGTTTGCCGATCTGGATCGGCTGGAACATTGCTTCGAAAGCCATGGCGGGGTCCTCGACTTACAACGGCTTGACGATGAACAGGCCGTCGTCGTGGCCTTCTTCGGAGCCACCGTAGACTTGTTCGGCGACGGTGCGGATCTTGCTGCCGCGGGCTTGCAGAATCTGGTCCATGGCACCGGCAAACCAGCCGGTGAACATGTAGTCGACCTTGCGCCCGACCTTGCCATACACGTAGACGAACGCGGAGTGTTCGAGCTTGACGCTGGCGGTGCCTTTATCGAGGTCGATGTCCTGGATCTTGAACAGCCCCCAGCCACGTTGCGACAGGCGTTTCATGTAGTGCTCGAATACCGCGACACCTTCCAGGCCGTGGCACTCAGCTTCTTTTTCGCACCAGTGCCAGGCGGACTTGTAGCCGGCCTTGTAGAGGATTTCGGCGTAAGCGTCGGCGCCCAGTACTTCTTCGATACCCATGTGGTTGTTGACGAAGAAATGACGTGGCACATACAGCATCGGCAGGGCGTCAGAGGTCCAGACACCGGTCTCACTGTCGACTTCGATAGGCAATTGCGGGGCGATCTTGGCCATGCGTAAAAACTCCAGAATTCGATGTATTAAGGCGATAAGTGGCCGTAGCAGCTGCCGAGCCTGCGAGGCTGCGTTGGGCTGCGAAGCGGCCCCCGAGGGCGGTCCTGCGGACCGCAACGCAGCCTCGCAGGCTCGGCAGCTGCTACAGGAATCGTTGTTTGAAAGTGGTGTTATTCGCCCCAGACGTCCTTGAGGACGTTCACCCAGTTTTCGCCCATGATCTTGCGCACCACGCGCTCAGGGTGACCGCGCTTGAGCAGGGTCTCGGTGAGATTCGGGAACTCGCCGACGGTGCGGATGCCCAGCGGGTTGATGATCTTGCCGAAACTGGTCAGACGGCGGGCGTAGCCCTTGTCGTGGGTCAGGTATTCGAAGAAGTCCTGGCCATGGCCCTGGGTGAAGTCGGTACCGATACCGATCGCGTCTTCGCCGACGATGTTCATGGTGTATTCGATGGCTTCGGCGTAGTCGTCGATGGTCGAATCGATACCCTTGGCCAGGAACGGCGCAAACATGGTCACACCGACGAAACCACCGTGGTCGGCGATAAACTTGAGTTCTGCGTCAGACTTGTTGCGCGGGTGCTCTTTAAGGCCCGACGGCAGGCAGTGGGAGTAGCAGACCCGCTTCTTGGACTCGAGAATGACTTCTTCGGAGGTCTTGGAGCCGACGTGGGACAGGTCGCACATGACCCCGACGCGGTTCATTTCGGCAACGATCTCGCGACCGAAACCCGACAGGCCGCCATCACGCTCGTAGCAACCGGTGCCCACCAGATTCTGGGTGTTGTAGCACATCTGCACGATACCGACGCCCAGCTGCTTGAAGATCTCGACATAGCCGATCTGGTCTTCGAAGGCGTGGGCATTCTGGAAACCGAAGAGGATGCCGGTCTTGCCCTGTTCCTTGGCCTTGCGGATATCGGCAGTGGTGCGCACCGGGATCACCAGGTCGCTGTTCTCGCGGATCAATTTCTGACTGGCGGCGATGTTGTTGACGGTGGCCTGGAAGCCCTCCCACACCGATACGGTGCAGTTGGCCGCGGTCAGACCGCCCTTGCGCATGTCTTCAAACAGCTCACGGTTCCACTTGGCAATGATCAGCCCGTCGATAACGATGCTGTCGGCGTGCAATTCGGCTGGGCTCATCAGGCTGTCCCCTTATTCGCGATTCATGCGCCGAATCGTCTGCCGGCGCTTTGGGGTCAGCATATGCCTGAGGGCTGGGGCAGCCGGGTGCAAAAACGACAAGGGAATTGCCGAAAGCGTCAATCCGCGACAAAGGGTCTCAAGACACGACCAAAGCTCATCTGTTCTTTGCCTTGCGCTTGGGCGAGAATTCGCCGCATCAACGGATTTGGGGCGACGCAATGAAATCGATCTTCCTGGTTTTGGCACTGATAGCGACCGGCGTACAGGCGGCTGAAGAAGCCGACATCACGCCGTGCGATGACGTGGAACATGACCAACAGACTCTGGAATGCGCGACTTTCAACAAAACTACCGCCGAACAATTGCTCAGCGACAACGTCCAGGCCCTGTTCGAGCGGCTGGGTACCCTGTACGGCAACGACAAGACCCAGCTCAACGACATCACCGGCAAGATCAAAACCGCCCAGCAACTGTGGCAAAAACAACGCGATGCCGACTGTGCCGTGGAGTCCTTCCCTGCCAAACCCGGCAGCAAGGCCTACACCATTGCGCAAAATGATTGTGTGGCGCGGATGAGTGACGAACGGTCGGAGTTTCTGGAGTCGATCGCGCAGGAATAGTTTGCGCATTACTCGCGCAAGCGGACTTGTGTGGGAGCGGCGGTGCGGCGATCCGACTTGCCCGCGAAAACGATAGAGCGAACAACGCTCCATCCAACGAAATCCAAAGGATTCACATGAAAATCTGCGGCATCGAGATCAAAGGCAGCGAGGCAATCATCGCGGTCGCCTCCATCGACAATCAGGTCCTCACCCACGTCGCTCTTGCCACCAGGAAAATCGCCCTCGACGATGATGACGAAGCCGCCAACGTCAAAATCTTTGCCGCTCAGGTAGGGTCTTTTGTTCGCGAGAACACCATCGACCGGATCGTCATCAAGAAACGCAGCAAAAAAGGCGAATTCGCCGGTGGGCCGACCACGTTCAAGATCGAGGGGATTTTCCAGTTACTGGAAAACTGCGAGGTCACCCTGCTCTCCCCGCAGACCATCAACGCACAGTACAAGAAATTCGACTTCGAACTGCCAGCGACGCTGCACAAGTATCAGCATGAGGCGTTTAAATCGGCGTGTTCGGCACTGATGAAAAAGTAGGCCACACGCCCAATGCCAGTCAGTTAAGCGGCATTTTTGCGAGGAGCACTTCAGATTGTTCGCCAGGCTCAAAAAACACCCCTCACCCTAACCCTCTCCCCAAAGGGGCGAGGGGACTGACCTAAGTGTCTGTCGGTGTGCTGCGACCTGAAACACCGTGTCGATTATGGATTCAAAGCAGATTGTTCAGGTCGCATTAGACCTTGTACATCCCCCGATCAGTCCCCTCGCCCCCCTGGGCATAGGTATCTACACAACTTTGAAATACGGCGTAGGGCTGAATCCGTAGCAGCTGCCGAGCCTGCGAGGCTGCGTTCGAGGACGCAGTCGTCGCAAATCCTATGCCCGCGGTTTACCTGAAAAAGCGTGTTGCCTGATTTTACGACCGCTTCGCGGCCGAACGCAGCCTCGCAGGCTCGGCAGCTGCTACGGGCGTA
>NZ_CABVHQ010000048.1 GCF_902497895.1 Pseudomonas fluorescens
ATCTCGCACAAAGCCAAAGCTGTGCTTGTCTTCCCGAAAATCATCAAAGCGGGTCTTGTATTCGGCGGCAGCTATGGCGAAGGCGTATTAATGAAGGGCACGAAAGTAGCAGATTATTACAACTCCGTTAGCGGGTCATGGGGGCTACAGGCAGGCGCCCAGTCCTATGGCTATGTGGTTTTTCTGATGACCGAAAAAGCGGTGAAATATGTAGGTGAAACCAAGGGTTGGGAAATCGGCGTAGGGCCAACAGTTGTTGTGGTTGATGAAGGGATTGCGAAGAACCTGTCCAGCTCGACGCTGAAAGACGATGCGTACGCGTTCATCTTTGACCAGCAAGGATTGATGGCGGGGATCAGCATCGAAGGAACGAAGATTTCCCTGATCAAGCGCTAAATCGGCTATTTAGTTGGGCGTCGGGCGAGTGATGGCGACCTATGCCAACACAAGTATGGTTTTCCATTCAGGTTGGGCAGCCACTCAGTCCTGGCGCACAGACGCATCAGTACATGAAAAGTGCTCTCGGCCGGAGCACGTTCACAACACGCCACGACGAACTCTTTTTTGGCCGATTTCTGTCAGACGTAATAGACATGAATCGGCCAAAAACAGACTGTAGACAGGTTGCCGCTGATGTCGATATCTGCCGTGAGGCGCCGAGCCCGGCGCAACTGGCGTATATCGACAAGCTACCGTTTCCCGACAAAGACCCGGTGCAGGGCCTTCATGGCGCAGTAGGCCAGTATTGGGTTAGCCAGCTTTGAAAGACTGCAGTCAATCACGAGCCGCACGAACCTTCCCGCTGAAGACTTTAAAGCCGTAAGTGTTGTATATGAGAGTCACCGGTATCAGCACGGCGAACCCGACCAACATGAAAATCTGACTGGTCGGACTAGAGGCGGCAGCTTGCAAGGTCAGATGCGGCGGGATGATTAACGGATATAGCGCTGCGATCATCAATGCGAACGCCAGAACGAAGACTCCCAATGCAGCGAACAGTGGCAGATACTGCCGGCGGCTTCGAAATCCCAGGATGAAGCTGATTAGCAGTGCAGTGAGAAGGGCTGCGGCCGGCAGCCAGATAAGATGATCTGAAAGCCGATGCGCATATTGAGTGTCCAGTGTCGTTGTCCAGGCAACCAACACGGCCAATAGCATTAAGGTTACGATTGCCAGCACCCTGGCCTGACGACCTGATCGTCGCTGGAGTTCTTCTTCAGTACGCCAGTAAAGCCAGCAAGCGCCCAGCCATGTGTAACCCAACACAAGCACTGCGCCACAATACAGTGGAAACATACCCAGCCACTCCCAGCCGTCACCACTGTACTGCCCGCCATGATTGGGTATGCCTTGAACAAGCGTACCCAAGACCAGCCCCTGAGATCCACCGGCGAGTAGTGAACCGCCCAACAGCAAGCTGTCGACGCCACGCTTGATTCTGTCACTG
Source organism: Pseudomonas fluorescens (assembly GCF_902497895.1). Lineage (GTDB taxonomy): Bacteria > Pseudomonadota > Gammaproteobacteria > Pseudomonadales > Pseudomonadaceae > Aquipseudomonas > Aquipseudomonas fluorescens_BP. The sequence goes on from NZ_CABVHQ010000048.1 coordinate 1,448, forward strand.
GGCGCGTAGTCACGAAACTCCAGCGCTACCGCTCGAAGAATCAAAGCCAGAAACATCAGGATAAAAGGCAGATAAAGCGCCGGCAGCAGGATGGCGTAGGCCAGCGGAAATAACGCCAGCAGGCCGCCGCCACCTAGCACGAGCCACGTTTCATTAGCATCCCAAATAGGCAAGATGGACACAGCCATGGTACGTCGCTGCTTACTACAACGGGTAAGGCCCAGCAGCACGCCAACACCAAGATCAGTGCCGTCCAATAGCACATAGCTCAGCACCGAAAACCCCAAGGCTGCGGCAGAAAGTAGTGTTATCCAGTCATTGTCCAACATGGATCATGCCCTCAGGATTCACCTGTCTCGTCAGCCAAGGTTGGCTGCGGCCCGGGCTCGTCTTCGTGCGGTGGCTCACGCAGGAGTCGCAGAAGAACCCAGAGGCCAACGCCGAATATCAGCAGGTAAAACGACAGGATGAACCATGTTGACCCGATCACCTGCTGTCGAGACACCGACGACAGACTGTCAGCGGTGCGCAGCAGACCATAGACGGTGAAGGGTTGGCGGCCAACCTCGGTCACTACCCAGCCACTCAGCATCGCCAAAAATCCAGCCGGCGCCATCAGCACACTCCCTCGGAGCATCCAACGCGCTGCGAACAGCCGTTGTCGCCAGCGCAATACCAAACTGGCCAGGCCCTGCCCCACCATCAATAGGCCCAGACCGACCATGAAGCGAAAAGCGAAGAACACCACTGGCACCGGCGGGATGTCCTGAGGCGGGAATTCATCCAGTGCGGCGATGGTGCCACTCAGGTCGTGCCGAAGGTATAGCGACCCTATGCGCGGAATCGCCACTTCCCAATGGTTGCGTCGCTCAGTCATGTCTGGAAGGGCGAACAAGCGTAATGGTTCGCCCGCACCATCAGGCGGGCGAGTCCAGGAGCCTTCGATGGCGGCGACCTTCTGCGGCTGAACTTTGAGGCTGTGTTGACCATGAAGATCTCCGACCACGATTTGCACAGGCGTGAGCAAGACAATCGCCCACAGCGCCATGGAGTATGCAAGCCGTGCTCGCGGATTTTTAGGCGCACGTAACAGCTGCCAGGCGCTGACTCCGGCCACCAGCGTGGCGCTGCCGAGCAACGCAGCCAACGTCATATGCGCAAGCCGATAAGGAAACGATGGATTGAAAATGATCGCCCACCAATCCTCGGCAATGAAGCGTCCATCGGCGCCAATGGAGTAACCGGTGGGTGTATGCATCCAGGAATTGGCCGACAGGATCCAGAACGCGCTGATCAACGATCCGAGGGCTACGGCGCAGGTGGCGAAAAAATGCAGACGAGGGCCTACCTTCTTCAATCCGAATAACATGATGCCAAGGAAGCCTGCCTCCAGGAAAAATGCGGCAAGCACTTCGTAGAACATCAATGGGCCGAGGATGTCTCCCGCCTGAGTCGAAAGCCGCGACCAATTCAGCCCGAATTGGTACTCCAGTATTATCCCCGAGGCGGTGCCCACCGCCACGTTGAGGGCAAACACTTTTAGCCAGTAAAGGTAGACGTCCAGGTAGATCTTTAGCCCACGCCACAGCCAAAGAGCTTCGAGCACCATTAGAAAGTTGGCCAAACCGATGGTGAGTGCCGCCAGCACAATATGAAAGCTGATGGTGATCGCAAACTGGGCTCGCGCCGCCATCAGCGCCGAATCAACGGCGTCCATGCCGTCCACTCACCGTTGGCCAAGGTATGCAGGAATAAGCTGCTGGCAGCAGCAAGCAATGGTTACGCGGATAGCTAAAGGTTTTGGCGGGTATAGGCATGGCACGTGTCCAATGCAGTATTTGTCGGTTGACTCTCCTCGATGCCAATGATTCCGAAAGTCAAAGCTCGAACAAAATATTACTCCCTGGACAAGCGGAATTAAGAGGCAGCTATCGTCCAGACCCGGTCGCCAGCTGCCAGCAATCGAACAGCGTCAACGACTCAGAGAGATGCTGAACGACGGCGATCCGACCAACGGTGCTGCCGAACCCGCCAGTCACTGACCCGATAGCGAATGGCGGCTACCGGTCTGGTTGTATGAATGGGCTATGCGATCGTTGTCAGCGGATGTACCCCGAAGCGGTGAATGGCTGTTGAGCTACTTGCGCTCTCGCTCTTCATACCACTGCTTGAACGCTTCGGCACTTACCGGTCGGCAGACGTGAAAGCCCTGGGCGATGTCGCAGTGATATACGCCCAGCGCATCGAGCACGTCGGCTGTTTCTACGCCTTCGGCGATGACCGACATGCCAAGGTTGTGGCCAAGGTCGACGACGCTTCGAACGATCATCTCGTTGGCCTGATCGCTTTGCATGGCCAGTACAAAGGATTTGTCGATCTTGAGTTCGCTGATGGGCAAGTCCTTCAACTGAGCGAGGCTGGTATAGCCGGCGCCGAAATCATCGATGGCGATATGGATGCCCATCGTATGGAGCTGTATCAGGATGGTACGAGCAGCATGGGAATCGAGCATGATGGCCGACTCGGTCACTTCGAGCACGAGCATATTCGGGGTCAGTTTGTGGTGCTCAAGCAGGTCGACGATCTGAAACACCAGCTTGTCGTCCAACAGGTTGCGCGCAGAAATATTGACGGCAACCGGTATGCATATTCCGGCGTCGGCCCAGACCCGCACCTGAGCCAGAGCGAGATTGAGCACGTAATGAGTCAGGGAGCCGATTATCCCGGTGAGCTCGGCGAAGGGGATGAAATCGTCCGGACGCACCAGGCCGCGTACCGGGTGTTGCCAGCGCGCCAACGCCTCGACGCCGGTGACTTTTCCTGTGCTCAGGCTGACCTTGGGTTGGTATTCCAGGAACAACTCGCCGCGACTCAGACCTCGGCGCAGCTCACCGAGCATCGCAAGACGTTCCGGTGTGCGCCGATCCGACTTCGGATCGTAGGCGAGTATCCCCTTGCCCTGCTTCTTGGCTGCATACATGGCGATGTCGGCGCGCTGCATGAGCGTCGAAGGATCATCACCGTGCATGCCGGAAACCACCACACCAAAGCTGGCTTCGACATCAAGGTCGACTCCGTCGATTTCAAAAGAGGCAGTGATCGCGGTGTGCAGCCGTAGCGCTGCTTTCAAAGCCCCATCCAGGCCCTCTACTTCGGGCAACAGAATGGCAAACTCGTCGCCTCCCAACCGGGCGACCGTGTCGATTTCCCGTGCTTCACTGATCAGCCGCTTGCCGATCTGGTCGAGCAGGCGGTCCCCGTAGTGGTGCCCCAGGGTGTCGTTGACTTCCTTGAATCGATCAAGATCGATCAGCAACAGACCCGTGGTTGACCCATGGCGGCGTCCCAGGCGCAGTGCCTGCTCGAAACGGTCGGCCAGGAGAGTCCGGTTGGCCAGCCCGGTGAGTTTGTCATGCAGCGAAGCGTGCAAGGCGTCCTTGCGTTGACTGTCGAGCTCGATACGAGTGCCCCGCAGCACCTGGGCGAACAGGCCGGCGAGGAGCAGCCCGGCGATAAAAACGATTGGAGTGGAATTGGCGTTGAAGGACTCCCGTGTACGCAGCTTCTCCAGCGCCACGATCGACTGCTGGTGGTGATCGGCCGATGCTTGCAGGACGACTTTTTCAATCTTTTCGAACAGCGGGTCGCACTCTTCGTTGTCGATCCAGCGCACCTGGGCGTCATCTCCACGATCGACGGCGTCGAACATCTTGTTGATACTTCCCAGGTAGGGAGTCAGTGCCGTGCGAACATCCTCGACAAGAAGGTGTTCCGCAGGTGATCCGGAACGGTGAACACGATCGAGTGCAATGGTCAGTTGCGTTACAACATTCTTGAATTTACGACGTACTTCCGGGCTGGGATCCAGCCGATATTTATTCTCCAGAGACTCGGCAGCTGCCACGGCAATTGCTGCCGCTATGTAGTGGTCGGACAGAGCGCTCGAGGCGATCGCCTCCTTCCCCAAGCGTCCGGTGGTAACCGAAGACCACACCGCAAAGCCGCTGATTGCCAGCAGCACGGCGACCAGACCATAGCGCGCCCACCTGCTGGGTATTGTTTTGCTCCAGCGCATAAGACTGGGTACGGCAATCACTTGCGCAAAGGCTTCAGGATGCACCGGAATTGCTGGCGGTAAATTGCTCATGCGCTACCTCAGGAGAAGTGGCTGATTCCATTCTTATTGGCAATGTCCGCCAAAACTTGAGCATTGTCGAACACCAAATTAATTTTGAGTATTCAATAATGGCTGTGCAACGTTAATGCATCTAAAAACAGTTAAGTGATATTCAATTGGATGTAAAACAACCTGAGTCTGAACAGACTCTATCAACCCTCCCCCCGCATCGTCTCATGCGCAAGCCGTGGATTCTATTGGACCTAAGCCGTAGCCTCTGGCAGCTTCGAGCCCTGCAGGCGTCAGGCAACTTGATAAAGGTTGTTGTAGATTTGCCGCAGACGTCACCCCATTTGGATATAATGATGATTACACTTCTGCGCGCCTGAAGCTAAAACAAAATCCTCAATACCAGGCACAAAGTTATTTACGCTATCAAGCCACTGACAAGTTAATTCTTCATGTAGGCGTACCGCGTTTATGGGGTGGCGAAACCGAAGTGGCTGCTTTCGGTCCGAAGGCAGCCTTTCTCGACTGGCGGCTCAGGGCCGGGATCCGCCCTTCGTGACGGGGCAATAATCGGCCCTTTGCAGCCACTCGCTAACGCCGCGTTAACCGACAGCAGGTTGCGGATGATTTCGGCAACGTGGCGGGCGACGCCCGTGCCACCATCGAAGGAACGGTGATGAGGCGGACGTTTACGTCAGGCGAACACAAACGATGAATAAAGCCGGTCTTCGAACCTATGCAAACCCGAGGAACGACAGAATAAACAGGACGATCACAACTGCCCCGACGATGTAGACGATGTTGTTCATGAAATCCACCTCTCAAGCTGAACAGGATTGCGCCACGAGGGTGTTACAAATACAAGGTACTGCACCTTTGCTCGCAATTCCATTCGGCAACACGCATAGCTCCGTTCCTCATTTGCAATGATCGTGGCCGCGTTTTTGCCCACTCTGACCAGGAGTTGCCGGTGGTCGTTGCATTTCGCTTGCCGCCGGCGTTTGGCTAAGCTGTACAGATCGAGACGAACTGAAAACCTGAGTGATAGCGGCCATCAGCGGATCTGGATTGGCATCAAGACGGTAACCCACAAAGGAGACGACTATGTATGCGGTGATAAGAACCTACTCAGGTCCTGGCGCAAAACAGCTTTTCGATTTTTTGGAAAAGCAAAAGGCCGACGTCGAAGCTGCCCTGCGCAAAGTGTCTGGCCTCGCCAGCTACACCCTGCTGCCTCTCGGAGATGGCGGTATGTCGGTGACTGTTTGCACGGACAAGGCCGGCACCGATGAGAGCATGAAAATCGCGCGCGACTGGATTCAGAAAAACGCCTCGCATATCCACGCGAACCCGCCGGTCGTCACCGAAGGTCCGGTTATTGTGCAGATCAATTAGCGCGCCCTGGCGATCCCGCACGACACTATCGCTATCGCAGTCATAGCTTTTGCCGGTCCTTGGCACTCTGCAGACAGGAAGCCCTCTCCCTCGCAGGAGAGGGCAACCGCGAACCTTTTAGTCGCTTGCGGGCACAGCGAAGGAGTAAATGAAAACGGGCGCCCTGTCGGGCGCCCGTTTTATTTGCGGCAGCGTGCGGCGTGCTACCCGGCGTGAGCATGTGCAACGTCTAAAGCAGCGCAGCGATCCATCGGCCTTACGCCAATGCCCGCGCTGCGGCAGTGCGCTGGTGGTGCGTACATTCAAAAGTGGCAGCAAAACCGGCCAACGGTTTTGGGGATGCAGTACATTCCCCAAGTGCCGGACAATGCAGCCCATAGCGCCAAGTAGCTAAGCTTTATCAGGAGGCCGCTTCGCGAAATTCTGAAAAGTCAGGAGGCTAAAAGTGAGCAAACAACCTCAACCCCGTAGCCGCTCCAACCCTCAGCCCAGATCCCGCCCGGTAGTGCCTGACCTGCCCGGCAAAACGGGCAACAAGTCCGGGGGCTTGCGCGGCAACTACCCGACGAAGAAGTCGAAATGACCTGAGGAGTACGGCAGGCTTTGCGACTATCACCATTGACCGTCTCAAGTCGTTCACTCTGGCCTTCACGATCTCCACTGTTTTGTAGTCTGCATTGCTACGTAAATCTGCCAGCGTTTGGTTAATCAGCAGACCTGAAATTTGCATAGGAAGGCGATTTTCGTTCCGGCCGACCACATTAAGGATATCGTCGCCACCCAGCAGTCTTATGCGGGCGTGTCCAGCGCATTCTCCGATCATCCAAAGCCGAACCTGCCGGTTACCAGACCAGCCATCAAGCCCACCACCATGACCGGAATCAGCGGGACAAACAGCTCGGAGGTATCAACCTGCAAGGACGCTGCGGCACGGGCCAGTGGACCGCCCCACGGCAACAGATTGGTCACGCTCGCCGCAAGTATCACCACAGGTGAGTGATAACGGCGAGTCGCAGGCGCTTGAACAGCGGCAGCATCGCGGTGACGGTAATCATGTAGGTCATTGAACCGTCACCATCCAGGGATACTAGGCCTGCCAGCAGCGCGGCAAAAACCACGGCCTTCATCGGGTCGCCGTTGATCAGCTTGATGAATTTTCGAATGATCGGATCGAACAGACCGGTATCGAACATTTACGGCGTAAGGCGCGAGCACGCCAGTGGTGCGTTTTATGAACTGGCGCTGGCTGGGACTTAGCCTTGGATTCGGCGGCGGTCAGCAGAATCCACCCTAAACCCTTGTTGCTGCCGACAGAGCCATTTGTCACCGCAATGCGCGCCTTAGGGTTTGGCACCCCCAACGCCAGCCTTGGCATGACGTTGTTTTGCTCGGCGCGCATCACTCTTCGTTTTGGATAGGGACGGTTAGCTCTTGTCGATACTTTGTCTCTGGACAGTATCGTAATCGTAGGGTTTAGTTCCATAGAAAGAATGGATTTCTGTTGCCCAAGATTCGTCGGCCATATTAGGCCAACTGTCCTTGTCAAAGCCTGGTGCATTTTCCAAGCGGTCTTTCTCTATATTGAGTATGAATCGCTTATTGAGTGTATCGAGTGACAATGCATTCCAAGGTACCGCAAACAGTTTTTCTCCCATGCCAAGAAAGCCACCAAAGGATAGAACGGCATAACTCACTCTACCGCTGCGAACATCCAGCATGATTTCCTTGATATCTCCCAAGTCTTCTTCATTATGGTTATAAACATCATTTCCAATGAGCGTGTCTGCACCCATCAGGTCGGGCCCAGGCCCCTGTTCCTCGGAGCCGGGGTCTCGTAGGAGGTTGGTTTTGTACATGCCATAGGTATCGCGATCTTCATAGTTCATTGCTATCTCCTATCAACAATCAACAATCAATCAGAAAATGTATATGCAGCCTTTATGACTGTATTGATGAGAGTCACCCGCTTTTGAAAAGTTTGAATTTTTTTTCGCGCGACGACGAATGGTAGATTGAAAATAAAAATAATATTTAATCAGCTTTTAATTAGGGTGCTATCCATCCATAAAATTGATGTTTTGTGTTTTTTTATATATTGACATTCGCCTACATTGCTTATCGTAGATACCTGAATAAAGCGATTTCCTGTTGTGGCAACTATGTCTCCAGCTTGCATATGACCTCATAAATATGACGATGAAGTTTTGCCCAAAACTGTAACCGACCTCGGTCAGCGGAGCGAACTAATTGAGTGATAGTCCATATAGGGAACTCCAGTAAAGTCCGGAGCAGGACATCAAGGCGGCAGGCAAATATCCGCTTCTGGCCGATTGCGGTCTTTCGCGAAGGGCTGCAATCGACCCATCGTTGGCCGTTGGGGATAGGAAGATCAGCCACAAACCATCATATGGATTCGGGAAAGGGTGGTGGAGGTTGAGTCTTCCTCCTTCCTTTTGAAAATGAGTAGAGGATACAAAAATATTTAGTTAACATTATAATCAATACCGTTCGCTTCGCTCACATGATCGTTAGATCTAATAGTAAAATGATTGAAGCTTACTTCCCTCCTGACGCCAAGATTGCAACCGTCTTAGTCGTTTTTGTTGTTTTGCTGGTGATATTTCATCTCCTAATGGTTTGGCCCCGACATCTGACCAAGAAGTCATGGAAACGTGTTGATTATGTATGACTAGCGTTTGCAGCAGTCGGGCTTGCAGGTGCTTCTGCAAGTGTTTGGATACATACAGCAGAGCAGGAACTCAAGTTTTCTGAACAAAGAATCGCCAATCGCTATGATTCATTTAGAAATCTCTTGGAATCATATGCACAGGAAGATGGATATATCTGCCGCTTGTTCATAAGAGCGGAATTTTTACCTCCAGAGCCTGAGTTTTCAGATACTCAAGCAGAGTTTGATCGTGTCTGCGCCTGGATGAAGCAGACAGAAAAAACCTTTCCGAAAACCCCTTCCAAGGATAGTGTTGATTACATAGAGCCAGGAAAAATTAATCCTATGACCACGAGTGGATCTCTTATCGCTGTCTTTGATATGTTGGAAACAACAATACTCTTATTATACTGATGAAGTCGCAATTGATCGAAATCTCCAATACGAGGCGAAGCCAAGTCAGGCCGAAATGGTCTTGGTTTTTTTTGGTCCATGGATGCAACAACCGGCCAGAAGCAGACCATCTGAAGTGTCTACAAAATTTGGGGCGATCCATAAAGTCTTTACCGTATGAGGCCATTGAGTCGTCGCAGAACTCAGGATAAACGCGACAATCCTGAGCACGGATGCAATTGACTCGAAGTCATGGATGCAGAAAATCGCTAGACGTACCTCGCTCAGCGATCTGTTGGTCATTTCCGACTTCCTGAGTCCCCGGCAACAAGGCCGGCCTGATAGTGTGGCGCTTACGCGCCAACCACGATTTGCCGACGGTGCCGGAGGAACAATAGCCTTCCATCGAATAGTTCCAGGCAGCGCTGTCGTTGGAGTTGAGCGATTCTCTGCGGGTATGGCACTCTGCAATCACTTTGGCCTCGGGCCACTACACGACTTTTCGAGCAGGGAATACCGGTACTAACGCCAGGAGAGGGGCGTGAGCGCCGGGGTATCTGCCGACTCCACTAGGGACAGTCCTTCTTATGCGCCTGCTTGCACACTCACGCGTTACTTATACTGGCCGCTTGATGGGTCTATATTCTGCGTACTTTTTGCTATCGGGTTGTGTGAGCTACTCGTTGGCGACCTTGCCGACCACTATTCCCGACGGGGATGGTTTTCACCGTTACCAAACCAGTGGCGACGTCTTTGAGTACACCGGCCAATTTAAAAACAGCGCACCTAACGGCCAGGGTTCGGCGCGCTCCTATAACGCTCAGGGGCAGCTAACGTCTACGTGCAAAGGCGAGTTTGCTACGTCAAATGCCCAGTTGAGCAGCGAGGGTGAATTGTTCCGCCCCAATGGCACGGTGATTTTCAAGGGGCAACTGAGCGGCAATCTAGTCCTTGGTATAGGTTGCCAGGCTGGCCCTAAAGGCCTCTACATTTCACCCACCGGCTGGACCCTGAATAGCAACGAGTTCTTCATAGTCGGTGCCGCCTCGGGCGTGTGGGTCCGGCCTGGGCCCTGCACGGTCGGTGATCCCCAAGGCAATACCTGGACCGGCAACTGCAACCTACCCAGTCAGTCCAAACATGCCGCTATCCAATACAACAACTACCCCCAAGCGCCGAGCTACTCGTTACCCGAGTTGGAGTTTTCCAGCAATTTCCTGAGGTTCACCTCCGGCGGCATCGAGCAATTCAAAATGGCCACCGGTCCTGGCGTTATGCGCTTTGCCAACGGCGAGCAAGTTGAAGGCAATTTTGATCTCGGCCACTTGGAAGACGGCTTGGTAAAAGTTACCGCAGCGGACGGCAAGGTATTCCAGGCAATCGCCAGCAACGGCAAACTCGGGCCGCGCCAATTGGCACCGGAACAACTCGCCAGCATCGGTCAAATCTGCGGCTTTCCTGGCTGGCGAATTGTCAGCGGACGCTGCGAACACAACACTTGGTCCGGTGATGTTGACGCCTACGACGCCACGGGCATGGAACGCATCAGCGGCTCGTTCAAAATGGGTATGCCTAGCGGCACCATCACTTGGTCGCGGCTGGACTCAGGCCTGCAAGTACGCGGCAAGATGGTCGCCAATAACGGCGGCCTAGGTTTTACCCAAGGCGAGGTAAGCGTTGCTGGCGTTCAAGCCTACGAAGGCGAAATGAGTGGCTTCGCGCCCAATGGCAACGGCATTTGTACCGTCAGCGGAAGCCCTGAGCGCTGCGAATTCGCTCAGGGCGAACGAGTAGATGTCCTGTACAAAACCCGCCTGGAAAACGACCGCCTACGTGGCGAAATCGCCGCCAACCAGCAAGCCCAACGACGTACCCAACAACAAGCTGCCGCACGCCAACAAGCAGCCGCCGAAGCCGAAGACGACAGCGGCGACATGTTTGGCAAGGTCCTGGCCATCGGCATTGGCGCAGGCGCAGTGAGTTCGGTGTCCGGCGTTTCCAGCACCATCCGCAACCAGATGATCACCGGCATGGCCGCCGACATCCTCACCGACGGCAAAGCCGGCGCAATAGCCACCGCCCAGCGCAACCTCGGCGTACAGAGCAGCGCCGGCAGTATGCAGCCCGTATTGTCCACCCTCAGTGGCGCTACCATGAGCAACAATGGCACTCTCAAAGGCAGCTCTGCAGTCGGTAGCAACGCTGGGGGCGACGCTTCCACTGCCACCCTACAAAACATCGCCGGCATGGGCAGCACTGCCGGCCACGCTGAACGCAGCCAAAAGCTCGACGACATTGTTGCCAAAGTCGCCGCCGACAGCGGCATGAAAACCCGAAACGTCACCTACCGTTGCGCCCCCGGCGACCCCGAGCAAAGCGTCACCGTACCGTACAAAACCGAAGCCTGCGCCGCCGCGAAAGAGAACTGGTTTTCCGTCTACGCCTGCAACGACGTCGAGCACATGAGCGCCGCCAATCAGCAGTGCATTCAGGGCTGCGGCAACGCTAATTGCGACGAACAATAAGCGAATTTGAATTGCTCATAATTTCGGAGTCAGCATTTTAGGCAGAATCAGGAACGGCCTGTTTCGAACGGCCGCTCCTGGCCGATTGCTGCCTGTCACGACTGACCGGTTTGGGTCGATTGCAGCCCCTTGCCAGAGGCAGCAATCGGCCCAATTGCTGACATTCGCGAAGGTCTGTGGGCAGGAACAGCGCGGCGATCTAAAGCGGCGTGTAGCCCAGTCGTCGGAGGTGCAGCACAAACTTGCGCAGTGCACCGTCGCCAAGGGGGACCTGGTAACTGCCAGTTACCAGCAGGCAGGAGGACCGCCCTCCCCCTCACGAGAGAGAGCAGATGCCAACCTTATGTGTGATGAATTTCCCGATCCTTGGTTTCCGGCAGGAAGAACGTGCCAAGAATAGCGGTGATCACGGCGATGACGATGGGGTACCACAGCCCGTAGTAGATATCCCCCGTGGCCGCGACCATGGCGAACGCCACCGTGGGCAGAAAGCCGCCGAACCAGCCATTGCCGATGTGGTATGGCAGCGACATCGAGGTGTAGCGGATGCGCGCCGGGAAGAGTTCCACCAGCCAGGCGGCGATCGGGCCGTAGACCATGGTCACGTAGATCACCAGGATGGTCAGCAGCAGTAGCACCATCGGGTAGTTGGTCTTGGCCGGGTCGGCCTTCTCCGGGTAGCCGGCGTCCTTGAGGGCGGTACCGAGGGTGGCGGTGAAGGCGTCGTTGCGGGTCTTGAAGTCGGCGGCCGGCATGCCGCTGCCCTCGAAGCTCGGGATCACCTTGTCGCCGATGTGGACCTGCGCGACGGCGCCAGGCTCGGCCTTCTCGTTGGCGTAGGGGATGGCCTTCTTCGCCAGCAGACTCTTGGCGAGGTCGCAGGAGCTGTTGAATTTGGCCTTGCCCACCGGGTCGAACTGGAACGAGCACTGGTCAGGATCGGCGACCACAGTCACCGGATTTTTCTCCTGCGCGGCGAACACGTCGGGGTTACCGTATTGGGTCAACGCATGGAAGATCGGGAAGTAGGTCAGCGCCGCGAGGATGCAGCCGGCCATGATGATCCCCTTGCGGCCGATGCGGTCGGACAGGCTGCCGAATATGACGAAGAACGGCGTGCCGATCAGCAGCGAGCCGGCAATCAACAGGTTGGCGGTCTGCGGTTCGATCTTCAGCGTCTGCAGCAGGAAGAACAGCGCATAGAACTGCCCGGTGTACCAGACCACGGCCTGGCCGGCGGTGCCGCCGAGCAGGGCCATGATCACTATCTTGAGGTTGTCCCAGCGGGCGAAGGATTCGGTCAGCGGCGCCTTGGAGGACTTGCCTTCGGCCTTCATTTTCAGGAACACCGGCGACTCGCTGAGCTGCAGGCGGATGTAGACCGAGACGATCAGCAGGAGGATCGAGAGCAGGAACGGAATCCGCCAGCCCCAGTCCTCGAAGGCTTCGGTGCCGAGGATGGTGCGGCAGGCGAGGATCACCAGCAGCGAGAGGAATAGACCAAGGGTCGCGGTAGTCTGGATCCACGAGGTGAAGTAGCCGCGCTTGCCTTTCGGCGCATGTTCCGCCACGTAGGTCGCCGCGCCGCCGTACTCACCGCCCAGAGCCAGGCCTTGCAACAGGCGCAGGCTGATCAGGATGATCGGCGCCGCCACGCCGATGGTCGCGTAGCCGGGCAGAAAGCCCACTACGGCGGTGGAGATACCCATGATCACAATGGTGATGAGGAAGGTGTGCTTGCGCCCGATCATGTCGCCCAGTCGGCCGAACACGATAGCGCCGAAGGGGCGTACGGCGAAGCCCGCGGCGAACGCGAGCAGCGCGAAGATGAAGGAAGTGGTCTCATTGACCCCGGCGAAGAAGTGCTTGGCGATGATCGCGGCGAGGGAGCCGTAAAGGTAAAAGTCGTACCACTCGAACACGGTGCCCAGGGACGAAGCGAAAATGACCTTGCGCTCCTCCTTGGTGATCCCGTGGTGGGGCGCGCTGCCCGTGGATGTATTGTCGATTGCGGCCATGAGTCTTCTCCGTCTTGCTCTTGTTGTAGGCCGGAGTACCTCACTACCATTACCGCACCCAGGCCCCTGGGGCTGATGTCATCGGATTACGGATTGCGCGCAGCATGGAAACAGGTTGACGGCCTCGCATTGGTGCATGGTTCCTTGAAGCATAATCACCTTCGCGCAGATATCCACTCGCCATCCTGCTCAAATCAATGAGCGGGATTTTGGCGAAGCGTCACCACACTTCCCTTCACCGCACTTACCTTCACCACATTTGCCTTCGGCCTCAGCGACCTTGGCGCTGGCGCCAGTGGCACTTATCAGTGACCCAGCGTTGACCCGACCACTCGTCGCCGAGAGCGGACTCTACCTCTTGACATCGATTGGTTCCTGGGCGAGTATTATTTACATCGGATACGATACAAGCGCATACGGCGTATAAATCTCACCTACTCCAACGTTGAGGATTCATCCCATGAGCAAGATCGAAAAAGTCCTGGCCTCCGGCAAAACCCACACCACGTTCAGCAACATTTCGCGCGGCCATCACGGCGGCCTCGACATCCAGCTTTCGTCGCCCGCAAGCGCGAAGCCAGCGCATGTGTTCGAAGCCACCCAGCCGCATCCACACGCCGAACAGCTGTTCGCCGGCGCATGGTCGGCCTGCTACATCGCCGCCGTCGGGCTCGTGGCCAATGACATGAACGTGGTGCTGCCGTCTGATCTGTCCGTCGATATCGAAGTCGATCTGGGCCAGACCGGCGAGGCCTACTTCCTCCAGGCACGGCTGACTCTCCGCGCTCCGGGCCTGGCGCACGAGGTCGCGACGGAGCTGGCCCACGCCGCAGACCAAATCTGCCCGTACTCGAAGGCGACACGAGGCAACATTGACGTGGCCCTGAACGTCCTCACGGCTTGACGCACGGCGCGGCTTTAACATCGATTGGTATTTTCGTCACATTATATATCGCATGCGATTAGATCGCATGATAACTACAATTTCATTGAAACGTTTAGGTAATCACTCATGAGCAAGATCGAAAAAGTACTGACCACTGGCAAAACCCATACCACCGCCAGCAGCGCTGGCCACACATCGCGCGGGCATAACGGCAGCCTCGACATCGAGCTTTCGTCACCCGGAAACGCGAAGCCCGCGCACGTGCTCGCCGCCACCCAGCCGCACCCGACCGCCGAGCAGCTGTTCGCCGGCGCATGGTCGGCCTGCTACACCGCCGCCGTCGGGCTCGTGGCCAATGACATGAACGTGGTGCTGCCGTCTGATCTGTCCGTCGATATCGAAGTCGATCTGGGTCAGACCGGTCCGGACTACTTCCTCCAGGCTCGGTTGACTCTCCGCGTGCCGGGCCTGGCGCACGACGTCGCGACGACGCTGGCGCACACCGCAGACCAAATCTGCCCGTACTCGAAGGCGACTCGAGGCAACATTGACGTGGCCCTTAACGTCCTCACCTCATGATGCACCCTGCGGTCGGTTCGACTTGCCCTGCTCGTCGAACCGGCCGCCGGCCTCTGCCGCATCCGCGGCTTGGAGCCCTGCCGATACAATCGCATACGAGGTATATTCACGCCTGTCAGACATCAGTCTTTGGCGAACGAGGCTAAAAATGAAATCCACCAACAAAGCGGCCCCCGCGGACCTGAAGCTCTCGGACTTCCTGTGTTTTGCGGTCTATTCAACCAACCTGGCCTTTGGCAAGGCCTACAAACCAATCCTCGAGCGGCTTGGGCTGACCTATACGCAATACATCACCATCGTTGCGCTATGGGAGGAAGATAATCAGACCGTCGGCAGCCTGGGCGAAAAGCTGTTTCTCGAATCGAACACGCTCACGCCTATCCTGAAGAAGCTGGAGGTGATGGGCTATCTGCAAAGGCAGCGCGATCCCGAGGACGAGCGCCAGGTACGGATCAACCTGACAAAGAACGGTCGAGAGCTGCGCGAAGGCCGTCCGGAAATGGGCCTTTCCAATGCGACTGGCTTGACCCAGGACGAGTTCACGCAAATGCAGAAGGCGATCGTCACGCTGCGCAACAATCTCATCAAGTCGATGAACACTGAGGAGTGAGCGATATGACCACGCAAACTGAAACTGCCATTCTGGCCGGCGGCTGCTTCTGGGGCATGCAGGATTTGCTCAGGAAAAAACCGGGCGTGCTGTCCACGCGGGTGGGCTACACCGGCGGTGATGTACCCAACGCTACCTATCGCAACCATGGCACACACGCCGAAGCGATCGAAATCGTGTTCGATCCGAATGTCCTCAGCTATCGCCAGATCCTTGAGTTTTTCTTTCAGATTCACGACCCGTCGACGTCCAATCGCCAGGGTAATGACATGGGCACCAGCTACCGCTCGGCGCTCTTTTATCTCGACGAAAAGCAGCAGGAAGTGGCCGAGGACACGGTGGCCGACGTGGATGCATCCGGTCTCTGGCCCGACAAGGTTGTCACTGAAATTGTGCCCGCAGGTCCCTTCTGGGAGGCAGAGCCGGAGCATCAGGACTATCTCGAAAGATTGCCCAACGGTTACACCTGCCATTTCATTCGGCCAAACTGGAAACTGCCCAAACGAGGGTGAGGTCCAACTGCATCCTTGTAGGAGCAGCCGGGCGGCGTTCCGTTTGCTCGCGATGGACATTAACGATAACGCGTGTTGTCTGAATAAACGCACCGCCCTGTAGGAGCGAGCTTGCTCGCGATGGACGTTAACGATAACGCGTGTTGTCTGAATAAACGCGCAGCCCTTGAGTCCATCGCGAGCAAGCTCGCTCCTACGGAAGCTGCTAATTACCCATGAAATTGCGCTCTAACGGCGCGCTAACTCATGCTTGATGCAGCCCTCATAGTACGCTTGCCTGACGCTGGCAGGCTGCATGCGGGAACCGCTGTCATAGGTTTGCTCGGTGATGCCCATCGCCATCATGCGCATCCAGGGCTGAGTGAACTTGCGTGCCTGGAGCTTTCGTCGCGCTCCGTAAAGGCTCACTCCGGAAAGCTTGGTTGCCTGGGCAGTTCCAGCGATGCCGGAACCCCAACTGCACATAAAGCGATCGTTTTTACTCAACTCCTTTGCCTGTGCCGAAATCGCGGCGCCAGCCAAGACGCATGTTGCCAGGGCAAATACAAAAACTCGCATGCCGCCACGCCTAACTTGCTGAAAGAAAAGCAATTCTGACAATAAACTGTAAGCATAGGGGCCAGCAATGTGCCCAATTCCTGTCAGTTAAGCGGCATTTTTTCGAGGAGCGCCTCAGATTGTTCGCCAGGCTCAAGAACCACCCCTCACCCTAACCCTCTCCCCACGGGGGAGAGGGAACTGATCTTGATGTCTATCGAGCTGCTGCGACCTGTGAAACCGAGTCGAGTATGGATTCAACGAATAACGTTCAGGTCGCAGCACATCCTCAGAAGCCCACATTCTGCTCCCTCTCCCCCGTGGGGAGAGGGTTGGGGTGAGGGGTGGATTTCGGATCAGAACGCAGCATCCGGATGCTGACTTCCCTTAACTGACAGGCATTGAGCAATGTGCCTGCTTTTATGGCTGCTTTTCTGGCACCTGAATCAAGAACGGCCGAGAAACCTGAGGGAGCGAACTGACGCTCCATCAGGCTGAGCGTCGGCATCGCCTGCAGAAATAGCCGAAACAAAATAGAAAACCGGTGACTCCTGAGTTCGCCAACCTGTCCCATCAACAACCAAAAACAATATCAACACGGTCTCAACCGCATGCATCAGCAAAGACAAATCCTGCACAATGAATTACACGCTCGCCCGTCCCTGTACTTCGACGAGCCGGCTCACGTGTTTCATCTGGCCTTCCTCGGCGGTGACCCCGAGTGCAATGCGCTGCTGCAAACCTGCTGCCCTGCTTCCTTCGACCCGAATGCTGCCCAAGGCATCACGCTCCTCGACGGCAACCCATTGAAATGGGAACGCCACGCCGAGTTCTTTACCCTCACCCTGGTGGTCACCTCGGCCAGCAATGATCTGTCATGGACATCATTGCCCGAGTCACTGGCGCAGAGGGTCGAGCCGTATTTGCAGCATCTGATCAACGCCGTACAGATTGTGGTGCGCGCAGAAACCACCATTGACCTCTCGAGTTACGGGTTCAAGGACCCTTGCGGCTCTTGCGTGGGCGGGGGTGATGCCGTGGTCTGGAGCGATTTTCGTCTGAACGAAGATGGCGCGAACCGCTTTCTATTCGTCAATAGTCGCCTGAACGCCTATCGCCAGGGACGGATGATCAGGCGCCTGCTGGAAATCGAGACCTATCGGATGATGGCTTCGCTGTCGCTGACCACCGCCAAGACCTTGAGCGCCCAGCTCAATGTCTTCGACAAGACGTTGGTCACCCTCTCCGAGCGCAATGCCGGCCCCGACAGCGCAAACGCCAAAGGCCTGCTGGCCGACATTGCCAACCTGTCGGCACAAGTCGTCAGCAGCACGGCGAAGACCCGCCACCGTTTCAGCGCCACCCAGGCCTACGCCCAGCTGGTATTCGAGCGCCTTGGCGAACTGCGGGAAAGTCACGTGGGGGATTGCCAGCGCCTTGGCGTCTTCATCGAAAGGCGCTTCAAGCCCACTGTCAGGTACTGTGCCGCCACCGAGCAGCGTCTGGAGCACCTGGCCAAAAGCGTGGCCAACCTTGGCGACCTGCTACAGGCGCGGGTGCAGGTCGAAATGGAAGAACAGAACTCGGAAATCCTCAAAAGCCTGAACAGCCGAGCCGATGCACAGATCAAGATTCAACGCGCCGTGGAAGGCCTGTCGATTATCGCCATCACCTACTATCTGCTGAGCCTGCTCAAGCTTGTGTACTCGGGATTGAACCTGTTGGGAGCGGACGTTTCCGCACGAGAATCCATGTTGGCCATGACCCCTCTCGCCATCGCCATCCTTGTGTTGATTCTGCTCAGAATCAAAAAGGCCAAAGAGCATTGATCCGGCCCGGGCACGCCGCTTGAACAGCCCAGGGTTTCGATCCTGGCGGCAACCCTCGCGCCCTCTTACACCAACCGCTCAATGGTCTGATGCTGCCAGACCATTTTGTAATACGCCGTCTGCAACGCCAGCATGCTCAGATAAGCCACCGGAAACGCCATCCACACCCCTTGCAAGCCGAAGCGCGCATCCAGCAGATAGGCCATCGGCAACTCCACACCGAGGATGCAAACCACCGAAATCGCCATCGGCACCAGCACCGTCCCGCTGGCGCGCATGGTGCCGCCGATGATCGCCTGGAAGCCGAACACCAGCATGCTCCAGAGCATGATGTGCAACAGGTGCTCGGCCATGGCCTGGGTGGATGGATCGGTGAGGAACAGCCCCAGCAGCCAGTGCGACAGCAGGTAACCCGACACCACCAAGCCACCGGTCAGCCACACGTTGATCAACAGCCCCGTGCGTAAAATCAGCGCGACACGCTCGACGCGCCCGGCCCCGATGGCTTGGGCGCCGAGAATCGACGCCGTGATCGCAATCGACAGCGCCGGGAACTGCACATAGTTGACGATCTGGGTCACCGCCCCATACGCCGCCGTCGCCTGGGAACCGTGCTGGTTGACCAGCGCCAGAATCACCAACTCCGACAGCGAAATCACCACCATCTGCAACCCGGTGGGCAGCCCGATGCGCAGCACCTTGCCGAGGATCGCCATGTCCATCCGCATCGCCGCAAAAAACGCCCGATCCGGCGCCAACGGATGCCCCTTGCGAATCAACCGCCACGCCAGCCACCCCATCGCCGACAAGTTACCCGCCAACCCGGCAAACGCCGCACTCTGAATCCCCATCGGCGGCAACCCCAGCCAACCGCGAATCAACGCCGGCGTCAGCGCCAGCCCGATACAGGTCGATACCACCAACGCCAACAACGGCGACAGCGTATCGCTCACCCCCCGCAGCAACTGCGTAAACAGCACAAACACCAACAGCGACGGCATGATCCACATCATCACCTGCGCATACGCCACCGCATCCTCCAGTACATCCACCGGCGTGCCCAACCCCTGCAACGCCGGCCGCGCAAACACACTCCCCACCACCGCCGCCACCAACCCGATCATCGCCCCCAACAGCAAGGTCGTCCCGGCAATGGCCTTCACCATCGCCGGCTCACGGGCGCCCCACGCCTGACCGATCAACACGCCCGCCCCTACGCCGAGGCCGATGACCAGGGCGATAAAGAAAAACACGATGGGAAACATGCCGGCCACGGCCGCCAGCGCCTGGGTGCCGAGCATCTGGCCGATGTAGATGCTGTTGATCGTGCCGGACATGGATTGGAGGAAATTGGAGAGGACCATGGGGGCGAGGAACAGGAGGTAGGTTTGCCAGAGGGGGCGCTGGGTGGAGGGGGTTTGCATGGAGACGGGAGCTCGCTTGATGGACTGGCGTGGGGGGATTCTACGGGATGCTGTAGCCATTCAGAACGCGTCGATGGGTGAGTACCAGCGCACATCGACAGAGGCACTGAGCCAAAGGCTCTGCATCAGTTATTTATACTCAAATGCCAGCTTAATAATATTTTACCGATGCAAGGGTGATCCCTAGTCTTGACCCCAAGAGATGGCAGGCCACAACCGACCTGAATCCAACTTCGAAGGGTAGAGAGATGACCACTGAAAAAATAAAAATAGATACGCTGATTGTGGGCGCCGGTCAGGCTGGCGTGGCCATGAGTGAACACCTGAGCAAACTCGGTGTGCCGCACCTCGTGCTGGAGCGCAATCGTATCGCCGAACGCTGGCGCACCGGCCGCTGGGATTCACTGGTGGCCAATGGTCCGGCCTGGCACGACCGTTTTCCGGGTCTTGAGTTCGACGATCTCAGCCCCGACGGCTTTGCCCCGAAAGAGCGGGTAGCCGACTATTTCGAAGCCTATGCCAGGAAATTCAACGCCCCCATCCGCACTGGCGTGGACGTCAAGAAGGTCGAGCGCAATGTCGGTCGGCCAGGCTTCACCATTGAAACCTCCGAGGGCGTGATCGAGGCCAACCGTGTGGTGGCTGCCACCGGGCCTTTCCAGCGTCCGGTTATCCCGCCGATCGCGCCGAAAGATGAGCAATTCGTACAGATTCACTCGGCCCAATACCGCAATCCAGCGCAACTGCCCGAGGGCGCTGTTCTGGTAGTGGGCGCCGGGTCGTCCGGCGTGCAGATCGCCGATGAATTGCAGCGTTCCGGCAGACAGGTTTACCTCTCGGTCGGCGCCCACGATCGCCCTCCCCGCGCCTATCGCAACCGGGATTTCTGCTGGTGGCTGGGGGTGCTCGGGGAATGGGATCAGGCGGCCATGAAGCCCGGCCGGGAACACGTGACCATTGCCGTCAGCGGTGCCCATGGCGGCCGCACGGTGGACTTCCGCGGGCTTGCCCATCGCGGGATGACGCTGGTGGGTCTGACGCAATCGTTCAATGGCGCCGTGGCAACCTTCCAGCCCAATCTTGCCGACAACCTGGCGCGCGGCGATGAGAACTATCTGGCGCTGCTCGATGCCGCTGACGCCTACATCGAGCGCAATGGTCTGGACTTGCCGCAAGAGCCTGAAGCGCGCATTACCTTCCCGGATCCAGAGTGCGTGACCAACCCCATTCTTGAGCTCGACCTGGCCAGGGCCGGTGTGACCTCGATCATCTGGGCCACTGGTTTTGCCACGGACTACAGCTGGCTGAAGGTCGACGCCTTCGACGACAACGGCAAGCCGCAGCATCAGCGCGGCGTGTCAAGCGAGCCTGGTGTGTATTTCCTGGGTCTGCCATGGCAGTCGCGTCGCGGTTCCTCGTTCATCTGGGGCGTTTGGCACGACGCCAAGTATGTGGCTGACCACATCGCCATCCAGCGTTCCTACCTCGACTACCGGGATGCCCTGCAGCGCGAGGCAGAGACCGTCCCGGTCGCCCACAAAACCACCGTCAGCGCTTAAACAGCGCCGGGCCGAATTTTTCTTCAGGAGCTTCAAATGTCCACGCCAACCCATACCCGTATTCGCATGTTCAACACCAAGGAAACCTACCCGAACCAGAGCCTGGACAACGACCTGTGCCAGGCCGTCCGGGCTGGCAACACCGTTTATGTTCGCGGCCAGGTCGGCACCGATTTCGAAGGTAACCTGGTGGGCCTGGGCGACCCGCGGGCGCAAACCGAGCAAGCCATGCGCAACGTCAAACAGTTGTTGGAAGAGGCCGGCAGCGACCTCAGCCACATAGTGAAAACCACTACTTACCTGATCGATCCGCGTTACCGCGAACCGGTTTATCAGGAAGTGGGCAAGTGGCTTAAAGGGGTGTTTCCGATTTCGACCGGGTTGGTGGTGTCGGCATTGGGGCAGCCGCAGTGGTTGATGGAGATTGATGTGATTGCGGTGATTCCTGAGTAACACAGGTAGACCGAGTCGCGGTCATCGCGAGCAAGCTCGCTCCCACAGTGGATCTTCAGTGGTCACAGATTTGTGCACGACGCCAATCAACTGTGGGAGCGAGCTTGCTCGCGATGGCGCCCGCACAGACACCCATTTTGCCAAGGCTAAACACGGAGCAAAAACCATGACCTTCTCCATCGCCGCCCGTTGCCCCGAAACCGGTCAGTTCGGCATCGCGATCAGTTCCTCAAGCATCGCCGTCGGCGCTCGCTGCCCCTGGCTGCTGCCCGGTGTCGGCGCCGTTTCGACACAAAACATCACCCTGCCCTCCCTCGGCCCGGAAGTCCTCGCCCTTATGGAACAAGGCCTCGCGCCCTTTGAGGCCCTGGACAAGGTCTTGACCCGCAACGGCTACAGCCAATATCGACAAATCACCGCGATTGACCACCTCGGTCGCACCGCACACTTCAGCGGCGCGCAAACCTTGGGCAACCACAACGCCGTGTCGGGTGAACAATGCGTGGCCGCCGGCAACATGCTGGCGGATCGTTCGGTGATCGAGGCCATGGTCAGGGCATTCGAGAACGGTGAGGGTCAACTGACCGATCGCTTGCTCACGGCGATGAACGCGGCTGTGGTGGCGGGAGGTGAAGCCGGGCCTGTGCATTCGGCTGCTGTGGTGGTGGTCGGCGAACTGACCTGGCCGATCATCAACCTGCGGGTCGATTGGGCCGATGAGGATCCGATTGGCCAGCTTGAAAAACTATGGGACGCCTATCGCCCACAGGTTCAAGACTACATCGACCGCGCCCTGGCCCCGGACAGGTCGCCTGGCTACGGCGTCGCCGGAGACGACCGATGAGCAACAGCCTCGATTTGCTGAAAACCTTGGTGGCGTTCGACACCACGAGCCGCGAATCCAACCTGCAGCTCATCGAGTTTGTCCGCGACTACCTCGAACGCTTCGATGTGCCTTGCGAACTGGTCTACAACGAGCAGCGCAGCAAGGCCAATCTGTTCGCGACCATCGGCTCGGCGGATCGGCCGGGCATCGTGCTCTCGGGGCACACCGATGTGGTGCCCGTCGACGGCCAGCCGTGGACGGTTGCGCCGTTCGAACTCACTGAGCGCAACGGCAAACTCTACGGTCGCGGCACAGCGGATATGAAAGGCTACATCGCCTGCGTACTCGCCCTGGTCCCGTCGCTGGTGAAGGCCACGCTACGGCTGCCGGTGCATATCGCGTTTTCGTACGATGAGGAAGTCGGCTGCCTTGGGGTGCGTTCGCTGCTCAAAGCGCTGGAGCAGCGCCCGGTCAAACCGATGCTCTGCATCATTGGCGAGCCGACCGAACTCAAACCGGTGTTGGGCCACAAGGGCAAACTGGCGATGCGCTGCGACATTCACGGTGAAGCCTGCCATTCCGCGTACGCGCCGCTGGGGGTCAACGCCATTGAATACGCCGCCGAACTGATCGGTGAACTGGGGCGGATTGGCCACAGGCTCAAAGCGCCAGAGCATCACGATACCCGTTTCGATCCGCCATTCAGCACCGTGCAAACCGGCGTCATCTCCGGGGGTAAAGCCTTGAACATTGTGCCCGCCGATTGTCGCTTCGACTTTGAAATCCGCGCCCTGCCCTCACAGGACCCAAGCGTGGTTGCGCAAGCGTTGAAGGTTTACGCCGAGCAACAGGTGTTACCCCGCATGCGCGCCGTGAGTGAACAGAGCGACATCCGCTTCAGTGAGTTGTCGGCGTATCCCGGTTTGGCAACCGATGCGCACAGCGAAGCCGCTGAGCTGATCGCCGCGTTTTCGGGTTCCCGGGAGTTCGGTACAGTGGCGTTCGGCACCGAGGGTGGTCTGTTTGACGCCGCAGGTATTCCGACAGTGGTCTGCGGCCCCGGCAGCATGGACCAGGGCCACAAACCGGATGAGTTTGTCAGCCTGGAGCAATTGAACGGCTGCGATGAAATGCTGCAACGGATGCTACTGTCGATTAGCCGCTGATGATTGGCCCGACGCTCAGGTATACAGTCGGGCCAGTTCTTCCTGGCAATGATCCACGAACAGCTGCACCGGTTTGGTCAGTTGCGCCCTTCTCAGCCACGCCGCGGACAAACCAGAGCCGGTTACGGTTTCGGCCAGCGGTACACACACGACTTTCTGCCCGTCATAGGTGTATTCGGAAAACGGCTTGGTCACCAGGATCGAAAAGCCAAAACCCCGCCCGACCATCCCCCGCACCATCTCGATCGAAGGTGAGCTGAACACAATGTGCGGCCTCAGCCCACGCTCTTCAAAAATGCTCACGAAGTAAGTGCGACTCGGCACCACGTCCAACAAAATCATCGGCTCCAGTACCAGGTCATCCAGCGACACTTTCGCCTGCTGCGCAAAGCGATGGTCCGCCGGCAGCAAGGCATACGGCTGCTGCGGCGGCATCAGCGGCACCGTCTCGATCGTGCTGTCCAGGTCATGCTCGAACAGCATCGCCAGATCAATGCTGCCAGCGGTCAGTGCCTGCACCAATTCCTGCTGCTCGCCATCGCGAATCCGGATCTCCACACCGGGCCAGCGCTCTTTGAAACCAGCGATCAACCGCGGCAGGTACAACGGCGCCACCGTTTCAAAACAACCAATATCGATCTGCCCCGCCACCACATCGTTGTCCGCCAGCGCATTCTGCTCAAACTCATGAGCGACTCGCAGCAGCTCCAGTGCCTTTCGGTAAAACCGCGAACCGCTCGGCGTCAGCGAAACACCCTGGGCGTGATGCCGGATAAACAGCTGCACGCCAAAGCTTTCTTCAAGGTGTTTGATCGCGGTCGACACCGACGGCTGGGCGATATAAAGCTTGCGCGAGGCCTCCGCCACGCTGCCGCACTCGGCGGTGGTGACGAAATACCTGAGCTGTCGCAGGTTGTAAGCGGCCATGGGGACCTCCAGAAAAGAGAACATCAAGATCAAGGAATCGGCAGCTTCCGCACAACCTCATGGCTGCACACGGTCACTGTATTGACCGCGTGTAAACCCGATCCCGTAGGAGCTGCCGCAGGCTGCGATCTTTTTATTTTGCTTTTCAAGATCAAAAGATCGCAGCCTGCGGCAGCTCCTACAGGGATCGGCTTGGCGCACAATTCTGTGGCGCAGCCGTCGCAAAACCAGGCACCACGGAGGATCTGAGGCGACCCGCGACCAAGGTTGAACATACCGGAGCCACAAAACCCCCGGGCATATATTTTTTAAGGTTTGAAGCAACAAACTTACTAATTTATCTATCCCGACGCATTGCACATCATCGCTCCAACAAGAAAAGCGTCGTTCGCGCGGCGCTCACCGAAGTACGTCCACGTACTCATCCTTGCCTTGGAGTTCGCCATGGTCACCACAGCAACAACCTCCGCTCCGCTTATCGAAAAACACACGATTGGCTACGTGCCCCCCGAAGATCGCCACGGAAAAGTCAGGGACCTGTTCACCCTCTGGTTCGGCGGCAACATCGCGCCGCTGCCCATCGTCACCGGCGCCCTGGGCGTGCAACTGTTTCAGCTGAACCTGGTATGGGGCATCGTCGCCATTCTGGTCGGGCACCTGGTCGGCGGCGTGCTGATGGCCTTGCACTCGGCGCAAGGTCCACAGATGGGCATTCCGCAAATGATCCAGAGCCGCGCCCAGTTCGGCTCCCTCGGCGCACTGCTGGTGGTGCTGATCGCCGGCATCATGTACATCGGCTTCTTCGCCTCCAACATCGTCCTCGCCGGCAAGTCCCTGCATGGCGTGGTCGACAGCGTGCCAGTGCCGGTGGGCATCGTCATCGGCGCCCTCGGTTCGGGCATCATCGGCATCATCGGCTACCGCTTCATCCACGTGCTCAACCGCATCGGCACCTGGGTGCTGGGCATCGGCATCGTGCTGGGCTTCGGCTACATCCTGACCCACGTCCAGACCGCCGACTTCCTCACCCGCGGCAGCTTCAACATCGCAGGCTGGCTGGCCACCGTATCCCTGGCCGCACTCTGGCAGATCGCCTTCGCACCCTACGTGTCTGACTACTCGCGCTACCTGCCGGAGGATGTGCCAGTCGCCGCCACGTTCTGGACCACCTACCTCGGCTCGGCACTCGGCTCCAGCCTGTCGTTCATCTTCGGCGCCGTCGCGGTACTGGCAACGCCCGTCGGCATGGACACCATGGACGCGGTAAAACTCGCCACCGGCTCCATCGGCCCATTGATGCTCGTGCTGTTCCTGCTCAGCGTCATCAGCCACAACGCCCTCAACCTGTACGGCGCCGTGCTGTCCATCATCACCCTGGTGCAGACCTTCGCCTACCGCTGGATTCCCACTGCCAAAAGTCGCGCCGTGATTTCGGTCATCGTCCTGGTCGCTTGCTGCTTCGCCGCGGTCGGCGCCTCCGCCGACTTCATCGGCCACTTCGTCGACATGGTGCTGGTGTTGCTGGTGGTCCTGGTGCCATGGACCGCGATCAACCTGATCGACTTCTACGCCATTCACAAAGGTCAGTACGACATCGACTCGATCTTCCAGGTCGATGGCGGGATCTATGGGCGGTACAACCCGCAGGCGCTGTTGGCCTATGCGATTGGTATTGCGGTGCAGATTCCGTTCATGAACACGCCGCTGTATGTCGGGCCGATTTCGGCGCACATCAATGGGGCCGATTTGTCCTGGGTGGTGGGGTTGCTGGTGACTTCGCCGTTGTATTTCTGGTTGGCCAGCCGCGACAGCGCCTACAAGCGCCGGTTGACGACCGGGAAACTGGCCAACAGCATGTAACTGAAGCGCAATCCCTGTGGAAGCGAGCCTGCTCGCGATCAGGTTCTGACATTCAATATCAACGTTGATTGTCGCCCAAAGGACAAAGCCCCGATGATTTGGGGCTTTGTTGTTTTTGAGCAGCCATTCCCGATCGGCATAGATACTGTCTTCACCCTCACCTGTCTCTTGCGGATGTACACAGGTCAACTGTGGGAGCGAGCTTGCTCGCGATGACGGCCTGGCAGCCAGCCTGGCTCTTGAGGGTGTACATATCCACTTCTGCGGTAACGGGCACTAATGGTTCCGCCCTTACGGCGGGTCACTTTGGAAAAGAGCCGGAGTGCCGGCCCAGCCCAAAGTAACCAAAGGGCTCCTGCCCCTTTCGTTCGGCCCTTCGCCTAGGCTCAGGATGCCCTCGCTCCGGTCCTGCTCCGTGGGCCCGCCGCCATCGGCCATCCATGGCCGGGGGCGGCTAACCCGGCATCCATGCCGGGTTGCCCACTGCGCAGAACCGGAACGAAGCCTCTCGAGGGGGCGTGCACCGCAAAAGCAAAAGCGAGGCGGTCGACCGGCCGGCCTGTTTGTGTGGAGTGCGCGTGCGTCCTTGGCGCGATAAAAGGTGACGATAAAAGGTGACGATAAAAGGTGACGATAAAAAACGATAAAAGGTGACGGATCTATTTTTCAATAAATCCTTCACCTTTAGTTACCCGGTTACAACGGCCTCCCCCATCAGCCAGAAGTAGACACCACCAGCCGGCCCTCTCTCAAATCCAACCGTCTATCACGCACCAATTGCTCGATTCTTGCTTCCAATAACGCTGTCACCTTGGCCGTGGCGCGGCCAAAGCCAAGCAGTCTCAGGGCTCCAGAGATCGCATCGTCATGACTCATGGAAAACCCCGAGATGATGATTTCTATCAGCGCCTTGTCGAGCTCTTCCGGCGCGACCCACTCCAGTTTGCGTTCGGTGGACTCCCAATGCGCTCGGCTACGGATTACAACCGGACGATTCTCGACCAAGTGAAGAAATTCCCCACGGCGCAAAAAGTGTCTCTGCTTAATGCCCATGCCAATGGCGTCCTCCACGGCGGCAGTGATTCTTGACCCTTGCCGTGTCACCCCGAAAGCCTCCATGAGCCGTCGAGTGACCTCCGCTGAATGCACCGGCGATTCGACATTCACCACTGTGCGGATCAACCGCAGCAGGTGTTCGGGCTGGTGTTGATGCAGTTCCACTTGGGTGGTCACTGCACAGAGCTGTACCTTTTCATAACGCTGGCTGGCAACCAGTTCGACTTCGGCAACGCTTTCGTCGCGAAGAATTTCATGCGCGGGTTCGATCAAAGTTTCTGTAACCGCGACGTTACGACGGTTGGTTATACGTTCGCGAGCCGCCTCGATCGCCGCCACTGTGCGGGTGATTTCTTGCTTGGGATTGCGGAACCAATCGGTACTCCAGATACGATGGAAGTTCCAGCCCAGGCCCTCAAGCACACCTTGGCGCAACCGATCGCGATCACGCGCAGAGCGCGAACTGTGATAGGCCGCACCATCGCATTCAACGGCCAGCACGTATCGGCCTGGGAACTCGGGGTCTCTCACTGCGAGGTCAATGAAGTAACCGGCTGTGCCGACTTGCGGCTCTACCTGGTAGTCAAGATCACG
Source organism: Pseudomonas fluorescens (assembly GCF_902497895.1). GTDB lineage: Bacteria > Pseudomonadota > Gammaproteobacteria > Pseudomonadales > Pseudomonadaceae > Aquipseudomonas > Aquipseudomonas fluorescens_BP. Next base: position 29,391 of record NZ_CABVHQ010000048.1, read on the forward strand.
CAAAGCCCGGATAACCTCATCCTCAAAGGGCGAGTCAGTAGCCTTGCCGGTTTCCTTGGCGACTTCCAACTCGCCCGTTTCCGCGTATTTGAGGAAGTTTTTCAAGGCCCGTACGCCGTGTTTGGCGGTGGCATCAATGTCCAGCTCATCGCCCCGGAAGTTACAGAATACGCGCATTGCCAATTTGGCCCGCGTGATCAAAACATTGAGTCGGCGATGCCCGCCGTCTTTATTGAGCGGGCCAAATTCACGGGCGATACGACCGGATTCATTGCGGCCATAACCAATGCTGATGAAGATCACGTCACGCTCATCACCCTGAATGTTTTCAAGGTTTTTTACGAAAAACGGCTCGCTGCCCTGTGCGGTGAAAAATACTTCGGCCTGAGGTGTCTTACGCCGCAGCAACTCAACTTCAACGCTGATCAAATCCCGCTGTGGGACGCTAAATGCAGCCACCCCCAAAGAAAGTTCCGGCGTCTCCAACGCATGTTTCATCACCGCATGGGCGACTGCTTTGGCTTCGTCCTTGTTGGTTCGTGTGCGACCACGGTCATACAGTGCCTGTGGCAGGTAATCGAAGCTGACGCCTTTAGCGTGGAGATGCTGTCCAGCAGAAGGGAATACAACCAGCTTGCTGTCATAGAACTCAACGTTGGAGACGGCGATAAGTGATTCATGCCGGCTGCGGTAGTGCCAGCGCAGGTAGCGTTCCTGACTGCCCGCTGCCTTGAACAGACTGAGGATACTTTCGATGTCTGCGGTGGCGTCGTTCTCGTCATCAGGCGCGATGTCGCGGCTGAACAAGTCGCTAGGCGGCATCTGTTTGGTGTCACCTACCACCACCACTTGCTTGCCGCGCAATATCGCACCAAATGCATCGACGGCCTTGACTTGAGAAGCTTCGTCGAACACTACCACGTCGAAATCCAGCTTGCCTGGAGGCAGAAAGTTAGCGATGGACATGGGGCTCATCATGAAGACCGGCTTGATTTGCTGAATCGCCCGACCAGCCTTGTCGATCAGCTGGCGAATTGGAATGTGCCGGCGCTTCTTATTCAGTTCTGCACGCAGTGTTGCCATTTCACCCGGCTGGTTCACATTGGGCATGTTCTCCCAGACCTGGCGCGCCAAATACGTTTGAGCATGGTTCAACGAAGCAGCATCAAGTGCTTTGAACCTGGCGATCTGATGTTCGTGCTTGATGCGGTCAAATTGCTGTAGCGCTGGTTTTTCAGCGTAGGCCTTTTGCACAAGCCCCGAGTACCAGGAAAAGTCGAGGATGGCAGGTATCTGGTCGGGCGTTTCGCTGCGCAGGGCAATGTTTAGCAACTCGTCCAGTTGGGCCTGATGCACTTCGTCCGACAACACGTTGAAACGAGCCATCTGGTAAAGCGCGCCGAGGCTGGCCTGCCATAACTGCAAGCGTGCGCCCAAGGCAGACAGATCCAGGTTGCGCAGGGTTTGCGCGGTGTCATCCTGCATGCCGATGACTTCCAGACCCGCTAGCAATGCCTGATCAAGGCCAGCGAGATGTTCCTCGATATCACTGACCGTTTCCCCAAGCCCGCCGGCGTCCGTGTGACCCGCGAGGAATGCAATGATCCCTTGTGGTACATGGCCATTGCCGAGGTCTTCATAGAGCTGAACAACCCAGGTACTTACGCGGTCCAGTACTGCCCAGTCGGACTGCTGACGCTGCCATTGAGCACCGAAAAGGGCACTGCCCAGCCCCTCATGTTGGTGATAAACCTTCTGGCTTTGTTGATAGGCCAGAACCGAGTCGACCAGAGTGAGCTGCTCGGTATTGCTGCCAGGCAGCGCGCCCTGTGCAAGCCCTTGCAAACGACTTTTGGCCGTGCGATAGCGCCCCGAAAATACCTTCCACCACTTGTCACCGTAGGCCAGCAGGTTCTGCCGAACCTCCAACAGATCCTGTTCCCACGCGGCCTCGATCAACTGAGTGCCGTGGTTGGCCTTGCACTGGCTCATGCGCTGGCCGGCATCGAGTAATTCGCGAATTGCATCGCGACGCAGCTGCCAGTCACCTGTACTCAGCTCCACGCCTTGCAAACGAGGCGCTTCGGCCGCCCGACTTGCAGCGCGGCAGATGACAGCAACGTCCGCGAGGGTGGCCGGCTGGGTCAGCATCAGTCGAGTCGATAGCGCCTTGGCGGCAGCGTCCAGAGCGGCTAAATGCGCACTTGCCTGTTGCAACGCATCGTTCGCATTGTTCTGTTCAATGGGAGAGAAGTAAGTTCGCTTGCTTCCCCAGAACGGGTTTTGGTCCGGGCGCCCCATTTCCTTGAGATGAAGTGTCAGTTCCTCAACCAACTCTCGGCGTTTCAGCTGATCGGTGTGGGTCCAGGACACCATTGGTGCGAAAGCAATCGTCGGCAACACACCGTAGCTGTGTTTGAGTTTGAGGTAACGACCCAGTATCTCGACAAAATCCATGCCGCTGGCACCTACAGTCGCACTCACTGCCGCACAGTAACGGTTCAAGTTGCCTTGCAGTTCCGCCAGGTTGGTCAGATCATCCGCGCCCACCTTAGTCAGCGGGCGGCCTTGTTCAAGCGTGCGCCCCAGCTCTTTGAGCACCGATAGCTTGGTCGACTTGTGGCTGTGCAATTCAAGCACCGCATCACCCAGGTGACATTCGTCGAGTCGACGTTTAACCACCTCAAGAGCGGCCATTTTTTCGGCTACGAACAACACGGTTTTTTTCTGGGCAATCAGTTCGGCGATGATGTTAGTGATGGTCTGTGACTTACCAGTGCCCGGCGGCCCCTGGATAACCAGGTTGGCGCCCTCTCGCACTTCGAGAATCGCTTCAGTCTGGCTACTGTCTGCATCTTTGACGAATCGCACTTCCCCAGGTTGGAGCACCGAGTCGATGTTTACATCCTCGGCATAGGCCGGCCGCTGGTCACCGAAGCCAGACCCCAGAAGCCGGTTGATTACCGGGTGGGCATCGGGCTGCTGGTCCTGCGGCCAACTCTTCGGGTCCAGATCCTTGAACATCAGGAACTTGCCGAACGAGAAGAACCCGAGCGCAGCCTCGTTTGTTGAAACCTTCCAGCGGGGTTGCTTGCTTACCAGATCCGTCACTTCGGCATAAAAGCTGTCGAGACTACCTTCAGTGGCATCGAAGCGATCCTCACTGAACTCACAGGCCGCGAGGTCGAGACCAAAATCAGTCTTGAGCTTGGCGATCAACGACAAGTTGGGCATCAACTCGTCGCCGGAATGCCTCAGTTTGAAGGCATCCTTTGCACCGCTACGTTCGAGGGTCACCGGCAACAACATCAAGGGAGCCTTGCGCAGGGTTTCCGAGCTGTCCGCTTCGTACCAATGAAGGAAGCCCAGTGCCAGAAACAGAGTGTTTACCCCCTGCTCCTCGATAAAGCCTCGCGCCTCACTGTGAATCCTCAACAGCTGCAGAAAAAGGCGTTCCTCATCCAATGCCGTCTGCAGGCGCGTATCCGTATGCCGCCGCGCCCGACCCGACTCGTCCACCTCATCGTCGACAATACTCGATTCGCCCAAGCCGTCGAGCTCATGCAACAGTAACTCATCAGTCGCTGCGTCCTGAGCGTCCGCTCCCTCGGGCGGCACCGCCTTCGCCAACGCCGCCAACTTCTGGCGCGCCATCGGCGAGAAACTCATGGCCTTCTCCTGCCGATAAAGCAGGTGGAATACCGACTCGGACAGTTCATCCACCACCGCCAACGTCTTGGCTGAAGCGCGGAAGTTCAGCATGGTGTTGCGAAGGCCGATATCGAGCAGTTCCTTGCGGCTACCCTGCAGCTTTTGACTAATCCCAGAATTCATGAGGCTCTCTTGAAACGCGGTCGAGACGGGAAACGAAACAGATTTCCATCAATTAACGGCACAAACGCGGATCATGAACGACGATCAACGCCATCACAACGGACTAATGGTGCCTATAGAACTATTTTTCATTCAGCACTCTGCCCATCATACCTCTTAGGTATCGTACAGCACCCGAATGATATTAGACCCTGGCGGGCGCCGCACTTAGCCTGTGACTCGGCAGGCTTTGCTTGCGCACAAAAATTATAAAAATGCCTTTGATCGGAGCAGCCATGAGTACCCACTATTCCATTCCCGAGTTAATCGACAGCACTCGATTAAGCGCTTTTCAGTGGCGAGTCTTTGGCCTGTGTTTTTTTGTCGCCATCCTGGACGGATTCGATACTCAGGCGATTGCATTCACCGGCCCCTCGATCATCCAGGCATTCGGACTGGGCGCAGGCGCGTTGGCGCCTATCCTGACAGCAGGAATTGTCGGCATGGTGCTCGGGGCAATGGCATTGGGTTTGCTGGGTGATAAATTTGGTCGGCGACCGACGATTATCGGATCGGTAGCCTTATTTGGTGTCGCGTCCCTGGCGACCGCTTTTGCCCAGACAACCGAGCAGATTCTGGTGTTGCGATTTATTGCCGGGCTCGGAATGGGCGGCGCAACACCCGTTGTCCTGTCGCTCGCGGCCGAGTACGGCAGCGCTAAACATCGTGGCACGATCATGACCACGGTTTTACTCGGCTTGCCCGCTGGAGCCATTCTTGGGGGGTTGTTGGCCGCCAAAATGTTACCCACGATAGGTTGGCAAGGCATCTTTGCCGTCGGCGGTATCGTACCGCTGGCACTGGTGGTTGTATTGATATTCGCACTGCCGGAGTCGTTGTATTTTTTAACCAGACACCGACCAGTTATCAGTCGTAAAAAGATTGAGAGAATTGTCGCCACAATCACCAAAAGCCAACTATCTCCCAACAGTATTTTTAGTGTCCCGGAGATGGATGTAAAAACCAGCGTGACCTCCTTGTTCAGTGGCGGACTCGCGCGTAATACCTTTGGCATATGGACGATCTATCTTTTTAACTGGGTTGCCTGGTTCATGTTTCTATCCTGGTTACCCACCGTTCTCAAAGCCACCGGATTACCAGCTGAACAAGCGCCCATGGGGACTGTTGCGGTCAACGCGGTGTTTGTTGTGTGTGCCATTCCACTCTCGATCATGCTGCCGAAAATCAACACTCGGCTATTGTTGCTGGCCCTGTTTCTTTTCGGCATTCTTCTGTGCCTGGGACTGGCCAACAGTGGCAACAACTGGACACTGGTATTCATCCTCGCCGGCTGCGCGGGCTTAGGCATTGGCGGTCAGCAAATCGTGTTGAACTACATGGTTGCCCAGGCATATCCCACTGCATTGCGTGCAACTGCAACAGGCTGGGCGATTGCACTGGGTCGGGTCGGGGCCATTATCGGATCGGCCAGTGGCGGCTGGTTTCTCGAACACGGTGGCCCTGCGGGCTATTACTCAGCGCTGATCGTGCCATTGGTGATCGCGGCGGCAGGACTCATGATCATTCGCACCCAACCAGGTGTAATCAAAGGTCCGGCTCTCGCAGCGCATTGAGAGGTACATATGGCAGCCTCGGTGACCTGAGGCCAAGTCACCGCACTCCGTCAGCATTAGGTCCAGAGCGGATATCGGCTGATTGAGCACGGCCACGCCGCCCTCCTCGACCCACGGTTTGGTGGCCAGGTCCGTGCAGGCCGGAACTTCGTCCAGCAGGCCCAATTTGGCAAGTTATTAATACCGATAGGTTGCCTGCACTGAAAATCCATTCGCACTATTGTCGTAGTTGGCACTGTATGCCGGTTGAAGACCGGAGTTGTTCTCTTGTTTTATGGAAACTTTGGAATCCCAGAGATAACCATAAGCGAAGTCTATCGTCAGATCGTCATTCGGCGAATAAGCACCGCCCAAAGTCACGGCTTGGCGATTCCCAACCGGAATGCGCACGCTGCGATCGGCATTCCTGATGGGCGACGGATCATAGGCATAGCCTGCGCGCAGCAGCCATTGTTGGTTCAATTGGTAGGAGGCGCCAACGGCGGTGGACCAAGTGTCGCGCCAGTTCATTTCTTCGATCACACTTCCCAGGCCAGCCGCCTGGCCCACGGGGGTAAGACCGCTGTTGACTGCCTCGACCTTCTTGATCCGGCTCCAACGTTTCCAGGTGGTCCCCAGGTATCCTGTCCAGCGACTATTGAAACGATGGGTGATGGACGTGTCCACGGATTCGGGCATAGTAAGGTCTATCTTGTTGTCATACTTTCCGTCCAGCGGGATAACGCTCGGGGAGCCGTTAACCTCAGTATGCCCTTGGAGTTCATAGTCCACCTTCGAGTGATAGGTAATCCCCCAAGTAGTTGCATCACTCAAGTCAACCAGGAGGCCGACGTTGTAGCCAATGGCTGTGTCATCGCCTTTGATGGTGACCAGTGTGTCCTGACCGTTGTTCAAGGCGCCGGTGGCCAGGTAATTCTGAAGCTTTGCACTGAAATGGTTTATGGTCGGTCCGCCACCAATGGACACGTAATCATTGATCCGCCAGGCAATGGTGGGCTGCAGGGTTACTTCCTTGGTCGTGCTATAGGAACCATGGTAGCGGCCCTGAAAAGAGCCCTCGTAATCATTGATCAGACCACTCGGAGCATAGAGGCCCAGACCAATCGAAAAACGATCGTCAAGCGGCGTCGACATATAGGCGAAGGGCACGACCGCCAAAGGTACCGAGTCCCCTTCATTCGTTCCTGGGGCACTGCTCTGCGCATCACTGATGTCGTCGCTCACCGAGACGACCGCGGCGCCGCCGGAAATCTCACTGCGTTTCAACTTGGTCAAACCTGCAGGGTTTCCAAAGATGGTGCTGGCGTCCAGCGCGGATGACGACCTTCCCGCATACGCAGTCCCCGCACTGCTGGCGCTTTGTTCGTTAAGGGCAATGCCATTGGCGCCTGCCATTGTAGAGGCGCTGAGGAGTGCCATGGCACTGGTGAACTTTATCCAGACAGCACACTTTCGCTGAACAGAGAGACACGGGATCACACGGCTATTCAGTTTCATTTTCCACCTCTTGTTTCTTGTTTTTGTTGATTGCACGCAGGCAAGGCTTCGCCGTCCTGTGCACTTCTCAGTGCCGGTTGGAGTTGATCGAAGTTGTGTAAAAGGCCCTGGCCGAACAGCACCAGGGCATCATTGCTGTACTGCGGATGCGAATCAGAGACTCAATTAAGCCACTCGATTGGAAAGCTATAGCGCCCCAGGAGCGGCGCCAGGATTTCCTGGTTAGTTCCGGCCTTGATGCAGGCAACCTGCCCACGACGATTGTCCTGCACGACTTCAACAGCAATATCCGAAAGCCCCAGACGTTCCACTTCCTGCTGGACTACTTTGGCAATCTCCCGCTGCTGCAAGGCGGGCTTGAATATCTTGCCCACGGCAGTCAGTGGCAATGCTTCGAGGATTTCAATGCGCCTGGGAACGGCTGCCCGCTCGCTGATGTTGCGATGGGCGAATGCCTCAAGTTCTTCGGCGTTGCAAACTTGCCCGGGGCGCAGTTGAACGTAGGCGACTGGCACCTCGCCCGAGTAGGCATCGGGGCTGCCGATTGCAGCGGCCAAGGCGACGGCTGGATGCGCCTGCAGAGCCTCCTCGATTTGCTTGGGATCGATGTTGTGGCCGCCGCGGATGATCAACTCCTTCTTGCGTCCGGTCAGCCAGAAGTAACCCTGCGCATCCTGGCGACCCAAATCGCCGGTATTCAACCAGCACTGACCGTCGATATCGATCCAGAGGCCCTGGTTATGACGCTCCTCCAGATAGCCATTGAAGAGGTTCGGACCACTGATCGTGATGAGACCGATCTCATCCACGTTGGCGTCGCGCAGGTACTCTCCAGAATCATCGAGCAAGACCGCGCGCATATCCTGGTAGGCGATCCGTATCCCGATGGAGCCGATACGGCGCTCGCCATGGGGCGGATTGACCGAGGAAACGCAGGCGCCCTCGGTAAGACCGTAACCTTCAAGGATCTTTAGCCCGGTCCGGCGCTCGAACTCTCGGAAAAGCTCAGCCGGCATGGGTGCGGCGCCACACATTGCATAGCGAAGACTGGACAGGTCGCGGCCCTGCCATTCATTTTGCAGAAGTGCAGCATAGACAGTTGGCACGCCGGAAAAGAAGTTGATACCGAAGTGCTCGACCATCTCCCAGAATCGTGGGATCACCCCCTCGCCACGATACCCATGAGGCGTCCCGAGGATCACATGGTCGCCTTGAGTCCAAGGCATCAGTCCAGTAACCAGCTGGCCATTGACATGAAAAAGCGGCAGGCCACAAAAGATAACCTGGCCACCACTGCGTGGCTGCAAGTGAGCGGCCATGGCCCATGCATTGAATACTTCCGAGCCATGGCTACGCGCGGCGATCTTGGGAAGCCCGGTGGTGCCGCCAGTACAGATGTAGGAGGAGCACTCATCCTGGCGGATTTTCCGACCGCTCTTGAGGTGTGTGTGCGGTTGAGCATTCATCAGCGATTGCCAATCGTGGATCGCGATACCGCTGTGTAAGTCTCGCTCCTTCAGTGCCGCGGCTTTCAGGGCCCCACTCACTGGCTCGGCGACATAGGGCTCCATGCTGACCCAAACGACAGACCTGACCGTGGGTAACTGATCCAGCTGCGAAGCCAGTTTGGGCCACAGATCGCTGCCTGGAGTCGGCGCGAGTGTAACCACCACGGATGCCTTTGCGGCATTCAGTAAGCCAGCCATCTGCTTGGCCTCAAGCAGAGGATTGATCGCCATGACGATGCCCGCCGCCTCCCCGCCCCATATCGTGAAATGGGTTTCCGGCACATTGGGCAAGATAAAGGCGAGCACCTCGCCCGGTTCTATGCCCAGGTCATCGAAGGCATTCGCCGCGCGGGTGATATCCGCGAAGAGCTGGGAGTAGTTCCACTGGTAGGTGCGCTTGAAATCGGCAGCATCGGTGAAGAAGCTTAGCGCCGGCGCCTGGGGGGTGCGCTCGGCTGCCTGTCGCAGCGCTTCATAAGTGCTGCAAGCCAGGCCACGCTCCGACAAGGGGACTCGTTCGAGATTTTCGATGTCGCTCAGGGTCTGCACCACCATCAGGCTTCCCCCACGACTCGGTTGCGTTGCACGCCGAGGTCGATCACACCATCGGCGCTGCGAATGCGCGCCTCGACCACGTCACCGGCCTTGAGATACTGCGGCCGGCCCTCCTGCGCCTTGAGGAAAAGCTTCCACTTGGTGGCTTCTGGCATCAGGGCTGCAATGCGCATTTTGGCAGGCGAAGGTACCGTTAGAGCGCAGCCGGCAGGAGTGCCGGTAGCGATCAAGTCGCCAACGGCGAGATCTTGCAAGGCAGAGAGTTCGGTCAGGGTTTCTGCCGGGCCGTAAACCAGATTGGCCGTGCTGTCGTTCTGTCGCACCTGGTCGTTGACTGTCAGGCGCAGCTGCAGTGCTTTGAGGTAATGCATGCTCTTGGCATCCAGCAGGCACAGGTAGGGGCCGACCGGGCCGAAAGTGCGGTAGCTCTTGCCCTTATAGAACTGCATCTGGGGAATCTGAATGTCACGCGCCGAGTAGTCATTGACAATGACGACGCCTGCAATGAACTCATGCAAATTGGCGTCGGTGACAGCAATAGCGCCGGTGATCGAGCGCTTCATCACAAGGCCCAGTTCGATCTCGTAGTCAAGGAAGCGCACGTGGCGCGGCTTGATCAGGTCGCTGTCAGCCGCCACCAGGCAACTCGTCGCCTTGGTGAAGATCATGTTGAATTTCTTCGCATCCGGGTCCATGCCCGATTCGATCATGTGCTGACGGTAATTGGCGCCCTGGCAGACGAACTGCTGGTTACGGGTCACCGGCGACAGCAGTTTCACTTCGCCCTCCGCAAGTTCCGTACCTTTGATTTGAGCGAGGTCGTCGATACTGTTCTGGCGAATGAAGTCACCGGTGGTTTCAAAAGTACCGGGGACAACCGTGATACGGCCCTGGCGTAGCACGCCCCAGTGGATACCATTCTGAAATTCAAAGCGGACTACGTGTACAGCAGACATTGAAGGTACTCCTGGAGCGGCGTTTGTCCCGCGCTCGGTGGCGCGAGAACTGTGGTGTTGTTCTAAGGGGGGGCTGGCAACGCTGTAGACCAACGAGCCGCCGACGATCAAAGCGCCGGCTTTGAGCACATCCCGCCGGCCATACCTGGTTGAATTTTTCGACATGGCGGCAGGCCTACCCGAACATCCGCATGAGTGTTATCAACTTGCGAATGGTCAGGTCCGGGCTGCGTCGCAGGTTACGGATCAGCGCATGCAGCTTGGCCAGGCTCATCTTGGGTTTTGTAAAACTCTTGGGCATGCGCTGCCCCCACTGCGCCATTGCCTCGGGGCTCACAGGATGAATACCCGTAGGCTGTGCGGCCGTGAAGATATCCCCGTCGCAGTAATGCTCGTGCTTATCGCCCCAAGGGTCTTGCCAGTAATCGAAAATCTGACTGCCGAGAATGTGTCGGCCGATTCCCCATGAGTGTTCCCAACCGCGCTCGCGCAGGACGCGCTGCCCCATTCCCACCGCGTCTGCATCGACGACCTCATAGGCGCTATGGCTGTACGTAGCCATGAACCCTTGCGCTATCGCGAGCGCATGGTGATCCGCGGGGATGTCACCGAGGTCAAGGCGCATGAAGGTGACGATAGGTGTGCCGTCGGGGAGTACCTGCACATCGCTGGGAATAAATCCGAAATGCTGCGTATACCAGGCACAGGTCGCCTGATAGTCGGCCACTTCGATGACGATGTGACCGAGTCTGAGTACTTCAGGTGGAGCAATCGGCGGGCGTTGCGTGGCGTTGATTCGCGGTTGCTCGTGCGCCAGATTCCAGTGCAGAGGCGCTCTATGTGCCAGAGTCTCGCCTGGAGTCTGCTCGCAAACGGCTTCCACGATGAAACCGGACGGATCGGTCAGTCTGACGGAATACCCGCCACCAGGATGGTCCGATTTCTCTACCGCTGACGCGCCTGGGATTCGAGTCAGCTTTTGCAGATCCTTGCGAGACTGGACTGCCAGTCCGAACCCGACAAAACGTGCATGTTCTGCACGATGGACACGGTAACAGTATGAAGTCGCTTCGGTGGCCCGTAGATAGAGCGTATCGGCGTCCTGCCGACTTACCGTCAGGCCGAAGTCGGTCAGGAAACCCGCCGCCTGATCCAAGTCCGGCCTTTGAAAGATCAGGTGAGTCAGATCCTGGGCCTTCACCGTCGGCTGCGGATGCCGGGCGGGTTGTGGTGTCGCCAACCTGTGCAATTCGTTTCTATTGTTCATTGTTCTTGTTTTCCGGGTTTTTAGGGCAAAACTATCCCGCACCCCTGAAAACCAGAGGTGTTGTCTACTTGAATCAGTTACGAGCTCAGTCGAGAGACGGAAGTGCCGGCAACTCTATGGTCGCCAACGCACGCGCCTCCTCTGGCGGCACACCCAATGCCCGCAGCACCAGCTCGGCGGTGTCAGAGCCCGATTCGCGCCACGTTTTGTGACCTTCCAGCACCAGGAAAATCGAGCCCAGGGTGCTGCTCGAAATCAGTGTCAGTACGGAGAGCAATTGCTCCTGCTGAAACTGGTAGCGCCCAGTGGCAAGTCCGCTCAGAAGATCAGTAGTCGCTTGGCTACTAAACATTTCGCGCAACGAAGAGTTGCTCATGGCGAACTTATGGATGAACGCCCCCCACTGGGAGTCCTCGTGCGCTCGACGAATGAACAGTCGAACGCCATTGGCAAGGCGCTGAGCCGGATCGGAGAGGGAATTGAAGCTCTTGTTGACGCGTTCATGCATCTCCCTCGCGAGATGACTGGCGACCGCCTCGAACAGGCTTTCCATGCTTTCGATGTTGCTATAGACCGTTCCGCGCGCCACTCCTGCCTCTTGCGCGAGGTCGAGGATGTTCACCTGCGAGGTGCCTTTTTCAGCGAACAGGCGAAAGGCGGCTTGATGAATGCGGCGCTGTGTTGGATTTAGGGATTCCACGGTTCTCTCTCCAGGATTACCTTATGGCCTTATTGAACACGCGTGTTCATTAGACGTCAACGACGTTTTTTGAATCAAATACGTGCCTCACCATAAAAACCGTTATATGCCTCATAAATCTGGGCATTCTGAGTGATATGGCAAGATCCATGAGGAGCCTTTCAGATGTCCACGCGTTGACTTATTTGAACACGCATGTTCAGCTCCATGTTCTTTGGCTCGCCCTCTCGGCAGGGCCATCAAACCGGCCCATCGATGTAAACCAGGACTTCAACAAACCTGAGCGATGGCTGGCCGTTTTTTCATTCATGAAGGACAGAACATGACCGGCTCAAAGCTCTTCGAACCGCTTCGATTGCCTAACGGCACGGTGATTCCAAACCGTATCGCCAAGGCTGCCATGGAGGAGAACCTTGCCAATGAGGATCACGCTCCAGGGGAAGCGCTGGTCAGGCTCTATCGGCGTTGGGCGGACGGTGGGGCTGGTCTGATCATCACTGGCAACGTCATGGTTGACCGCCACGCCTTGACCGGACCGGCTGGCGTAGTGCTTGAGGACGATCGGAACCTGGGTAAATTCAGCCTATGGGCCGATGCTTGCCGCAGTCGCGGAGCCCAGGCCTGGATGCAAATCAATCATCCCGGACGGCAGCTATTGGCCTCAATGGGACAACCGGCACGGGGACCCTCCGCGGTTGCTGTCGACATTCCCGGACTATCAAAGGCTTTTGTGCCGCCCAGGGCCTTGAATGAGCAGGAGATCGAAGCGCTGATTGAGCGCTATACCCAGGCAGCAGCTCTGGCCGAGCGTGCCGGATTCACCGGTGTGGAGATTCATGCAGCCCATGGCTACCTGTTCAGCCAATTCCTTTCGCCCTTGACCAACCGGCGTAGCGACCGCTGGGGTGGCAGCCTGGAAAATCGTGCGCAAATTCTCCTGCAAACCATCGACGCAATACGTCAGCGAGTGGCACCGACCTTTTGCGTCGCGGTGAAGCTCAATTCCGCGGACTTTCAGCGCGGCGGTTTCGATGCCGAGGATGCGGCTCGCGTGGTGGAAATGCTTAACGCCAAGGCGGTCGACCTGGTCGAATTGTCAGGTGGCAGCTACGAAAGCCCGGCGATGCAGGGGCAGACCCGCGATGGTAGTCGCTTGGCTCGAGAAGCCTATTTTCTCGAGTTCGCGGAGAAAGTAGGAGAAATAGCGCGCATGCCGCTGATGGTCACCGGTGGCGTGCGCAGAAAGGAGGTGGCGGAGCGAGTAGTGAGCGGCTCGGTGTCGATGGTGGGGCTTGCCACTGCGCTGGCAATCGAGCCGGCCCTGCCGAGCCAGTGGATAGCTGGTCAGGACACCGAAGTGGAGCCTATCGTTGTCCGCTGGAAGAACAAGGCGCTGGCATCGCTGGCAGTGGCGTCGGTGATCAAGAAGCAGCTCGGCTTGTTGAGCCAAGGGAAACGGACAAAACCCAGGACGTCGCCACTCATGGCATTGATCGGCAATCAGCTGAAGGCTCGTCGCCAGGCGAAGAACTATCGGCAATGGATTGACCGGGCTTAGCCCAATGCCGTTCAGTTAAGCGAACGCAGCTTTTTGTAGGAGCCGAGCTTGCTCGCGATGGACGTTAACGATAACGCGGGTTTTCTGAATAAACGCGTTGCCCTTGAATCCATCGCGAGCAAGCTCGCTCCCACAGGTCTTGTGTCGTTCATGGGGTAGTGATCCAGAACACAGCCAAACCGAGTTGACGGAAAGGCTCAGGGCGCGATGGACGTTAACGATAACGCGTATTTTCTGAATAAACGCGCCGCCCTTGAGTCCATCGCGAGCAAGCTCGCTCCTACAACGGCATTGAGGCTTAGCCGGCCGAGGATGACATCAGGACTAGACGGGTAGCGGCTTGCCGGCAATTCTCCTGGCTCTGGCAGGGGTTACGCCCAGAGCCTTGAGAACCATTTCGGCGACCCGCAGATCGTGCTCCGCCACCGCACGCCCCTCGACAACCGCACGCATTGCTCCGGTTGTGCAGGATACGACCAAGTCCATGGCGACCCCTTCGTCCTCATAAGCAAAAGTGCCCGCGCGCAGACCTTCACGCAGGTCGCCAAGCACATGAGCAGCCAAACGCGAGCGCATGGCCTTATCGAAATGGATAATGCGCAGCAGTGCGTTCGCCCATTGATGGTCGTCGGCGGCCCGGCATACGAACATGCGCACACCAATCGAAAGCCGCTGTGCTCCGCAGTGCACGTCCGAGCTCAAGGCGGAAATGGCATCCGAGAACTCGGTGGCCATGGCGATGCCAACCGCCTCGAGTACTTCGTCGCGAGTTCGAAAATAGTTGTAGATGGTGCCGTTGGATACCGCGGCCTCCGCGGCTACCTCGAGCAGTGCGATCTCCCCCACCTCCTTACGCGCGATAAGACGCAATGCCGCGTCCACCAGGCCGCGACGGGTGCGTTCACGCTTCTTGTGGCCTCGCGTGAGAGGCTCTTGCGCAGTTGCTTCTGAAGGAAAAGTGGGGAAAGGCATCTTCAGGCTCTTAATCGAGGGGGCTCGCTAATGGTAATGGAAACGCTATTGGCTGTGGCGTCAGCGCTAGCCAACAGGCCCATGCAGTCTCGAAGGAGACTGCCTGCATCGAAGCCAGGGACGTGGTGCATGATGATGCGGTCGGGGCGAACCGCGACCAGCGTTCCTTTAGCAGCCAGCGGCAGGATGTCATGGTTCAGGTCTTCGATGAAGTCGCAACTGCCACCGGAGCGCGTGCCGCGTGTTCTGATCTCCAGGAAGTGGCCTCCCATTTTTTCCCAGGAAACGACCTGAGCGCTGGTCAGCAGTGACAACGGGTCAACACCGAATCCAACCAGGGTCAGGTAGTCTCCAAGAGCATCGTCGCTCAATTTGACCTGCTTTTGCATGTTGCGAACCCAGGCTTGGGGAAACAGACTGCCACGAACCAGCTTATCGCCACGACGATGCTGCACGAACAGTCCGTGTTTGAAGATGTTCTTCGGCTTGATGTCCAGCTGTTCGAAGTACCTTCTGGTAGCGGGAGTCAACGCCAGCATGCGCATCAGGCCATGGACGAAGAAAGCTGCGATCTTGTTTCTGGGCATCACCAGGCGGCCCATGAGTTTCGCCAGATTGATCATCTCCTGGGCATGGGGGCGACGCTCTACGTCATAGGTATCGAGCACTGAAGGCGCTGCATGGCCGCGAAGGACCCAGGCCAGTTTCCAGGCCAGGTTGGCGCCATCTCGAAGGCCTGCAACGAGACCTTGCCCGACAAAGGGAGGGGTAATGTGGGCTGCATCTCCTGCGAGAAAGGTGCGTCCCTTACTGAATCTATTGCAGCAGCGCGCGTGGAATCGATACACCGCCTTGCGCTCGATTTCCAGCTCCTGCGGATTGATCCATGGCGCGATCAGTCGGGCTATGCTTTCCGGGCTTTCCAGCTCTTCCCGGGATTCGCCTGGGTGGAGCATGAATTCCCAACGCTCCCTTCCGCCGGGAGCGGGCATGTGCGGCGTTGGGCGCCGTGGATCACAGATAAACTCAACGTGATCAATCGCTGACTTATGCCGGTTCATGACATCGACAATCAGCCAATCCTCTGCATAGGTTTGTCCTTCGAATTCCTGGCCAATCAGTGCTCTGACCTTGGAGCTTGCGCCATCCGCACCGACCAGGTACTGCGCGCGAACGGAATGCAAGTGGCCATGTTGATCACGTACGGAGGCGACGACACAGTCCGATTCCTCGACCAGATTCTCAAGTTCGAAGCCACCCAGGCTAGTCACTGACTTAAGCCTGGAAACCTGGCTGCGCATCGCTCGTTCGAGGTCGGGCTGATAGAAAGTCACAAGCTTGGGATGGCCGTCGATACACCCTGCGGTATTGGCTCGACTGAATTGCCCGAGAACCGGGGAGTGCATCCTCACTTCAGGGATAGCGATCTTCTCGAAAGCGTCTTCCGACAATCCGGCGAGTTGCAGGATGCGCAGCGCCTCGTTGTCCAGGGCAATGGCGCGGGGCATTAGCAGGACCTCATGGGTCTTGTCCAGTACCAGTGTCGTTACCCCATAGCGGCCGAGCAGCGCCGCGATTGTCGCACCTACCGGACCGTTACCGACGATCAGCACATCGACGGCGGAGGGAGGCAATTCGGAAACTTTCTTGTTGTTCATCTCGAGCCCTTGTTGTGATTGAAGTCGTGAGACGCGCAGGTCTCATCGTCAGGCAAAGTGAAGATATTCAAAAATGAGACATTTATCAATATTGATGTATTTGTCATTAATTTTTTGAGATCATTAACGCACCAGAATGAGGCCACGTGGCCTTGCCGAAGGTGTGACGGGCTGGTTTGCGTCAGTTTCCGACCGGTGAGGCTTGGCTTCTTAGCCGATCAGCGTTGTCATGGGAGTAATGGCCCAATACTAGAAACTATGTTTTAGTCTTCAGGAATCAAACGTGGCGCGTCCGCAGCCCCATCCGAACCCAGTCCAGCTCCGCTTCGTCGAGTTCGAGCTCGACGAGGCCAACGCCTGCTTGTTACGTAATGGAGAAGCCGTGGCGTTGGCGCCAACTCCATTCACACTGCTTTGCGTACTTGCGCGCCAGCCGGGATCGCTGGTGACCAAGGATGCTTTGCTTGATGCCGTGTGGGGGCATCGGTTCGTCAGCGATTCAGTGCTGAAGACGGCCATCAGCGATCTGCGCAAGGTGCTGGGCGACGACCCCAGGCAGCCCCGCTTCATCGAGACTGTGTCGCGGCGCGGCTATCGCTTCATCGCCGCGCCCTCCCCTGCACCTTCGATGCCGCCTGCATCCGCGACGGTACCCGCGGCCGGCACACATCCGTCGCCGTCATTCATCGGTCGCACCAACGAGGTCTCAAAGCTGCAAAGGGCGTGGGAGCGGGCTTACGGCGGCCAACGTGCAATAGTCTGGCTCGCCGGAGAACCGGGGATTGGCAAGACCACGTTGATCGAGTATTTCCTCGCCAGCCTTGGCGGCATCGCCTGCGCACGCGGCCATTGCGTGGAACACTACGGCACCGGCGAGCCGTACCTGCCGGTGCTGGAGGCGTTGGCCGATCTGTGCCGCAGCGACCCCACCCTGCCGGCGCTGCTGCGCGCCGTGGCGCCGACCTGGCTGTTGCAACTGCCGTGGCTGAGCACTACGCAGGAGCGAGACGCATTGCGGCGCGAGCTTGCCGGCGTCGGTCCGGACCGCATGCTGAGGGAAATGGGTGAACTGTTGGACCGCTACACAGAGCAGCGCCCGCTGTTGCTGGTGACCGAAGACCTGCACTGGAGCGATCGGGCGACGGTCCAGCTCATCGACTATATGGCGCGGCGACGTGGCCGCTCGCGGCTTATGTGGCTGTCGAGCTTGCGCCTCGCCGAGGTGGTAGCGCTCGATCATCCGCTCAGCTCGTTGCGCCACGAACTGCGCCTGCAACGTCTGTGCGAGGAAGTGGTGCTCGATCCGTTCTCGGAAACCGAGATCGCTGACTATGTTGCGCTGCATTCAGCCTCGCTAGCGCGCGATGAAGCCTTCGTGCGTGCCCTGCACGAGCGCACTGACGGTGTGCCGTTGTTCGTGTCGTCAGTCATCAGTGAAGTGATGGACCCAACGGACGACGACGCCACTATCGAGGCTCGGCTTGCGGGTGTGGCGGTCCCTGAAAACCTCGCGGCCATCATTGATCACTACATCGCCAAGCTTGGGCAGGAGCAGCGTGCGCTGCTCTCGGCAGCAGCGGTGTGCGGAGTCGAATTCCGGGTTGAAACGGTTTCGCTGGCCCTCGAGCGCGACCTCGCTTCTGTGGCCGACACCTGCGAGGAACTGGTACGCGAGCAGGTATGGCTCACACGGTCGCGGGCCACCGAAGTTGAAGAGACGGTAGAGCTACCCTACTCGTTCCGGCATGCTCTCTTCCGCCAGGTGCTGTACGACCGCACACCGCGTTCATTGCGCACCCACCTCCATCGCCAGGTGGGCGCTGCCCTCGAACGCGAGCGCGCGGCCGGTGTGCCGGTTGCTGCCTCGGAGCTGGCAATGCACTTCGACCGGGCTCGGCAGCCGATGATCGCGCTGCGCTACTACGCCGAGGCCGCAGAAGCCGCGCTGCTGCACTTCAGCCCGGTCTTGTGCATCGGCCTCACTGAGCGCGCGTTGGTCCTGCTGACGCAGGCACCAGAAGGGACGGAGCGCGATGCGCTCGAAATTACCTTGGCCACGCTGCAGGGGGTGTCGGCTTTCCACACGTTCGGTGTCGGCAGCGAAGCCAGGAACGCGTTCGAACGCGCGTACAGGCTACTGGCGGATGTGCCCGAGCATCCGATGCGCGGTCGCCTGCTGCACGGATTCGGCTATCTACTCGGTCTGCGCGGCGAGTATGCGCTGGCGCTGGAGGTGGCGGAGCGTGCTGAAGCCCTCTCCTGCGACGCAAATGATCAAGAGCTCATGCTGGCGGCGTGCATCGTGCAGGGCGAGGTGCATCACCTCCAGGGTCGCACGCAGACGACCCGCAGTTGGCTGGAGCGCGCCCTCGCGATCGCCGAGCCGCTGAACATCGGGGCGAACGAGATCTTTGCGGCGGATCCTCAGGTCATGCTGCACGGTATGCTGGCCATAGAACTCGTGCGTTCTGGCCTGGTTGAGCAAGGCCGAGCCCACATGCAGCGGGCGCGGACCCGCGCACAGGCGCTTCGCCAGCCTATGACCTGGCTGGTCGCCACCTGGCAGGAGGTGTTGATCGAGGTGCGGATGGGGAACCCTGTGCGTGTGGCAGCGCTGGCTGACGACATGCAGACGCTGGTCGATGAGTATTCGCTCGCACTCGGGCGTACGGCTTGCCGCTGGTGGCGCGGCTGGGCCGACG
>NZ_CABVHQ010000049.1 GCF_902497895.1 Pseudomonas fluorescens
GCGGTGCACGCCCCCTCGAGAGGCCGAGCGCAGGTTCTGCGCAGTGGGCAACCCGGCATGGATGCCGGGTTAGCCGCCCCCGGCCATGGATGGCCGATGGCGGCGGGCCCACGGAGCAGGACCGGAGCGAGGGCATGCCGAGCCTAGGCGAGGCACCGAACGAAAGGGGCAAGAGCCCTTGGTTACTTGGGGCTTTTCCAAGTGCCCCGCCGTAAGGGCGGAACCCTGAGTCGCCGTGACCGCAGCAACGGATATGTACCCAATCAACAAAATACAAGCCGACCGGCTCTTGATCCACCGCCCCCTCGCTACGCCTGTGTGTGTGCCTGATACCCGAGCTTAAGTGAACAGCAGTGGCTCAATGAGCGGCGTTTTTGTGTATTTGGAACGGG
Organism: Pseudomonas fluorescens; assembly: GCF_902497895.1. Classification (GTDB taxonomy): domain Bacteria; phylum Pseudomonadota; class Gammaproteobacteria; order Pseudomonadales; family Pseudomonadaceae; genus Aquipseudomonas; species Aquipseudomonas fluorescens_BP. Next base: position 393 of record NZ_CABVHQ010000049.1, read on the forward strand.
AAACGAGACTCGTGTCCGTTTTCAGTAGATCACTAGTGGGTAACGACCCGGACTACGCCAGGAGGCCTTTGCCGTACGCAGGCCAAAGCGATAAGCGCACGTAAACCAGTGGTCATGGATGCCATCCCCTGAAATCAGCTGAAAACGTACAGCTATAAGCCAATTGGTGACAGCTCGGGAGGGAAACCACTTCAGCATAATCCGGCTTTGATAACAGCAAAATCGATAGCAATGTAAAAGCAGCGCAAATGAAAACGAAGATGAACATTGTTTTTATTTTCATCGTTTTTTACTCAAGGAAAGACTCTTTCACCCCCAAGCATTTGCCATGCAGCGCTCAGGACTTGGTTTATCCAATCTTTTACCGATTTGGATCGATGCATTTCCTCGCCTGACGAGCCCTCAATGAGGGCATTCATCGACGTCACACACCTTGCCCCGCAAGATCTCGGAGCGGACACACATCGGCAGTTTTGCGGTACTGCCTTATGGCCATCCATTCAACAATTTCACTCTATGCGTGAACTCAAAAAGACGCAAGCATTTACAAACCGACATAAATGTTTTTTAATTGCCTACAGGTTCAAAGCGGCGCTTTTGCAGCCTTGATCTACGGTTTTCCAAAAGCCTTGAGCGAAATATTCTCAAGCCTCGGGCATTCCACAGGCTCCGGCCAAAGGACATTTTATGGCTCAACGTCAGATTCTCGTGTTAAGTGCCGCGCGCACCCCCATTGGCACTTTCGGCGGAACGCTGAAGGACACTCCGCTTACCACACTTGCAACGACCGCTTGCTCGGCGGCGCTCACCCGCTCGGGTGTCGACCCGGCCGAAGTCGGTCATGTGGTGATGGGCAATGTGATTCCAACCGAACCACGCGACGCCTACCTGAGCAGAGTCGCTGCCATGGATTCGGGCATCCCCCAGGAAACCCCTGCCTTCAATGTCAACCGCCTATGCGGTTCGGGACTGCAAGCGATTATTTCTGCGGCCCAGGCCATTATGCTGGGCGATACCGATATCGCTATTGGCGCGGGTGCCGAAAATATGAGCCGCGGCCCATTCATGCTACCGAGCATGCGCTGGGGAGCACGCCTGGGTGACAACCCAGTAATCGACTACATGAACGGCATCCTGCATGACCCTTGGGAACGTATCCATATGGGCGTCACAGCGGAAAACATAGCCAGCCGCTATGGCATCAGCCGCGAAATGCAGGATGAGCTAGCACTCGAAAGCCAACGCCGCGCAACTCTGGCATCGTCCAAGGGTTATTTCAAAACCCAGATAGTTCCGGTCGAGATCAAGACCCGTCGAGGTCTTATCAGTTTCGACTGCGACGAACATATCCGCCCAGAACTGACCTTGCAGCAACTTGCCGACATGAAGGCCATCTTTCTCAAGGAAAACGGCACTGTAACTGCTGGCAATGCATCAGGCCTCAACGATGGTGCTGCTGCCGTGGTACTGGCGGAAGAGCAACGGGCACACGCACTGGGACTGGAACCACTGGCACGCCTGGTCGGTTATGCCCATGCAGGGGTTGATCCCGCGTATATGGGCATGGGCCCGGTGCCGGCGGTTCGCCTGGTGCTGAAGCGTTGCGGCCTGCGTATTGAGCAGATGGATGTCATTGAGTCCAATGAAGCCTTTGCCGCTCAGGCCTGCGCTGTCACACAAGAACTGGGACTGGACCCGCTGAAGGTCAATCCAAATGGATCGGGCATTTCCCTCGGCCACCCCGTCGGCGCCACAGGCGCAATCATCACCACCAAGGCGATCTACGAACTGCACCGCACTCAAGGACGCTATGGCCTGGTGACCATGTGCATCGGTGGCGGTCAAGGTATTGCCGCCATTTTCGAACGCCTTTAAAACCGCTGGCACGTACCAGCAGCACACCTGGAGTAGTTAGATGCAGATAAATACGGTAGGCGTGGTCGGCGCAGGAACCATGGGCAACGGTATAGCCCAGATCTGTGCCATGACAGGGCTCAATGTGATCATGGTGGACATTTCCACTGCTGCACTATTGCGCGCCGAACAGAGCATCGGCAGCAGCCTGGACAAGCTGTTGCGCAAGGGCAGCCTGGACGAGTCGGGCAAGCGCGACGTACTGGGCCATCTGCGCTACAGCACTGACAAAAATGAGCTGGTGGACGCCGATCTCGTGATCGAGGCGGCGACCGAGGCTGAATCGCTGAAGCTGGCGATTCTCAGGGATATCGATGCAATAGTCGGCCCCAAGACAGTGATCGCCAGCAACACCTCATCGATCTCTATCACCAAATTGGCGGCAGCCACCACACGCCCGGATCGTTTTATCGGCATGCACTTCTTCAACCCGGTACCGGTCATGGCGTTGGTCGAGTTGATTCGCGGCCTGCAAACCAGTGACAGCACCCAGACCGCCGCCGAAGAGTTTGTTTCGCGGATCCACAAGACGGCGATCAGCGCGAAAAACAGCCCGGGGTTTGCCGTCAACCGGATTCTGGTTCCCATGATCAACGAGGCTGTCTTCGTCCTCCAGGAGGGCCTGGCCAGCGCCGAGCACATCGACGAAGGCATGCGCCTTGGCTGCAATCACCCCATTGGGCCATTGGCCTTGGCCGACCTGATTGGCCTGGACACCCTCCTCGCGGTAATGGAGGTGTTCTACAACAATTTCAAGGATTCCAAGTACCGCCCTGCCCCGCTACTGCGGGAAATGGTCGAGGCGGGCTATCTGGGCCGCAAGAGTGGCCGCGGATTCTTCCGTTACGCCTGATTTTCGACGCACTGCCACGCGAGAGCTGCCATGGACTTCACGATTTCGACTGAACTGACTGCACTGCAAGCACGGGTGCGCGACTTCATCGTCACCCAGATCATCCCCTTCGAAAAGGACTCACGCTGTGGCGCCCATGGCCCCAGTGAGGAGCTACGCGCCGAGTTAATCGCTGCCGCCGCTGCCGCGGGCCTGCTCTCAGCCCACGTCTCGACTGAATACGGCGGTTTGGGTCTGGATCATCGCAGCAAGGCGGTGTTCTTTGAAGAGGCCGGCTATTCCACACTCGGACCGGTAGCGCTGAACATCGCCGCACCGGACGAAGGCAACATGCATCTGCTGGAAGCGGTAGCCACCGACGCACAGAAGCAGCGTTGGCTGCGGCCGCTGGCTGCTGGGCAGATCCGTTCCTGCTTCTGCATGACCGAGCCTGACCCAGGCGCTGGCTCAGACCCATCGATGCTGCAGACCCTGGCGGTACGCGATGGCGACGATTTCATCATCAACGGCCGCAAGTGGTTCATCACCGGAGCCGAGGGCGCCAGTCTGGCGATCATCATGGCCAAGCTGGAGGATGGCCGCGCCACCATGTTCCTCGCCGACATGCACGCCCCCGGTATCAGCATCGAGCGCAGCATGGGGTCGATGGATTCCTGTTTTCCTGGCGGCCACTGCGTTGTCGCGTTCGAAAACCTGCGCGTGCCCTCCAGTGCCATCCTCGGCGAGCTGGGCGAAGGCTTCAAATATGCTCAAGTACGCCTCTCCCCTGCGCGCCTGACGCACTGCATGCGCTGGCTAGGTCAGGCCCGTCGTTGCCACGACGTCGCGGCCCGTTATGCGGCACGCCGCCAAGCGTTCGGCAAGGCCCTTGGTAAACACGAAGGCGTGAGCTTTATGCTCGCCGACAACGAAATGGATATGCATAGCTCGCGACTGGCCATCTGGCACACGGCCTGGGTGCTGGATCAAGGTAACCTGGGAACCACCGAGTCGAGCATGGCCAAAGTCATGGTTTCCGAGGCCACTTGGCGCGTTACAGACCGTTGCGTGCAGATCCTCGGCGGCCAGGGCGTGACCGACGAAACCATCGTCGCGCGGATCTTCTCCGACATGCGTGCCTTCCGCATTTATGACGGCCCATCGGAAGTCCACCGTTGGAGCCTGGGAAATCGCATCTTCAAGAAGTTCAGCGTATGAAGCCCTCAACCCGTGAAGCCCTGCAGGGGTTTATCGCCAGGCAGACCGAAGCCAAAACAGTCGAATTCAGTGAGCTGAAACTGCTCTCCGGCGGTGCCATCCAAGAAAACTGGCTGGCGCTTGCACAAGTTACCGGTGGCCCGTTTGCAGGTCTGCTGGAGCTAGTGATCCGTGCCGACGCACCTACCGGGGTGTCAGTCAGCCATGGCCGCGCACAGGAGTTCGCCCTGCTCAAGGCCGCCTTCGCCGCTGGCGTGTCAGTGCCCGAGCCGCTCTGGTTATGCATGGACGTGGCGGTCATCGGCCGACCGTTCTTTGCCATGCGCCGGGTCGACGGCCAAGCCGCCGGCCACATGTTGGTCAAGGACCAAAAGCTGGGCGGTGATCGCGTTGCCCTTGCTCGGCGCCTCGGTGCCGAACTGGCGCGTATTCATTCGATCCGACCGCCGCGCACCGATCTGGATTTTCTGCCGCTGTATGAAGAGGCAGCGGCGCTGCACTCGATCAAGCGCCTGCGTGCCATTCTCGACCAACAGTCCAGCAGCCACCCTGCCCTGGAGTGGGGCCTGCGCTGGCTGGAACGGCACGCCCCAGCCAGGACTGCGCTTGTGTTAAGCCACCGAGACTACCGCACTGGCAACTACATGGTTGACGAACAGGGACTGACCGCCATCCTGGACTGGGAGTTCGCGGGCTGGAGCGATCGGCTGGAAGACATCGGCTGGTTCTGCGCACGCTGCTGGCGCTTCGGCAAAGATCAGCTGGAAGCAGGCGGCATCGGCCAGCGCGAGGACTTCTACGCCGGTTACGAAAGCGTCAGCGACCAGCCGATCGAACGTGACCAAGTCGCCTACTGGGAAATAATGGCGCATATGAATTGGGCCGCCATTGCTCTTCAGCAAGCTCAGCGCCATCTCTGTGGCGAGGAGGACTCGCTGTTGCTGGCCTTGACCGGGCATATGCTTCCCGAGCTGGAATACACCATTTTGCAGATGACGGAGAATGACTGATGCGCACGCAACCGACCGCTGAACAACTGCTCGACAGCGCCGATAAATTGCTGCGCGAGCTGCTTCTGCCAACACTGCCAGCCAGCCAACGTCAAGCCGCACTGATGATCGCAAGGGCTATGGCGATTGCTGCGCGCCAACTGCGCCAGGGCGAACACTGCGAACGCGAAGAGCTTGCCGAGCTTGCACACCTGCTCGCGTGGCCGCCGATTGCCAGCGAGCAACCGATTGCCGCCGTGCGCACCAATCTACGGGTTGCCAACCTTCAACTCTGCCGACTGATCCGCAGCGGCCAAGCCGATAGCGGCGAACAACGTCGTAACGTCATGGCCCAGCTCAAGCGAGCCAACCGACAGCAGTTGGCGCTCAGTAATCCGCGCGTATTAAAGAGCCAAGCCTGATGAGCTCCACACCATCAGTGCGTCGGCGTATCTATTTGCTGCGCCATGCTGCAGTCAGCTATTTCGATGAGCAGGGTCATCCACTCGATCCTCGCGGGGTACCGCTGAACGCCAATGGCCTCGAGCAGGCCGCCGCCGCCGCCCACATGCTGGCGCCGGTGCCCTTTGATCTGGCCGTTTGCTCAGGACTGCCGCGAACCGAGCAAACCGCCAGGATGGTCCTCAATGGCGGCCAGGCAATTACCCTGCATTGCGATGAGAGGCTCAAGGAAATCCGCGCTGGCCGTCTGCGGGAGGTGCCCGCAGAGCAGCGCGAACGGACCATTGCCTACGCCTACGATGATGCAGACCAACCGGGGGCATGTTTTATTGGAGGCGAAACCTGGAGCGACTTCAACGCCCGGGTCATCCTCGCCTGGCACGAATGGCTGACCCGCCCTGAGTGGTCGAACCTGCTGATGGTGGCCCACGATGCGGTCAATCGCGTGATCCTCGGCCATATAGGCGGAAGTGGCCTGGGGGGTCTCAAGGCCTTCGAACAGGATCCGGCCTGCATCAATATTATCGAAACCGACCACGGCCCCGAGGGCGAATCCCGCTGCCTGATCCGTTGTATCAATCTGGCGGCCTACGACCCGATTCGCCAGCAGCAGCGCCAGACAGTGATGGAACAAGTCTGGAACCACTTTCAGCCGAACGCAGCGCAACCACCTGTCCCCGCAGAGGAATGATCCCCATGTCGCACGCCCCCGTATTGCTGGAAAATCACGGTCCGATATGCAACATCCGCTTCAATCGCCCGCAGGCACTGAACGCCATCGACAGTGCGCTGGCCAGTGCCTTTCTCGAGGCCTGCCAATCGGTGGCGAACAACCCCGCCACCCGCGTGGTGGTCCTCAGTGGCGAAGGCCGCGGCTTCATGGCCGGTGGCGATATCGCTCAGTTTCGCGATGCGCCCGACACGGTATCCGCCAGTTTGATCGAGCCAATGAATCAGGCGCTGCAACTGCTGACTCGTTTGCATGCCCCCGTCATCGGCAGCCTGCATGGCCCAGTAGCTGGCGCCGGCATGAGCATTGCGCTGGCCTGCGATCTGGTGATCGCCGCGGATAACTGTCGTTTCAACTTCGCTTACCTGAACCTCGGCGCTAGTTGCGACCTCGGTGCCTCATGGCACCTTCCGCGCGTGGTTGGGCTACGCAGGGCACTGGAAATTGCCCTGCTCAGCGAACCACTGGATGCCGAACACGCCCTGAAGCTGGGCTTGATCAACCAAGTGGTGCCTCGAGACCAGTTGGCCAGCGCTACCCAAGCCTTGGCCGAGCGCATGGCAGGCTCTGCACCGCTTGCCCAAGGCTTGCTCAAGCAATTGATGCGCCAGTCTTTCGACCATGACTTTTCCAGCCAACTGGCGGCGGAACAGCAGGCCTTTGACCGCTGCATCGCCACAGCCGATTTCAGCGAAGCGGTCAGTGCCTTTCTGGAGAAACGCCCTGCGCGCTTCAGTGGCCGTTGAAGCCTGTAATCTTCGTGATCAGCTGAGCAGTCAGCACTGGCAAATTACCAGGCCCGCAAGAGCAGCGGCGGCGACCCATAACGAGCCAGGCCGCCTCCCCCAAGGGATCCAGGCGCTGACGAGTAACATCGCCAGCGCCCCGCAACGAATCAGATATCCAGTACCAGGCGTTTGCTCAGCGCCCGCGAACAACAAGGCGTGAACCAGCCCTCATCATTGCGCTCTTTGTCACTCAGGACCTGGTCCCGATGATCAACCTTGCCATCCAGCACCCGGGTGATACAGGAACCACAGATACCCTGCTGACAGGACACCGAAATTTCCACACCATCAGCGGCCAGTACCGAGATGATGGATTCGTCCTCGCCGATCACATAGACCTTACTGCTGCTAGCTACTTGCACCTCAAAACTGTTGTCTTCGGAGGTATCAATGAGCTTGGCGGCAAAGTACTCGAAGTGGATACGCTGACTGTCCCAACCCTGGGCTTTGGCCGTATTGGCCACAAAGTCGATAAAGCCCCCCGGCCCACACACATACAAGTGCGTGTCCGGGCCTTCGGCTGCCAGTACGGTGGCAAGGTCAAGTGCCTGAACAGCCGGACCGTCATCGAAATGCAGGTGCACATTATCAGCGAAGGCGGACGCACCAATACGCGCTAAAAACGCCATGCGCTCGGGACCACGCGACGAATAGTGCATCGTAAAGTCAGCACCGCTGCTGGCCAGACGTTCGGCCATGCACAGAATCGGCGTCACGCCGATGCCGCCAGCAAACAGCAACGAGCGCTTGGCTGGCACCAAGGCAAAATGATTGCGCGGTGGACTGATGCGCAGGGTCTGCCCTTCCTGCAATTGGTCATGCACCGCAATCGAACCGCCACGCGAGTTCGGGTCGCGCAACACGCCGATCACATAGCGATGCTGCTCGGTGGGGTCATTGCAGAGGGAATACTGGCGCACCAAACCCGGTTGAATTTCTACGTCGATATGCGAGCCCGCACTGAACACCGGCAAGCTATGCCCGGCCAAGGGCTCCAGTTCCAGGGTGACAATATCCAGCGCTTCGTCCGCCTTGACGGCGATGCGTACATCAAGATAGTTAGCGTCCATTACGGGTAGCTCCTCACAGTTACTCAGGACAGCGTCAACAGGCGCTGCCGTATATCGGCGCGCAGCCGATCTTTACGGATTTTGCCGGAGGCGGTGCGCGGAAAATCGACCACTACCACCAACTGCTCAGGAAATTTCTGCCGCGCTACGCCAGCCTGCCCAACTTGCTCAAGCAACTGTTCCAGGGTCAGGCTTTGACCACTGCGCAAAATCACATAGGCACACAGGGTTTCGCCGAGACGTTCGTGGGGCATGGCCACCACCGCGGCTTCATCAATAGCCGGATGTTGATGCAGGATATCCTCCACCTCCTTGGCGCTGATCTTCTCGCCGCCGCGGTTGATCAAGTCTTTCTTGCGCCCGGTGATAACGATGGCATTGTCAGCGGTGATCCGTCCGAGATCGCCGGTTGCGAAGAAGCCATCTGCATCAAAGCTCTGCGCCGTCTGCTCGGCGTCTGCATAGCCCAGGAACATCGCAGCGCCGCGCACACAGATCTCGCCTTCCTCGCCAGCGGCGACCTCTTGTCCAGCGTCATCCAGCAGACGCACTTGGTAATCAACGATTTCCCCGTCAGTGCTGGCTGCTTGCTGCAACTGATCGGCACCGACAAAGCCAAGGGTCACCAACGGCACCTCGCTGGAGCCAAAAACGCGAAACGCATGGCAGTTTTCAAACACCTCGCAGGCCTTGTAGATCAGCGCGGGCGGTACTTCGGCACCACCGCAGGCGAAGCGTTGGAGGCTAGGTAGACGACGGCCCTGCTGCTCGGCCGCAGTAATCAGCTCGTGCAGAAACGGCGTCGCCCCCAAGCTGATAGTCACGCCTTCACGCTCGATGATGTCGAGTGCCTCGGCGGCGTTCCAGCGTTCCATGAACACGCTCCGTGCGTCCAGATAGAATGGCAGCTCCAAGGCACTCAGCCCGGTCACATGGGTGACCGGCGATGCCATCAGCAATACCTGAGGCGAACCATCTGACCAGTACTCAAAGGCGCGTTTGAGCCGGGTCGGCCCCGTATTGTGCGAGTGCAGTACTGCCTTTGGTCGTCCCGTGGTGCCGGAAGTGTAGAGAATCAGTTTGACGGCGTGAGCATCTACCTTTGCGGGGTTTTTCAGCACCGTGTTCTCGGCCAGCAGCTGCTCATAAGCGTCAACTTGAGCGACTTCGGCGCGCACACTGACGAGCAGACTCAGGGCTGGCAGGCCAGGTGCCAGGCGCTGCAACATGGCGGCGAAATCAAAACCGCGGTAATTACCCGGAAAGAACATCGCCTTGGCGCCGCAGTCGGCCAGCATAAAGGCCACCTCGGCATCTCGGTAGATAGGCACTATTGGCGCAATGACCAGACCCAACAGGCTGGCTGCCAGGTCAATAACCGCCGTTTCGCGCCAGTTGGGCAGCTGGAAAGCGATCACATCGCCGCGTTGCAGGCCTCGGCGCTGCAGAGCGCCAGCCAGCAACAGGGCATCATCCAACAGCGCGTCGACCCGACAATTCTGCCCTTCGAAAACATGGGTAATACGCGCGGGATCCTGGGAGACCATCGCGATCGCGGCCTCGGCGATGGTCCGACCCTGCCACTCACTGCTGTGGGCATAACGCTGACTGGCGGCCGCATCGAGGCGAGCCTGAGTGCTGCTGATTTCGCTCTGCATATTCACGCTCTTTTCACTCGGCCAGTGACAACTCGACGAAGCGCGAAAAGTGCGCGTCGCGGTTACCAAACAAGGCGCTGATCACCATCAATCGGCGGAAATAGTGGCTGACCTCCAGCTCATCTGTAATGCCTACGCCACCGTGCAATTGAATCGCTTCGTTGCCAATATGCCGCGCCGCCTGAGCGATATAGGCACGCGCACCACTGAGGGTGCGCGCCCGTTCGGCCAAGGGAAGGGTCATGGCCTGCTGCGCGGCGCGGGTCAGCGCACGAATCTCTTCAGTCAGCAGATAGAGATCCGCCATGCGGTGTTGCAGCGCCTGATTGCTGGCCAGCGGCTTGCCGAACTGCTGACGCATCTTGAGGTAGTCGTTGGTGATCCGGAGCAAACTAGTGGCCACGCCCAGGCTCTCGGCACAGAGAGCGACACTGGCCTCATCCTGCAGCTCGGCCAACGCCGCGTCCGCGGACATCGCATTGGCCTCAGGCTGCAAGAGAGGCGCTACCACTTCGGCAAAGTGCAGGGTTGCCGCACCGCGCCCGTCCACCAGAAGGAAGCTCTGACGGGTGAGCCCGGCAGCATTGGCATCGACCAGACAGAATACCCGCTGCCCCTGGGCATCGCGCGCCGAAACCAGAAACTGTTCGGCCGTGTCGCCATGCAACACCGCCAGTTTGGTACCGGACAGCGTACCAGCCTCATAACGACAAGCCTGTTGTTCGGGCTCGTCATGGGCAAACACCAGTTTCAGCAGGCCCGCTGCCAGCGCAGGCAGCAATTCAGTCTGTTGACTGACTGAGCCTTGCTTGAGTAGAAGCCCTGTCGCAACCACCGCACTGGCCAGCAGCGGTTCCAGCAGCAGGCGACTGCCGACCACTTCCATCACCGCACCGATGGCTACGGCATCGGCGTCCAGGCCGCCAAGTTCTTCTGGCAGGCGCAGGGACAGCCAGCCGAACTCGGCAAAGGTCTGCCAGGTCGCAGGGTCGTAACCGCCGGCCTGTTCAAGCCTGGGCCAGCGTTGCAGAAAATCGTAATGATCTGCTGTGTAGCGCTCCAGGCTGTCGCGCAGCATGGCGATTGTTTCCAGGTCCGTAGTCATAATCCCAGCACCATCTTGGCCACTATATTGCGCTGAATTTCCGACGATCCACCGAAGATGGTCGCCGCGCGGTTGTAGAAATGCTCTTTGAGGATGCCGCCGGCATCGTCCGGCGCAAGCGGCGGCAGCCCACCACGGTGTAGCGCTTCAGGGTCGAATGCGATGCCTGCCAGGCCCAGGGCCTCGACCAGGGCTTGAGCCACTTCCTGATACAACTCCGTACCGCGAATCTTGATCAGCGAGGCCTCTCCGCCGTTGTCGGTACCCGCGACCATGGCCTCCACCGCCTGATAAGCGACTTCCTCCAAGGCCATAAACCGCAGTTCAAACTCGCCGATGCGCTGGCGCATGAGTGGCTGCTCGATCAACCGCTGGCCGCCGCTGCGGGAATCACGCGCCAGGCTCTTCAGGCGATTCAGCACATGCCAGGCCTGACCGACGATAGCGCCAGCGGTACGCTCATTCTTTAGAAGGAACTTGGCGTAACCCCAACCACTGCCCTCCTCACCCACCAGGTTTTCCACCGGTACGCGAACGTTTTCCAACCACACCTCGTTGACGTGCACAAAGCCGTCCATGGTGTGAATAGGTTTGACCGTAACGCCGGGACTGCGCATGTCGATCAACAGAAAGGAAATATTGCTTTGCGGCTTGCCCTCGGTGCCGGTCCGTACCAGACAGAACAGCCAGTCGGCCCACTGGGCATAGGTGGTCCAGACTTTCTGACCGTTGACTACATAGTGCTCGCCATCACGCACCGCCTGGGTACGCAACGCCACCAGGTCAGAGCCAGCACCCGGCTCAGAGTAACCCTGAGCCCAGAAGTCGTCGGTGCTGAGGATACCGGGTAGAAAATGGCGCTTTTGCTCTTCGCTGCCAAAGGTGTAAATCACCGGGCCGACGTATTTGACGCCGAAGGGAATAATCCATGGGCAGCCCTGGCGGGCCAGTTCATCCTCGAATATAAACCGCTCCAGCAGCGACCAGGCCTGACCGCCGTAGGCTTCGGGCCAGTGACCGGCGACCCAACCCTTGGCCTGCAACAGACGCATCCACTGCACATAGTCCGCCTTGTCCAGCACCTGATGACGGTGCGCCTTGTCCAGCAGCTCGGCGGGCATCTCATAGGCACAAAAATGCCGTACTTCCTGGCGCAGACGCTGGGCCCGCTCGTGTAAGTTCGTGTTCATAGCCATTCTCTTTATGCCGGGACAATCGAGGGCAGGCACGGTGCGCCTGCCCGGGCCGTTTACTTGGCCAATCCCAGGTACTTATCCAGGGTCAGATGATGGTGACGGATACGGCTCTCCTGGTAGCTGGCCAGGCTGACTGCACCTTTCTTCGAAGTCTTCAAGCCTTTGGTCATGGCGTCCAGATTGTTCATGTCCTGGTCGAACACCGCGCCCAAGGCCCCGAGTTCCTTGGCGTTGCAGAACTCCTGATCATCCGGCAGGCGATTCAACGTGGCGCCGGGAGGGCAGGCGCTGCCAGCCTGGTAGCGGCCGAGCAACCAGACGTCAAACAGGCAGGCCTCATGGTTATCGCCGTCGGGGATGGCGCGATAGACAATGTTCCCGAAGTAACCGGCCCAAACCTGGGTGTTGGGGAAAACCGAATAGAGAATCGCGTCCAGCAACTCGGCGTGCGTGGCGTGCGTGAGATCGACACCCGACGCCTCGGCGTAGATGCCTCGGTTCAGCTCACCGATGTATTCACGGGTAGTCATGCCTTCCGGCAGCACATGCTTGCTACTGTCGGAATCAGCCATGCGCCCGGACTCTTCGAGGATGTCATGCAAGACCAGCGCCTCGTCGACATTCTTGAGGTTGGAACTGGTCACCGCCATGGGGGTGATGCTCCGGCTGATGTTATCGCCGTAGATGTCATACTGGCTGTCGACATCGCCGGTGAAGGTCATGATCTGCGGGTGAGTGGCGCGGGTGTGCATGGACTCCATAAAGGCTTCCTGCGCCACCTTCCAGTTACAGGCCATACGCCGCTGCACGTGAGCTATGGAGACCGAACGATCAAGGCTGTAATCCTTGAAGTGCTCCGGCAGTACGCCTAGATGTTCCAGCAGTGGCGGCGCCTCGATGTCCTGGTTGATAAAGACGAAGCCACCCCAGGTATCCACTTGCACTTGCGGCAGTTTCAACTGGCAGGGCTCAAGGTGTTTGAAGTCCCAGGTGGTGGGCATGCTCTTGAACTCGCCCTGCAGATCCCAAGTGAAGCCATGGTAGGGGCACTTGAGCTGGCTGACCGCACCGCCGCCCATGCGCAGAGCGCGGCCACGGTGCAGGCATGAATTGTAAAAGCCACGAATAGCGCCATCCTGGCCGCGCATGACGATGATGGAGGTGTTGACGATGTCATACACCAGATGATCGCCGGGCTTCTGGATGTCTTCTTCACGGCAGACCATCTGCCAGGCCTTGGGCCAGAGTTTTTCCGCTTCCAGTTCATGGAACCAGCGCGCACTGTAACGCTCGACCGACAGATTGACGTCGCTGAAAACAGGTGGATTCGGTTTGAGAAACTCCGGCACCGGCACCGTTTCCTGTTCCAATAGCTGCTGAAACAAGTTCGGGTCACCCACCTCTTCCGGTGGCAGTAAAGTGAATTTGGCGTGCGTGGGATTGTTCATGGTAGCGTCCCTCTTATTCTTATTCAGACTGTGTACCGGAGCGCCTACGGCGCTTCGAGAATGGTCACCGCACTTACGCCAGGTGCTCCGTAGACATGGGTGTAACCCAAACGTGGTTTACCTGGTACCTGACGCGCGCCGGCCTGCTGACGTAGCTGGGTACAGACTTCAATGACCTGACGCAGACCAGAAGCGCCGACCGGTTCGCCATTGGCCAGGCAACCGCCATCGGTATTGACCGGCAGGCGACCGCCGATATCAGTGGCGCCGTTGCGCAAGAGCAGCACCTGCTCGCCGTGTTCGCAAAACCCGTTTTCGGCAAGGTGAATAATCTCCGAGCCACTGTCAGTGTCCTGTAGCTGGATCACGTCGATATCTTCAGGCCCCACACCTGCCATCTCGTAAGCGGCCTGCGAGGCAGTGACCGTGGGTGCCGGCGCCTGGCGCGTGGCAAGTCCTGGGCTGAATACCTCAAACGAACCATGGTGGCGTGTACGCATAACCGCCGCACGGACGATGATTGGCCGATTGCTGTACTTGTGCGCTTCGCTTGCACGGCATAGCACTAGCGCTGCACCGCCCTCTGCGGGGTTGCAGAACATGTATTTGCGCAATGGCAAATTAACCGGCATCGACTCGGCAATTTCTGCGTAGCTCAGCTCGCGACGGCGCCAGGCTTGTGGATTAAGTGCGCCATTACGGAAGGCTCGCTGCGCTGTAAGCACCAGCGACTCCTCGGGGATGTTGTGATCGTGCATGTAGCGCTGGGTTTTCAGGGCAAAAAACTGAGTCGTCAGCATCAGGCCTGTTTCACCGTACCAGTCCTCCAGCCCCCATTCGGCGGGCTGCGGATTAAAGGCACCGCGAGGGTGCTTGTCAAAACCAACGGCTACACCGATTTCGGCCATGCCAGAGCCAATCGCCGCGACCACACTCGCCAAGGCGCTGCCGCCGGTGGCGCAGCCGTTGGCCACATTAACGAAGGGAATCGCGCTCAGTCCCAGATGATTGGCCAGTGCATCGGCATTGCCAGCATCCTGGCTGCCGCCGTAAGCCACGCCGACCTGCTCCCAGCCAATGCCGGCATCGCGCAGCGCCTCACGCACGGCAAAGGCACCCTGCGCTTGGCCGGACAGGCCATCGGTGCGACCGAAGGGGTGCATGCCGATGCCGATGATCGCAATATCTTCCATCACAAAGCTCCCGTCGTTACAGGGGTAAAAGCAAAGGTATGCAACGCTCGCCCGTCGGCCTGCTGGCCATAGCGGACCAGGCATAGTGACATTGGCATGCCAATCGCCAGCTCCGCCGGATCGGCCGTGGTCAATCGGCTCTCGACCTTGACCCCACTGGGCATCTCGACGTAACCGACGCCATAAGGTTGGAAGTCACCTTCTCGCTCACCACTGTTGTACGGCGACTTCGGCATAAAAGCCTGCACCGTCCAGGACCATAGGTGTCCCTTGTTGCCAATATCGAACGAGGCAAGCTCGGTGCAGCAACAGGCGGTGCAACTAACGGCCTTGGGAAAGTACACCTCGCCGCACTCTCGGCATTGGCTGCCCAATAGGCTGAGGGAAGACTCATCCTGCCTCAGCAGGTGAGCCACTGGCAGATGAGGGGCAAGATCAGTGGGAGCGGTCATTATTCAAGCCTATTTCAAACCAACGAGATTGTTTTTTATACACCTAAAAAAAGCACTCAACAAGCGGCACACTCACATTCTGCATGGCTTTTGCGGTGACTCAGGTTTCGATCCTGCTGCCCAGGATGTTGTAGGCTTCGCGGAACTCATTTATCGCGGTTTTGGCAAGCAGTTCATGCAACCGGTCCAGTCGATCACCCACCAGGTACGGTGATGGATTAAGCGCTACGCTCTGCAGCGTGTGCATGATCAGGTCGCGCAGGACCTCGCCAGTTTCACGCAGTTCGACTTCCGCCCACACAGGGAAGCGGGTCACCATACTGACGGAGATACGCTCATCAAGAGACTGCTCCAGTGGCGCCATCACCTGATACAGTTCGGCATCTGTACGGGCACCGCGAAGCAATTCGTGAAAAGCCAGAAAAGACGGCTGCATGAAATAGTCCTGCAGCACCTTGAGGGTCTGCAGCATGCTCGCAGGGGTCGGAAAACTGCCGGCCGACATCGTCACATCCTGGATCGCCGCATCGTATTCCAACACACGGATATCGGTGATGTGCGCTGCTGCAGCCGCGAACACATCCGCGCGCGACTTGAAGTGATGAGTCATTGCTCCGCGCGAAACACCCGCCTGCTTGGCAATCTTTTCAGTGGTGGTTTGGGTGTAACCAATATCCACCAGGCAGCGTAGCGCTGCATCGAGAATATGCAGGCGCATCAGGTGGCTTTTTTCCGCTTGCCAGCCACCATTTTCAGCCTTGAACCGCCGCGCGGGTCGGGCCAGTTTGCTCACTCTCTCATCAACGGACATATACTCACCTTTTGGTTTTATCTACCAAAGCGACGTAAACCGTAGATATTGGTTGATTTTATGCTTTCGCATCACGCAAAACAAACAAACAAACAATTTTTTAATCAAACTCTATCGAGTATCACTCAAGACAAACGAATTGAATGCCCGCTGTCCACCGTCACCACCGAGCCGCTCATGTAAGAAGACGCCTCGCTCGCCAACAACAGCAACGGACCATCCAGTTCTTCGTGGCGGCCGAGGCGCTTGGGTGGCAAACCGGCGATTTCCCGTTTGCCATCCTCTGACTCATAGAAGGGATTGGTCATCTCGCTGGGGAAAAAACCCGGGGCGATGGCATTGACCCGAATCGAGTGTTGCATCAGATCCAAAGCCATGTACTGCGTCATGTGAATCAGCGCTGCCTTGGTCGTACCATAATTGAGGAAACAGTGTCTGGCCAAATGCCCCAAAATCGAGGCGATATTAATGATAGTGCCTGGCTGCCCCGCCGCTATCAGGCGCCTGGCCATTTCTTGAGCGACGAAAAAAGGCCCCGACAAGTTGGCGTCCAGCAATGATGTCCACTGGTTGCGGGTCATCTCCTCGAAGGGCGCCGGGTCGGACAAACCGGCATTATTGATCAACACATCAATCTTGCCGAAATGCCGCTCGGCCACATCGTAGGCAAGCTTGATCGAGGCGCAATCGGTGACATCCATGACGCAGGCTACGGCCTCGCCACCCTTCTCGCGAATAGCGCCAGCTACTGCTTCAACCCGATCAAGGCGACGGGCCACACAGACTACTTTAGCGCCAGCTTCCGACAGCACTGCCGCGAAATGCGCGCCCAGCCCCGAACCGGCACCCGTGACCAGTGCCACTCGGCCCTGGAGAGAAAAGCGCGACTGAACACTTCGGCTATTATTGTTGTTTGTTGTCATGGTCTTACTCCAGACGCCTGCTCATACCAACTGTGTAGGATCGGCAAGTTGCGCCGCAAGAAAACGGCAGAAACGCGCGGCATCTGCACCATTGATAACCCGATGGTCATAACTCAACGACAGAGGCAGCAGGTGCTTGACCTCAACCCGACCTGCGACCATCACCAGTCGCTCAAACTCACTGGTAATGCCCAAAATCGCCAGTTCGGGTGCGTTGATAATCGGCGTAAAGCCCGTACCTCCGATCGCCCCCAGGGAACTGATGGTCATGCTGCCACCGGACATTTCACTGATGGGCAAACCCTTGTCGCGAGCACGCTGAGCCTTATCCGCCAATTCGGCGGCCAGCTCAGCGATGGACTTGCGGTCGGCATCGCGGATCACCGGCACCAGCAAGCCCTGAGGCGTTTCAACGGCAACACCGATGTGGAAATACTTTTTCAGCACCAATTGCTTGCCGCTCGGTGCCAGGGACGCGTTGAACTGCGGAAATGCCTTCAACGCATTGACCAGCGCCTTGATAAGGAAAGGCAACGGTGTCAGCTTGCGGCCAAGCGCCTCAGCCTGTTGTCGGCGATGTTCATGCAGAGCGTCGACAAAGGCCTCATCGTGATGCGTCACGTGAGGGATCTGCGCCCAGTTACGGCCGAGAAAAGCCCCGGCATAGAGCTGATTACGTGACAAGTCCAGACTTTCTACCGCGCCAAACTGGCTGAAATCGATCACCGGCATGGGCGGCAAGTTCGCCGGCCATGCAGGCGCCAAGGATTTAGTCTGATCAGTCATCAGCCCAACTCCCCGATCACAGTACCCACGTCGTAACTTTCCCCGGCTTCCTTGAGGATGCGCAGTACCCCGTTGGCGGGCGCCTCAATTTCCTGCAGCGACTTTTCGCTTTCAATGCAGTACAGCGGGTCGCCTTTATTCACCTCGGCACCATCATCAACCATCCACTCGACCAGTACGGCTTCGTTAACGGAAAAACCTAGTTTTGGCAGAATAATTTGAGTCGTCATTATCGGAGCCCGTCCTTTTTTATTTGAGTACGTTGAGAATGGCGGCGGTGATTCGTTCTTTGGTCGGAATGAAGGCGTCTTCCAACGCCTTGGAGAACGGTACCGGCGAGCGCGCCGCACCGACCCGACCGACCGGAGCCTTCAACTCGTGGAACAAATCCGCATGCAGGCGAGTGGCAATCTCAGCCCCTACACCGAAGTCGACCTGAGCCTCGTGGGCAATCACCGCTCGGCCAGTCTTGCGTACCGATTCGAGCAGTGTTGGCATATCCAACGGGGAGATAGTGCGCAAATCGATGACCTCCACCGAAATGCCCTGCTTTTCCAGATCCCTGGCCACGGCCTGCACTTCAACCATGGTGCGGCTGTAACTGATGACGGTGACGTCGGTACCTTCGCGCACGACCTTGGCCTTGCCCAGCGGCACCCTCTCACCCGGTACAGGTGCTTCACCCTGGGTGAAGTACAGCGGCAGGCTCTCGATGAATAGACAAGGGTCATCGTCAAAGATGCAGGACAACAGCAAACCGTAGGCATCCGCTGGATTGGACGGCGCTACCACCTTCATCCCGGCGGTATGGGCAAACCAGGCCTCCAGATAATCAGCGTGCTGACCACCCGTACCGAACCCGGCGCCGGTAGCGGTTCGGATGGTCAACGGCACGTGAGTCTGACCTCCCGTCATAAAGCGCAGTTTGGCCGCATGGTTGACCACCTGATCCATGGCGACGGTCATGAAGTTCATCAACATGATCTCCGCCACCGGACGCATTCCGCCAAGCGCGGCACCAACGGCAGCGCCCATGATCGCCTGTTCGGCGATCGGCGTGGAACGCACCCGCTCGGTGCCAAAGGCGTCGGACAGCCCGGCAGTGCACTTGAACACGCCGCCGCCCTGCGGGTCGGCTACATCCTCACCGAGTACCACCACCGATGTATCGATTTCCATTGCATGGTGCAGGGCCATTGCAATGGCTTGGGACATATTCATGCGCTTGGCTTTAACGGCAGTCATGGGCGGACCTCCTCGGCATAGACGTCCCGGCTCAATTCGGACACGTCGGGATAGGGACTGGCCAGACCGAACTCGACTGCATCTTCGAAGTCGTCGGCATTGGTCTTTTCAATAGTGCTGAGTTGCGCATCGCTGGCATGCCCCTGCTCGATCAGCCAAGAGCGATAGGCCGGCATTGGATCGGCGGCGATGGCCGCCGCCATTTCGGCCTTATCGATATAATGGCTGTCGTCACCCAGCAGGTGGCCACGAAAACGGAAAGTCTTGGCCTCCAGCAACGTCGGGCCCAACCCTGAGCGCGCCCGGTCGATGGCCTCACGTGCCGCCCCCCACATCTCCAGCGCGTTGTTACCGTTGCACTGGATGCCGTGCATGCCGTAGGCGATGGCGCGGTCGACAATGGCGCGTGCACCGGTGCCGTATTCATATTTGGTGTGCTCGGCATAGCCGTTGTTCTGGCAGACGAATACCACTGGCAACTTCCACACCGAAGCCAGATTCAGCGCCTCGTGGAAAGCACCAATATTTGTCGCGCCATCACCGAAGTTGCACACCGTAACCTGGCCGCTCTTCTTCAGTTGCGAAGCCCAGGCCAGGCCATTGGCGATCGGCAAACCCGACCCCACCACACCCGTAGTCACTGGCAAGCCGGAGGCCAGGTGAGTGATATGCATCGGCCCACCCTTACCTTTACAAGTACCCGTGGCACGTCCCATGAACTCGGCAACGAAGGGCCGCAACGGAATGCCCTTGGCCAGCTGGTCATGAATACCGCGGTAGGTGGTAATCACGTAGTCGTCGGCGTTCAGGTTCACCGAAATGGCCGACGGAATGATTTCCTGACCGCGAGTGGAGTAATAAGGCGAGGCAATCTGCCCGGCCTTGATCAACTCGATAAAGCGATCGTCAGCCGTCTTGATCAAGTTGGCTCTGCGGTAGATATCCAGCAACACCGCGCAATCCGGAGATTTGGCCTCAGCCATAGTGACCTCTTATTAGTCGTGACTTGTTGTAGTGGAAAGCCGGCCCGCAAATAGGCCATGGGGGACAATCTAAAACAAAACTATAAAAAAACCAACAGGGAAGTTTGTTTTTATTAAATTAAATTATTCACGAACCGAAACTATCCGTGCAATCACGCTGGATCCGGAAAACAGTACAGCCGGCTCAGGGGTTTAAAATTTCCTGCAACTCGAAGACGTTGCCATCGGGATCACGGCCATAGGTCGCCCTGGACACACCAAAGTCCTGGGGCGGGCAATGGAACCGCACTCCCGCTGCCAGCAGCCGCTGATAGACCTTATCGATGCCTTGTACATCGATGCATATGTGAGTGAAGCCGTACTTATGCACCGGGCGCTCGGTGGTCAAAGGCTCAGCCTTGGGCAAGCTGAACTCGAACAGTTCCAAACAGAGATTTGGCCCCTTGAGCATTACCGTGGTGGCGGCGCTGTCATCCAACCCCAGCACTCGATTGATCATGCCGGTGCCAGCGGGCCAGGACGTACGGCTCAGCTCTTCAAAACCCAGTAAATCACGGTAGAAGCTCAGCAGGCGTGACAGATCAGGCGTCGAAATAGCGACGTGATGCAAACCTTGAATCATGGGAGGCGTCCTGATAAAAGCCCCAAAAACCGAGTTCTGGGGCATACGGGCTTACTTGATGGTTTCCGCGTTATCGATAACCAACTGCGAGCCGTTGACGTAGCGTGACTCGTCCGAGGCAAGGAACAGCACCATATTGGCCACATCAATCGGTTGGCCCTGGCCATTGCTCTGCACCTGCATGAGCGCCCCGCTCCCCTGGTCAATCTCGCTAACTGCCGCAGCTGTCATTGGCGTTTCGTGCGCCCCGGGCAGGATCGCGTTGCAGCGGATGTTGTAGCCTTTATCACGGCAGTGGATGGCGACACTGCGGGTCAGAGAAAGGATCGCGCCCTTGGCGGCTGAATAAGCGACGATCTCGCCGATGCCCTTGATCGCACCGATCGAGGAGATGTTGATAATCGAGCCTGCGCCACTGGTTTTCATCGCCGCAATTGCATACTTGCAGCCGAGAAAGGTGCCCTCGGACATAATCGAGTTGACGAAGCGGTACTTCTCCAGACTGGTCTGTTCGACGTCAGCAAACACCACTACGCCGGCATTATTGACCAGTACATCGAGACGACCGAAATGCTTGACCGTCTCGGCGATCACTTCCTGCCAGCGCTGCTCGTCACGCACGTCATGCACTAGAAACAGCGCGCCCGGAATACCGGCTGCAACATCCCTACCCAGCGCCTCGTTGATATCAGTGAGCACCACATGAGCACCCTCTGCCGCCAACAATCGGGCATCGGCAGCCCCCAGACCAGAAGCAGCACCCGTAATTAAAACGACCTTACCAGCCACACGTCCCATCGCTTTTTCTCCTGAATGCAGCGCCCTTGCCCTTGGCATTGAGGGGCCGCAATTGTGCATAGATCGCCGTGACTCAGGCGCTGATTACTGGCGGCTCGACAGTGCCGATCGCGGACACTGAATACTTGCGCACATCCAGGTCGAGCAGCTTGATGTCTGCGGTCGTCCTCAGGAACGCGGTGATGTGCTTCGATTGCAGATGCCGTGAGAGCGCGGCATCCGATTGCCACTCCTCGCTGATCCACACAACGTTAGGGATCTGGATGTCGCGGGCAAAGGCATACAGACGGCAGCCGGGCTCGGCACGCGTCCCAATGATGGCGACCTCGGCGGCTTGCAGGTATTCCTCGATGCGCGAAGGCTCGATTTCGAGGCGCGCAGTAATGGCGATGATGGTCATGCAGAAATTCCTTACGGGTTATTGTTTTAGGAACTGCGCGACGACCGCCATGAGCGGTCGCCATAACGAGTCTCAGATGCGGCCAGCAATGTAATCGTTGATCACTTCGTGGTAGCGCCGCACACGCGATTCCTGCTCGGCCAGGTAAGAGTCGCTATAGCCACGCGAATGGAGGCCACGCTGCTGAGCAATCGCCACGCTCAGGTCCTGATCAGCGACAAAACCCATGGATCTTTCGCCGTGCTTGAACACCTCATGCGCTGCCGGCTTGAGCGGTAGCATGCCAATTGGCGTGCCGACTTCTGTCTCGCCAGTGGCAGGGCGCACGAAATACCAGTGATCGAACAGGCATTTCTCTGGATCGGTCGGGTGCGGCATCGGCCGCAAAATCTGGTAGGACTCGGCAGCCATGGTGAAGGACATATTGGGGAACAGGGTGTAGTGGTGATAATCGCTCAGCTGATCATCCGTCAGGTTGTCGTACTGGCTATAGCCACGCTCCTTGCCCAGGGCGCGCTTCTGCTTTTGCATCGCCAGACGGACATCGCCCGCACGGCCATCGAACTCCTCAGGCTTGAGCCCCCAGCTGCGCATGATGTCGTCCAGCGGTGCCTGCACCTTCTTCGCCTTGCCGCTGCCAGAAGGCAGCGAGCCCTTCATCAGCATTCGGCTGTGGCCGTTGCGATACACCTCGAAGGTGGTGTTGTGGTAGGAATCATCAATGTGGGTGGCCAGCTCACGGTGCAGCGCCGTGACATGATAAGCCTCGCTGAAGTTGTCCTGGATGACCTTCCAGTTGCAGTTCACTTCACTGGTGAGGTGCATCACCCGAACCGTTTTGTCCATCTCGTAAACTTCCAGCTGATCGGCAACCACACCCAGTGAGTCGCGTAACGCTGGAGCATTCGGGAACATGTTGAACCACACCAGGCCACCAAAGGTTTCACAGCGCAGCTCTTTCAAATGCAACTTGCCGACCGGGTTTCCCTGGGGAAAGTTTTCCGAGTCCTTGGCAATCAACAGGCTGCCGTTAAGGCCATAACACCAACTGTGGTAACCGCACACCAGCCGCTTGACCTTCGTCTCTTCGCAGTTGACCAAGCGATTGCCACGGTGCTGGCAGACATTGTAATAAGCACGGATGTTGCCTTCATCATCGCGCAACATGAGGATTGATTCGGTGCCGATTTGCGCGGTGATCACGCAGCCCGGTTCGGGCAACTGGGCCAACGTACCGCCGACATGCCACGTGCGGGACCACATCTGGTCCCACTCCTTTTGCATGAATTCTTTTGAGTAGTAGCGGTCTCCGGTAATCGGATCACCGCGCAAAAAATCATCGTCTACCAAGGCTTGCTGAGTGAGCTCAACCAGAGAGGATTTCATGTATTTCTCCTGTCTATTACCGCGACAGCCGCGGCTCTTCTTGTTGCTTGGCGCAGAGCTGATCGAGTGCCGGAAGCACGTCAGTTCACGGCACTAACTTGAGTTGATACGCCAGGTCTTCGCGACCACGGCAGCCCCGCTGCTGGTAGGCGGCAAACACCCCATCGGTTCTACCGCTGTAGGGCCAGCAGGCATTCCAATCCATCACCAGATCACGCGAGTACATACGCCATACACCGTCGCGTTTTTCCCATACATCCAAATAGCGCATGTTGTCCGGGCAATTGATCAACGTGCCGTCCGGCATCCGCGCGGCGGCATTGCCGAGCATGTAGGACTCGGCCAGGGCGCGGTTTTCGTCTAACAGCTGGATATCGATGGTGGCAACACGGTGCCAGCCCATCACCAGGTTTTCCTCGATAAAGGGGATGTCGTAATCACAGAACTCCCAGGCGTTACCATCAAAGATGCCAAACTTGACCACGCCATCTTGATGGAAGGTCGACTTCAGCAACGCCAAGTCGCAACGATCCACGGCCTGGCAGTATCGTGCCATCTGATCCAGAATTTGCTGATGGTCTGCAACTGCATGAATCCGTTGGCTAAGGCTCATGTTTATTGCCCCAGCAGTGCGTAAACCGGGTCAGACTGGTCACGTTTGCCGCGCAAGGTAATCAAGCCGAACAAACCTTCATCCCAGACCGTGGTGGTAGGTTGCGTCATGTTCCAGTCGTGGACGAATACACGTTTGGCAATTTTCCATTGCCCATCTTCCTGGCGATAGCTATCAAGGTAGCGACCCCCAATCAGGCGATCGACCTTCTTGCCCTCTTCGATCACCGTGCTGATGTTGATCATGTAAACCTCGCCAATGGCGGTGCTGCCAGTCACCTCGAAGTACTCATTGGAAATGGAAGTAAAGCTGCGTTCCAACGCCTCATCCGGGGTAGTCACGGCAACTACGAAGCCCTTGGCCGAGCCTTGGTGCGCGCCACAGTCAACCCTTGCATCATCGGTCCACAAAGACACCATCAAGCAGCGATCCATGCGGTCAAGCGCACGGGCAAAGCGAGCATTAAGCGAATGCAGGGCCTGCTTCGCCTCGACCTGCTCGAGAATTTCCTGATCAGACTTAGAGTTCATTTTGCCAACCTTATTTTTGGATTTATGTGGGCTTTGCAGACGCCTGCCGGACTTAAGCAGCAAAAATCCGTGGCGAAATAACCATTTTCTGGGTAAGGGGAAAGCTACCTTCAGTAACAAAACAAGTCAAACTGTTTTTATTTCATAGATCCGGCAATTGACCCTGACTGGCGTGACGCCCCGCCACACGACCAAAGAACGATCCAGGTCCCAGACTCATACCGCTGGCATAGGTCTTGCCACTCTGCGGAATATGAGCGCTGCAGGCTCCCGCCGCGTAAAGCCCGGGGATCACCCGGCCATGAGTATTAATGACCTGGGCGTGGCGGTTGGTTTGCAACCCGCCGAGCGTCATGAACAGGTAGATCGACTTGTTGAACGAGATATCGAAAGCTGCAAATGGCCCCTGATCGAGCGGTTTCAGCCAGTCTGGATGTTTGTGAAATAAACGGTCCTCACCCGCTTGGGCGTCGCTGTTGTATTGCTCCACCGTGCTCACCAAAGCACCCTTGGGCAAGTTGAGGCCGACCTCCATCTCTTCGACGCTGTCCCAGCCATCAATCAATGCGTGCTGTGCCGACGTAATCTCCGGATAGGCAAAGATTTCAGCGTCAAGGATCAGGTAGGCCGTCTGATCCGGCTGCTCCATCACGTAAGAAGCGGTACGGCCGTGGTACGAGTCCTCGGCGACAAAACGCTCGCCATTGCGGTTCACCAGGATGCCCTTGATGAGCTGCCCCGGCGGGTAAATGGACGCGGTAGCAATGATCCCTCCCATCGCCAGGGTCGCTGCCCCTGCCCCCAGACCTAGCTCGATACCAGCCCCGTCATTGCTTGGAATACCAAGTGGCATGGCCGTCTCACTCATCAGCGGCACATTGCGCTGCACCATTTCATGGTTGAGGTTAAAACCACCCGAGGCGATCACTACGCCCTTACGCGCCCGCACACTGACCTGCCGGCCGTCGTGCCGAGCGATGACACCGACAACCCGCCCATCGTCATCCTGAATCAGCTCGCGCACAGCGCAGTCATTCAAAGCAGGAACACCTTCATCCTCGCAGCGTGCAAGAATCGCTTTCATCGCTTCGGCTCCGGCGTTCTCGCCGATACCCGCCACTTTGTGTCCGCGAGGGGCCGGCCGTGCAATCACGTTATAGGGCCAAACCTTCTCATTACCGGTACTGAACAGACATTCGGTGGTATTGAGAAACACCGCCTTGCCCTTAAAGCTGGTGCGTTCAAAAGGCACGCCCAGTGATTCCAGCCAATCGAAATGCTCAACGCTACCGTCGCAGAAATCGCGTACCGCGCGCTTATCCTCGCACTCGGTGGAAGCAGAGAGAAACTTGTACATTTCGTCGGCGTCATCTTCATAACCGCAGGCCTGCTGCACCTGCGTACCGCCACCCAGATAAAAAATACCCGAGGATGTCGCACTGGCACCGCCACCACCGCTGGCGCGCTCCAGCACCAGCACGCCAGCACCTGCCCGTGTGGCCTCCAGTGCCGCGCAGGCACCGGCAATGCCGTAGCCGACGATAACCACATCAGCCTGGTGATCCCACTGACCCGTATGCTCAGACAGTTTCATATGGATACCTTCTCAATAGCGTTGAAAACGACTACACGCGCACCAGCAACTTGCCGGTGTTGCGCCCGTCGAATAGATAGTTAAAGGCATCCAGGCTGTTCTCAAGCCCGTCAACAATCTGCTCACGAAAGCTGATCTGCCCGGACTGCAGCCACTCGCGCATCTGCGCTATTCCTTCGGGGAAACGCCCTAGATAATCGCGGATCAGAAAACCCTCGAAGCGAGCGCTGCGGGCAAGTATCTGCCACAGGTTGTAAGGCCCCGGCACTGGCATTTGGCTGTTGTAGCTGGCAATCGCCCCGCAGAAAACAATGCGGGCACGGTCGTTGATGGTCAGCAGCGCCGCATCCAGCATCTCTCCACCGACGTTGTCGAAATAAATGTCTACACCAGCCGGGCAAGCCTCACGAATTGACTCGAGCAGGTTGTCGGTACTGCGGTAATTGATCGCGGCATCAAAGCCTAACTCGTCGACAATCCAGCGGCACTTGTCGTCGCTGCCGGCAATGCCCACCACCCGGCAGCCCTTTATCCTCGCGATCTGCCCGACGAGCGAGCCGACCGCGCCAGCCGCGGCGCTGACCAGCACCGTCTCACCTCTCTGCGGCAGGCCAACTTCGAGCAGCGCAAAATAGGCGGTCAGGCCGACGGCGCCGAAAATGCTCAAATAGTGCTGTTCTGCATCGCCTGCGACCAGCTCGACTCGGCCCAGAGCAGCGCCATCGGCCAACGAGTAGTCTTCCCAACCATTGAGCCCCAGGGCCAGGTCACCTGCTTTAAATGACGGATGGCGGCTCTCCACCACTTCACCCAGCGTGGTGCTGCGTACCACCTCACCGAGGGTGATCGGTGGCAGGTAGCTGAGGCGATCCGACATCCAATCGCGAATGGCTGGATCAATCGACAGATAGCGATTGCGCAACAGCACCTGCCCTTCAGCCAGCAACGGCAAAGGCTGCAGCTCAAGCGGGACATCCTGCTGGGTCGCCATTCCACAGGGGCGGCTGCGCAAGATCAGGCGGCGGTTCATGGTGCTCATGGAGTTTCCCTGTTCAAGACAGCAGACCGATATCGCCCTGATTGTGCAGGGTCAGCAGTTCGCGGCGGATGATCCGCCAGCCCGCCGGACGTTTTTCCAGCTGATCGCGGTATTCGCCCCAGAGGGTCTGCAGCTCGCCCGCGTGCTCACCGATGCCCACATGGATGGCCTGCAAATAGCTGCGCGCCGTGGCCTGCTGGCCACTGATTTTGACCCGAACATTACTGAGCATGTGCTGGGTGGTGGCGCAGCGCGCAAGGACCGTCTCAATCATCGTGGCAATCGCCTGCGCGCCCTGAAATTCGCCAATACCGGGATAGAGTGCCCGCGAGTCTGGCTCGAATACCTGCTCGAGCAGTGCCAGGTTGCGGTGGTCAATGGCGCAGGCGTACTGCTGCAGCAAGGCTTCGATTTCGGCTTCGTCGCTGGCGATAACCTCTGGCACCGGAGCCTGATTCAGGTAATGGTCAATCCAGCGGTGGAACTCCTGGTTACCCACCTCGTTGCGGCCAAAGGTGACGTGTTTGAAAGCACCGCTGGCCAACCCCTTCTGAATCTTCAGACCCAGACTGTAGTCTTCGGTATCGACCACCTCCTTGAGCCAGTCCATCATGGTCTCGTTACTCTCCCGCTGTTCATCGCTCTGCGGCGCCTGACGTTTGATAAAGTGCAATACGGTGCGGTTCTCACCGACCGTTGGCCCCGGAATCAGCTGGGCGATCTGGGTAATTTCCGGAGCGACGAAGATCGACACATTGGGGAACAGGGTGCGCACGTAGTCATACCCATTGTTCTCGTGCAGGTGCAGTTGTTCAGGATTCAGGTCGCCCAGCTTGGCCTGCATGTCCTTTTGCGGGAAACCGATCAGTTGGTGCGGGCCGTAGAAGTGATAGGCCGCCATGTTGGAAAAGGTACGCTGATGGATGGTCTGCGCATGGGCTGCGGCAAAGTGGTAACCCTCCAGATAGCCGTCGTACGCAACCTTCCAGTTAGCCCCGAAAATTTCGCGATTGCCGCAGTAATGCCAGTCGGCAAAGCCCAGCTGCTCAAGATCCTCGATCATACCGCCGAGAAAACCCGCAAAGTCGACCTCAAGCCCTGGGGTAAGCACCACGAAGATCAACCCGGCACGCTCGTACACCGGCAGTTGGATCAAGCCCATGCTGCTCTTGTCGACGTCGCCGTAAGTGTCCTGGGCGGCGATGCGCAACAGGCTGCCGTCATTACCATAAACCCAGGCGTGATAGGGGCAGGCGAACTTGTCGCACTTACCGCTGCCCTCGGCGATCTTCATGGCGCGATGAGCACAGACATTGAGCATCGCCCGCACACTGCCGTCCTTCAAACGGGTCAGCAACAGCGGTACACCCAACAAATCCAGCGCTTTGTACTGCCC
The DNA here is from genome assembly GCF_902497895.1 of Pseudomonas fluorescens. Taxonomy (GTDB): domain Bacteria; phylum Pseudomonadota; class Gammaproteobacteria; order Pseudomonadales; family Pseudomonadaceae; genus Aquipseudomonas; species Aquipseudomonas fluorescens_BP. Next base: position 28,574 of record NZ_CABVHQ010000049.1, read on the forward strand.
CGGCAGGGCAATTTCACCCGATACGGCGGCCAGGATCGGCAGGCGCTTGAAAATCAGTTCCATCTCCCGCTCCCACTGCTGCGGGTCGGTGTAAGAAGCCGCCGACACACGATGTATGTCTTCGGCCTCGTCGGTACTACGGGCCTGGACATGATTGAGCAAGCGGGCTGCAATACGGTTATGGATTTCTTTTTGTTGGTCCATGTTTTTTCTCCCTGAGGCCGGAGAAGGCGCAGCAAACCGGCCAGGCTTCAATATAAACAGATTTGAATGTTTTTACCTAGCGTCAAAAAACACTCATCCCGCCGTCGATGGTATAGAGCGAACTGGTGACATAGGAGGCCTCATCGGAAAACAGGAAGTTGATCAACGCCGCCACTTCTTCCGGCTCGCCATAGCGCCCGAGCGGGGTCGCGTCAGTATTGGCCGAGTGCACGGTAGCGGCCTGACCCGAGTCGCTCTCGATGCGTCGCATCATCTCGGTGTTGATCGTTCCGGGCAGCACCGCATTGACGCGAACGCCCGCCGTGGCTGCCTCGGCTGCAGCCGTGCGGGTCAAGCCTATGACCGCATGCTTGGACATGATGTACGGCGAAAGTGTAGGTCCCGAGGAGATCCCGGCCAGCGAAGACATGTTGACGATTGAGCCCTTACCTTGGCGTTTCATCACCGGCAGCACGTATTTGAGCCCCATGAACACGCCGCGCACATTCACCGCATAGACCTTGTCAAACATCTCCACCGACTGATCTTCGATCAGTGCTGGCGAACCCTCTATGCCGGCATTATTGCCGAAGTAATCGATACGGCCGAAACGCGCTACAGCTTGTTCGACGTAATTGCGCACATCGGCTTCCTGAGAAACATCGGCTGTCACCAGCAACGAATCACTCGCTGTCAGCCCCAGATCCTGTGCCAGGCGTCGCAGTGCAGCGTGGTCGCGATCAACCAGTACCACGCGACAGCCACGCGCATTCAGGCGTTTGGCCAAAGCCGCTCCAATGCCGCCTGCGGCGCCGGTAATAACGGCAACCGGGATAACTTGAATATTCATCAGTTCACTCCTCGGCTTCGAGACATAAATCGCTGAATAGGGGGGCAGGGTTGCGTTCATCACGTAACCTGACCATCAGCTTCCCCTTGTTCTCACCGGTAAATAACCGGGAAAACGCTTCGACGGTATGTTCAAGACCTTCGACTATGTCTTCGGCAAACGTTAGCTGACCATCGCGCAGCCAGGCACTGATCTGCTCCAGCGCCTGGGGAAACTGGTCAAGGAAGTCGATCGACAGGAAGCCGCGCACCGTGGCGCTCTTGGCAAGGATCTGCCAATAATTGTAAGGACCAGGTATCGCTGTCTCGGTGTTGTAGTTGGCAATGGCCCCACAGAAGATCACCCGAGCGAACTTGTTCAGATTGAGTAGCGTCGCATCGAGGATCTCGCCTCCTACGTTATCAAAGAAGATGTCAACGCCTTGAGGGCAAGTCTTGCCGATTGCAGCACTGAGATCGCCGCAGGTTTTGTAATTGATTGCGGCGTCAAAACCGAGTTCCTCGACGATCCAGCGGCACTTCTCGTCAGTACCGGCCATGCCGACCACCCGACAGCCCTTGATCCTGGCGATCTGCCCGGCCAACGAACCGCAGGCACCGGCAGCGGCACTGATCAACGCAGTTTCACCGGGTTGCGGCTTACCGATTTCCAGCACGCCAAAATAAGGTGTCAGGCCCACAGCGCTGAAAATACTCACGTGATAGTTCAGTGGAAAGCCATTATCGGTGCTGACCTTATAAATCTGCTCTGCCCCCACCACGCTGAAATCTTCCCAGGCATTGCAGGCAATCCCCACCACATGATCGCCCACCCGAAAATCCGGGTGGCGACTCTCGATGATCCGCCCCAAGGTCGAGCCACGAATGGCCTCGCCCAGAGCAATCGGAACAAAGTAGTTGGCCTTCTCGCTCATCCAGCCACGAATGGCCGGGTCCATTGACAGGTAGAGGTTCTCTATAAGCACCTGGCCCTGCGCAGGGCAGCGGACGGGCACTTCGCGTTGGTGAATATGGTCAGAGGTCGGAATGCCCGACGGTCGAGCATGCAGGTACAGCTGGCGATTGCGCAATGTGTTCACAGCGAATCCTTTTTTATTATCGTGGCGCAAGCGCCCATTAAGAGCAGACCTATTGGGCGGTCCAGCCGCCGTCAACGGTGACCAGGCTGCCATGCATAAACGACCGCCCTGAACGCTGCCCGGCCCCTTCAGCCTCGATCAGCGCTAAGCTACGCTGGCCCTGCTCGGCACTAATATCCGCGAGCATCACGCAAGCCCCTGCGCGAGCGAAAGCCTGCGCTGTGGCTTCGCCGATGCCTGACGCGGCACCTGTTACCAGCACCACTTTGTCTTTGAACTGCATGATCCGCTTCCTTAGCTTTTTGCGCTTACACGCGACTCCATGGCAGCTTGCCAGCGAGCTAAATTGGCACAACGTCCCGCATCGAGTGACTGCCCAACCTGCGCACCAAACTCCAGGAAGCAGAACAGCAACAGGTCGACAACCGTCAGGCGTTCACCACAGATAAAGGCTTGAGCACCCAACTGAGCGTCCAGCCACGACAACCCTTCCTGAGTGGCCAGTTTGAATTCCTCCGCAGACGCGGGGTAACAGCGCACGCGTTGGCCGAACAATGCCAAACCTTCGGCCCCCCGAAACCCTGCGGTCATAGGCTGCACCACGGCCTGGTCGACACGCCGCCACCACATTCGCGTCTGCGCACGCAGCTCGAATGTGGTACCAATCAGAGCGGGCTGAGGGAAGCACTCCTCCAGGTACTCGCAGATTGCGGTGGTCTCGGACAGCACATGACCAGCGTCTATCTCCAGGGCGGGCGTGGTGCCGGTGGGGTTGAGCGCGAGGAAAGCCTCCTGTCGGTTATCACCGGCAATGATGTCAATATTCACTAACGGCAGTTGCAACCCCTTTTCCGCCGCGAACATCCGCACCAGCCGCGGGTTGGGCCCGATCGAACTATAGAGTTTCATCTCGTCGACTCCCTCGCTGACTCACTCAGAACTGCACGCGTTTGGTGTAGCCACCATCAATGATCAGGTTGCTGCCAGTGATGTAGGACGCCATGGGGCTGGACAAAAAGACCATTGAACGCGCGATGTCCTCTACCCTGCCGAAACGGCCCAGAGGCATTTCCGCCAGGGTTTTGTCGTACAGCTCAGGCATGGCTTCTTTGATTGCAGTCCAGTTGCCACCCGGATACTCGACCGGGCCAGGGCAGATCATATTGACCCGAATGTTCTTCGCCGCCCACAGCTGCGATAGCTGCTTACCATAGGTAATGATCGCCGCTTTAATGGCATTGAAAGCCTGCGGGTAGATGAAAGTTTCCACTGCAGCGGTGCTCGACATCAAGATCACCGAACCTGCCTGGCTGGCTGTCAGAGCCTCCTCCAGTGCCTGACAACCGGTCACCGCCCCCATCATGTCCAGGCGAAAGCTCATTTCCCAATCCATTGTGCCTTGGGCACCCGAAGAACTCGCGTTGTGGATGAAGATGTCGCAACCACCCAGACGCTCTACCGCCGATTTCAACCAAGCCTCGTAAGCCGCGCCATCGTTCATGTCAAAGGCGTCTGCGTAGACCCTGCCGCCGTAGGTCTCGAGCATCTTGACTGTGTCAGCGACACGCCCGGCATCACGGGAGAAGAATGCGATGTCGCAACCTTCCTGGGCATAAAGCTCCAGAGCGGCGCGGCCGATACCGCGGCTGCCGCCATTGATGATGACTTTTTTACCGCGCAGTCCGAGTTCCATAATCTTCTATTCCTCATCTTCATAAGTCGAATCGGAGCACGCTCAGCGACGCCCCGCGGTTCTTTAGTTAGCTGGTTGATCGAGGCGCGCGGCCCAGTGCAGGCCGCGGCGCAGCAATTGGTAAAAAGTTGGATGCTCCCAGGCGCAGCGATCGACCTGCGGCCAGAAGTCCATCAACGGACGCAAGTCGTAATGCCCACGGCAGTGCCCCAATGTCAGGTAGAGCACAGCGCCTTCGCCATGACGGCGCAGGTAGAGCACCGGGTGCCGTTCGGCTAGCCACTGGTCACGCACGAAACCGGGCGTCTCTCCCTCGAAGCGGGTTTCCAGGAGCACTTCGACATCGGCCGTCATGTCCATCAGGTATTGCTCGTCGTTCACCTCGAACGGCTCGATACCCTGCACCAGCGGATGCTCGGGCTTGGCCACTTCGACCCGAAATGGCGCGATGGGCGGATGCGCGGCAAACTGCGAACCCAAGGTCTGCATGAAGTGCGGCGCCCAGTTCGGGGTATCCACCTGACCGTTATCGAGGAAACGCAGGATCGAGTTGCTGCCGTGCAGCGCATACCAGCGCCCGCCCTGCTCCAGCCAGGAACGCAAAGCAACTTGCTGCTCGAGGCTGGGAATAACTTCGCAGGTATAGGTCACCAGGCAATCTGCGGCACAGATAGCCTCCAGGTTCGAGTAATCCTCAAATACCCGCACGCGAATACGCTGATTCTCGGCCAGCAGCTTGAGCAGCTCCAAGCGAGCGAAGTCGATGTCGTGGTACTTACCAGCAGCTATTAAAATACAATCAATTCTTCCTGTTTGTTTGCTCGCCAGTGCGTCTATTTGATCCATGAGTCATCCTCAGTCCGTGGCTTTTGCAGCCAGAGCTTTCTCTATTGCTGCGCCCACATCAACACTGGTCGGATTACCGCGCAGTAACAGCCCGCCATTGATTTGCAGGTTTTCACCACTCATAAAGCATTCGTCACTGGCCAGCCAGACTGCGCCAGCAGCAATATCACCTTTGGTACCAATGCGCCCAAGCGGGTAGCGGCCAACGAAACACTCGCGCACCCCTGGCGTGGCCATTGCCTCGGCGGTCATCGGCGTTTCGGTCAGGCCCGGGGAAATCGAGTTGGCACGGATACCGCGACTGCCGAATTCATTGGCGACACAGCGCACCACATGATCAATACCGGCTTTAGTTCCGATATAAGCCGCATAGTTTTCAATCACCGCCTGAGTGGTGGCTGAGCTGATCTGGATGATCGAGCCGCCGCGCTGCATCGCTTCGATCACAGCCTGAAAGAACAGGAAAGGTCCCTTGAACTGCAAGGCGGTGATTTTTTCCAGTTCGTCTTCAGTGGTCTCCAGAAAACCTTTGGTGAGGCCCCAACCTGCGGTGTTAACCGCCACATCCAGCGCACCACCCCATGCCAGGGTATGCGCGGTAAGAGCGGCCAAATCGGCTTTGCACGTGATGTCGCACTGGCGAAAAGTACCTTTGATCTCTTCAGCAAACCGTGACATTTCCTCGACATCACGCCCAGCAATCACCACACGGGCACCTTCACTGACAAAACGGCGAGCAATCTCCTGCCCCATATTGTCTCGATTATCGGCACCGACAATCAGTGCAACCTTATCTTGAAGTCTTTTCATCAGACAGCCTCCTCGTTAACCAGGTTAGCGCTGGATGAATCACTAGTTCTGCGCTGGGCGCGCTCGGACTCACCCTGAAGCAGGAAGTGTGAAAGTGCCGGCACTAGAATCAGGGCGCCGAGCATGTTCCAAATAAACATGAAGGTCAGCAGAATGCCCATATCGGCCTGGAACTTGATCGGTGACCAGACCCAGGTAACCACGCCTGCAGCCAGCGTCACGCCGACCAACGCGACCACCTTGCCAGTGGTTGCAAGTGCCTTTTTATAGGCAGCTGCCACTGGCATTCCGGCACGCTGAAACCCCAGCTGAATACTCAACAGATAGATCGCGTAATCAATGCCGATGCCCACCCCAAGCGCAACCACTGGCAGGGTCGCAACCTTGATACCAATGCCGAGATGGACCATCAGCGCTTCGGCAAGAATGGACGTGAGAATCAGCGGAACCAGGGCCACGATTACTGCACGCCAGCTGCGGAAAGTAATCAGGCACAGCAACGCAACGGCGGCATAGACATAGAGCAACATCTGCCGATTGGCTTCCTTGACCACGATGTTGGTGGCGGCATCCACGCCAGAGTTACCGGCGGCGAGCAAGAACTTACGATCCGCGGTATCGTTTTTCGCGGCAAAATCACTGGCGACCTTGACCACGCGTTCCAGAGTTGCTGCCTTGTGATCAGCCAGATAAGCCACCACTGGCGTGAGTGTGCAGCGTGTATTGAGGTACTCCGAGTTCCAGGACACCGCGTTGCCGATCTGGGCATCAATGATGCCTTGATTGTCGCTAATGGAGGACCATTTCGGATTACCCTCGAACATGCCTGCGGTGTAACCACGCACCGTATCGGCAAGCGAAGCGGTTCGCTGAACACCTGGGATCTGCGATAGTTCCCAACCCAAGCGGTCGACCTCGACCAGCGTCTCGTAAGAGCGGCAACCGTCCTCACCCGTTTTCACCATCACCGCGAACACATCGCTGGAGATGCTGTAGTGGGAAGTGATGAACCCATTGTCCAGGTTGTAGCGCGAATCAGCACGCAACTCGGGCGCCCCGGCATCCAGGTCGCCAACCTGCAGTTGCAACGAAGTCATGAAACCCCAGGCACCCAAGGCCAGGCCGATCACCAGGGCTGCGATAGCCCAGCGCCGCTCGGTAAAACGCTCAAGCGCCGCCCATACATGGCCAAAGCCGGAATAGTGCAGGTAATCCGCCTGCTCCACGGCCAGGCTGCGCTGCGCAGCCTTCGGTGAGACGCCAAAATAGGACAGCAGTACGGGAATGAGGATCAGGTTGGTTAAAATCAACACCCCTACCCCAATACTAGCGGTCAATGCCAGCTCGCGAATCACTGGAATATCAATGATCGTCAGCACCGCAAATCCGACCACGTCGGCCAACAATGCGGTCACCCCGGCGAGAAACAAACGACGGAACGTGTAGCGCGCAGCCACCAGACGATGGGTGCCGCGACCGATGTCCTGCATGATGCCATTCATTTTCTGCGCGCCGTGGCTAACGCCGATGGCAAACACCAGAAATGGAACCAGCATGGAAAACGGATCGAGGTTATAGCCCAACAAGGCAATCAGTCCAAGCTGCCAGATCACCGCAATCATCGAGCAACTCAACACCAGCAGCGTGCTGCGCATGCATCGGGTGTAAGCGTAGATAATGGCAAAAGCGATCAGCACCGCGGCCATGAAAAACAGCATCACCTTTTCCAGACCAACGATCAGATCACCGATCATCTTGGCAAAACCGATCACATAGATGTTGACCTTTGCCTGGTCACCCTCGCCATAACGTTGACGAATCTCCTCAATCGATTTAGACAGTTCTTGATAATTGACTGGCTTGCCTTCTGCATCCTTTGCCATTAAAGGCACGATAATCATGCTTGAGCGGTAGTCATGCGCGACCAGGCTGCCCACTGCATCCGCACGACCGATGTTGATCCGTAGATCCTCGATCGAGCGCGCGGAACCATCGTAATCATTGGGCAGCACCGGTCCGCCGGTGAAACCCTCTTCAGTGACTTCAGTCCAGCGAACCACCGAAGTGAAGATCGACTTCATCCACGGCCGATCAACGCCCTGCAGAATGAAGACTTCATCATTGATCTTGGCCAACTCGGCCAGATACTCGGCATTGAAAATATCGCCGTCCCTGGCCTCCACCACGATGCGAACCGAATCACCCAGTCCCCTTAGCTCACTGCGGTTTTCCAGGAAGTTTTTGATGTACTCCTGGCCATGCGGCAACATTTTTTCGTAGCTGGCAGCAATCTTCAGGTCCCGAAGTTGAAACCCGAGAAACAGCGTGATCAGCGCGCAAAGTCCAATGATCAGCAACCGTTGATTGAAGACTATCCGCTCAAGCCAGCTGCCGGAACGCCCATCAAAATCCTTCAGGTCCTTGATGACGTCCATTTTCGGTTCATTAATGATGGTAGCCATAGCCAGCTCCAAACAACGTAGACATCTGATCAGCCGCACTACCGACTAAGGCGCTCGGCTCCTGGGATTTGATAGCGGCCAACGCCATCACTTCAGGCTGCACACCCGCAGCGCCGACCAACGTCAAGCGACCATCAAGCCCCGCCACCAGACCAAAAATCGGCATCGATTTTTTAAGGGGGAATCGCTTGAAAGTCAGGCCTTCATCAGCACTCAACTCCAGCTCACCGGCCAGACTAGTCAGCAATAGATGACCTGTCGGTAAAAAGGTCCCGGCAGAAATCCCGGCCTGCGTATTGATTGGAATACGAACCCAGTTCGCACCGGCGTCGGTGGAGCGGAACACACTTCCACGCATGCCGAAGGCGACCAGCACTTTGCCGTTACTGGCGAAGCCGAACAATGTTCCGGCATAGTGGATGGGGATGGCCGCGAACGCTGACTGATCACGCCCCATGCGCCAGACCATGCCCTGTTCACCGGTGATATAGAGAGCCTGCGCGTCGGCGCTAATCGAATAAAAATGCAGCTCGTCAGGATTTTCTACCCGGTGTAACCAAGGCTCCCAGGTCTTGCCGCCATCGGTGGTTTTCAGAATTCGATTGAACAGTCCGGCCACAAACCCATTCTGCTCGTCGATGAAGTGCACTGCCATTAGCGCTTGAGTACCGCCATAACCAATGAGCGCCTGCTCCCGATCGATAAATAACTGCGCATTTTCCAGTGCGCCACCGCGGGTCTTATCCGTGTAGTAGTCCAGAATCAGGCGAGAGGTCTGATGTCCATCCAACTGACGTTCCCAGCTTAAACCTCCGTCTCGGCTATGCAGGACAATACCGCCATGGCCCACGGCCCAGCCTTGCTGCGCAGTAGGAAAAGAGACTGCTACTAAATCACTGCTCACAGGCACTTGAGCCTGCTTCCAACTGTGCCCACCATCATCAGAAACGGCGATATGGCCGCGCTGACCAACCACCACCGTATGCTCACCGGCCGAACTCACGGCTGCAAACGGGGTGGTGAGCATTTTCTCGCTCATTGCCGCTGGCACCTGCGTCGGGTCTTCAAACGCCTGGCCATTCCCGCACATCAATAGCAGGTTAATCAGCAAGAAGGTCCTGCAACCAGAAACACTAAAGACTCGCATCGAAACTCTCCTTACACGCAGCACCCCAGGCTCAGATCATCGATCCGATCCTGAAAGCTCGCGTAGATGTCCAACGATTGCTACTTAAACAGACTTCACCACAGCTCAGCGAGTGGAGCGGCAGAAGGACTCTGCCACTCCACTGTGGCTTAGCGAATACCGCCGCCCGTCAGCGCCGAGGCTGAAAAGGTATTCGTCGGCACGGGTTCAGTGGTGTACCAACCGGTTTTCCCGGTGGAGTAAGCCTGGCGTGTGTAGGCACCACTGGCCAAGTCATACACCGCGAATTGACCACTGACGTGACCTGCCGATTCGTAGAACGGGAAGGACTCGGACTGCACCACACGGTAGACCTTGCCAGTGCTGTCGTAGGAGTCAGCCATGCCTACGCCGAGGTAGTCTTCATCCCAGTACAGTGTGCGACGCGGATAGATATGACGCTTACCAGGTTTCAGCTTGGCGTCGACTACCCATACACGGTGCAGCTCCCAGCGCACACAATCAGGGTTGATAAAGTTGGGTGTATGCACCACGTCATGACTGCACTTGGTCTGGTCCTGGATCTTGAACATGTTATACGGGATGTACATTTCCTTTTTACCGACCAGGGTGAAGTCGTACCGGTCGAAGGCGCCGTAGAATACTGAAGAGTCATCCACCGTACCGATGCCGGCACCGGTTGGCGATGGCGTATCGTAAGCGACGTCCGGTGACAGTTTCACCCGACGCTGACCCACAACATAACTCCATGCCCTGCGAGCATTGTTCGTCATGTCAATGCCATCCTGCAGCACCAGCTTCTCACCGGCTTTACGCGCTGGCGCGTTGTAGTCAGCCCGGAGCATTTCATTGATTTCGTTACCCACCAACTTCTGGTCGTGATTACCGACCCACAATGGATATTGGTTCCACTGCTTCCAACCGGCGGTATCAATCACAGTGCCATTGCTGTCTACCACGGTGGCCATCAAATCATCAGCACGGAACGCCGATTGCTCAAACTTGAAGATTCGATTCCACATAACCTCCTGGCCGGTCTTTGGGATCGCAAACGGGGCGCCCGCCCAGCAATTGTTTACCGAAAGACCTTCCGGGTTCAATTGACACTCGGTGGCGTTTTTCTTGCTATTTGCCAGATAGAAATCCGGGTAGCGCGCAGTACGGTGGGTTGGGTAAATTTCCATGCGGAAATTCGGATACTTGGCAAACAGCGCCTTGGTGCCCTCGGTCAATTTGGAACTATTGGCCGCCAGGTTGGCAGAGGTAATAGTCAGCAGTGCAGGCTCATTGGCAAACGGGTCCGGGCGAATGCCGGGCTTACTCGGGTCGTAACTGGCGGGAGGTTTAATGCCCCCCGTGTAGGCCGGGATTGTGCCGCTAGCGTTGCCGGCAATTTCCGCCCCCCACGGCGTCAGGGTTGTGCCTAACTGCTTGGCTTCTTCCGGAGAAACGGCAGCTAGCAATGAACTGCTAATCGCCATACCGACGACTGCGGAGAGCAATTTGGTAGTGATCTGCATCTTTTTTGCCTCTTTTATTATAGTCATCAGAAGGTAGTTTTCAGTGTCAACGACAGCCATCCGCGGTCACTAAGGGTTTCACTACCACTGAACGGGCCAATCACACTGTTTGCCAACCCTGGCGTACCGGCCAATGGGTTAGTGACCTTGACGCCCTCACCAAAGTAATCGTTGTAGGCCAGGTTGATCTTGTATTGCGAGTAGATATCCATACCTACGCCCACGCTCCAGGAGCCCGAATCTTCGTTGGCCCCTAACGCAGCCGGTGAGTTCCCTTTAAGGCCCATGCCATAGTTAAGAGGAAGGGTCATGTCGATACCCGGAAATACTTGGTACCAAGTTGGCGTAAAACTAAGGTTCATGCCGATGGCTGAGTCAGAAACACAGCCTCCTTTGGTGCCCCCCGTGCAACCATGGTCTTCATGGTTAGCTTCGAACTGAGCCTTGGTAGCATTGTTCACCGAGTCCAGTTTCGAATACGTCAGCTCCGCTTGCAGGGGTGCTGAATCGAATAAAGGGGTCTGGCCTATATAGGCAATCATGTTGATCAGGCCGTGCCAGGTATCACCACGGGCGTTACCCGCCAGCGCCGTATCCTCACGTCGCGACAATTCAGCGCCAATCGAAACAGCGCCTATCAGGCGGTTATAACTGAGACCGTAGAGTTTCACGTCTCTGGCATAGTCGTTGAACAAGAAAGTGCCGCTGGAGTCCGCCACAAGGTTGGGCATGCGATCATCAAACTTGCGGTAGTAGACACCGACGTTGCCGCCCAAGGTATCGGACTGAACCTGCATATTCAGGCCAAAACTGCCTCTATCGTCTGGCGTCTTGTCGGGTCCGTGGTCTAAATCGCCGAAGTAGGGAATACCCAGATTCTGGTCACCCAGCAGACTCACCCCACTCGCCCCGAGGTAAGTACCACCATCTGGAAAACGGTGCGGATCCCATTCGAGCAAATAGTTTGCCGCAACGCTGACCTTATCGGTCAATTGTGCTGAAGCAGAAATCTGATTCTGTGGCAGGAACAGTTCCTTGGCCTCGATACCCGGGGTCGAAGTGGCCTTACGCAGGTCAAGCGGACCTTGGCCATAGGAAATGCCATCGCCAATAGTGAAAAGCGCTTCCCCCCAATAAATGTTGTGACGACCTGCGCGGATGTTGAGCGGAACCTCACCCAGATCCAGGCGGGTGAAAACGAAGGCATCCAGAATTTCGCCGGATTGATCGTAATACCGCCTGACACCCGAGTTGAACTTGTCGTTCGGGTACAGTGAGCCGCCAATCAGCGGGTTAGCTTTCACATCATTGTCGTAGGCAAAGTCTTTCCAGCCGGCAGCAGAAACCCGAAAGCCGTGATTTTCCTTGTACACAAAATCAAACTCACTGAACACATCAACGCGATTGGTAACGGTGTCACCGCGGTCATGGGAATAGTCGGAGTTGTGGTAAGACGGACTGTCGCCGATACTGTCGTCGCGCCCCTCAAGTCGCCAGCCGACGTTGTATTTAAGGGTGTTGTCCAAGCGGACAGCGATATCCGGGTTACCTGTATCGAAACTGAATGCACCGGCGGGTTGTGCGCAAAGCACTATAGCCGCAGCGCTGACGGCTGTTGCCATGCGTGCCATTACAAACCTGTCCACTTTCATCTTTTTATTTTTATTTTTACTCATTTGATTCTCCGAACTGAATCGAGTCGGCAGTAGACCGAGTGTACCCGCATATTAAAAACCATCAAGATCGTTTTGTTTACAGGTCTTCCGCCCTTCTGCTTGCCTGAACCAAAGCCAGATGAAAACCGACCCCTCCCCTTTAAGCCTGCAGCCATAACTGCAGAGCTGCTTGCGTCACTGAGCTGCGCTTTCACCGCAGCGGATGCGTGCTTCTGCTTCAGGTGTGTGCTGATTTTCTGATCTGCCCAAATCCATAACATGACGAAGAAAGTCTCTGCCAAAATTAAAAACGAACGTGAACGTTTTTATTAAGCTACACCCGTACCTGCAGATGCACAAGCCACCCAACCTACAAATTTACAAAGCCCTCTCGACGGAAAAGCCTGAACGAAATGCCCTTCAAAGCTCAGCAGTGGGTGGTAAAGCCAGGCAACGCAGATTCCCGATAGATGCCTGCTGACCCACGCAGGCCGATGAAGGACACTTCCCATAACTGTGCAGATACGCACAGCAGATCTGCGCGACCACCCATTTAAAAAAGCAAATATGCACTGTTAGTCTGTTGCCACTCTGGCTCCGTGACCGAGCCTTAACCTCATGAAGAGCCTTCACCATGCAATTTGAAACCCTACTGCTGGAAGTCCACGAACGTGTTGGACTGATCACCCTGAATCGCCCGAAGGTGCTGAACGCCCTCAATACTCAATTGCTCGCCGAGCTCAACCAGGCCCTGGATCACCTGGAACAAGACCCGGCGATCGGCTGCATGGTCATCACCGGCTCGGCCAAGGCCTTCGCAGCCGGAGCAGACATCAAGGAAATGGTTGATCTGACCTACCCACAGGTGTTCCTCGATGACTTCTTCTCCATCGCAGACCGCATCGCCAGCCGACGCAAACCCCTGATTGCAGCAGTGGCTGGTTATGCCTTGGGCGGTGGTTGCGAACTGGCATTGATGTGCGACTTCATCTACGCTGGCGACAATGCACGTTTTGGTCTGCCGGAAATCACCTTGGGCGTACTGCCCGGGATCGGCGGCACCCAGCGCTTGCCCCGCGCGATAGGCAAGGCCAAGGCCATGGAAATGTGCCTGACGGGCCGTCAGATGGATGCCGAGGAAGCTGAACGCGCGGGCTTGGTTGCACGCATTTTTCCGACCGATACGCTGCTGTTGGAAACACTCAAGACAGCCCACAGCATCGCCGAGAAATCCCTGCCAACCGCCATGTTCATAAAAGAAAGCATCAACCGCGCATTCGAGAGCAGCCTCAGCGAAGGCGTGCGCTTCGAACGCAGGATATTTCATTCGACATTTGCCACAGCCGATCAAAAGGAAGGTATGGCTGCCTTCGTCGAGAAACGTGCTGCTCGGTTCAAACACTGCTGACCCCAGCCAACTTGGCTATCTAGCGGGTAACCACCTGCAGCGAATTTTCTTTGGGAAAGAATAGGCGCTCGATCAGTACATGCACGGGTATCCGAAGCCGACCCTGGCACTGATGGACGGTTTTGTCCTGGGTGGCGGTATGGGGTGGTTCAAGGTGCTGCGTTGCGTGTAATTACCAAGCGAACAAGGATGGCCGACCAGCAAATGGTGCGCACGACTTAATACGTTGCGTGCACCCTGCTGCTAGCGCCCCATCATCAGATCCTGGTTGAGCTGAGCCATTTCACGCAGAAAGTCCCATGTTACCCGGATGCGCGCGAGGTCTTTGCCCTCTGTCGGCATGAGCATCCAGAAGGTACGAACAAACTCTATCTGTTCGGCAAGGATCTCCTTGAGTTGTGGCTCCTTGCGCGCACTGAAACTGGGGAGGATGGCAATGCCGAGCCCCGCAATCGCAGCGTTCTGCTGAGCCATAATACTGGTGCTACGCAGCGCTATTTTCCCGGGTTTGCCGATCTCGTCGAGGTAATGCAATTCCTTGCTGTACAGCAGATCCTCGATATAGCTGACAAACGTATGGTCGCGCAGGTCATCACGGCCGTGTATCAGCGGATGCGTATCAAGATAATCCGTTGAGGCGTAGAGCCGCAGGGTGTAATCGGTCAGTTTGGTGATGATATAGGGGCCGCGTTCGGGCCTCTCCAACGTGATCACTATGTCGGCTTCGTTACGCGCCAGGCGCACCATTCGTGGCACAGCCAGCAGATCGATATTCAGGTTGGGATGGCGCTTCGATAAAGCCGCCAGCTGTCCGGCCAAGAGCGCAACCCCATACCCCTCAGTGGCGCCGATGCGCACCAAACCGCAGACACCTTCCGCACCTCCCTCGCCCTCATCCCGCTCGATCGACAGGTAAGAACTTTCCATCGCTTCTACCTGCGATAGCAATCTGCGTCCGGCCTCCGTCAGGCCATAACCGGCACCACTGCGGATAAACAGTGGTTGGCCCAGACTTTTCTCAAGCGCATGCACCCGTCGCGCGACAGTGGTGTGATCGACGCCCAGCCGACGAGCCGCCACAGTCAACTTGCCCGCACGCGACAAATCGAGGAAGTAGCGAAGATTGTCCCAGTCCATTCCTGATCTCTCCCAGTGCAAAAATACACACGTTATGTGCGCTATTGCATTGCAATAAGCTTTCCACAGACAAAACCAAAAAACAAACAAATTTATTTGTTTCTAATAAACAAAAAACAGCTCAATATGCCCGAAATCCGTTGGCATTCAGCATCAGGTATCTGCCAATAACTTAAACCAGTACCGCTATCTTTTCGGCTTACTGCCTACAGCGTCAACCACGCGGCCACACAGGAGATTTCAAGTGCGCATTGGTGTTCCTCTCGAAACCCAGACGGGTGAAACGCGGGTTGCTGCAACCCCTGAAACCATCAAGAAGCTGATCGGCCAGGGTCATAAAGTCACTGTGCAAAGCGGCGCCGGCATTAGCGCCAGCGTTGTCGACAGTGCCTATGAGGCAGTAGGTGCGACCATTGGCAGCGCCATCGATGCGTTCGGCGCAGAGCTGATTCTCAAGGTCGTCGCTCCCAGCGACAGCGAGCGGGCTCTGATCAAAGGCGGCACTGTCGTGGTGGGCATGCTCAATCCGTTCAGCAATGAAACCATTGCCAAACTGGCTGAGTGTGGCATCACCGCCTTCGCCCTCGAAGCCGCGCCGCGCACCTCCCGTGCACAGAGCCTTGATGTGCTGTCGTCCCAGGCCAACATTGCCGGCTATAAAGCCGTGTTGGTAGCCGCTTTCCACTATCCGCGCTTCATGCCGATGCTGATGACCGCTGCGGGTACCGTGAAAGCTGCACGGGTGCTGATTCTCGGCGCCGG
>NZ_CABVHQ010000050.1 GCF_902497895.1 Pseudomonas fluorescens
GCTCGGCTGCGCAGCAGTCGTAAAACCAGCGGATGCGTTCTACCTGGAAAATTGCGATTGCCGGTTTTAGGGCCGCTTCGCGACCCAGCGGGGGCAAGCCCCCTCGCCACAGTATTCGGCAGCCCTTAAAAGATGTGTAGATACCTGTGCCCCTTGGGGAGAGGGCTGGGGTGAGGGGTGGATCTCAAGACCACCCCAAACTCCAGAATCAGCCTCAGTTGCTCTTCACCGCATAATCCGGCTTCTTGTCATTCCCCGGAATGAACGGGCTCCATGGTTCGGCGCGGATCGGGCCTTCGGTCTGCCAGACCACCGAGAACTGACCGTCGGCCTGAATCTCGCCGATCATCACCGGCTTGTGCAGGTGGTGGTTGGTCTTGTCCATGGTCAGCGTGAAGCCCGACGGCGCGGCGAATGTCTGGCCGGCGAGGGCTTCACGAACTTTATTGACGTCAGTGGACTTGGCTTTTTCCACTGCCTGCGCCCACATATGGATGCCGACGTAAGTGGCTTCCATCGGGTCGTTGGTCACGGCTTTGTCCGCGCCCGGGAGGTTTTTCTTCTTGGCGTAGGCTTTCCAGTCGGCGACGAATTTCTGGTTGACCGGGTTCTCGACGGACTCAAAGTAGTTCCACGCCGCGAGGTTGCCCACCAGCGGTTTAGTGTCGATACCGCGCAGTTCTTCTTCCCCGACCGAGAACGCCACGACCGGAACGTCGGTGGCTTTCAGGCCCTGGTTGGCCAGTTCTTTATAGAACGGCACGTTGGAGTCGCCATTCACCGTGGAGATCACCGCCGTCTTGCCCCCGGCCGAGAATTTTTTGATGTTGGCCACGATGGTCTGGTAATCGCTGTGACCGAACGGGGTGTAGACCTCTTCGATGTCCTTGTCCGCGACACCTTTGGCATGCAGGAACGAGCGCAGGATTTTGTTGGTGGTGCGCGGGTAGACGTAGTCGGTACCGAGCAGGAAGTAGCGCTTGGCGCTGCCGCCTTCTTCGCTCATCAGGTATTCCACGGCCGGAATCGCCTGCTGGTTCGGCGCCGCGCCGGTGTAGAAGACGTTCGGCGACATCTCTTCGCCTTCGTATTGCACCGGGTAGAACAGCAGGCCGTTGAGTTCTTCGAACACCGGCAACACCGACTTACGCGACACCGAAGTCCAGCAACCGAACACCACCGCGACCTTGTCCTGGGTCAGCAACTGGCGACCCTTTTCGGCGAACAGCGGCCAGTTCGACGCCGGATCGACGACTACCGGTTCGAGCATCTTGCCGTTGACGCCACCCTTGGCGTTGATCTCGTCAATGGTCATCAGCGCCATGTCTTTAAGCGAAGTTTCAGAGATCGCCATGGTCCCCGACAAGGAGTGCAGGATGCCGACCTTGATGGTCTCGGCGGCCTGGATACTCCAGGTCATGCCCATCGCGGCAATCGATGCCGACAGTGTGAAAGCCTTGATCAAGCTACGACGCTTCATTGTGCGATCTCCATGAACTCAATTTTTTTTGGTTGGCAGATACGGACGCTGAAAGGGTATTAGCAAGGGTTGTGCCCAGCCGGGGCAGGTCGGCGTTTGTGGGGGTAGAAGGCGGTTTTGTGCACGTCTACGCACCAAGTCAGGGCTCAATGGCGGTGCGGGTGCAAGCGCTGCGCTTATGTGGTGCCTGAGGGCCGGGACGTTCAGACACGGCATTTGCGCCAGGCGATAACTATTTACCGCCCTGGCGCTGTTCCAGATCTTGAAGATGGCAGGTGTCCTGGCACCGATTTCGAAAAAGCAGGTGATGGGGATACTCGACGTATTCAATTCTAAAGGTGAAGTCATGGAACGATATCTTTCGCGACAGGAGCGGTCCGCAGGACCCGAGTCGAATGCAGTGCTGCCGCCACTCAGCCCGGCGTTCATCACTGAAGATGACGCCGCGCGTTATGCTCACGAGTGGATTGGCAATAAACATGATGTGGAATATGGAAGCGTCATTTTACGACGCTTGTCGGATAGCCGATTTTTTGCAACCAAGCCGATTGCCGGAAAAAGCAAAAGCTTCAATTGGCTGTCCATTTTGAAAAGAGAGTCGAACGGTGATTTTGCACATCCCGAAGGCTACCGCATCGTGGGTAACTTGCACTCGCATCCAGAGGCCTTTGACTATACAAAAAAATTAAACCCAACGTGGTCGGACCAGCAGATCAAGGCGTTCATGAGTTTTTACTCGGTGCCGGACATCAGCTTCAACTACGCCGAGCGCAGTACTTTTGCGTCAGCATATCTATCAGGACCTGATGGATCCTTGTTGAAGTACAAACCCAGCGGTACGGAAGCGGAGCGTCAATATGTTCATTGGCTAGACACGAGTGGCCCGTGGGAGTCGCCTCACGCACACGATGGAACGCTTGACGGGATGTTCAAGAAAACGGCTTCCGTTGGAGAGCTTTCCTTTCTTATGTCGAGCGAGATCTGGGGTGGGTTCGTCGGGACGGTGTCCGCCGACTGGGCTCCCTTCGAAACATTCGAGTCCCCCAAGAATCAGCCAGCCTGCAGTCCCGTGTTCGATGATATAAACGCCGCACTGGATTATGCCCAGTTACCTGGGCGACGAGGGTCAAGCATTGCGCAATGATTGGAAAGACGAAGAAAGTGGCGTCATTCGCTCCAAACTCAATGAAGTTCTCAGCAGTTTGGCAGCCTCGGGCAAGCTCTACATTCTGGAGTCCGATATATTCTGGAGACCACGTGGTCAGGTCTCTTCGAGGTTGCTGCTTGAGATGAGCAGGAGGACACCAATCTCCAAACCATCCTGAGTCAAGTTGCTTCAAAATGCGCGCCAGCCACCAACAACCGGCCAGGCAATGAGCCCCTTCAATGATTGACATTGAAGGGGCTCTTTAACGCCTGCGCATCAGGCCGAACCTCGCAGACTTCAGTTTGAAGATGAAGCGGGCTCAGCTTTCCCGATCAGCCGTGACAGCAGCACCCGATCCAGAATCCACACCAGGATCAACGACGCACCCACCAACGGAAAGGCCACGGCCAGCGCAAACATGATGACCATCGCGGTTTTCCACTTTGGCAGGTCATGGCGCAGCGGCGGAATACCCAGCCGACCTTGTGGGCGACGCTTCCACCAGATCACCACACCGCTGACCGCACTGAGCAGAATCATCAGGCACACCAGCAGAACGGCTATCTGATTGAGCGTCCCGAACATCTTGCCTTCGTGCAGCATCACGCCCACTTCCGTGGCGCGAGCGACGGTGCTGTAGTGCTGCCAACGGACATCGGCGAGTACCTTGCCGGTGTATTGATCGACATGCAGGGTGGCATCGTTGCGCGGGTCGTCGGCGAATACCGCGATGGTGAACACACCGCTGGCGGTGGTCGGGAAGGTGATGCTGTAGCCAGGTTCGACCTGGCGCTGTGCGGCGATGTTCTGCACATCTTGCAAGGCGATGGTCGGCGCGGCCGGAGCGCTTGTGGCTCCCGCGTGAGCCATGTGTTCGGCATGGTCGCCGGACACCGGCATAGGCGTATTTTCCATGGCCCATGGCACGGTCTGGCGCGTCGCGGTATTGAGGCTGCGAGCCTCTTGATCGGACTTGGGTACCTCGTTCCACATGGCCGCCGGGAAGCGGTTCCAGAGCTCGGCGTATTGCTTGCCCCAGACGCCGGTCCAGGTCATGCCGCTGAGCAGCATCACCAGCAGCAACGCTGCGCCCCAGAACCCCGTCACCGCATGCAGGTCGCGCCAGAACAGGCGGCCACTGTTACTCAAGCGCGGCCACAGCACGCCGGCCGGCGACTTGCCTCGCGGCCACCACAGGTACAGCCCGGAAACCACCAGCATGATGCCCCAACCGGCGGCCAGCTCGACCAGTCCATCACCCACGGTGCCAATCATCAACTCACCATGGATGGCACGGGCGATGGCTTGCAGGTTGCTCTTGGCGTCCTGGTCGCCGAGGATTTCTCCGCGGTAGGGGTCAATGAACACGTTCAGTTCATTGCCGTCGTTTTGCACCACGAACTGCGCGCTGCGCTCGACATTGACCGGCGGCAGGTATTGCGTGACTTGTCCCTTTGGATAAGCGACCTGCACCCGCCGTAGTTGCTCATCGGCACTGAGGGTGTGATGACCGGCGGGGACGTTCAGCAGGTTACCGTACATCAACGGGTCGAGCTGGGGTTTGAACAGGTAGATGATCCCGGTCAGGGCCAGCATCACCATGAACGGCGCGACGAACAGCCCGGCATAGAAATGCCAGCGCCAGGCCAGGTTGTAGAAAGACACTTTTGGTGGGTTCATCAGACGCGCTCCGCGTGGGCGACTCAATTGTCTGTTAAAAGATCGCAGCCTGCGGCAGCTCCAACAGGATGTGCGGCTTCCTGACGTAGGAGCTGCCGCAGGCTGCGATCTTTTGACTTTTCTTATTAGAAACTCATATCCACCTTGATCCAGAACCGGGCGATGTGAGTCTTGGGTGTTTACCTGACAATGGGCGGGGCGCGGGTGCGGGCGCCGGGGAATACCGTCTGCCGGGCATGACCCAGGCGCGGGGAAGGGCTGATGACACTCGATGTTGGTGGTGTGTCGGATGCCGCGAAGGACAGGCCGCCGGGCAGCGCCGGGCAGTTGTACAACAGGCCGCAATACCCGCACTTCTCCCAGAGCATCTGCTGCTCGGCGGACGCGGGTTTGGAATGGTGTTGCGAAGCGGCGTGGCAGCCGGGCTCGTCGATGCACATGTTCATCGACATGTTCATCGGCATGCCGTGATCCATCGGCATCGCCTGGGAAATCAGCGGACCGATAAAGATCATCAGCATGGCGAACAGGCTGATCCAGCTGCCACGCTTTACTCGCAATGAGCGATGGCGCGGTTCTGATTGCCTGACGCTTGGCGAGCGCAGAGTGTTCATAGGCGCTTCGGGCCAGTGATTACTGGGCGTGGACGTGCTTTTCGGAGCCGGCGGGCGGCTGTTTCTGCACCGCGATCTCAACCGTCACATCACCGGACTTCTCGAAATGCAGGGTCAGCGGGAAGCGCTTGCCGTCGCTCAGCAGGCTGCGGTCTTTAAGTTCCAGGAGCATCACGTGGTACCCCATGGGGGCGAAGGTGACTTCACCACCGGCCGGGATCTCCACGCTCGGTACCTGCTGCATTTTCATCAGCTCGCCTTGCTTCACATGCTCGTGCAACTGGGCGATGCCGGCGATCGGCGAGTTCACACTGAGCAGGCGATCGGCGCTTTTGCCATTGTTATGAATGACGAAATAGGCCGCGACCGTCGGAGCATTCGGCGGCAGTTCCT
The DNA here is from genome assembly GCF_902497895.1 of Pseudomonas fluorescens. Classification (GTDB taxonomy): domain Bacteria; phylum Pseudomonadota; class Gammaproteobacteria; order Pseudomonadales; family Pseudomonadaceae; genus Aquipseudomonas; species Aquipseudomonas fluorescens_BP. Next base: position 5,315 of record NZ_CABVHQ010000050.1, read on the forward strand.
GCGACCAGGGGTGAGCGATCTGCAACTCGCCGGCAACGTAGTCGTGCGCATTGGCAAAGCAGGCAGGCAACAGCAACGCGGCGAGAAGCAGTGATTGCTTCACCAGGGATTGTTTCAACATGGCAGTTCTCCAGAACGATTCAAAACGCAGATCAATTGCGAGAAGGAATCAGGCCAGAGGCGAGGCGCGGGGATTGAGACTCGGCCATTGCTGGCGCGCAGTGGGCGTTTCGAAGGCGGGTGGTGGCAGGCTTCTATTGGGCTCGAAGCGCGCGAAATACAGCTGCGGCACATGCCCCGGCAACGCCACCAAGGGTGCCGAACCTGAACAGCACCAGCAATGCTGCATGTTGGAGTGGTCGTCGTTTTGCGGGGCCTTTTGCTCAAGCGTGCCCAACGAAATCGCCACCAGCCGGGTGCCGTTCGAGGAACAGAAACTACCCCATAACAACTGCTCGGCGGGCGACTGATTCGCCGCCTGGGCGATGGTCCCGGAGATCGGCATGGCGAGCATGTTGAACAGCACTGCGAAGCAGGCGATCCAGGCAAATGCTAGCCGTTGTCGGGACATGGTCGGATCCGGTGGCGTGGACGATCAAAAGAGGTATTTAGCCTGATCAGTGGCGATAAGTAAAAAGCCCGCGTGCGGCTTGGTGTCGCAACGCCTTGGTCAGCAGTTGCATAAGCCTGCGTGCGACTTCCGGTTCGCCGTTTCGAAAGAGTGTAGCGGCTTCGATTCGTAATGCCTGGGCGAATATCGGGTCGTGCTGGATTCGTGAGCTGATGGTGTGCATGACGTCTTTCAATCCCAAGCGAGTCAAATTTCCATCGCCCGAATCTTCTTCCTTGCAAGCCTTCAGGTAGGCGGACATATCTAAAGGTGTCTGGAGATAATCGGTGACATCGAAGCGGGTAAATTTTTCAGTCATACCGGACCTCTGAACACGAGTCTTGAGGCACCTGTTTTTTACATTATCGACTTTAAGCGCTGATAGGTGCCGATGCTCAGAAATGTTGGGTTAAGGCTTCTGGCTTAACAAGTCGGCCATTTCGGGTAAGGCTGTGTGTAAAGTCTGCCTGGTTTGCAAGGTTCAAGCTTTGCATTGCTTGCAAGGCAGTCTTCGCGGGCAAACCCTAATGCGGTCCGTAGCAGCTGCCGAAGGCTGCGTCCGGCCGCGAAGCGGTCGTAAAATCAGGCACTGCGGTATTCCAGACAAACCGTGCAAGCAGGACTTGCGACTGCTTCGGTCGAGCGCGACCCCGGTCCGAACGCAGCCTTCGGCAGCTGCTACGGGGCAAGCCCGCTGCCACAGGGGTTTGTGTCAGGCACAGATTCGTTGATCGACGCGGTCCAATGTGGGAGCTGGCTTGCCTGCGATCGAGTGCGCAGCACTCGCAACTAACGCGCAGAAGCTCACAGGGGTAGTAGATAACCTTGCTGCGTCAGCGCCTCGAGCGTATTGACCACCGACCCAAACTCCCGCTCAACCCCCGCCGGCTCCGGCCGCTTCAAAATCAACACTGGCACCCCACGTTCCCGCGCCACTTCCAGCTTGGGCTCGGTGGCACTGCTGCCGCTGTTTTTGCTGATCAGCACATCGATCTGTCGCCGTTCAAACAGCCCACGTTCCTCGTCCAGCAGAAACGGTCCGCGGGCACCGATGACTTCGCAACGCTTATTGCCGGGATACTGATCCAGGGCGCGCAAGGTCCAGAACTGCCCGTCCGGAATTTCATCCAGATGTTGCAATGGCTCGCGACCCAGGGTGAACAGAGGGCGTTTGAAGGGCTTGAGCGCTTCAACCAGTTCGGCCCAGTCGCTGACTTCCCGCCAGTCATCACCCGCCTGGGCTTGCCACGCCGGGCGCCGTAACGCCCAGCAGGGGATGGCGCTCAGTTGCGCGGCGGTCGCGGCGTTCTGGCTGATTTGTGCGGCGTAGGGGTGGGTGGCGTCCAGCAGCAAATCGATACCTTCGCTCTCGATGAATTGCGCCAGACCTGCTGCGCCGCCATAACCGCCGACCCGGACCTGACAGGTCAAGTCCGTTGGTACCCGCCCGATGCCGGCCAGGCTGTAGATATGTTGCGGACCAAGCGTGCGGGCAATCGCCAGGGCTTCAGTCACGCCACCGAGCAACAACAAACGTTTCATTGAAAAACTCCCGCGTGACCGACGATGCCACCCTGACGATCGATGGCAAACACCTCGACTTGAACCTGCGCCGGCACCACGCTGCGGGCGAACTCCAGGGCGTGCTGGCACACGGCGTCTCCAAGAGAGATGCCGGCGGCGCTGGCCATGGCCAAGGCTTGTTGGCTGGTATTGGCTTCACGGATGACCTGTTGCAAGACGTCATCAGCACCGACGTCCGCTGCCCACTGCGCCAGTTGCGGCAGATCGATGCTCGAATGCCGGCTGTGCAAATCCATATGCCCGGCGGCGAGTTTGCTGATCTTGCCGAAGCCGCCACAAATACTGAGTTTACCCACCGGCACTTTGCGCAGGTGTTTGAGTACCGCGCCGACGAAGTCGCCCATTTCGATCAGGGCGATTTCCGGCAGGTCGTAGACCTGGCGCATGGTGTCTTCGCTGGCGTTGCCGGTGCAGGCGGCAATGTGCAGGTAGCCGTTGGTTTTGGCGACATCGATGCCCTGGTGGATCGAGGCGATATAGGCCGCGCAGGAAAACGGACGGACAATGCCGCTGGTGCCGAGAATCGACAGACCGCCGAGAATGCCCAGCCGTGGGTTCATGGTTTTCAACGCCAGGGCTTCGCCGCCCTCGACATTCAGCGTGACCTCGAAGCCGCCGTCGTAATTGCGTTCTTGCGCCAGTTGCCGCAGGTGTTCGCTGATCATCTTGCGCGGCACCGGGTTGATCGCCGGTTCGCCGACGCCCAGGACCAGGCCCGGCCGAGTGACCGTGCCGACGCCAAGGCCTGCGTTGAAGCGGATACCCGGTTCAGCATGCAAACGCACATGGGAATAGAGCAACGCGCCATGGGTAACGTCCGGATCGTCGCCAGCATCCTTGATCGTCCCGGCTTCGGCGCCGCCTTCCACCAAACGACAGAACTCCAGGCGCATCTGCACCTGTTTGCCTTTGGGCAGGACGATGTGCACCGCGTCGTGGCTTATGCCGCTGAGCAACAAGCGGGCGGCAGCGAGGCTGGTGGCGGTGGCGCAGCTGCCAGTGGTCAGGCCGCTGCGCAGGGGCGCGGGTTGTTCGGCGGTTTCGTCACGCATCGAAGGGCTTCGCCACTTCCAGCAAAGTAATCGGCAACGCCTGGCGCCAGGTATCGAAGTCCCCCAAGGGCTGCGCCTGAGCGATATGAATGCGGGTCAGTTCACCACCATGCTGTTCACGCCAGGCGATCAGGGTCATTTCGCTTTGCAGGGTGACGGCATTGGCCACCAGCCGGCCGCCGGGCTTGAGTTGCTCCCAACAGGTGTCGAGCACCCCTTGGCGGGTGACGCCGCCGCCAATGAAGATCGCATCCGGTCGCTCCAGGCCTGCCAGCGCTTGCGGAGCGCTGCCGCGAATCAACTGCAAGCCGGGCACGCCGAGGACGTCGCGATTGAGTTCGATCAGTTGCTGGCGACCGTCATCGGCCTCGATGGCCAGCGCGCGACAGCTGGGGTGAGCGCGCATCCATTCAATGCCGATCGAGCCACTGCCGGCGCCGACGTCCCATAACAACTCACCGGGCACCGGGGCCAGGCGGGCGAGGGTGATGGCGCGCACGTCACGCTTGGTCAGTTGGCCATCGTGCTTGAAGGCCGAATCCGGCAGCCCGGCCAGTCGTGATAAGCGGGGTGCGTGGGGTTCGGCGATGCACTCGATGGCGAGCAGATTCAGATCGGCGATGATCGGCTCGCTCCAGTCGCTGGCAATGCCTTCGACGCGTCGTTCAGCCGGGCCACCCAAATGTTCCAGCACGGTCAGTCGGCTCGGTCCGAAACCTCGTTCACGCAACAGCGCGGCGATGGCGGCGGGACTCTGGCCGTCGTTGCTCAGCACCAGCAAACGAATGCCGCTGAACAATTGCGCACTCAAGGCCGCCACAGGACGGGCGACCACCGAAAGCGTCACCACCTCTTGCAGCGGCCAGCCCAATCGAGCCGCTGCCAGCGAATAGGAGGACGGTGCGGACAACACCTGCATCTCATCGCGCGCTACCCGCCGGGCCAGGCTGGCGCCGACCCCGAACAACATCGGATCGCCGCTGGCCAGCACGCACACGGGTTCACAGCGTTGCGCCAGCAGCGGTTCCAGAGAGAACGGGCCAGGCCAGAGTTGACGCTCACCACGGATGCATACCGGCAACAAATCCAGTTGCCGCTGGCCGCCAAAAATCCGTGCAGCGCCCAGCAGCGCGCGTCGGGCGTTCTTGCCCAGACCGCTGAAGCCGTCTTCACCGATGCCTACTACCGTTAGCCAGGGCGCCATCTATATTCCTCAAACCGTGCGTTCCGACGGGCAGGCTTTTCATGCCCTCGGACAAAGCAGGCATAATACCGCGCCTTCGTCCGCGAAGCGCTTCTACCTCTAAGCCGGTGCCCCCTTGAACGAACGTCAGATGTCCGCTGCTTTACGCCCCTCGGCCTGTCCGGGGTTGCTGCGCATCGTCCCTGCCCTGGACGGCGGTATCTGCCGGATCAAACTGGCCGGCGGCTCGATCAGCGCGGCGCAAGCCTGCGCGGTGGCAGACGCGGCCGAGCGTTACGCCGGTGGTGTGATCGAGGCGACCAACCGCGCCAACCTGCAGATTCGCGGGATCGGCAGCGAACAGACGGCGTTGATCGACAGCTTGCTTGCTGCGGGGCTGGGCCCGACCACAGCGGCTGGGGATGACGTGCGCAATCTGATGCTCAGCCCAAGCGCCGGAATCGACCCACACCTGATGATCGACACCCGACCGCTCGCCGGGCAGATCCTCGGCACTCTGCAAAATCACCCACGCTTCCACGACCTGTCGGCCAAGTTCGCCGTGCAACTGGATGGCGGTGAAGCCCTGGCGATGCTCGAACATCCCCATGACCTGTGGCTGGCGGCGCTTGAATCGAACGGTGAATTGCTGCTGGCCTTCGGTCTGGCCGGCTGTCCGATCGATCCACCATTGGCTGCAGTGCCGCTGGCCGAGGGGCATGCATTGGTGGTCGCGGTGCTGGAATTGTTTCTTGAACTGGCGCGCCCTGATCAGACACGCATGCGCCATCTACTGGCAGAACTGCCGGTGGATAACTTTTTGCAGTCATTGAGCAAGCGCGTGTCTTTAACCGCAATTGCCGGTTGGCAGCGCTCGCAGGCACCAAAACTACTGCATATCGGTACTTATCCACAGGGTGAAACCGATCTGGTTTATGTCGGCGCCGTCACCCCCTTGGGTCGTCTCGATCCAGTGATGCTGCGCGGCGTGGCCCAACTGGCCAATGAATTCGGTGACGGCAGCCTGCGCTTTACCCCTTGGCAAAGTCTGTTGCTGCCCAATATCCGTGCGCAAGATGCACCGCAGGTGACACAACGCCTGCACCACCTCGGCTTGCTGTGTTCTGCCGATCAGGCCCTGGCGCAGTTGATCGCCTGCACCGGCTCAAGCGGCTGCGGCAAAGGCCTTGCCGACACCAAGGGTGACGCCCTGCAACTGGCTGCGCTGCTGCAGCGCCAGGGCAATGCCCTGAGTGTGCATCTGTCGGGCTGCCAGCGGTCCTGCGCCGCCGCGCACTGTGCGCCGGTCACTTTGCTGGCCGTTGCCCCAGGTCTTTATGACCTCTATTTTCGCGATGCAGAACAGCCGGGTTTCGGTGCTCTGCACGCGCGTCACCTCACAATTGAAGCGGTTGGCGCATTGCTTGACGCCCGCCCACGGAGCCACCTTGATGCTTGATTACATCCGCGACGGTCAGGAGATCTATCGCAACTCGTTCGCGATCATTCGCGCCGAGGCCCGCCTGGATCGCATCCCGGCCGATCTGGAAAAACTCGCGGTACGCGTGATCCACGCCTGCGGCATGGTCGACGCAATCGACGGGCTGCAATTCTCCCCCGGCGCGGGCAAGGCCGGGCGCGATGCGCTGGCGGCCGGTGCGCCGATTCTCTGCGATGCGCGAATGGTCTCCGAGGGCGTTACCCGTGCGCGTTTGCCTGCCAACAATCAGGTGATCTGCACCCTGCGCGACGAGAGCGTGCCCGACCTGGCGCGAGAGTTGGGCAATACTCGCTCGGCCGCCGCGCTGGAACTGTGGCGTGCGCATCTGGAAGGCAGTGTGGTGGTGATCGGCAACGCGCCGACCGCGCTGTTCTACCTGTTGGAAATGCTCGACGCCGGGGCACCGAAACCAGCGCTGATTCTCGGTTTCCCGGTGGGTTTCGTCGGTGCCGCCGAGTCCAAGGCGATGCTCGCCGCCGACAGTCGTGGCGTGCCCTTCGTGATCATGCAAGGCCGGCTGGGCGGTAGTGCCATGGCCGCCGCCGCCGTCAATGCCCTGGCCACGGAGCTCGAATGATGCAGCAACCTGGACGTTTGATCGGCCTGGGTGTTGGCCCGGGTGACCCGGAACTGATTACCGTCAAAGCCCTGCGCCTGCTGCGCGAATCGCCCGTGGTGGCGTACTTCGTCGCCAAGGGCAAGAAGGGCAATGCCTTCGGCATCATCGAAGCCCATCTGCAGGACGCGCAGACCTTGCTGCCGCTGGTGTACCCGGTGACCACCGAAGCGTTGCCGGCACCCTTGTCTTACGAACAAGTCATCAGCGATTTCTACGATGCCGCCGGCGAAGAAATCGCCACGCATCTGAATGCCGGTCGCGACGTGGCGGTGATCTGCGAAGGTGACCCGTTCTTCTACGGCTCCTACATGTACCTGCATGACCGTCTTGCCGAGCGCTACGACGCCGAAGTCGTGCCGGGCGTGTGCTCGATGCTGGGTGGCGCTTCGGTGCTGGGTGCGCCGCTGGTGTATCGCAATCAGAGCCTGTCGGTGTTGTCCGGTGTGCTGCCGGCCGAAGACCTCAAGCGCCGTCTGGCCGATGCTGACGCCGCGGTCATCATGAAGCTGGGGCGCAACTTCCCCAAGGTTCGTCAGGTCCTGGAAGAGCTCGGGCTGGTGGATCGGGCGCTGTATGTCGAGCGCGCGACCATGGCCAACCAGAAGATCGTGCCGCTGGATCAGGTCGAACCGATGTCCTCGCCGTACTTCTCGCTGATCATTGTTCCCGGTGAAAGGTGGCAAGGTTGATGACTTGTTCTGCTCCGGCCATTGTCATTCTGGGCAATGGCAGCCTCGCCACTGCACGCAGGATCCAGCAGCTGTATCCGGACGCATTGATCCACGGTCTGGCCGAACGGGTCGAAGGCGCCGACCGGATCTATCACGAATTTGGCGCGACCCTGCGCCAGCTCTATCAGCAGGACACGCCAATCATCGCCTTGTGCGCTGCCGGGATTGTGATCCGGACCCTGGCACCACTGTTGCTGGAAAAAGGCGCCGAGCCTGCGGTATTGGCCGTCGCCGAAGACGGTAGTGCGGTGGTGCCGTTGCTTGGAGGCTTGAGCGGGGTCAACGTCCTGGCTCGGGAAATTGCCGCCGGATTAGGCGTCGCTCCCGCCATCACCACCAGCGGTGAACTGCGCTTCGGCACCTGCCTGCTCAATCCTCCGAGTGGCTATGCCTTGGGCGATCTGGAGCTGGGCAAGCGCTTTGTCTCGGACTTGCTCGCTGGCGAAAGCGTGCGTATCGAAGGCGCGGCCCCCTGGCTGGCTCAGGCGCAGCTACCGGAAGATCGACAAGCGCGGCTGGCGATCCACGTCGGCTGTACCGAGCGTGAACCCGCGGCCAATGAGCTGCTGATTTATCCGCGCAGTGTGCTGGTGGCGGTCAGTGCCTGTGCGGTGGACCTGGCGCCAGCGATTCGCGCGGCCTTGCACGAAGCGAAGATCGCTGTTCAATCGGTCGCGTGCCTCTTGGCAGCCAACACGGAAATGGCCAGTCCTCGGTTGCGTGAAGCCGCGCTCGAGTTGGGCGTGCCCCTGCGTTTCGCCGCCGCTGCCGCGAATGTCAGCGAGCTGGCGCAACACGCTGTGCCGCAATTGTTGCCACCGCTGTGTGTGGGCGATGGTATTGCCATCAGTGTCGCCCAGCAGCCGCTGGATCCTTCGCAGATTGGCCGCCCGCGTGGCCGCCTGGCGGTAATCGGCCTCGGCCCTGGCGCTGCCGAATTGATGGTGCCTGCAGTGAAAGCCGAACTGGCCAAGGCCAATGATGTGCTCGGCTATGAAACCTATGTGCGCATGGCCGGGCCATTCCGTGCCGATCAAGTGCTGCACTGCACCGACAACCGCGAAGAAATGCAACGTGCCCGGCATGCCTTTGAACTGGCCGCCCAGGGGCGTTCGGTCGTCGTCGTTTCGTCCGGTGACCCTGGTGTGTTCGCCATGGCCGCAGCGGTGCTTGAAGCGCTGCATGAGTCGACTGACCCGAGCTGGCACAACGTCGACCTGGAAATCCTCCCGGGTGTTTCCGCCTCCCTGGCCACCGCCGCTCAGGCCGGTGCCCCGCTGGGTCACGACTTCTGCGTGCTGTCGCTGTCGGACAACCTCAAACCCTGGGAAATCATCGAGAAGCGCCTGGACCTGGCTTGCCAGGCTGACCTGGCCCTGGCCTTCTACAATCCGATTTCGCGTTCGCGACCATGGCAGTTGGGCAGGGCCCTGGAAATCGTCGCGCAATACCGTACGCCGCAAACGCCGGTGGTGCTGGGGCGCGATATCGGTCGTCCCGGTCAGACATTGCGGGTGACTACGCTTGGGCTTTTGACTCCGGACCAGGTGGATATGCGCACCATGGTATTGGTTGGCTCCTCCACCACCTGTGTGTTCCCGCGCGCCGAAGGAGGTGACTGGGTGTACACGCCACGATGGTATGAAACAAAACCGGGTTCCTGAATATAGGCGGCCTCACTCTGAGGCCGCCTATTGCACCGCCGCGATGAAAGTCATGGATGTTGGCAGGCTATTTGCGCGACTCTAAATATAACGCGATATAAAAGTTTGCTGCCGGTAATGATTGGCATAGGTTTGCGAGTGAGGAAATTTGACACTCCAGGCAGCGTGTTTTAGTGTTTGAGTTACCGCATGGAGCGGTTTATTAAGATAGGGAAGTTAAAATGAACGAGCAGAATGGTCGGGGTTTTCAGGCGGTTGTCCGTCATGCTTTTAATGAGAACATGCAAGATCAGTATTTTGAAGGTGTCAGTGCCGAACTGGCCGTCGTTGCACCACGCTCGAAACTCAAACGCTTTGCGCGCCAGGATGATATTGCAGGTGAAGTTGCGCAGGACAATGGTCCTGCAGTGGTCGGGCCATCGCTCATGGTATTTGATGAGCAACTTTCCGTAGACGACAGGCAAAATGCAATTGACTCCCAGACTTTTGCAGAAGCGGTTGTCAGGCGTTTGCCGAAGGGCACGTCAAACGAACAGCGCTACATTGAATATAATGATGCATTGTTGGCAACTGGATGGACTGTGGAAAGTTTCACGTATAAGAGGTTTGTGTCCAAAAAGGTTACCCTTACTGTAAACGAAGCGGTGCTGCAGGTTCTTGAGACTGTCATTGCGGGTGGCTCTGGAAATATCCTGAGTATGGTTTCTTCAGGGTTCAGGCAACTGAAAGGCGATAAAGAAGGGCTGAAAGTCGTGGATATCGGAAGCCAGCGTAACCAGGTCATCAGTTTCAAGGCTGTTCCTTGCATCGCTACACCGGGCGGTGGAATGGCGTTGGTCCTGGGGGGGCTTGATCTGATCGATAAAAAATACGATGGCAATTTTCTATTTGTCAGTTTCCAATCCGAAGGCGTGCAGCTTTTTCAGGCCGCCGGCGTTCGTAATTTCAACAGGCGTATGTTTGAACGAAAGAAACAAAAGGTGTATGACTACATCGATCAGTTTGGGGATGATCTGTTTAAAAAGCTGACGAGCCAATAAGACAATAGGGATGCCTGTTAGTGGATACTAGCGGATTTGCCGGCAGGGATGCGCCGGGAGTAACAAATACTTCACTACTTGCGGATGCGGCTGTCGTGGGTGGATGTCTGCTCTCCTTTACTCCGCAGGTCTACCCGCAGGACCAAAAGGATATCCAGGACTGTCTGCTTTATGCAGAGCATGCAGCGAATGATAAATATCCGGGTCAAGTTTCGAAGAAAATCTGGTTTGATTATTATCAAGGCAGATTGTTGAAGGCGGGCTTTGCTCTCAGGACTCTGGTGCCTAACAAGCAGTTGAGAGTGTCGAATGTCAATCAACTGGTGGATATCAGTCATGGCATTATTGGTCGTTTTGGGTCTGAACGGCTGGGTCAGTTATTCAAGGTAGCGTATAAAGCCTTGAAGCTGGACGATATTGCCTGGGACTTCTTTCGGGGGAATGTCGCAGAGGGCGGTTTGAGTGTTCTCAGGTGCGCACCTTGCGAGCGGCTCGGCTCGGGAGAGGTTGTTGTGTTTTTATACGGCTTGCGCTTCAGCACTGTAACGTTTGAAGAGGATTTCTTTTTCTGGAGTGAGTTCGAAAGAGAAGTGGTCATCATACCTGACGGTGGAGTTTTTGTTTTCAATCCAGAGGTGTTTGAACACTACCGGGAGAGAGTTCACCAGAAAATCGATGCCTATTCAGACAAGGTTTTCGTGAGAAAATTGAAACTCTGAACTGTTCGGTCTTAACCATTAGCAAGACCTTGTTATGGGTTGCAAGGTCTTGCTTTCCCGTTATGGCGCAGATGCGCCACCATTGGGTGGCAACCGCGACTCAGTGACGATTGATCGCTACCGGGTTCTGCGTCAGGGAACCAGATACCCTCTGATCCCGGTAAAGATAATCTGCGCCGCCAGTGCACACACGAACAACCCCATCAATCGACTGACAATCTGCAGACCCTGATCGCCAAGAATGTGTTCGATACGGTGCGACAGATAGAGCACCACGCCGACGGTAAGGCTGGCCAGGGCGATGCTGAGGATGGCGGTGAGTTTGTCGTCCCAGTGGGGCTGGCTGACGCCCATCACCAGCAGTGCGCCAATGGTGCCTGGGCCGACGGTCAGGGGAATGGTCAGCGGGACGATGGTCACGTCTTGCTGCACGTTATCGGTCTGCACCGCCAGCTTGCCTTGAGCCATGCCCAATGCCGAGATGAACAGCACGCTCCCGGCGCCGATGCGAAAGGCGTCCACGGTGATGCCGAACACGCTGAAAATCACTCGTCCGAACAAATACAGCAAGACGCTGGAGACCAGGGTTGCGAGGGCGACTTTCCAGGCCAGGCGCCGGCGCTCCTTGCTGGAATAGCCGCGGGTCAGGCTGATGAAGCAGGACAGAACGAAGAACGGGCTATAGAGCACCAGCATCTTCAGGTAAACGCTGAACAGCACGTGGAGCATGGTTGGGGCTCGCAACGAAGGAGGGCGAGGGGGAGTCTATCAGGCGTTGCTCCGTCTGTCGGCTCAGGAAGTTTGAGCTGCCAGTTGATTCTGCAAATCCCGTTGGGCCACCCAGTGTTCGATCAACTCACGCAGTTGCGATAGCTCGACCGGTTTGGCCATGTGCCCGTCCATGCCGGCCTGACGCGCGCGTTCCTTGTGCTCGGTCAGGATATGCGCGGTGAGTGCTACCACCGGAGTGCGTATACGCTGGTTGCCGACTTCCCAGGCGCGCAGTTGCTGGGTAGCGGAAAAACCATCGAGGATCGGCATTTCACAATCCATCAGCACCAGATCGTAACGTTGGGCTTTCATCGCCAGCAGCGCTTCCTCGCCATTGCTGGCGGTGTCCGGCTGCAGGTTGAGCTTGCCGAGCATGCCGCGAATCACTTTGGTCGAGATACTGTTGTCTTCAGCGACCAGGATGCGGAAATCGTTGGGCACCTTGATCGGTACACGTATGCCTGACGGCACAGGGTGTGGCACCACCAGGCCCTTGTTGCGTCGGGTCAGCTCGTCGGCCAGGGTGGTCTTGAGGGTGTAGCCGGCAACCGGTTTGGCCAGGATGCGTTTGACCCCCGAGTTGCGCGCAATGATCTTGCTCGGCGCGTTGCTGATGCCGGTGAGCATGATCAGCAGGATGTCGTGGTTCAGGCTCGGGTCTTCCTTGATCTTCGCCGCCAGTTGCATGCCGGTCATGCCGGGCATGTTCTGGTCGAGCAGGACCACGTCGAAGTAGTCGCGCAGGTGCGCCTTGGTCCGCAGCAGGGCCAGCGCTTCCTTGCCGGAAGGCACGGCACTGACGTTCAGGCCCCAGGCGCTGCATTGCTGTACCAGGACTTTGCGACAGGTATCGTTGTCATCCACCACCAGCACTCGGGCACCCTGCAGCGGGCCATCAAGGTCGGAGGTCGGATGTTCCAGGCGTTCCGGATCCAGCGGCAAGGTCAGCCACAGGGTGCTGCCGCAGTTGTTACCGCTTTTGATTCCGAATTCGCCGTGCATCAGCAGGATCAGCTGGCGGGCGATGACCAGCCCCAGATTGCCACCCAGGCGCGTCGCCGAGAGGAAGTTCTTGCTGTGCAGTTCGGCGTTCAGCAAGGCATCGCGTTCGCTGGTGTCCATCGGTATGCCGCTGTCCTGGACTGCGATGCGTAGCCGCGGTTTGGCGCTGCGTTCGTCCAGGGCGACGACGATCAGAATTTCGCCTTCGTCGGTTTTCTTCAGGGCATTTTCCAGCAGGCTCAGCAATGTCTGGCGCAGGCGCGTAGGGTCGCCGCTGATCACCCGTGGTACTTGTGGCTGAATAAAACTGATCAGTTCGACATTCTGCTGCTCGGCCTTGGCCCGGAAAATACTCAGGCAGTCTTCGATCAGGGCGTTGAGGTCGAACTGCACATCGTCCAGCTCGATTTGCCCGGACTCGAGCTTGGAGATGTCGAGAATCTCGTTGATCAAGGTCAGCAGTTCATTGCCGGCGCTGTGGATGGTCTGCACGTAGTCCCGCTGTTTGACCGACAAGGGGGTGCCCAGCAGCAGCTCGGTCATGCCCAGTACACCATTCATCGGGGTGCGGATTTCGTGGCTGATCTTCGCCAGAAACTCGGCCTTGGCGTTGATCTCGGCGTTGCTGGCTGCCAGGTCGCGGCTGACGCTGAAACGGTTTTCAGTGATGCTGCGTTGACGCTCGCCCAGGGCAATACTCATCAACACGCCGCTGAGACAGATGAACCCGAGCAGCGTCATGATCAGGCCTTGCGGCGCCACCAGGGTCAGCCCCAGTAGTGCTGGCAGGATGATCAGGGTACCGATGTTGAAGATCACCATGGCGACCACGAACAGTCGAGCCGGGCGAAAGCCTTTCTGCCAGTGATAGGCGCCGACGAACAGCATGCTCAGGCCGGCGAGCGCCACCAGCGCGTAGGTAATGATGTTCAGCGGCAGGGTGTCGACAAACAGCAGTAACAGGCTGCACAAGGTGGTCAGCAGGATATCGCCCAGCAACAGCCGGTTCAGCGGGTGGGGGCCCAGTGGAGCGAAGAATCGGTAGGCGAACATCAGGCCGCAGGGTGCTGTCAACAGCAAGGCCAGATAGGCGCCAGGGGTTTGTACGGCGTGCCAGTCCGGCAGCCAGAGGCCAGGCAGATTCAGCAGCAGGAGCAGGCTGAGCAGCAACAGGCCTTCGCAGGCGGCCAGCCATAGGGTGCTCCTGGAGCGGGTGTAGGCGTTGCGCGTCAGATTATGCAGGATCAGCATCGCCAGACAGCCGAACAGCAGGCCATAGATCAATGTCTGGCCTTGATCTGCCGCGGTCATGACCGCCGATTGCAAGGTGATGTAAGGGCGTAGCTGATGCTCGGATACCAGCCGCACATACACCTCGAGGGTGTTTGGACTTTGCGGCAGCGCCAGCATGAAGTCGCTGCTGGGCAACGGCCTCTGGGCTTGCGGCTGATCGGCGCCAGTGTTCAATTGCTCGATCAGCTTGTCGTCGTCGAGCACGTATAGATTCAGTTGAGCCAGATCTGGCGCGAAAATGCGCAGCAGTTGCTCGTGTTTGCCCGGCTGGAGTTTGAAGCGCAGCCATAAGGCGCCATCGGGCTCGGCGGCGGTCAACTGGTTCAGTTCAATCGGACTGAATTGATTGGTGTAGCGGGCAGAGCGGATGTCGCTCAGTTGCAGGTCGGCCGTTTCGTCAAGCAATACCGCCCAGCCACTGCCTTGCGCGGCTTGGGCCGGTAGCAAACAGAGCAGAGTCAGCAGGCTGACGGTAAGACCTATGGCAATCCTGAGCCAGCGCACGGCGAAATCCCTTCGTAGGTTGATGCCAGATTACAACTATGCGTGTGGCTGAATGGCACGGCAAGGGTCTGGGACCCTTGCCTGGCCGAACGGATAGCTTATTCCTGATGTTCGCCACGCTCGCGGGCAATGGCACGGTAGCCAATGTCCTTGCGGTAGAAGCAGCCTTGCCAATCGATTTTAGCCGCCAATGTGTAAGCCTGCTGTTGAGCTGCCTCGACACTTTGGCCCAGGGCGGTGGCGCAGAGCACTCGGCCGCCAGCGGTCACCACCTGACCGTCTTTCAATGCGGTGCCAGCGTGAAAGACTTTGCCTTCCAGTGCGGCCGCTGCGGCCAGACCTTCAATGACTGCATCTTTGGCGTAATCGCCGGGATAGCCACCGGCTGCCAGCACGATACCCACGCTTGGACGTGGATCCCATTGCGCTTCGACCTTGTCCAGTGCCTGGGCCAGAGCAGCCTCGATCAGCAACACCAGGCTCGACTGCAGACGCAGCATCACCGGTTGGGTTTCCGGATCGCCGAAGCGGCAGTTGAACTCGATGACTTTCGGATTGCCGGCCTTGTCGATCATCAGACCGGCGTAGAGGAAGCCGGTGTAGACGTTGCCTTCCTCGGCCATGCCACGCACGGTCGGCCAGATGACCAGATCCATCACCCGCTGATGCACCTCGGCAGTGACCACCGGGGCCGGGGAGTAGGCACCCATGCCGCCCGTGTTCGGGCCGGTGTCGCCGTCGCCGACGCGTTTGTGGTCCTGGCTGGTGGCCATGGGCAGAACATTCTTGCCATCGACCATGACGATGAAGCTGGCTTCTTCGCCGTCGAGGAACTCCTCGATCACCACCCGGGAACCGGCTTCGCCGAACGCATTGCCGGCGAGCATGTCACGTACGGCGTCTTCCGCTTCGACGAGGGTCATGGCGACGATCACGCCTTTCCCGGCGGCCAGGCCGTCGGCCTTGATCACGATCGGTGCGCCTTTTTCACGCAGGTAAGCCAGGGCCGGCTCGATCTCGGTGAAGTTCTGGTAGTCGGCGGTCGGGATCTTGTGGCGAGCCAGGAAGTCCTTGGTGAACGCCTTGGAGCCTTCCAGCTGGGCGGCGCCAGAGGTCGGGCCGAAGCAATCCAGGCCGCGGGCGCGGAACAGATCGACGACGCCGGCTACCAGCGGTACTTCCGGACCGACGATGGTCAGGGAAACGTTTTTCTCGGCAAAATCAGCCAGCTGCTCAAGGGCCAGCACGTCGATAGCGACGTTCTCGCACTTGGCTTCAATGGCAGTGCCGGCGTTGCCCGGAGCGACGAATACTTTTACGACGCGCGGATCCTGAGCCACTTTCCAGGCCAGGGCGTGTTCACGGCCACCGTTGCCAATGATCAAAACATTCATTTCAAAAACCTCGATGACGCTGAATTCTGTGGGAAGCGCTGCATGCCGCCGTAGGAGCTGCCGCAGGCTGCGATCTTTTGATCTTGATCTTAAAAAACAAAGTCAAAAGATCGCAGCCTGCGGCAGCTCCTACGGGGGAGCGGTGTATCAGTGACGGAAGTGGCGCATGCCCGTAAAGACCATGGCAATGCCGGCTTCATCGGCGGCTGCAATCACTTCATTGTCACGCATCGAGCCGCCTGGCTGGATCACCGCAGTGATGCCGACCTTGGCCGCGTTGTCGATGCCGTCGCGGAACGGGAAGAACGCATCCGAGGCCATGACCGCACCCTGGACCTGGAGACCTGCGTGTTCAGCCTTGATCGCGGCGATACGCGCGGAGTTGACGCGGCTCATCTGGCCAGCGCCGACGCCGATGGTCTGGCGGTTCTTGGCGTAGACAATGGCGTTGGACTTGACGTACTTGGCGACTTTCCAGGCGAAGATCAGGTCGTTGATCTCCTGCTCGGTCGGGGCGCGCTTGGTCACCACTTTCAAGTCTTCGCTGCCGATCATGCCAATGTCGCGGCTCTGAACCAGCAAACCACCGTTGACGCGTTTGTAGTCCCACGCAGCGGCGCGATCCGCCGACCACTCGCCGCAGGCCAGCAGGCGCACGTTGGCTTTGGCGGCAACGATGGCACGGGCTTCTTCGGTGACGCTTGGCGCGATGATCACTTCGACGAACTGACGTTCGACGATGGCTTTGGCGGTTTCAGCGTCCAGCTCGCGGTTGAAGGCGATGATGCCGCCGAACGCCGATTCGGTATCGGTGGCGTAGGCCAGTTCGTAAGCCTGGCGGATGCCGCCTTCGGCGTCCGGGCTGACGGCCACGCCGCACGGGTTGGCGTGCTTGACGATGACGCAGGCCGGCTTGACGAAGCTCTTCACGCATTCCAGCGCGGCGTCGGTATCGGCCACGTTGTTGTACGACAGCTCTTTGCCTTGCAGCTGGGTCGCGGTGGCGATACCGACGTCGCTTGGCTTGGCTTCAACGTAGAACGCCGCGCTCTGGTGCGGGTTCTCGCCGTAGCGCATTTCCTGCGCCTTGATGAACTGGCTGTTGAAGGTGCGCGGGAACTGGCTGCGACCTTCGGTGCCGAGGGTTTCAGCCGTCTGGTTCACGGTGCCGAAGTAGTTGGCAATCATGCCGTCGTAGGCGGCAGTGTGTTCGAAGGCCTTGAGCATCAGGTCGAAGCGCTGAGCATAGGTCAGGCCGCCGGCCTTGAGGCTTTCCAGGACGCTGGCGTAGTCGCTGGCGTTGACCACGATGGCCACGTCCTTGTGGTTCTTGGCCGCGGAGCGAACCATGGTCGGGCCGCCGATATCGATGTTTTCGATAGCGGTCGGCAGGTCGCAACCGGGCTTGGAGATGGTGGCTTCGAAGGGGTAGAGGTTGACCGCTACCAGATCGATCGGCTTGATGCCGTGTTCATTCATGATGGCATCGTCGATACCGCGACGACCGAGGATCCCGCCGTGGATTTTCGGGTGCAGGGTCTTGACCCGACCGTCCATCATTTCTGCGAAGCCGGTGTAGTCCGCCACTTCCACTGCGGCCACGCCGTTGTCCTGCAGCAGCTTGAAGGTTCCGCCGGTGGAAAGGATCTCGACGCCCAGAGCTGAAAGCTCCTTGGCGAACTCGAGAATCCCGGTCTTGTCGGAAACGCTGATCAAGGCGCGGCGGATCGGCAGGCGGGTAGTCTGGTCGGTCATTTCAATTTCCATCAAAAGCAAAGGAGTCAGCAAAAAAGGCGACCGGTTTTCCACGGACGCCTTTCTGGTTTGATTGAATGCTTACAGCAGATCGTACTGCTTGAGTTTCTTGCGCAAGGTGCCGCGGTTCAGACCGAGCAGCTCACTGGCCTTGGTCTGATTGCCCTTGACGTAGTTCATCACGCTTTCGAGCAATGGCGCCTCGACTTCGGACAGCACAAGGTTGTACACGTCCGTGACGGCAGCGCCCTCAAGGTGGGCGAAATAATTGTGCAGCGCTTTCTCGACACTCCCGCGAAGGGTCTGACCCTCTTCGCTCGGTGTATTGAGGTGCTGTTTCAAATTCACATTATCGCTCACGGGTGCTGTTCCACTCACTAAAGTCTCGGTCATCGTCATCATGCGGCCACCCCTTCTCCGTCCCCTGTCACCAGGTTCTTGTAGCGTTCGGCAAAAAACTCACGAACGTTGGCGCACTGTGCTTCCGTTTCATCCAAACGATTGAACTGGGCGCGAAACTCCCTGGCGCCCGGCAGGGTTGCGAGATACCAGCCCACATGCTTGCGAGCAATGCGTACGCCCATGACATCCCCATAGAAGGCATGCAGCGCGGCCAGATGCTCTAGCAGAATATGTTCCACCTCGAACAGCTCTGGCGCCGGGAGTGTGTCGCCGGTACGCAGAAAGTGCTCGATCTCACGAAAAATCCAGGGTCGCCCCTGGGCGGCCCGGCCAATCAACAGACCATCGGCGCCGGTCGCTTGAAGCACGTACCGGGCTTTCTCGGCCGAGTCGATATCGCCGTTGGCGAAGACCGGAATCGACACCGCCTGCTTGATGGCGGCAATGGTGTCGTACTCGGCTTCGCCTGTGTACAGATCGGCGCGGGTCCGGCCATGGACCGCCAGCGCGGTGATACCTGCCTGCTCGGCGATCTTCGCCACCGTCAGGCCGTTCTTGTTCGACCGGTCCCAGCCGGTGCGTATTTTCAAGGTGACCGGCACATCGACTGCCGCCACGACGGCATGCAGGATCTCGCTCACCAGGTCTTCGTCTTTCAGCAACGCGGAACCGGCAGCCTTGTTGCAGACTTTCTTCGCCGGACAACCCATGTTGATATCAATAATCTGTGCACCCAGCTCGACGTTGGCCCGGGCGGCATCCGCCAGCATCTGCGCATCACCGCCGGCGATCTGTACCGAGCGTGGCTCGGGATCACCTCCGTGGATCATGCGCATCCGCGATTTGCGGGTGTTCCACAAGCTCATGTCGCTGGTGACCATTTCCGAGACTACAAGGCCTGCGCCCAACCGTTTGCACAGCTGACGAAAGGGCTGGTCAGTGACCCCCGCCATCGGAGCGAGAATCAAGCCGTTGGGCAATGTATATGGACCGATGCGTACCGCCGACATAGGACTTCCCTGGTGTGGGGCCGGATCATTAGAGTTCGAAAAAGGGTTGGCATGATACCCGCTCTCGATGACCGGATAAAGGCTGAATTGGATAAAATCTGAACAGTTATTCTGTTATCGCCAACAGTTTGGACCGGGACGGGAAAGTCAGAAAAACGCCGTCAAACCGTGATCGCACCGCTTGACTCAAGCGTTTCACTCGGGCGAATGAAAGCTCAGGCTGTAATTAACCGCTTTAGGGCCGGGGTCGAGGATGTCCAGGGCGATATGGATCGGTGTCTGTGGTGGCATTTCTGCCAGGCCTTCAAGTTCGCCGCTGAGGTACTCGCTCGGCTTGAAGCGCCGACTGGCGATCAGCTGCCCATTGATATCGGCAAAACGCAGTTCCAGCAACGGGAAGGGTTGAGAGAACGGTGCGCGGTTGTAGATGATCGCATCGACTATCAGCGCGCCGCTGAAGTTCGGGTGACTGCGGACCACCAGATTGCTGCTCTTTATACGGGCAATATCGACCTTGGACGGCACCGCGCAGCCGATTTTCGGGCACAGCTCCTGGAACCACGGGCGGTACTGGTCCTGGCGGGCCAGTTCCTCGAAGTGATAGGCAACGTATTGACCTGCCAGCGCTGCGGCGCCGAGCAGAATCAGCAGTCCCCAGAGAAAACGTCGACCCCAGGGGGAACGGCGCTTTTGCCAATCAAGCTGCACGGGTTCGTCGATCAGATCCTGGAGCACCTCGTCGTGCAAGCCAGGTTCATTGCGTGTGCGCTTCTTGCGCGGTGGCTCGGCCTCCAGCAGTTCTTCGTCAGCGACATCCGTCGCGCTCAGGCGCTCGAAATGTTCTGGTGCTGGCGGCTCCGGCTCCAGGCGTACCAGCGGGGCCTCGGGTTCGTCCTGCAGATCGTCAAGCTTGAACGACAGCGAGGGTTCGGTGCGACCGGGTCTGTCCGGCTCGACGATCGGGGCTGGCGGCTGGCGGTCTGCATTGGCCAGAGGCTCAATGGGCTCGATCACTTGCGCGCGTTCGGCCGTCGGTTCGCTGAACAGGCTGCCAGTCCACTGTTCTTCCTCGCCGCCGGTGATTTCCCGGCGTGCGCTCAGCGACTCTTCCCTGGGCTTGCGTTCCTGGCCGAGGTCCATGATCGGCTGGATTTCCCGCTGTTCGAGCCTGGCGAGTTCTTCGTCGAGGTCGTCCAGGTCGAGTTCGGCGGCCGTCCACTGCTTCTGGCTGATCGCCCGGGGGGCGGCGGGCTCGACGGGCAATGGCGCGTCGGTTTCCTTGCCAGAGCCTTGCTCCAGCAACTGCCGTGCGGCGTTGAACACCTGCAGGCATGAGCCGCAACGAACCACTCCGCGGGCCACGCTTAATTGGGCGTGGCTGACGCGAAAGCTGGTTTGGCAATGCGGGCACTGGGTGACGAAGCTGTCGGTCATGCGGCAATCCGGATTATGCAGGCGTCCATTCTAGCGCCGACGGCCGGTAATGCGCACCCAACCTTCGCGATTGGCGATCGGGTCCAGCTCGAAGTCCTGGGCGTAGGCCGCTGCGACCTCAACGCCTTGCTCGGCGAGAATGCCCGACAGTGCCAGGCGCCCGCCGGGCTTGACCAGGCTGGACAGTTGCGGAGCCAGTGAAACCAACGGGCCGGCGAGGATATTGGCGACCAGTACATCGGCTTGAACCTGTGGCAAATCTTGCGGCAGATACAGCGGGAACAGCGCTTCGGCGATGTTGTTGCGCCCGGCATTGTCGCGGGAAGCTTCCAGCGCCTGCACGTCGATGTCGGTGCCGACCGCTTCTTTGGCGCCCAGCAGCAAGGCGGCAATTGCCAGGATCCCCGAGCCGCAACCGAAGTCCAGCACGTTGCAACCCTTCAGGTCCTGACCGTCGAGCCATTCCAGGCACAGCGCCGTGGTCGGATGAGTGCCGGTACCGAACGCCAGCCCCGGATCGAGCAGCAGGTTGACGGCGTCTGGCTCCGGCGCGGCGTGCCAGCTTGGAACGATCCACAGGCGCTGGCCGAAGCGCATCGGGTGGAAGTTGTCCATCCAGCTGCGCTCCCAGTCCTGGTCTTCGATGATTTCGCTGTGATGCTCGGGCAGTGGACCGCCGGTCAGCAGCTCCATATGGGCCAGCACGCTGGCGGCTTCGGTGCCGTCTTCGAACAGCGCCAACAGATGGGTGTGGGACCACAGCGGAGTGGTGTTGAGCTCTGGCTCGAAGATCGGCTGATCCTCGGCGTCCATGAACGTCACCGAAACGGCGCCGACTTCCAGGAACGCGTCTTCGTAGGTTTCGGCTTGTTCTGGGCTGATGGCGAGACGGACTTGCAGCCAAGGCATGGCGGGCACCTTTGAAAAATGTAGTGTGCAGCCTGATGGCTACGAGAAGCCCGCCAGTTTACGCGAGCCGAGCGCAGAAGACGACCATAGGGTATATGCCGAAAAGATCGCAGCCTGCGGCAGCTCCTACATGTGTACGCCAGTCCCTTGTAGGAGCTGCCGAAGGCTGCGATCTTTTGATTTTCTCCAGAAACAACAAAGCCGCTCGAAAGCGGCCTTGTTGGTCTGGATCACATCTTAATGCTGGGCAGCCAGCTTGTGTTCCAGGTAGTGGATGTTCACGCCACCTTCGCAGAAGCCTTCATCGCGGACCAGGTCGCGGTGCAGCGGGATATTGGTCTTGATCCCGTCGACAACGATTTCATCCAGCGCATTGCGCATGCGCGCGAGGGCTTCTTCACGGGTTGCACCATAAGTGATCAGTTTGCCGATCAACGAGTCGTAGTTCGGCGGTACTGCGTAGCCACTGTACAGGTGCGAATCGACACGCACGCCATTGCCGCCCGGGGCATGGAAATGCTTGACCGTGCCAGGGCTTGGCATGAAGGTTTTCGGGTCTTCGGCGTTGATCCGGCATTCCAGCGCGTGACCACGAATGACTACGTCATCCTGGGTAAACGACAGCTTGTTGCCGGCGGCGATGCTGAGCATCTCCTTGACGATGTCGATCCCGGTGACCATTTCCGATACCGGGTGTTCTACCTGAACTCGAGTGTTCATTTCGATGAAATAGAACGCCCCGTTCTCGTAAAGGAACTCGAAGGTACCCGCGCCGCGGTAGTTGATGTCGATGCAGGCCTTGACGCAGCGAGCGAGGACTTCCTGGCGTGCTTTCTCGTCGATGCCCGGTGCCGGGGCTTCTTCGAGAACCTTCTGGTGGCGACGTTGCAGCGAGCAATCGCGGTCACCCAGATGGATGGCCTGGCCCTGGCCATCGGAAAGCACCTGGATTTCCACGTGACGTGGGTTGGTCAGGAATTTTTCCAGATAGACCATCGGGTTGCCGAACGCTGCCCCAGCTTCGGAGCGGGTCAGTTTCGCCGAGGAGATCAGGTCTTCTTCGTTATGCACAACGCGCATGCCACGACCACCACCGCCGCCAGCGGCCTTGATGATCACCGGGTAACCGACTTCGCGACCAATGCGCAGAGCGGTTTCTTCGTCTTCCGGCAGTGGGCCATCGGAACCCGGAACGGTTGGAACGCCGGCAGCGATCATGGCGTGCTTGGCGGAAACCTTGTCGCCCATCAGGCGGATGGTTTCGGCTTTCGGGCCGATGAAGGCGAAGCCGGATTTCTCGACCTGTTCGGCGAAATCGGCGTTTTCCGCGAGGAAACCGTAGCCTGGGTGAATGGCGGTGGCGCCAGTCACTTCAGCGGCCGCGATGATCGCCGGGATGTGCAGGTAAGACTTTGCGGCGGATGCCGGACCGATGCAGACGGATTCGTCCGCCAGGCCCAGGTGCATCAGCTCTTTGTCGGCCGTGGAATAAACGGCGACGGTCTTGATGCCCATCTCTTTACAGGCGCGCAGGATCCGCAGGGCAATTTCACCGCGGTTGGCGATCAGGACTTTTTCCAACTTCGCAGGTTTCAACATCGTTGGCTCTCCGCGGTTCAAACGATGGTGAACAGCGGTTGGTCGTACTCAACCGGCTGGCCGTCTTCAGCAAGGATGGATTCGATCACACCGCTGGTTTCAGCTTCGATGTGGTTCATCATCTTCATGGCTTCGACGATGCACAGCGTGTCGCCTTTCTTCACGCTCTGACCGACTTCAACGAAGGACGGCGAGCCAGGGGAAGATTTGCGATAGAACGTACCCACCATCGGCGAGCGGGCAACGGTGCCGTTGAGCACTGGAGCGGCCGGTGCGGCAGGTGCTGCGGCAACCGGTGCGGCGGCAGCGACAGGCGCGGCAACCGGAGCAGACATAGGAGCAGGTGCGTAGTACTGCTGAGCCGGGGTTTTGCTGTGGCGGCTGATCCGTACGGACTCTTCGCCTTCCTTGATCTCGAGCTCGTCGATGCCGGACTCTTCCAGCAGTTCGATCAGTTTCTTAACTTTACGGATATCCATGAATCATCAACTCCCAAGGGTCGGTCAGGGGCGTTTAGCTTGTTGTTCAAGCTGTTCCAGGGCGGCCTCCAGGGCCAGTCGATAACCGCTGGCGCCAAGGCCGCAGATCACTCCCACCGCTACGTCGGAGAAGTAAGAGTGATGGCGGAAAGGTTCGCGTTTGTGCACGTTTGACAAATGCACTTCGATGAATGGGATGCTCACTGCCAGCAGCGCGTCACGTAATGCGACGCTTGTATGCGTAAAAGCTGCCGGATTGATCAAAATGAAATCCACACCCTCGCCGGGCGCGGCATGAATGCGATCAATCAATTCGTACTCGGCGTTGCTTTGCAGGTAGAGCAAATGGTGCCCGGCATTACGCGCCCGCTGTTCCAGATCCTGATTGATCTGAGCCAGGGTGACTGCACCATAGACGCCCGGTTCGCGGGTGCCGAGCAGGTTCAGGTTGGGGCCGTGCAAAACCAGTAGGGTCGCCATCTGCAGTTCCTTGTTATCTGTGTGCAGTTGTCAGAACCCGGCGACTATGCCGCAAAGCCTTTGTGACTGTCCAGTTCTCTGCAATAGCCAGCACGATGCCCGATGTTTGCGCGAAATATATCACCGACCGATTAAGTCCGGTCATTCGCCCTGGCGACACGTTCGGCGAAGTCCGCTGCATTGATCTCGCCGATCACCCTCAGGTCTGCGTGTTCGAGACCGTCTTTGCCGAAAAACATCAGCGCTGGCGGTCCGAACAGTTTGTAACGGTCGAGCAGGGCGCGTTGTTCGCGGTTGCTGGCGGTCATGTCAAAGCGCACTAGGCGATAGCCTTTGAGGCGTTCGACGACGTTGTCCTCGTTAAGCACCTCATGTTCGATGACTTTGCAGCTGATGCACCAGTCGGCGTACCAGTCGAGCAGCACTGGAGTGCCGGCAGTCCTGGCCTCGGCGAGGGTACGCTGCAGTTCAGCAGGGCTACTGATGGTCTGCCATTGGCTGGTGTTTTGAGCCGGGACGCCAGTGGCCGAATTGACGGCCAGTGAGCGGCCAATCGGACTCAGCGGGTCGGTCTGGCCGCTGAATGCGCCATACCAGCAGGCCAGCGCGTAGAACAACAGAAACATCCCCAGCAGCTGCGCCAGACGCTGTCTAGGTGGCTTGTAAATGAATTCGAGGGCGCCAAGAAACAGCCCGACACCCGCTGCCAGCAAGCCGAGCAGCAACAAGGTGGCCTGGCCGGGCAGCACCCGGCTGAGCAAACCGATCGCCAGCCCAAGCAAAAGAACCCCTATGGCATTTTTAACGTAGAGCATCCATGGCCCGCTTTTCGGCAGCCAGGCTGCGCCGCCCGTGGCGATGAGCAGCAACGGCGCGCCCATGCCCAGGCCCAGCAGCAGGAGTTTCAGTGCCCCGCCCAGCGCATCCCCGCTGGCACTGATATAAAGCAGGGCGCCGGCCAATGGCGCCGAAACGCACGGCGAAACCAGCAGGCTGGAAACCACCCCCAGCACGGCGGCGCCCCACAAGGAACCGCCTTCGGTGCGATTGGCCACACGATCCAGGCGGCTGCTGATGGCATGGGGCAGTTTCAGTTCGAAAATGCCGAACATGGCCAGGGCAAACACCGCGAAAAACAGCGCGAACGGCACCAGAACCCAGGCTGATTGCAGGCGTGCCTGGAGATTCAGTTGCGCGCCGAACATGCCCATCAGGGCCCCGAGCAGGGCAAAGCAGACCGCCATCGGCAGCACATAGGCGAGCGACAGGTTGAAACCGCGCCAGCCGCCGACCTGACCGCGCAACACCACACCGGAGAGAATCGGCAGCATGGGCAGCACGCAAGGGGTGAACGTCAGGCCCACTCCCGCGAGGAAGAACAGCGCCAGTTCGCGCCAGTTCCAGCGTGTCTGAAGGTCACTGGCCGGGGGTTCGGCACCGCTTGTTGCAGAAGGCTCGCCCGCGATATTCAGCCGCTCGGTTTCAGGCGGGTAGCACAGGCCTTTATCGGCACACCCCTGGTAAGTCACTGCCAGGCTGAAGGGGCGCCGGTCGCCGGCCGGGCGTGGCAGTTCTACCTCGAGAATCCCGTGGTAGACCTCGACGTCGCCGAAATACTCATCGTGTTTCTGCTCACCCTGAGGCAGTTGGGCGGCGCCGAGCGTGACGTCTGCGGGCTCGGTGCGGAACTGAAAGCGATGGCGGTAAAGGTAATAACCTTCACTGGCGACGAAGCGCAGCTTGATCGATTGCGCCGTGCTCTCTACCAGACTCAGTTGAAAGGCTTCGCGTACCGGCAGGAAGTCGGAATTGTTATTGACCGAGCCCAGGGTCGAACTGGGGCGACTGTCCAGCAACCCGGCGGCGGTCACCGGCAGGGCGAGCAATAACAGCATCAGGCAGAGCAAGCGGCGCATAGCGATCTCGCGTATCGGAAGTGTGCGCATGATAGCGGAGTGGGGCGGGGAGTGCAGGGAGAGGGCGCAGGGCACTTGCCACAATGGTTAGTGCCCTCTCGATACCTGCGGGCTTGCCCTAATACCAGTTTAGGCGGTACGCGGACCGTAGCAGCTGCCGAAGGCTGCGTTCGGACCGGGGTCGCGCTCGACCGCAGCAGTCGTAAATCCGGCTTCCACGGTGAGTCGGGAATACCGCGGCGCTTGATTTTACGACCGCTACGCGGCCGAACGCAGCCTTCGGCAGCTGCTACGGATTGGGGCAAGCCCCCTCACCACAAGGGGCGCTTTCAGACCCTGAATGCCTGCACGGCCGTATGCAGCTGCCCGCCCAATGTCAGCAAATGTTCCCCCTGGCTGCGACCCTCGCCAATTCTCAGCAAGTTATTCCCACCCAGCTGGTGGATCCGCTCGCTGTGATCGCGGATCTCGCTGACGGCACCGCTCTGTTGGGCGGTGACATCGGCAATGCGTACCGCAGTGTCGGAAATGGTCTGGATCGCCCCGACGATTTCGTCCAGCGCACCGTCAGCCGCCTGGGCCTGATTGGCCGTGGCTTCGGCGTGTTCGACTTGAGCGCGCATGCCTTCCACCGATTGGCGGGCGGCCAGTTGCAGGCCGGCGATCAGCGTCTGGATCTCGGCGGTGGCGCCAGCGGTGCGTTGCGCCAAGGTACGGACTTCTTCGGCGACCACGGCAAAACCGCGGCCCATCTCCCCGGCGCGAGCGGCTTCGATGGCGGCGTTGAGGGCCAGCAGATTGGTCTGGTCGGCAATCGAACGGATCACTGTGAGCACGCCGCCAATGGTCGCCGACTCTTCGGCCAGCTGTTCGATCATCTGCGCATTGCCTTGCACCTCGCCGACCAAGGCATGCAACCCCATGAGGCTCAGACCGATGACTTTCTGCCCGTGTTCGACGGCAAGCCCGGCCTGACGGCTGGCGTCCGCGGCCTGGCTGGCATCACCGGCTACCTGCTGGATTGTGGCTTCCAGCTCACCCAATGAGTCGCGAATTTGCGCGGTATCCCCGGCCTGGCGTTCGGCGCCGCTGTGCAGACCACTGCTCAACTCGGCTAGCGCGCGGCTGCTGCCGGCGACCTGTTCGGCGTTTTGCCGGATGGTTCCCACCAGATCGGCCAGATACGCCCGCAGTCGATTCAGCGACGCTTCGATGTCGTGCAGTTCGCGGTTGGTGGCGCCCAACTGGATATCCCGACTGAAGTCGCCTTCAGCCCAGGTCGACAAGGCCGGTGCGAGGTTGGTCAGCACTCGCGCCAGACGCCGTTGCAAGGTGTCGATGAGCAGCGCGATCAGCAGGATCAGGCCGATCATCAAGCCCTGGATGATCCGCACTTCGCTCTGAATCTGCCCGTGTTGGGCGCGGACAGCGGGTTCCAGGCCGGCAATAGCCTGGGCAACAGCGGCGATCCTCAGGTGTGTCGCAGTGCTGAGTTCGGTCCGTTGCTGGATCTGCTGGCGAGTACGGGCGAGCTCGGCGGGGTAGCGTGTCAGCAGACTGTTGAGTTCGCGCTTGAGGCCGATGCCAGTATCTTCGACGAGGCTTTTTTCAGTGTTCTCCAGCCCCATCATGGCGGCGAAGTCGTCGCTGTTCGATTCGCTGCTGGCGCTGACGCCTAACAATGCCAAGGCCTCCAATTGCTCGGCCTGGCTGCGGATGTTGCTGACTTCACGCTCGACATCCGCCGCCAGCTCGCTACGGCCGCTGCTGACCAGTTTGTCCCGGGCCAGCGACAGCTTGGCCAGGTGCTGCGACGCCGCCAGCAACAACGGCAAATAGCCTGTGGCATTCGGGTTATCGGCGCCCGTGGCGTATTGGCTGAGTTGTTCCAGGTTGCCGCCCAGCTCGCGCTCGGCCTGGAGCAGCAAGGCTTGCGGATCGCCGGCGAGTTTGCCCGCGGCCAACAGCTCGGTCTTGCTGAACTCGCCCAGGCTCGAAAGGCTTGGGCGCAAGCTTTGGGCTAGCTCGTCCGGCAATTCGTCGAGCTCCCTTTGCAGGGTTTCGATGGCCTGGCCGGCACTGCTCAGGCGCAGTGCATCGCCACTGGCCAGATAGTCCTGGATATTGCGCGCCACCTGATTCTGGAACTGCTGGGACAGGCCCAGGTAACGTTCCATCAGCAGGTAGGGGCGCTCCAGCGCGCGTTGCGACCACCAGAGCGTGGCACCCAGGGCGAGGCAAACGGCGACTAAGAGGAGGGTGTTGAGATTGGTCAGCAGCTTCAGGCGCATCTAGGGTCTACCAACGACGGAACGGTAAGCGCCTGAAGTTATTGCGTTTCTGTTACAAGGTTATGACCGGCTCGGTGGATTCAGAGGAAAAGGTGGCACTTTGCTTTTATGCCAGAGCGACTTGCACACAGTTGCGTCCGGCGTGCTTGGCGCGGTACAGCGCTTGATCTGCCTGGCTGGCCATCATCAGGCTGTCGGAGCCCTCGCGCAGCTCTACGACGCCGGCGCTGAAGGTGCACCAGAGATCCTGAGGTTGTGCTGGATAATGAATTTCGGAAAAACGCTGGCGGATTTCATTGAGCACTTTGTAGGCCGATTCGACATCGGTGTCGGGCATGACGATGGCGAACTCTTCGCCGCCATAACGCCAGATGAAGTCGGTCTTGCGCAGGCGTTGCTTGAGGAACAGCGCCAGGCTCTTGATCACACGGTCGCCCATAGGGTGGCCGTGGCTGTCGTTGACCCGTTTGAAATGGTCGATGTCGAGCATCGCAAAGCTCAGCGGCTTGCTTTCGCGACGAGCGCGAAAGCTGCAATCTTCGAGCAATTGCAGGATATGGGTGTGGTTATACAGGCCGGTCAGGCTGTCGCGAATCATCCGCGCCTTGAGACTGCGTGCCCGGGCCGCACGGTTGCGCACGGTGGTGATCAGGTGACGCGGTTTGATCGGCTTGGTCAGGAAGTCGTCGCCGCCTTCGCTCATGGCGTCGAGCTGCTTGTCCAGGTCGTCTTCGGCCGACAGGTAGATGATTGGCACGCTGACGTAGCGGTCGTTGTGGCGTATGACCTTGGCCAGTTCGGTACCGGTACAGGCCGGCATATACATATCGAGGATGATCAGGTCTGGCTGGAAGTCCGCCAGCTCGGCCATCGCCTCGATCGGCTCGATCAGGGTCCGGGTGATGATCCCGGCGCTATTGAGCAAGCGTTCGGTGTGCAGGGCCTGGGCCCGGGAGTCATCAATGATCAGCACTTTGTACGGTTCGTACTGGGCGACGCAGGTCAGCACTTCGATTTTTTCCAGCAGGCTCGAAGCTTCGAGGGTGCCGGTCAGAAATTCCTGACCGCCGGCGCGCACGGCCGCGAGACGGGTCGGGGTGTCGGTTTCGTGCAGGCTGAAGAACAGCAGGGGCAACTTGTGCTCCAGGCCTTCCTGGGCTTCGGCCGCCAGTTTCAGGCCCATGCCGGTGCCGCAGAAGTCGACATCCATGACAATCGCAGCGGGCAGCCGCTCCACCAGCGAGGAGCGAAACGCCGCGACACTGTCCAGTGATTGAGCACTGAGTCCGAAGAACTCAAGCTGCTTGGCCAGCCGCTCGGCGCGGCCGTGATCCTGCAGCATCACGTAGATCGGCTTGCGCAGCGGTGGCAGGAAGGTTTGTTCGAGCTGGTCGCCATGCCGCAGGCCGGTGCGCGACAAGCGTTGCATCAAGCGATTGAGATCGGTAATCAGTCCGCTACTCAGGCGCCCGCGGTTGGCATCCACCGCGTGCAGCGAATCGCCGATACTGCGCGCCAGCTGAGCATGTTCGGGTTGTTCGAATCGTTCGGCAAACCGCAGCAGGCGCAAGTTGGCTTCGCTCAGCTCGGACAGGTCGACGCTAGACCATTCACTGCGCTGCAGGCGTTGCCATATCTCAAGAATTTGACGTGCCTGATGAATGACCCGCTGGGCAAAGTGGTGCTTGAGGCGCTCACGGCTGGGGTCTTCTGGCTCGGTCATATCCTGACAACTAGGTAGGGGGCATGCTGAGATTCAATAGTGGCTCTATGCTAGCACCTCTTTTCAGTTGGATGAGTGTCGCACGTCAATAAACGGTGCAGTGACACTATTCGGTTGCTGACCGACTGGTCGCATAGGCTCGCGACTGTGCTTCATTTATAGTGGGCCGGTGATCCGCGCCTATTGTGCGACGCCAGGTATTGCGAGCGATAAATCCGCTCGGGCCGAGGCACGATGGGGTAGGGTTACTGTCGAACCTATGAATTCCGAGATCGAAAGGATATAGCCATGCTGGACTGGAAGAACCGCGCAGGCAGCGCGCCTGAACGGGCCGCTGAACCGAAATCGGCAACCCGCAGTTATTTCGGTGGTTTGCTGT
Source organism: Pseudomonas fluorescens (assembly GCF_902497895.1). GTDB lineage: Bacteria > Pseudomonadota > Gammaproteobacteria > Pseudomonadales > Pseudomonadaceae > Aquipseudomonas > Aquipseudomonas fluorescens_BP. The sequence continues at coordinate 35,359 of NZ_CABVHQ010000050.1, forward strand.
TCAGCCGCGCCCTGGCTACGTTGCTCGCCCTTTACCTGCTGGTGACCATTGTCCTGGGCTGGTACTGGAGCCAGGAACCGGCATTGTTTCCGGTTCAGCAAAACGCCCAGATGGAGGCCGAGAGGCAAGGCAAGCAGATGGTCATCGGTTACACCACGGTGGAAACCCTGAAGACCGTTGCCGGTACGCTGCTGACCAAGCAGGGTGGCTATATTTCCAACGACCGTTTTCCGCCGGGCTTGTGGATGGACAATATGCCGAGCTGGGAATACGGGGTGCTGGTGCAGGTGCGTGACCTGAGCCGTGCCCTGCGTAAGGATTTCGCCCGTTCCCAGTCGCAGTCCACCGAGGACGCTGATCTGGCCAAGGCCGAACCGCGTTTCAATTTCGACAACAGAAGCTGGGTGCTGCCTTCCAGTGAGTCCGAGTATGAGGAAGGGATGAAATCCCTGACCCGTTACCAGACCCGTTTGTCCGATCCGAACCAGAAGAGCGCGCTGTTCTATTCCCGTGCCGATAACCTGAACAATTGGCTGGGTGATGTGGGCACCCGTCTGGGTTCGCTGTCGCAACGGCTGTCGGCCAGCGTCGGCCGGGTCAAGCTCAACACTGCGCTGAAAACCGAAGTCGTGGCCCCGGGCCAGGTGCCACAGGTGGATGAAGAGGTGGTGGAAACCCCTTGGATGCAGATCGACAACGTATTCTACGAAGCTCGCGGCCAAGCCTGGGCGTTGTCCCACTTGCTGCGCGCCATCGAAGTTGACTTTGCCGATATCCTGGCCAAGAAGAACGCCACGGTCAGCGTGCGCCAGATCATTCGTGAGCTGGAAGCCTCCCAGGAACCGGTCTGGAGCCCAATGATCCTCAACGGCAGCGGCTTCGGTGTATTGGCTAATCACTCGCTGGTCATGGCCAACTATATTTCGCGGGCCAACGCGGCGGTCATCGATTTGCGTCAATTGCTTTCTCAGGGCTGAGTCATGGTCGCTACCTCTAATGAGGACGCACATCGCGCGGCCTCGGATGCCGAACAGATTGCCTGGGTCGATGAGCAGGACAACCTGCTCGGCGCCCTGGTCCGCTCCGATCTGCGCGAGCGCGGGCTGATCGGTCGCGGTACCTACATCATGCTGTTCAATTCTGCCGGTGAGCTGTGCGTGCATCGGCGTACCCTGAGTAAAGCCATCTACCCAGGTTTCTGGGACGTGGCGGCCGGCGGCATGGTACTGGCGAGCGAGACCTACGCCGAGTCGGCGGCCCGTGAGCTGGAAGAAGAGCTGGGAGTGAGCGGTGTCGAGTTGACCGCCCATGATCACTTTTTCTTTGAAGACACCGGCAATCGACTCTGGTGTTCGGCGTTTTCGGCGGTCTGGGACGGGCCGTTGCGCTTGCAGCCTGAAGAAGTTCTGGAAGCGCGCTTTATGCCGATCGAGCAGGTCATGCAGGATATTGCGCAAAGGCCTTATTGCCCGGACTCTCTGGCAGCCTTGAAACGTTATCTGCGCGCACAAGGCGCAGACGTCGCAAAAGATGCATAAATTGGCGCCGATTGGCTCTTAGCAAGTCGGCTTTTTGCCGTTACACTGCGCGACCTTTTTCAAGCTGGACCGGTTTTGCTTTTTGTAGGAGCTGCCGCAGGCTGCGATCTTTTGACTTTGCTTTTGAGTCAAAATCAAAGATCGCAGCCTCGTTGCACTCGTCAGCTCCTACGCAGGGTTACCCGGTTCAGTAGCGCTGCCCCTGCCTGAGTGGGGCTTCGCGGTCGATGGCACTTGCCAAAGTGCAGCGACCAGTCTTTGTCCTCCCAAGAGGATTGCCGGTGGCCAAAAAAGCCGCATCCTTCGCCGCCCTTGGTGGCCTGGTATTTTCCACCGACGCAGGTCGACATTGCCCGGACTGTAGCCAGCCGGTGGATGCCTGTATCTGCAAACAAACCGTTATCCCTGCCGGCGACGGCATTGCTCGCGTGCGTCGCGAAAACAAGGGCCGTGGCGGCAAGACGGTGACCACCATCACCGGCGTGCCGTTGGCTGAAGACGCGCTCGGTGCGCTTGCCACGACCCTGAAAAAGCGTTGCGGCACCGGTGGCACGTTGAAAGACGGGGTTATCGAGATCCAGGGCGAGCATGTCGAACTACTCTTGGCAGAGCTGATCAAACTCGGTTTCAAAGCGAAGAAATCCGGCGGTTAGCAGCCTCTGTGAAGACCACCCCGACTTGACGCAGTCCTGATCCGATTCAGGTTTGCCGTCGTCTCCATGGTTTTCACAGAGCCTGTTCATGACCGGTTTCTAAACTCTGCGCTGTAGGCGAGGTCTATCCCCCTCGAATGCAGGCTAATCGTCATTTTCATTCTTCAGACTGCGCCAGCCTGATCTCAGGTGACGCTCTATGACTTCATTTATAGGGGACTTCGATGTCCGTACGACGCACACGCAAAGACGATGGCAGCCAATGGACAGTTGCGGACAGCCGCAGTGTTTACGGGATTCGCCATTGGGGGGCCGGGTATTTCGCGATCAATGATGCCGGTCGCGTCGAAGTTCGTCCGAACGGCCCGAACAGCTCGCCTATCGATCTGTACGAGCAAGTCGAGGAGCTGCGTAAGAGCGGCCTGTCCTTGCCGCTGCTGGTGCGCTTCCCGGATATCCTGCAAGACCGCGTACGGCAGCTGACTGGCGCATTCGACGCCAATATCGAGCGTCTGGAATACCAGAGCAAGTACACCGCGCTGTACCCGATCAAGGTCAACCAGCAGGAAGCGGTGATCGAGAGCATCATCGCCACCCAGAACGTTTCCATCGGTCTGGAAGCCGGTTCCAAGCCGGAATTGCTGGCGGTACTGGCCCTGGCGCCCAAGGGCGGGACCATCGTCTGCAACGGTTACAAGGACCGCGAATTCATTCGCCTGGCGCTGATGGGCCAGAAGCTCGGTCACAACGTATTCATCGTGATCGAGAAAGAATCCGAAGTCGGCCTGGTGATTGAAGAAGCTGCCTCGCTCAAGGTCAAGCCACAGGTCGGTCTGCGGGTGCGTTTGTCGTCCCTGGCCTCGAGCAAGTGGGCTGACACCGGCGGTGAGAAATCCAAGTTCGGTCTGTCCGCTGCGCAACTACTGTCGGTAGTCGAGCGTTTCCGCGTAGCCGGCCTGGACCAGGGCATTCGCTTGCTGCACTTCCACATGGGCTCGCAGATCGCCAACCTGGATGACTACCGGCACGGCTTCAAGGAGGCGATCCGTTACTACGGCGAGTTGCGCAACCTTGGCCTGCCGGTCGATCACATTGACGTTGGCGGCGGCCTGGGTGTCGACTACGACGGTACCCACTCGCGCAATGCCAGCTCGATCAACTACGACATGGACGACTACGCCGGTGTCGTGGTCGGCATGCTCAAGGAATTCTGCGACGCGCAGAACCTGCCGCATCCGAACATCTTCTCTGAAAGCGGCCGCTCGCTGACCGCCCACCACGCCATGCTGGTGGTCCAGGTGACCGACGTCGAGAAGCACAACGACGACGTGCCAGTCATCGAAAACAAGGAAAACCTGCCGGAAACCGTGCAATGGCTGGTGGACCTGCTGGGCCCGACCGACATTGAAATGGTCACCGAGACCTACTGGCGCGCCACGCACTACATGAGCGATATTGCCACCCAGTATGCCGATGGCAAACTGAGCCTGGCCGAGAAAGCCCTGGGCGAACAGTGCTATTTCGCTGTCTGCCGTCGCCTGCACAACTCATTGAAGGCCCGTCAGCGTTCCCACCGTCAGGTGCTCGACGAACTCAACGACAAGCTCGCCGACAAGTACATCTGCAACTTCTCGGTATTCCAGAGCCTGCCGGACACCTGGGCGATCGGCCAGGTGCTGCCGATCCTGCCGCTGCACCGTCTCGACGAAGAGCCGCTGCGCCGTGCCGTGCTGCAAGACCTGACCTGCGACTCCGATGGCAAGATCAAGCAGTACGTCGATGAGCAGAGCATCGAGACCAGCCTGCCGGTGCATGCGCTGAACGACGGTGAAGATTACCTGCTGGGGGTTTTCCTGGTAGGCGCCTATCAGGAAATCCTCGGGGATATGCACAACCTGTTCGGGGATACCGACTCGGTGAACCTCTACCAGAACCAGGATGGCTCGGTGTACAGCGCCGGTATCGAAACTCACGACACCATCGAAGACATGTTGCGCTATGTGCATTTGTCCCCGGAGGAGTTGATGACTCACTACCGCGACAAAGTCGCCAGCGCGAAGATCAGCGCCGCCGAGCGTACCCAGTACCTCGATGCCCTGCGTCTGGGTTTGACGCGTTCGTCTTACCTGTCGTCTTGAGTTAGCAATCAGTTGGCCCAGGTTGTCTGAAAATTCACTGCAGTTCGTGTGTTTTTACAGATAGCCTGGTGCGACCTCTCTTTATTTTTCATGCGCAATCGGCCTGGATTATTGGCGCTTTCGACGGCTCACTCTGCATTTCATGTAGTCCTCTTCCTAACTTGTGCTCTTGCTCTCTACTCGGCCATGTCTCTCAGCGAGAATCCCCGGTCGCCTTCCTGTAGAGAAACCTTGATGTCCAATCCAGTCAGCGAACCGTTCTTTCGTCTGGACATAACGGGCCTGCCCTATCCCCTTGACGTTTTGTCCTTTACGGGCACCGAATCCATCAGCGAACCCTTCGTGTTCGAGTTGCTCCTGATCATCGATGACCCGCAACTGGACCTGGGGGGCTCATGTATCGCAGCGCCTACCTTCATTTCATCAACGGCCAGGGCGGTATTCATGGGCAGATTCACGGGCTTGGCCAAGACAATCATTACGCCCCGCAAAGGTTTTGTCGTGTGCGGCTGGGGCCGAAGCTGGCGTGTCTGGCACAGCGTTACAGCCAGCGCATTTTCACTCGGCTCACGGTGCCTGAAATCATCAGCCGGGTGCTGCACGAACACGGTATTCGTGAGGGGGGGTATTGTCTTGAGCTGACGGGCGACTATCGGGCGCGGGATTACTGTACCCAGCATCGAGAATCGGATTTGCAGTTTCTCCAGCGCTTGTGTGCGCAAGAAAGTATTCACTACCACTTTGAGCATCAACGGTGCGGTCATTGCGTGGTGTTTGCCGATACACAGAGGAGTTCCAGTCGAAGCGACAGCTGCGTTTATTTGGCTGAAGGGCAGTCTCCCGGGATCCGGCAATTCAGTGTGAGCGCACAACTCAGGGCAGATGAATTCGCTGACCGGGCCGAGTGCGTCGCCGAGGGCCAAAGCGATCTCGCCGGGCTGCGCAGTGGTTCACTCATGCGCTTGTCCGGACACCCTTTTACCGATTGGAACCGCCTCTGGCTGCTGACCAGCATCCAGCATCAGGGGTATCAGGCACCGGCTTCAGGTCCGAGCGAGACGTTTGCCGGTGAGCGGCCATCGGTGTGTCAGTACCGCAATCATTTCCGCGCTACGTCCCGGGAAGCTTCCTTCGTGGCTGCCAGGTCGTTGCCAGAACCGCGAATGAGCGGCATCCAGCGAGCCTGGGTAGTCGATCCCGCGCCAGCGCTGGAAGCTCCTCAGGGAATGATCCCGCTGCAGTTTGACTGGCTGTATCAGGGGCAGGGCTCAAATCAAAGCCCCTGTTGGGTGCCCGTATCGAACGAGCTTGCAGGCGAAGCGATTGAAAAGGTGAAGGCCGGCATGCAAGTACTGGTCAGTTTTGCCCAGGGTGATCCGGACCGGCCTCTGATCATTGGTTGCCTGCCGCAATCGGGAGGCGGGGTGCAGACTGCATCGACAGATAAGACCAGTCCTGTTGCCGCTGAGCCGTGCGCGGGGCTGGCATTACTGCAGGCCCACCTCGATCCCGAGAAATTTGTCGGGGCCGGGCAAAGCATCCAGCTGTCAGGCGAGATTGAGCTGAGGTTCGACGCCGGCAGTGAAATGCTCTTCAAGGTCGGCAACAGTGCGATCACGCTCGGCGCAACGGGTCTCAGGCTGTCCAGTGCGCAGATCATTCTCGAGGCGCGGCCGCCATCGTCCGTCAGCGTCCCGATAACAGATCCACCGCCAACCCTATCTGACCCGGAGGGCTTGCTGGCGCTGGTGCAGGCTAGCCATCCTCTGGTGTTGCTGTGCTTGCTGCCGGAAGGCGGCAGCTTCAGCCACTGCAAACAAAGCGTCTGCACCTGTCGTTTGCTGGCCCGGCCCGGTAAAAGTGGTGGGGTATGAGCGTGGCCGAGATGCCAAGGCACGCAGCGCAATGGTTGTTGCTCGATCTGCCGGGCTCTGCGGAGTCAGGCCTGCTGTTGCGTCAACACTTTGCCGCCATCCACTGCCAGGCCCTGTTCGAGAGTACCGACCTGCATTCGCTGAGCGGGCATGGGCCGTTATTAGTCGCGCTGGATCAACACTCGCCGCTGGTTGCGCTCAGTCAGTCCGATCCACAGGCCTGGCCGGGATTGTTCCTGGTCAGCGCGGCACCGTTACAGGAGCTGTTGACGCATCTGCGACGGATGCTCACCGTCACCTTGGGGCTGCACTACAAAGGCCTCTTGAGCTACTACAACCCACAGACCGCGAGTTATTTTTTCGATGCCTGTGACGCCCGCGAACTGAGTAGCTGGTTGGGGCCGATCAGCCAGCTGTATTGGTATGGCGGCACCTGGGCCGACAAGGCGGTGGGCAGCCTGGGTTGGCAACACCTGGTGAATCCACGGCTGGCGGGCAGCCAGCTGGTCATCGAGCCCGGCCTGAGCCGCCGCCAGCAAGACAAGCTGCAGACATGCCTGCTGGAACGCCACGCCTATTATTGGAGTCGTTCGACGGGAAGTGACTACAGCACTATCTGGTGCCATCTGGAGGAGGGGCTCAAGCACGGCTTTCGGGACAATGCTGTGCTCGATGACTGGTTGCAACTGCGTCTGCGTTACCCGACGGCCAGTGTTCCCGAGCGATTGAGCGGCAGCACCCCGCGTGAGCGCCTTGAGCACCTGCGCCATACCTGGGAGGGTCATCGCCCCTGAACGGAGTGCTTCGATCAGTGGTGGCGGGCGCTGAACCAGCCGTCGTTCTTGCGCAGATGCCAGGCAAAAGCGCCGAGGGTCAGGCTTCGTAGCAGCATGAACAGTAGAAATGTCAGCCACAGGCCGTGGTTGCCGAAGCCCTGCAGAGCCCAGGCAAACGGCAGCGACAGGATGACGCTCAACAACATGCCATTGCGCATTTCCCGGGCTCGGGTCGCACCGATGAACAGGCCATCGAGCAAGTAACTCCAGACTGCAATCAGTGGCAGTACGGCGAGGTAGGGCAAATAACTGAAGGCTGTTTCGCGCACACTCTGGATGTCGGTCTGCATCTCGATGAACAGATGGCCGGTCACCAGGAACAACAGGGCGAAGCCCAGGCTGATCAGCAACGACCAACCACCGGCCACCACCAGTGAGCGACGCAAGGCCTGCCGGTCATGGGCGCCGATGGCGTGCCCGCACAGGGCTTCCACGGCATGGGCCAGGCCGTCCAGCGCATGGGCGGTCAGCAGCAAGCCATTGAGCAGCAGGGCATTGGCCGCAACCGTCGCGTCGCCCAGTCGTGCGCCCTGCACGGTGATCAGGAAAAACACCGATTGCAGCGCCAGGCTGCGAATGAAGATATCTCGATTGACCGCCAGCAACGGTCGCCAGCTTTGCCACAGCCCAAGCGCGGCCCAGGCGATATTCCCCGGGTAGGCCCGCAAGGCGTTGCGGCTCATGGCCAGACCGATCAGGGCGCCGGTCCATTCGGCGATGACCGAGGCCCGTGCCGAGCCGACCACACCCCACTCCAGGCCAAGGACGAACCACAGGTTCAGGGCGATGTTCACCAGGTTGGTACTGAGCAGAATCGCCAGCGGCGCGCGCGCGTTCTGGGTGCCGAGGAACCAGCCCACCAGGGCAAAACTGGCCAGTGCTGCTGGCAGCCCGAATAGCCGGGTATGGAAGAAGTCCCGGGTCATCTGGTCGAGTTCGGCGGAAGGTTGCATCAGCTGCAAGGCGACGCCGCTCAGCGGCACACCAATGATTCCGAGCAGCAGCGCCAGGCCCATGGCCAACAGCAACCCCTGCAACAGGATTTGCCGAAGCGCCGCACCGTCTGCCCGCCCGGCGGCCTGGGCGGCGAACCCGGTGGAGCCCATGCGCAGAAAGCCCATGGACCAGGCCAGGAACACGTAGAGGTTGGCCCCGATCGCCACCGCGCCGAGTTGGTGGGCGTGGGGCAGGTGGCCGATCACCGTACTGTCGACCAGCGCCACCAGCGGAACGGAAATGTTCGACACAATCATCGGCACCGCGAGGGCCCAGACGCGGTGATGGGTCAGGCGGTGACGCCAGTCGGTGATCAGGGTGGACATGCAGGCTCCTTGCAAGAGCGGGCATTGTAGCGGCAGAAGCAGGATTGACGCCGAGCCTTCTGTGCATAGGTATCTACACAACCATTGGAATACGGCGTAGGGCTGAGTCCGTAGCAGCTGCCGAGCCTGCGAGGCTGCGTTCGAGGACGCAGTCGTCGCAAATCCTATGCCCGCGGTTTACCTGAAAAAGCGTGTTGCCTGATTTTACGACCGCTTCGCGGCCGAACGCAGCCTCGCAGGCTCGGCAGCTGCTACGGGCGTAGTCCTTCACAGATTTCAAAGTTGTGTAGATAC